>NZ_PJBZ01000272.1 GCF_002835995.1 Psychromonas sp. Urea-02u-13 | reverse complement strand
TCATTAAGTGGAAATTAATGGTTGGCTAAAATCGCGAAGCGATGGCCAACGGTTAATTTTCCATTTAAATGACTTGTTAGTTGATGCCGTTAAAGTAACTAGCAACAACCGTTAATTAAAATTCCATTTCGGTAATTGAAAAGCCAAATACCTAACGGAAACTATTAGCCATATTTAGTAAAACAAGTCTCACGATACGTTGCGAAAACTGAAAACCAAATGAAGCCTCTGATTACTAAAAACCTAAGCTAATGAGTTTTATGCTTTTGGCTTTTATAAAAGTTAAAACTCTATTAGCGGAAACACCTTACTTTGGCTGAATGCGCTAACTGGATAAACATTCAAAGCTACGTACTTCGATATTTAACAACTCAAAACGTATTAATTACTCTCCGATTTAAACAAACCGAACCAAGTAAATTTAAAGGCCAACTAACGCCT
>NZ_PJBZ01000271.1 GCF_002835995.1 Psychromonas sp. Urea-02u-13 | reverse complement strand
CTAACGCCTCATTAAGTGGAAATTAATGGGTGGCTATAATCGCGAAGCGATGGCCAACTGTTAATTTTCCATTTAAATGACTTGTTAGTTGATGCCGTTAAAGTAACTAGCAACAACCGTTAATTAAAAAATCCATTCGGTAATTGAAAAGCCAAATACCTAACGGAAACTATTAGCCATATTTAGTAAAACAACTCTCACTATACGTTGCAAAAACTGAAAACTAAATGAAGCCTCTGATTACTAAAAACCTAAGCTAATGAGTTTTATGCTTTGGCTTTTATAAAAGTTAAAACTCTATTAGTGGAAACACCTTACTTTGGCTGAATGCGCTAACTGGATAAACATTCAAAGCTACGTACTTCGATATTTAACAACTCAAAACGTATTAATTACTCACCGATTTAAACAAACCGAACCAAGTGATTTTTAAGGCCAACTAACGCCT
>NZ_PJBZ01000270.1 GCF_002835995.1 Psychromonas sp. Urea-02u-13 | reverse complement strand
CTGTTTTCTTCAATGCTTTGCTGATTAAAATGGGTTTCTCCCCACCATTTAATCTCTTCAAGTATCGGTAGTGAGTGGGCCTTATGATATTCAAGCCTCTCTAATAACGAGAGTTTAAGCTCCATTATCTTATGTTCATTTTTCCAAATTTCACCATAACGTTCGAGGAGTTGCTCAACCTCATCTGGAAAATGATTGATGACATCTACAAACTGTCGTCTTGCATGACTATTACAAAGTGAGGGGGCAACATTACAAGTGCTCGGTTGATTACTCGCTAGCGCATCACTCATCAAAATGGGAATAACCGCTGCTTTACGCTTGTATAATATGCGGTCGATAAATTCGCCGGCATGACCAATATTGGTTTCAAATAACACAATATCACGGTTGTTTTTCAAGCTTGCGATGACACCTGATGTATAAACACCCGATCTCAATCGTATTTTGT
>NZ_PJBZ01000269.1 GCF_002835995.1 Psychromonas sp. Urea-02u-13 | reverse complement strand
GTTCAAGCGGATCGGTGATACGACTGACTAGACCTAGCTCGTTATACTGGTAATGATGACTTTCACCGAGTGGATTGGTTTGCTGGCTCAGTTGTCCAAGCTCATTATAACTGCGTTGCCAACGGTTACCGAGTGGGTCGATACTGGCAGTAATATTACCTAGGTTATCGCGTTCAAGTTGGTGTTGTGCACCGCTACTGTCAATAAACGTACGTAACTGATCGTTAGAATAATCATAGACATAACGCAATGCAGCTTGCATCGGATTAGTTTCACTAACTAGGTTGCCACGCTCATCATAACTATAACGGGTAACACCACCTTCTTGGTCTTGATGATAAACAGGTAAACCGCGATCATTAAACTGATAGGTTTCAGTACCGCCACGGGTATCGGTGACCACAACAGAATTGTTAGGTGTGCTCGACTTGAAATGGTAATTGTAGGTCTGTTAC
>NZ_PJBZ01000268.1 GCF_002835995.1 Psychromonas sp. Urea-02u-13 | reverse complement strand
ACACGTACAGTTTGCTCGCGCTTCGCGCAGTTTAGCAAATTGTACTTAGCCGCTTATAGCGGCGTTAGGTTTTACGGAGAATCTAAAATTTTAATGTTGGTGTTTCGTATAATTGCAGAGTGATTTTTTCATTGTTTTAGAATGAAGCTTCGTTTGTGAAAATGATTTACTGAGTTTCTTAATCCAATTTCTGCATTGATTCACAAGTTACGTCTAAATCAATTTTATGTTGTAGCTTAGTTCATCGTTTAACTTTAAAATTCAAAGTATTAGCGGGTAACTCTTTAACTGATTTGTGCAGTTTCCATAACAAATTCATCAGTCAGCGGGTTACTAGAATTAACAACAAATATAGGTTTACGCCCGCTGTTGTGGGTTCAAACCTAACAAGTCATTTAAATGGAAAATTAACAGTTGGCCATCGCTTCGCGATTATATCCAACCATTAATTTCCACTTAATG
>NZ_PJBZ01000267.1 GCF_002835995.1 Psychromonas sp. Urea-02u-13 | reverse complement strand
AAGTCTTTTAAAGAGAAAGCTAACGTATGCTCTTTCTCTACTATAATACGAGGTGCTTGTTTATTCATAGGATCAAGTAATACTATGGACTGCCAAGCCTCATATGTAGTATTACCTGCATGAGCTACGTAATTATGTCGCTGATTTATTAACTCATCATGGATTTTTTTTAGATGATTATTACTCTTAAAAATATCAGATGCTTCTAATTTAATTTTTCTGCCCTTTCCTACTGTAAAACATTTCCCATAACTAATAATAGCTGACAAATAAAAAGCCTCTATCATGTCAGTTACATCGCTAAGTTCGCTGTAGTGTAGTTTTGATCCAACTGACTCGGGTTTCGAGCCTGATATTTCCCGCATCGCTAAATTAAATGCTCTTTTAACAAATTCCAGATCTTTTAATATAAGACCATATGCTGCATAGTTTTTGCCTTGTCTTGAGTTAATTGGCATCCGTT
>NZ_PJBZ01000266.1 GCF_002835995.1 Psychromonas sp. Urea-02u-13 | reverse complement strand
TTGTTAGGCATTTTGGCCACGATTATATATTGAATTCACTGATAACCAATTTAATAAGATGAAAATACTTATAATTATAATTAGACCAAATTCTTGACCACTAATCATACCTGAATCCAAATTAGCAATGATGTAGATTGCCATGAAAGCTAAGGATAAATACTTTAAAACATTGAATCCTTTAACTTGTCGCTTACCTAAAGCTAAATAAAGCGAATAAAAGCCAGCAATACCATAGGAGATTGTAACTAAAGCAAAGCCTATTTTCCAAAGTAATGCAGTTGCTCCCAAAATAACCATAACCCCTATAGCTATAAATAAAGAGGAAATCAAAATACTGATGATTGATAGAAAATATTTCAAATAAACTCCAGATTTAATGCCTAACGCCTGCTTAAGCGGATAAAAATAGTTGGCTATAATTGTGGAGCGAAGCGGAACGTAGCCAACTGTTTTTATTCCGTTTAAAGCTCTT
>NZ_PJBZ01000265.1 GCF_002835995.1 Psychromonas sp. Urea-02u-13 | reverse complement strand
TAACGCCCACTTAAGCGGACAAAAATTGTTGGCTAAAATTGTGTAGCGGAGCGAAACAGCCAACTGTTTTTGTTCCGTTTAAAGTGCTTGTTAGTTGTGTTTGGCGGTAAAAATAACCTAATGAAACACGATAACTAATATTAGAAAAACTATCTAGTAACCTCTTGAAAAACTAAGACATAATTCAACTAAACAACACATTCGTGATTACATTTTAAAACTAGAAACCAGAATGACGCCATTATAAAATAAGCGGAGCTAATGGAGCCGAGAGTTCTGGTTAACTAACGAGTTAAACTTTACACCAGACGACTATTAGCGACAGCATATTTTGGCGGAATGAGCGAGTTACAAACTAAAACCACAAGGCAACGACTTTGAAGATTACCAAACTCAAACCTTAGCCAGAAATACTTCGTAGAAAGAATTACCAACCACGATTTTAAAAACCAACTAACGCCCACATTAAGCGGACTAAA
>NZ_PJBZ01000264.1 GCF_002835995.1 Psychromonas sp. Urea-02u-13 | reverse complement strand
TTTTGCGCCTTTTGTTTTTGCAAAAATGGCGAACTGTTTATGTTCCGTTTAAATTGCTTGTTATATGCTCGCGATCAGTTTTAAAACTCTGATAATACAATTACATAACGAAATGGAATAGTAACGTAAACCACCAATATTTAAAGCCACTTAAGTATTAACTTTGAACTTCGTAGAAACACTTTACGAAGATGACACAAAACTAATAATTGAATAGTTTACGAACGCTTAAAACCACCCTTTGGGATTTAAATTATCAACTCAAAAACCTGCTGAAGAATAGAAATTCAAACCAAATCATGCAAGCTAAACACTGCGATTTACAGATTGACGAATTCTACATTTGACCAATCAAAGCAACGGCACAATCAAGGTTACTTTAAGCATTTCTAGTTTAGTGAAAGCCTCGAAAACAGCATGGTAAAACAATGCTCAAAGCGTATATAGAAAACTAAAACATAACCTAAAAGTAGCGACATATAACGCC
>NZ_PJBZ01000263.1 GCF_002835995.1 Psychromonas sp. Urea-02u-13 | reverse complement strand
TCTACAATCGGTGCCGATTTAAATATGAGAATTAACGATAATTTTCAGAGGTTTTAACCTGCGAGTTGAAGTGCCTCAGGTATAGTTGATTTTATCTCTGTGAATGTTGTGACAAAAATGAAACAAGGGCCTTTCTGGCGTATTAGTGCAGAGCTTAATCGACGTTGTCGATATTAAGTATCTCAATAATATTGTTGAGCAAAGTTATCGGCCAATAAAACAGAAGATGGTTCAGGCATCTGGTTGGAAACCAGAAGCTGGGGCTTTAGCTACGATGGCGGGGCAAGAAACTGGGACGATGATTAAACGAGGACAGATTATTGGCGATGAGTCGGTGCCAATATGGAATCGCTTTTACGCGCTCACTGCATAATAGAGTCTGGAATTCGCCACATTTATACTGAGCTAAAACTTTTCAACAGAATCCATAAGCGTTCTAAAATATCGCTCTATCCCTTGTATTTCCTAAGATTTGGCTTCTTATTTAAATTCATG
>NZ_PJBZ01000046.1 GCF_002835995.1 Psychromonas sp. Urea-02u-13 | reverse complement strand
AGCTAACAGCTAACAGCTAACAGCTAACAGCTAACAGCTAACAGCTAACAGCTAACATGCATTAAGGAGTCTTAGTTGATAAAAAGAACAGGTATTTATAAACAAGCAAAGCAAATTTGTTCGCCCTATTTTAATGAGCGTCCAGTAGGCCTAGAAGTGAGCTTGCTAGTGATTCACTGTATTAGTTTACCGGAAGGGGTTTATGGTGGAAAACAGATTGAGCAGCTATTCACGGGCTGTTTAGATTGTCATGAACATCAAAGCTTTAGCGACTTACAGGGGCTTGAGGTGTCAGCGCATTGTGTGATTCGTCGAGATGGCTTGGTTGAGCAATATGTGCCTTTTGATCATCGTGCATGGCATGCTGGTGTTTCAAGCTTTGATGGTGTTGAGGCGTGTAATGATTACTCTATTGGCATTGAGCTAGAAGGGACGGATAAGTCGGCTTATACGCAGGGACAATACCTGGCACTCGCCGAACTCAGCCAACAACTTATCAGCTATTATCCAAAACTGACAAAGCAACGAATAATAGGTCATAGTGGAATTGCACCAGGGCGTAAAAATGACCCTGGTTATCTATTTGATTGGGCACATTATTTAGCGTTATTAGATTAAGCTAATAACTTTTGCAATTGTAAACGTAGCTTCTCAATTTTCTCGCGTTGCTTAGTATCGCTATCACAATGTTCCAGTACATAATCGATGGTACTCAATACCGTGCGCCAGCGGGGGGTTTTAGGCAAAGTCTCAAGGTGTAAGTACTTATCCAGAGTACGTGTCTGTAGCGTACTTCTGTCTAAATAAACTTTCCATAATTGACTGTTTTCCGCTAACTCAAATTTTGATTTACCACTTTCATTTTCCCAGTAATGTAATGTTTGGGTCATTACATCAACCAGTAATTCACGCTTGAGGTGTTTTTTATCACTGCCTTTACCTTCGGCCTTATCAACCAGTCGGGTGAATTCTCCACCCAGTTCTTTCAGGGTTTGCAACTGTTCACTATTACCATCAAAGGCATAACTTGATAACGCATCAACGGCACTTTCAAGGTTATTAATACGCCGTGCATCATAATTATTATCGGTGCAAAAAATCATTAACGAATGTAACCCTGACTGCTTAGGTAAGAGAATGATTGATGCCGCCATGCTGGTTACTTTGCCTTCAATATAAATATCTAATTCATTGAGGTGATTATCTTGTAGTTTTAAGCTGCGTTTTATCACAATGTCTTCAAGGTTGTAATGCTGTAGCTGTTGGGGGCTACGTTTAAATAATTTCCCAGCATTATGGTTAGCAAAACTAATTTTTTCATCGAAACGAATACACAAAATGGCATCAGGGCTATGTTCAAGTAGCGTAAATAGATGTGCTTGAGTTTCCAGCAAACAAGCTTCAACGAGTTCATGTTCTTGTAAGGTATGTTGAAGCTGACTGTTTTGACTGCTCAATGTTTGTGTTTTTGTGGCTTGTAGATGCGCTGTGACACGTGCTGATATCTCTTTTTGGTTAAAAGGTTTACTCACGTAATCGTTAGCGCCCACTTCAAAACCACGCACTCTATCTTTACTTTGGCTAAGCGCCGTTAACATAATAATGGGTAATGTTTCACTATCATGATTTTTACGAATCGCTTGGCACACTTCATAACCACTCATGCCTGGCATCATCACATCAAGCAATATAAGGGCTGGTTGCTCTTCTGCTAATAACTCTAATGTTTCCTGACCATTCATCGCTGTTTTGACGCGATAACCCTCTAAACGTAAGAAACTCATCAACACTTGTAAATTCACCGCCTCATCATCTGCGACAATTAATAAAGGCGCGTCTGGGTTGGTTGGCAAAGAGTCCGCTGTAATATTGACCTGCTGATAAGGAATAGGGGCCTGAAAATGTTGAGTATGAGCAAAGCTATTTTCTTGGCTCTCAATTTCCGAAGCGATAGGCAGGGTAAAGCTAAAAGTAGTACCAATATGTTGCTGACTACTGACATATAAATTACCACCCATTAATTCGATTAATTGGCGGCTAATCGATAAACCAAGGCCGGCACCCTGACGATAATAAGGGCTATCAACGGTGGCTTGGCTTAGTGGTTCAAATATCTGGTCAAGTTGGGCTGCATCAATCCCATGGCCGGTATCGATAACTTGCACTTGAATTTTATCATCAAATATTTTTGAGCAGATAATGATCTTCCCCTCAACGGTATATTTAATCGCATTACCAATGAGGTTATATAATACCTGCTCAAGACGTTGTTCATCGGCGATCACCAAGGGAAGGTCGTCGGGTATCTGGTTAAGAATACGCAGCGGCTTGTTATCAAGAAGATGCTTTGAGAGTTCTAAAACAAGATGGACTGCAGAGGAAAGGTCGACGGCATTCTTGTTAATGTACAGGTTTCCATAACGCATTTTATGGTAATCCAGAAGGTCATCAACAAGATGTGCTAAACGATGACCACTGTTATTAATCACTTCAAGTTGGTATTGCTGCTCAGGGGTTAATGAGCCATAAGCCCCGGATCTTAGTGTTTCCGTAATGCCTAACATGCCATGTAAAGGTGTGCGCAATTCATGTGAGGTTGTTGCTAAGAATTCATCTTTTAGTTTGTCAGTAAGTTGTAAGTCATTATTTTGCTGCTGAATCAATGTCAGGTTGGTTTCCAGCTCTTCCTTTTGTTCATTGATTAATAATAGCTTTTCTCTGACTGAACGTTTCATACGTGCAAAGCTAATTGCTAATCGACCAATCTCGTCATTACGCTCCGTACCACTGACTCGCTGATTGAGATCGCCGGCTGCTATTCGTTCTGCTATCCAGGCTAAATTCAAAATAGGTGCAGTAATAGAATTAGACAGATAATGCGAAGCAATGACAACCATGCTTAATGCAAAGAGTAGGGTAAGCAGGAAGATACTTTCAAGTTGCCTAATTCTTGCATAAGCGGATTTTTCTGGTAACTCAATCGCAAGCGCCCAGGTTTTACCTTGTACATTAATCGGGGTAAATGCGGCTAAAATGCTTTCGCCTTTATCATTACGAAAACTATCAACAGAGGTAAAACCATTGACTGCTTGTTTAATACTGGCTTCTCTTATATTCAGTTTTTCACCGGGGGCAAGTTTAATGCGCGAGATAGATTGATCGTTGGTTAATAATGTTTCCATATCACCAATATTAGAATTTTGTAATAAGTGAGTTAATTGACTGTTCTCTAATTTGAAGAAAACAAAACTATGTTGGAAGCCACGCTCGGTAACAGGGGCTGCAAACCAGGCTATTTGTTTGTTTTCTTGTTCGCTAAAGTCAGAGAAAATAACCGGAATAGACTTACCATCATTCGTTTTAGCCAATTTCACAATACGTCTAAATATATTCGCCAGTGAGCTATTTTGAAACTTGCCGGTTATCAGGTTGGTCCCGTACTCTGCGTTTTTCTTTGTCGAGTAAACAACCGTACCGGATCGGGTCACTAATAATATGTCGTCAAAGTCAGAGTTAGTGAGTATGTCTGTGAAACGATAATGGTAGCGTTTATGGATTAAACGATAACGTTCACTGCCATTGTAGTTTGGTGAGTCACTGTGTATTACATTGTTTCTTTTATCGCCACTGCCCTGTATGTAGCGTTTTTGTGCATGCAGTCGGGCTTGCTCTTCATCTATTCCTAAATGTTCAAAAGCGGATGTTAACCCTGAAAAACGCCCGCCACTTGAAATACCTAGCTCTGAACGTGCAAAGCTTCTCACTTGTGATTCTTGACTCTTAAAGTAGTTTTGGATTTGTAATTGCTGATTATCGCGAAGTGCAATCAGCTGGGTTTTACTCTGTTCGGCTAAGTCTTGGCTTTGCGTATAAAGGAAGAACAAAGAAATAAGGGTCAGGGGAATAATGCTCAAAGCAAGAAAGGCCATCATAACTGTATTTTTAAGTTTTTTATTATGTTGTTTCTTATGCATTTTAGATAAACCACGTATTTAATGAGAAAAGATAAAAATAGCGCTCAGTTTCAAGTGCGACTGCTTTTATTTGAAACTAATAAATAACATTTAAAATTCGCCTTTAAGAGGGTCTTTATCGCGTTTTTTTGCCTTTTATTTAGGCTGTAATTTACCATGAATTAGCCCCTTATTTTAGTAAATTAACGTTTTTGAATTATCTCTTTAATAAAGTGCGAGTAGTGTCACAACGAATCGGCAAAACTAACGTAATAAATTTCAATATATTACAGTGCCCAATAAAAGTTGACTGTTTGAACGTTAAAGAGTCCCTATTTAAAGGGCTTTGTGGTTTTGTTTTCATTGTTTGGAAGTGTTTTACTTTTAATAGACATGGTGATCCATCGCAAAAAAATGAAGCCAAGGTTAAATGTGCTTAATCTTTATTTTGACGTTTTGCACGGATATTTCTTTAGTTTTGACGTTTTTTACGTAAGGTGCTGTTGACTCTTTTCTATGAGTGTAGTTTTCTAGTCGCCATAAGCCGTTCACGAAAATGTTTTTAGATATTAAATGTGTAGGTTTTTAATCGAATTTGTTGGTATGAATTTACTCAAGAATGAGGGCGATTCGTAGATAATGAATGTAAATACGTATAATAATTAATTGTTAGAATAATAGTGAGGATTACTAAATGTTTGCCAATTTTAAAAAAACGAAAATCACAGCGCTAGTAGTAGCAGTATCTACTGCATTAGCTCCTCAAGTTGCATTTGCTGAAAAAAGTGAACTAGTTTTTCACCCTAAAGAGCTCCCAACGTTAATTCGTAACTTTAACCCGTTCTTAGCATCGACTAACTTACATACAACATCTGACTTTATTTATGAGCCATTAGTTGTATTTAACGAAATGAAAGGCAACACGCCGGTATTTCGTCTAGCAACTGGTTTTGAAATGTCTAAAGACCTTATGTCTGTTACATTTGATATCCGTGAAGGTGTTAAATGGTCTGACGGCGAAAAATTCACTGCTGATGATGTTGTTTACACGTTCGACCTGGTTAAAGCTACGCCAAGTCTAGATTTCTCGGGTGCTAACAAAGTTGTTACTGCTGTTAAAAAAATCAACGAATACAAAGTTGAATTTACATTATCAGAGCCAAATTCAAACGCACCTTACGATATCGTTAAGGTACCTGTTGTTCCACAACATATCTGGTCAAAAGTTGACAAACCTGATGAGTTTTTGAATGAAAACCCAGTGGGTACTGGTCCGTTTACTGCAATTGAAACGTTTACTCCTACATTGTATGTTCAATGTACTGAAGCAACTTACTGGGACGCTGCTAATCTAGATGTTGATTGTCTTCGTGTTCCGCAAATTGCTAACAACGATCAATTCCTTGCTAAAGCAATGAACTCTGAAATTGATTGGGCTTCATCTTTCATTCCAGATATTGATAAAACTTACGCTTCTAAGAACCCTAACCATAAATACTGGTTGAGTGCTGCTGGTACTCAGGCATTTGTTGTTAACCATAAAAACCCTGATGCAGCGAAAAACGAAGCGTTAACTAACGTTGACTTCCGTCGTGCATTCTCTATGTCTATTGACCGTCAAACAATCATTGATATCGCATTTTACGGTGCTGGTGTAACAAATGATTTCGCATCTGGTCTTGGTTACGCATTTGAGTCTTGGTCTGATGAAGCAGTTCATAACAAATACAAAAAATTCAATACTTACAATGTTGAAGGCGCTAAAGCACTTCTTGCTAAAGCTGGCTTCAAAGACGTAAATGATGATGGTTTTGTTGATACTCCATCTGGTAAATCGTTTGTTCTTGAAATTCAATCGCCAAACGGCTGGTCTGATTTCAACAACTCTGTGCAACTAGCTGTTGAAAACCTAGAAGAAGTGGGTATCCAAGCTAAAGCACGTACTCCTGATTTCGCTGTTTACAACAAAGCGATGCAAGATGCGACTTACGATGTAGCTTACACAAACTACTTCCACGGTTCTGACCCGCATAAATACTGGGACAGTGCTTACAACTCTAAATACCAAACATCTGCATCGCCACGTTTTGCAATGCACCATTGGAAAAGTGAGAAAGTTGACTCTTTATTAAATGGTTTTTATAAAACCGCTGATAAAGCTGAGCAAGTTAAAATTGCTAACCAGATCCAAGCAATCATTGCTGAAGATCAAGTTACAATTCCTGTAATGTCTGGTTTAAATAACTTCCAATACAATACTAGTCGCTTCACTGGTTGGTGGAATGAGAAGAACCCTCAAGGACGTCCATCTAGTCACGCTGGCATCGCTGAGCGTCTACTTCAAGTGTTAGACTTAAAACCGGTTAAATAATCGGTTTTCGAAAGGCACACATTGTGTGCCTTTTTTAATTAAGCTCTTTTTGTTAAGGGTTTGTTAAGAAGGTTAATGGTTTGTAGGTTTGTGGCACATGATGTCTGTGCCTTTTTGTTTCTTCCCAATTTTTATTATTATGACAATCTTAGTCGTAATTGATTTTTTTCCATATTCCATATTCATTTTCGCTAGATAAGCGGACAAAGTAATGGATTATTAAGGTGTAAGTTATGGGGTTTTTCTTAAGACGTTTAGCGTTTTACTTTATTGCGTTGCTATTTGCGGCAACCTTGAACTTTATTATTCCGCGCGCAATGCCAGGTGACCCAATCACCATGATGTTTGCGAATGCAACGTCACAGGTAACACCTGAACGTATTGCCGCGATGAAAGAGCTATTAGGCTTTGTTGATGGTCCGCTTATTGTGCAGTTCGGTATGTACATGAAAAGTGTCTTGACCTGGGACTTAGGCATCTCAGTACAATTTTACCCACTAACGGTTAACACAGTATTAGGTAATGCAGTTGGCTGGTCACTATTTTTAGCAGGTACAGCGGTAGTAATTTCATTCACTATTGGCTCTGTATTAGGTATTTTTGCTGCTTGGAAACGTGGTAGCAAGTTCGATACTATTATGTCGCCAGGCATGTTGGTTATCCAAGCGGTACCACAGGTTGTAACAGCAATGTTATTACTGTTTGTTTTTGCAATCACTCTTAAGTGGTTCCCAACAAGTTATGCCTACACACCTGGTGTTACGCCTGATTGGACAAGCTGGACATTTTTAAAAGATGTTGCATACCATGCAGTATTGCCTTTATTTGGTGCGACAATCGTACAGATTGGTGGTTTCTTGATTGCGATGCGTAATAACATGATTAACTTGCTAGGTGAAGATTATATCACCATGGCAAAAGGTAAGGGGCTAAGCGAAAACCGTGTTGTATTTAATTACGCTGCACGTAACGCAATGCTACCAAGTGTAACAGCACTCTCTATGTCTTTAGGTATGGCGATTGGTGGTCAGATGATTATCGAAATTATCTTCAACTATCCCGGTCTTGGTACCGTTCTCTTAAACGCAATCAATGCACGTGATTACCAAGTATTACAAGGTCAATTATTGGTAATGACGCTGTTTATGTTGTTCTTCAACTTACTAGCCGACATGCTTTATGTATTGCTAGATCCTCGCCTTCGTAAGGGAGCATAAGATTATGAAAGGTATTTTAAACATATTGAAAAATAACAATAAGGCGTTATTTGGTTCAATTATTTTGTTCTCGTTTATCTTTATGGCCGTATTTGCGCCGTTATTAACGGATCATGTACCCAATAAACGTACGGGTAAGCCACATGAATACCCTGGTCCAATTGTAAAACTTGCACAAGCATCTCCTGATGGTTGGGTTGCAACAAACCTTGCTTATGACAAACGTACTTTGTTGATGTCTAAAAAAGCAGAACACGTAATGGGTACGTCTCGCATGGGTCGTTCTATCTGGTCTCAACTTGCACATGGTGCACGTGTTTCACTAGCGGTTGGTTTTGGTGCTGGTATTGTTGTATGTTTCTTAGCAACGGTTATTGGTATTTCTGCGGGTTACTTTGGTGGACGAGTAGATGATATTTTATCTGCTGCCATGAACGTTATGTTAGTAATCCCTCAGTATCCGTTACTGTTTGTATTAGCAGCATTCATCGGGGAGGCTGGACCGTTGACCATTGCATTAATAATCGGTTTCACTTCCTGGGCATGGGGTGCACGTGTAATACGCGCACAAACTATGTCTTTAAGTGAGAAAGAATTTGTTAAAGCAGCTGAAGTATTAGGTGAATCTCGTTTACGTATTATCTTTGTTGAGATTTTACCAAACCTTATCTCAATCGTTGGTGCAAGTTTCATCGGTTCTGTAATGTACGCAATCATGATGGAAGCCACTATCTCGTTCTTAGGTCTAGGTGACCCAGGTACAATTAGTTGGGGTATCATGCTTTATAACGTACAAACATCATCTTCAATGATAATTGGCGCATGGTGGGAACTACTAGCCCCTTGTGGTGCACTAATTACGCTTTCAATTGGTCTTGCAATGCTTAACTTTGCAGTCGATGAAATTGCTAACCCACAATTACGTTCAAACCCTGGTATGAAACGTTTTGAGAAAATGCAAAAAGCAGACAAAAAAGCACGTGCAGCACATGTAAAAGCAGAAGTTCCACACTTTCCTGGTGAACAAGATTTAGCAAGCGGGGCAAAATAATGACTACTCCACAAATTTCAATCCGCAACCTTTGTGTTGATTACATTACTGCAAATGGTGATGTACGCGCTGTAAACGATGTTAGTTTTGATATCGGTAAAGGCGAAGTATTCGGTCTAGCTGGCGAGTCTGGCTGTGGTAAATCAACGATTGCATTCGCATTAATGCGTTTGCATAAGCCACCTGCATTTATCAGTGGCGGTGAAGTTTTCTTCGCTGATGATAACGGCGGCATGAAAGACATTTTAAAGCTGAGTGATGGTGAAATGACAGTGTTCCGTTGGAGCGAAATGTCAATGGTATTCCAAAGCGCAATGAATGCTTTGAATCCAGTTATCCCAATTGTTGACCAGTTCACTGACGTTATCATGCGCCATACAAGCAAAACTAAGTATGAAGCAGTTAAACGTGCTGAGCAGTTATTACAAATTGTAGATATTCATCCAAACCGTTTAACGGATTACCCTCACCAGTTCTCTGGCGGTATGCGTCAGCGTTTAGTGATTGCGATTGCATTAGCGCTTAATCCAAAATTAATCATTATGGATGAACCAACAACAGCACTTGATGTAGTTGTTCAACGTGAAATATTACAGAAAATCTATGCATTAAAAGAAGAGTTTGGTTTCTCAATTTTGTTCATTACCCATGATTTATCGTTAATGGTTGAGTTCTCTGATCGTATCGGCATCATGTATTCTGGCCAGTTAATTGAAGTGGCGTCGTCTCAAGATATCTTGGGAAGCCCTTATCACCCATATACGCATGGTTTAGGTAACTCTTTCCCATCGTTAACGGGGCCAAAAACTGCGTTAGTAGGAATTCCTGGTAACCCGCTTAACTTATTAGATATCCCAACTGGTTGTCGCTTTCAGGCTCGTTGCCCACGCGTAGAAACAGTTTGCAAAACAAAAGCAAACCCACTACGTGATATTGAAAATGGCCATATGTCTAACTGTCACTTAGCAGTGGCGGGTGAGTCTATTGCTGTCGTTGAACTTGCAACTGCTTAAGCCAGATTGAGAGAAGGAAAGAATTATGAGTGCAAAATACGGTGAATTACTGGTTGAAGGCAAGAATATCGTTAAAGATTTCAAAGTCAGCAGTAACGCGTTAAAACAACCAATGATGCGTGCTTCAAACGATGTATCATTTAAAATGTACAAAAGTCGCGGTATGGCTGTTGTAGGTGAATCAGGCTCTGGTAAATCTACCATCGCTAAGATGATTGCTAAGATGTACGCGCCTACATCGGGTCAAATTATTTATAAAGGCCGTGATATACAAACGATTCAGAAACATGCCGACCTAATGAAATACCGTGAAGGTGTTCAGATGGTATGGCAAGACCCGTTTGGCTCTTTAAACCCAACGCACAATATTTTCCACCATATTGCGCGTCCGTTGAAGATCCACAAAAAAGTAACACCGGGTAATAAAAAAGAACTTGAAGAGAAGGTTTACGAACTACTTGAGCAAGTGGGTTTAAACCCTGCTAAAGAAACGGCTGAGAAGTTCCCACACCAACTTTCTGGTGGTCAACGTCAACGTGTTAACTTAGCACGTAACATTGCGGTAGGTGCTGAAGTTGTACTTGCTGATGAACCAACATCAATGCTTGATGTTTCTATCCGTGCGGGTGTATTAAACCTCATGGAAGAGATGAAATCAGAACGTCAAATGTCACTACTTTACATCACGCATGATATCGCAACAGCACGTTACATCGCTGAAGATCTCTCGGTAATGTATGTAGGTCATATGGTTGAATGGGGTGATACAGACGAGATTATTCATCGTCCACAACATCCTTATACTCAACTACTTGTTTCTGCAGTACCGGATCCAAGTAAATCTATTCACAGCAAGCTTGAAGGTAACAAAGGTGAAATTCCTCTTTGGACGCCAGATTCTTTAGGTTGTCCATTTGCAGGACGTTGTTTACATGCAACACCACGCTGTAAAGATGAGATGCCTGGAGTTAAGCAACTTGCTGAAAACCATTTTGTTCGTTGTCATTTACACGAATAGAAGAGACGCCCATTACGTTTCAAGGGGTACTTTGTAACAATTACCAATTTTCACGAGGTAATTATGGGCATTAACTCACCGCTCAACTCTCCTTAGAGTGGTGATACCAATATCCCCGAGCATTTGCTTGGGGATCTTTTTTTAAGGGGTTAAGTTAAGTGAAATTACTTACCAATCATATAGGTTATGAATGTGTTGGGCCTAAACAGGCTGTCTTACAAACTAAAACACGTTTAAACATCTCTCAAGTACAATTAGTATCCGCACTCAGCGGAGAAGTAATTCAACATCTTCCCCTTTTATCATCAGGTACCGTTGACCAATGGTCACAAGGCTATTTTCACAGCATTGATTTTTCTGAGTTTACGACAGTTGGTCGTTATTTTTTACGCCTTGATGAAACACAATCTCAAACGTTTGAAATCGGCGAAGGTCTGTTAATGACACGCTGTTTTTCTGATTTATTACATTATTTTAAAGGTCAACGTTGCGCGGGTATTTTTGACCAGCATGACCAAAAGGCTGTTGTATTAGGCACTGATAAAACCGTTGATGTTCACGGCGGTTGGTACGATGCATCGGGTGATTTAAGCAAGTATTTTAGCCATCTTTCTTTTGCCAATTATATGAATCCACAACAGATCCCAATGATCGTGTGGAATATGTTTAAAGGTCTAGATCTTCTAAAAGATAATAACAAGTTTGCTAAATATTCAGCCGTACGTTTACAAGAAGAAGCGATTTTTGGTGCTGACTTCTTACAACGTATGCTCAGCGAAGAGGGTTATTTTTATATGACCGTCTTTGATAAGTGGAGTAAAGATCCCGAGCAACGCGATCTTTGTGCTTATGAAAATCAAACCGGTGATAAAACTGAATCTTATCAAGCGGCTTTCCGTCAAGGTGCAGGTATCGCAATTGCCTCTTTAGCGGTTGCTTACCGTAAACCAACAGGTGGCGAATTTAGCGCTGCTCAATATTTAGCGAGTGCAGAAAGAGCTTACTGGCACTTAGTTGAACACAATGAAAGTTACTGTGATGATAATCAAAGCAATATTATCGATGAATATTGTGCCTTGATCGCAGCGGTTGAGCTTTATAAAAGCACGACAGACGAAAAATACTTGCAAGAAGCGCGTAGCTGGGCTGCTAAGTTATCACTTCGTCAACAATCTGATGATTTGCAACTTAACTTTTGGTCAGCTAATAGTGATGGTTCTCGTCCTTATTTCCACGGCGCAGAAGCGGGATTACCGGTTATTGCACTGACGCAATATTTAGAAATAGAAACAAACAGCGAATACCAACAGAAAACTAAACAAACCATTATTAAAGCGTTGAAATTTGAATTAGCGATTACCAGCGAAGTGTTTAACCCCTTTGCTTATCCACGCCAATACGTTAAAAGTGTTAATGAAGCGAAGCGCAGTGCTTTCTTTATCGCGCATAACAATGAAAGTGGTTACTGGTGGCAGGGCGAAAATGCACGTTTAGGTTCACTGGCTGCTATGGTGAATTTAGTCAAACCACATATTGAAGATGCGTCATTAAACAAAGCGTTAGCTAGTTTTGCACAATCATCATTAAATTGGATTGTAGGGTTAAATCCCTATGACATGTGCATGCTGGATGGCGCTGGTTTTAACAATCCTGATTACTTACCTGAGCTAGGTTTCTTTAATGCCAAAGGCGGTGTTTGTAATGGCATTACAGGTGGTTTTGATAATGAACTTGATATCGCGTTTAAGCCTGAAGGTCAGGCGGATGATATGTTGCAAAATTGGCGCTGGGGTGAACAATGGATCCCACACGGTGGTTGGTTTCTGTTAGCTATTATGGCCCAGTCAGCATAGCAGCTTTCAGCGTGATTTCTCATCATAATCTATTAGCTAGTTTGAGCTAAATGTTGAGTAGAATAGAACAAATGGGTTCGTTCCCATATTTTGTTTTGTAGTTTATTATTACGTATAATTAATCGTAATAGAGAGAGATTTATGAAAACACAATGGACAGTAGGTATAGATGGCGGGGGCACTTCATGTCGTGCTCGCATTTGTAATGCACAGGGCAAAACATTAAGTGATGCTAAGACAGGAAGCGCTAATATTTTATTAGGTGTGGACGTTGCGATGTCTTCTATTGTGGACGCGATTACATTGGCGGCTAAAGAAGCGGGCTTAAACGAAGCATATTTTAAAGATATGCATATCGGTTTAGCGCTTGCGGGTGCAGAGCAAAAATCTGCATGGCTTGAATTCATGAAACTGGCACATCCTTTTGCAAGTTTAACCTTGAATACAGATGCTTATGGTGCTTGTTTAGGTGCTCATAATGGCGCTGATGGCGCAATCATGATTGCGGGTACTGGCTCTTGTGGCATCTTAATTAAAGACGGTGAGCAACATATTGTCGGCGGCCGTGAATTCCCTATTTCAGACCAAGGCGGTGGCGCTGTGACTGGATTACGTTTAATTCAATATGTTTTATTGGCGTATGACGGCATTAAAGAGCGCAGCGCATTAGTGGATCACGTTTTAGATCATTTCCATAACGACTTAGATGAAATTGTTGATTGGTCTAAATCTGCTCGTCCTTGTGATTACGGACAATTCTCTCCGGCTATTTTTAAATATGCAAAAGAAGGGGACCGTGTTGCCATTGATTTACTCAAGCAATGCGCCGCGGATATCGATATGTTTTTATTAGCGCTCAATAAACGTGGCGCAACTAATATCGCCTTGATGGGCAGTATTGGCGAACGCATTGTTGATTGGTTAGAGCCAACGGTACGCCCGTGGTTAGTGATGCCTAAAGGTGATGCTATGCATGGTGCATTGATGATGGCTGGCAATCTTGAACATAACTTGTATTAAGGGACTGACATGAATAACTACTCACTTGAAGTCGAAGTTTTAAATAGTAAAGACAGCCTAATACAACTAAGCATAAATAACTTAACAGATGCGCCGTTAAGTCAGTGGTTATTAACCTTAGATTTTGCACGTTTTATTTACTCTGAATCAATGAGTAAAGGCAGTGTTGTGCAAGTAGGTACTTACACTGAAATTAAGCCTGATCAATCAGAGGTTATTGAAGCAAATGGTGTTTATCAAATAACCTTTAAAATAAAATCTGCGCCTTTTACTAATTATGAATGTGGCGTGCGTGAAGCTTATATAACAACGGCTGCTGATAACTTTACTGTTCATCATGCATTGGATGTTAAACAGATCCAATTACAATTACCTGAATTGATGCCGGTAGATAAAATTACCGTAGCAGCCTCTGATATCGCGGTTATCCCTAAAGTTAATAAACTCATTAAGTACGACGGTCAATTTGTTCTTGCTCAGACACTGACTGTTTCACAAGGCAGTGAACAAGCATTAGCTGCGAGTCAATGGCTTGTTGATGAACTAAGTTATGCAACAAAACTAACCCTCACTCAAGACAACACGGCAAACATTTATTTTGTTGAAAATGCTGTGTTAGCAAAAGGTGAGTATCAGCTAACTGTTGGTGATACTGAACTCATTATAAAAGCAGCTTCTGAAACAGGTTTTATTCACGCAGTCGCCACGCTTTTACAGTTGGTTAAATCGGATGCTGAAGGTCAATACACTGTGAGTTGTGTTGAGATAAATGACAAACCACGCTTTGATTACCGTGGTTTGATGCTTGATTGTTCACGTCATTTTCATTCTATCGCGACGGTTAAGCGTCTGATTAACCAAATGGCTATCTATAAATTAAGCCATTTTCATTGGCATTTTACCGATGATGAAGCATGGCGTTTAGAGATTAAAGCCTTTCCTGAGTTAACTGATATCGGTGCTTGGCGTGGTCCGGGTACGGCATTATTGCCTCAGTTTTCACACCTTAGTGAAAAATACGGCGGTTATTATACTCAGGCTGAAATTAAAGACGTTATTGAATACGCAACGGCACGTGGCATTACTATTATCCCTGAAATAGATATTCCTGGGCATTGTCGTGCTGCTATTAAATCATTACCACACTTACTAACCGATACGGAAGAACGCTCAGAATACCTCAGTATTCAAGCCTACACGGACAATGTGTTATCACCGGCATTAGCGGGAACTTACGAGTTTTTAGATAAAGTTATTGATGAAGTGTGTGCTCTTTTTCCGGGGAGCTCGGTACATATTGGCGCTGATGAAGTGCCGACAGGTGTTTGGACTAAGAGTCCTAAATGCCAAGCATTAATGGTCGAGTGCGGTTACAGCGAAGAGATAGAGTTACAGGGTCACTTACTGCGTCATGTAGAACAACGAATTAATAGTCACGGCAAACGTATGCTCGGCTGGGAAGAAGTGAAACACGGCGATAAAGTCAGTAAAGAGACAGTTGTTTACGCGTGGGTTAATGAAGAAGCTGCACTTGAGTGTGTTAAAAGCGGTTTTGATGTGGTCATGCAACCAAGCAAATATACCTATTTTGATATTGTGCAAGATTTTTCACCTGAAGAGCTTGGTGTTGATTGGGCGGGTACGTTACCACTTGAGCAAGCTTACTCATATGAACCACTGGCCGAACTTAAAAGTGATGATCCATTACGAGATCATATTTTAGGTGTGCAGTGTGCATTATGGTCTGAAGTAGTACTCAATCAAGATCGTATTGACCATATGTTTTTCCCGCGTGTATTAGCAACAGCAGAAGTTTCTTGGTCAAAACCAGAACATAAAAACTGGGCCGATTTCTGCGGTCGTTTACAGGGGCAAAAAGCACACTTTAAACGCAATAAAATAAATTATAGAAAGTTTTAAAAAATTAAAGAATAAGATAATCATATATCTATAAATTTTGCACTTAACTAATTATTTATAAACAAATAAGTTTACTACAAAGTAAGGAAATACAATGAAATACGGTTTTTTTGATGATGCAAACAGAGAGTACGTAATTACGCGTCCTGATACTCCAGCGCCATGGACTAACTACTTAGGGACTGAAAAGTTCTGTACGGTTATCTCTCATAACGCAGGTGGTTACTCATTCTACAACTCTCCAGAGTACAATCGTGTCACTAAGTTCCGTCCAAATGCGTCTTTTGACCGTCCTGGACATTACGTTTATTTACGTGACGATGAAACTGGCGATTACTGGTCTATCTCATGGCAGCCAGTTGCAAAAAGCTTAGACGAAGCGAACTACGAAGTTCGTCACGGTCTTTCATACTCTAAGTTTAAATGTGAATACAACGGTATTACGGCAACTAAAACATTATTCGTACCAAAAGGCGAAGATGCTGAAGTCTGGGATGTTGTTATTGAAAATACGGGTGACAAGCCACGTACTATCTCTGCATTCTCGTTTGTTGAGTTCTCTTTCTCACATATTCAATCTGACAACCAAAACCACCAGATGTCTTTGTACTCTGCGGGTACATCTTATGATGCTGGTGTACTTGAATACGATCTTTTTTACAACACAGATGACTTCGAAGGTACTTATTACCTAGCTGCTACGTTTGACCCAGATTCATACGACGGTCAACGTGATGCATTCTTAGGTCGCTACCGTGATGAGTCAAACCCAATTGCTGTTGAAAACGGACAATGTTCTAACTCTGCGCAAACATGTAATAACCACTGTGGTTCTTTACACAAGCAATTCACTATCGCACCAGGCGAGAAAGTGCGTTTTGCATTTGTATTAGGTCTAGGTAAAGGTAACGGCGAACGTTTACGTAAGAAATACCAAGATTTAACAAATGTTGATGCTGCATTCCAAGGCATTCTTGATCACTGGGAAGAGCGTTGTAGCAAATTCCAAGTTAAATCACCAAATGCAGGTCTTGATTCAATGATCAATACTTGGACGTTATACCAAGCTGAAACTTGTGTTGTTTGGTCACGTTTTGCTTCGTTCATCGAAGTAGGTGGTCGTACTGGTTTGGGTTACCGTGATACAGCGCAAGACGCTATCTCAGTACCACATGCTAACCCAACAATGACACGTAAGCGTTTAGTTGATTTATTACGTGGTCAGGTTAAAGAAGGTTACGGTCTACATTTATTTGATCCAGATTGGTTTGATCCAGAGAAAAAAGACGTTGTACCGTCTAAATCACCAACGGTAGTTCCAACGCCATCTGATGATGACAAAATTCACGGTATCGAAGATACCTGTTCTGATGACCATTTATGGATCGTTCCAACGATTTGTAAATACGTAATGGAATCTGGCGAAGATAGTTTCTTCGACGAAGTAATCCCTTACGCTAACGGTACAGAAGCAACAGTATACGACCACATGAAAGCAGCATTAGATTTCTCTGCAAAATACGTTGGCCAAACAGGTATCTGTAAAGGTTTACGTGCGGATTGGAATGACTGTCTAAACCTTGGTGGCGGTGAGTCTTCAATGGTTTCTTTCTTGCATTACTGGGCACTTCAAGAGTTCTTAGATCTTGCTAAGCACTTAGGTAAAGAAGATGACGTTGCTAAATACACTGCAATGGCTGAAGGCGTGCAAAAAGCATGTGAAGAAGTACTTTGGGATGAAGAGGGTGGTTGGTACATCCGTGGTCTAACTAAAGACGGCGACAAAATCGGTACTGCACAACAAACTGAAGGTCGTATTCACTTAGAGTCAAACACACTAGCTGTATTGTCTGGTGCTGTGTCGAAAGAACGTGGTATCCGTGCAATGGACAGCGTTGATGAGCACTTGTACTCAGATTACGGTTTACACCTAAATTCACCGTCTTTCACAACACCTAACGATGACATCGGTTTTGTTACCCGTGTATATCCTGGTATTAAAGAAAATGGCGCAATCTTCTCTCATCCAAACCCATGGGCTTGGGTAGCTGAAGCTAAACTAGGTCGTGGCGACCGTGCTATGAAGTTCTACGATGCACTTAACCCGTACAACCAAAACGAAAACATTGATTTACGTGTGACTGAACCTTACTCATACGTACAGTTCATCAATGGACGTGACCATGTCGATCACGGCCGTGCTAACCACCCATGGTTAACAGGGACTTCAGGTTGGGCTTACTTTGCGGTCACTAACTTTATTCTAGGTGTGCGTTTAAGTTTTGACGGTTTAATCGTTGATCCATGTATTCCAACTGACTGGCCTGGTTTTGAAGTTTCACGTCAATGGCGTGATGCGACATTCAAAATCGAAGTTAAAAACCCAGACAACGTAAGTAAAGGTGTTAAATCTATTACGTTAAACGGCGAAGTTGTTGAAGGTTCAATCCCAGTGCAAGCTGCGGGATCTGTAAACAGCGTTATCGTAACTATGGGCTAAATGACTTGCTGTATCACTCGATTACAGCGTTAGGCGCTTTCGTTTATGTGAACATAAACGTCAAGCACCTGCCTTGTACTCAAGCGATACTTCGGCGTCATTAATGTCAGTATGATTTTTTAGGGAGCTTCGGCTCCCTTTGTCAGTAGAAACTATTCATAAGCTATTAAAACTATACGGAGATTCAAATGGTTAAGTTCGGAACAGGCGGGTGGCGTTCAATTATTGGTGAAGATTTCACTAAAGCTAACGTATGTCTAGTAGCACAATCTATTGCTAACATCATGATCAATGAAGATGTAGTAGAGAAAGGCTTTGTTATCGGTTATGACCGTCGTTTTCTTTCAGACAAAGCATCAAAATGGTTTTCAGAAGTATTAGCGGCAAACGGCATTAAAGTCAGTTACATTGACCGTTTTGTACCGACTCCTATTGTAATGTATCAAGCAAAAGAGATGGGTTGTATTTATTCTGCGTGTATTACTGCATCGCATAACCCTTCAGACTACAACGGTATTAAAGTATTTATCGAAGGTGGTCGTGATGCTGATGAAGTGATCACAGAAAAAATCGAAGAGCAGATGCCAGCGATTAAAGAAAGTGATATCAAGTCACTTGATTTTGATAAAGCAGTTGAAAATGGCCAAGTGGTTATCATCAATCCAATGAACGCTTTTGTTGATTCCGTGATTGCATTGTTAGATATGGATGCCATTAAACAAGCTAATTTACGTGTGCTTATCGACCCTATGTTTGGTGTGGCTAAAAACGCATTACAAACCGTATTAATTACAGGTCGCTGTGACGTTGATGTTATCAACGATGGTGAAAACCCTGGTTTTGGCGGTATGATGCCTTCTCCTTCTGCAGCAACGCTTTACCAGCTTAAACATCTTGTTGTTCACGGTGGTTACGATGTGGGTATTGGTACCGATGGCGACGCTGACCGTATTGGTATTATCGATGAAAAAGGTAACTTCGTTCACCCGAATGAGATCCTAATTCTTCTTTATTATTACCTGTTAAAATACAAAAAACAGACGGGTTCTGTCGTACGTAATATTGCTACAACACATACGCTGGATAAAATTGCTGCTGATAACGGTCAAAAATCATTTGAAGTACCTGTTGGTTTCAAACATATCAGTTCACAAATGGAAGCGGATGATTCTCTTCTTGGTGGCGAAAGTTCGGGTGGTTTGACGCTTCGTGGCCATGTTAAAGGTAAAGACAGTGTATTTGCTGCTAGCCTATTAGTAGAAATGATTGCAGTCACCGGTAAGAAGATCTCTGAGTTACTGAAAGAGATCTATGATATCTACGGCTACACATACACAGCTGAAGGCGATTGCACCTTTAAAGCGGATCAGAAAGCGGTTATCTATAATAAAATTTATGTTGATAAGTCACTACCTGAATTTTCCTATGAAATTGAGAAAGTGAGCTATGCTGACGGCCTTAAAGTTTACTTCAAAAATGGTGGTTGGATGATCGCACGTTTCTCTGGTACTGAGCCGTTATTACGTATCTTCTCAGAAATGGAAAATCAAACAGTTGCTGAAAGTATCGTAAACCAAATGAAGCAGTTCTTAGCACTGTAAAACATTGATTGAATCGTATTTTCCATTGGAAAATACGATAAATTTCAGGCGTTTTTAGCGATTAATTATTATTGCTAATTAAAGCAAATAACAAATAAAAAACAAAAAACAAAAAGGCCCAAGTAGAGTTGCTACTTGGGCCTTTTTTTATTCTTTTTTTTACTGTTAAAATTTATCTACTATTCGATGTTTTAGCATTTAACCAATCTTGTCGGAAAAATGCACCATTAGGAAAACGTTCACAAACACCTAAATAAGGTTTACCCAGCATGCCGAGCATGTTTGTATTTTTAGGTTCACAGTAAACGGTTACTGCTGTTAAATAACTGCTTTGATACGCTGAATAACTAACATTTCCACCATTAAACTGATCACTTAATGCCTGTAAATCAAGCTCAGACTTTTCCAATAAACCATTGCTACCATCGTATTCACCAACGGCTTGCCAGTTATTACTTTCTATATCGCTTTGTGTCTCTGTTGGAATAGACGAGCAAGAAAATAAAAACACGGATAAACATAAAATAAAACTTATTAACATAACCAAGGAAATCATCAACCTTCTTTTCTTCGGGCTTTTTATGTTTAATTTCTTTTTAACTTATTTAAGCGCACTAATTATATTTATTATGGACTTACCGGAAGAGCCTCAAGTCATGTGACTTGAGGCTTTTTATTTAAACGCGGTTAGGACTTTCATTACCCGCTTCTACCGCTAATAAGTTATCGATCGTTGTCTGTGCAATGCTATCTAATGCTTCATTGGTTAAGAATGCCTGATGGCCGGTGAAGATAACATTATGGCAAGCAGATAAACGACGGAAGGTATCATCGGTGATTATTTCACTTGAATGATCGGCAAAGAAAAGGTGATCTTCTTCTTCATAAACATCTAATCCTAAACCACCAATACGGCCAGATTTTAATGCTTGAATAGCATCTTCAGCATTTAACAGTGCGCCGCGGCTAGTATTAATGATGGTCACGCCATTTTTCATTTTTTGAAAGCTTTGCGCATTAAGTAGATGTTTGTTTTCGTCTGTTAACGGGCAATGCAAACTAATAATATCACTGCGTGCATACATCTCATCAAGCTTGACATATTCAGCACCAAGTGCGATTGCTTGATCCGATGGGTAAGGGTCATAGGCTAATACGTTACAACCAAATCCTTTAAAAATACGCATAGTTGCCACGCCAATTTTACCGGTACCAATAATACCCACAGTTTTACCATGTAAGTTAAAACCCACTAAACCATCTAGTGAGAAGTTAGCATCACGTGTGCGTTGATAAGCTTTATGAATACGACGGTTGAGGGTCATTAGCAAAGCAATACTGTGCTCAGCAACTGCTTCTGGAGAATAAGCGGGCACACGTACTATATTGAAATTTAAGCGTTTAGCTGCCGTTAAATCGATGTTGTTATAACCTGCACAACGCATTGCAATGGTATTAATGCCAAGTGTTGCGAGTCGAGATAAAACGGGCTCAGAAAGATCGTCATTTACAAAAGCACAAACAGCGTCATAACCTTTCGCTAGCACTGCAGTATGGATATTGAGTTGAGTATCAAAGTATTTAAAGGTAAGAGAAAGCGACTCTAGTAGCGGATTAAAGTGGTCTGTATCGTAATTGCGCGCACTAAACATAGCGATTTTCATTAATTAAACTCCAAATTATCATAGATTAAGTGCAATAGCATGACATATGTCAATTTAGATTGTTATAGCGATTACATAAATAGTGGTGTAGATAGTGGTGACTTTGCTAGTTCTAAGGGAAAAAAGAGTATTTTAGTCTGATATCTGGTGCTCTCTTCTGATATCTGGTGCTCTCTTCTGATATCTGGTGCTCTCTATAGGTATCGTATCTTGCTTTTACGCAAGGCATTGTAATATTTAGCACTCTCATCTGTAAACTGCATTTAAAGTTGGTATCGCATTTTTGCCACATAGTGCTTGGTTTTTGCTTGCCATTTGTAGCTGAAAAGTTATGTTATCGTAAAATTTCAACAAGGGGGGAATCCCCTTTTTATGGTTAATATAAACCAAGCTGGTTAAGATTAAAAATAGATTAATCATTGATAATATACTTAGCCAGTTAATCTACAATGTAATTAACCTTAAGCCAACAATATAATTAATAATAAACCAACAATAACATTATAAAATAAGTGAATATTATGGTCACAATCAAACAAGTTTCTGCTCTTTCTGGCGTATCAAAATCAACGGTTTCACGGGTTATTGCCAATAACGGTGCGGTGTCTAAAATCGCCCGCGAAAAAGTGGATGCAGCGATTCTTGAACTGGGTTATCGCCCGAACAGTTTTGCGCGTGGCCTGAAAAGTAATAAATCGGATATCGTCGGTGTTGTTGTGGTTAATATGGGCAGTGCTTTTTACGCTCAAGTGCTCGGTGGTATTCAAAAAGCCTTTGTTGATAGTGATAAACACTTAATGGTAAGCAGTGGTTTTGGTGATAAAGCGACTGAGTTTGAGACGATCAGTTCATTGATTGATAGACAGTGTGATGGTTTGTTATTGTTTTTAGAAAGTGACTTTACTAAAGCTGAAATTCACCAATTATGTAACCGTGATATTCCTATTATATTAATGGGAAGAAGTGGTATTCCTTACGGATATAACTCTGTGCAAGTGGATAACCAAGCGGGTGGTCATATTGCAGCAACAAGCTTGATTAAAGCGGGTCGCCAAAAAATAGTGCACCTTGCTGGTCCGCAAAACCTCGCCGATGCCCGCGACCGATTAAACAGTTTTTGGCAGGCAATAGAAGATGCTTCTTTAGATAAAAGCCAATGCCAAGCGATTGTTGGTACTTATAGCGAAGAGTTTGGTTATGAAAGTACTAAAACCTTATTAGAGCAAGGCGCTGACTTTGATGCTATTTGCGCCGGAGATGACGATATTGCCGCCGGTGTTTACATGGCCCTGCGCGAAGCGGGTAAAAAAATCCCCGAGGACATCGCGGTGGTTGGTTACGATGATAACTTTCATGCGCGCCATATGAATCCACCCTTAACTTCAATGCGCCAACCGATCGAAGAAATCGGCCTTCAAGCAGGAAAAATGCTGATAGAGATGATGCAAGGAAAAGACAAAATAGAGAATAATACCGTACTTGGTACTAGTTTTGTTGAACGGGCGTCAATATAAGAAAGGTTTGTTTAGGGTAAATGCGAATAAGGGCTTTAAAAAATATAATTTTAAAAGAGAGAGCAGGTAGTTCCTACTCTCTCTTTTATCGTAAAATGCGAGGAAGATTAACGGGATTTATTTCACTGCTTGATCCAACCAAATTACAATATCTGCTTCATAAGTTGCTTGCTCGGAGGTTTTACCTTTAGTTTCTTTATCGGGTAAATACAATCTATCTAACTTAATAAAGTAATTGCTATCAGCAATGTTAAGTGATCGTTTTTCATGTTTATTTAGTATCAAGTACTCGGCTTGATTAAGTGAAACAGATAATTTTCTATCTGCAATTTTCAACCTAATAGAGTGTTGTTCCTTACCTACCTTGAATGCAAAGCTGTGGCGTGCTTTTTTAATGCTTTCCAGTATTAATTCACCATGTTCATTGTTTATGGTTGTAAATAATATTGGGCCGGCAGCTGTTTTTTTACTGTGAGTTGTTAAGTTACACTGCTGACAGCTTGGTATGGTTGTAGAAGTCCACATGACAAGCATTTCATTATCAAATAACAATTGCTCGTCATGTATTTGAAATTGATTGTTATCTGTTTCACTATTAACGCTTTGGCAGGCGCTTAAAAGTAATAGTGAAAACATAACCGCTATGGTTTTGAACATATGATTATTCGCCTTGTAAACGTTTAAAGAATGCATCTGACGGTGTTTTCTCTGCGATAAATTTTTGGGTATCGATTAGCATAAAATCAATCTTTTTCTGGGTAACTATTGCTGATCGAGATTGCCCTGCATTACCAGGCCAGTGATCTTGAAACTTCAAAGAGACTTTTTCCCAGTCATTATGATCGTGCATCGTCGATACCACTTCCTTTTCTAGCCATGTCTCGTTTTCAAATACCCAAGTAGGGCCATTTATCTCTAGGACTCCAATTTTTCCTTCGATAATGCCATTACAGTTAAAATCGATGCCAGATGTGAATGTTCTTCCCAATCCTTTGCTCTCATCTATTTGAGTTTCGTCAAGTGTAGAACCTGTACCATTTGAGTAATCTATAAGGAAATGTTCAACGTTATTTCTTGGGCCGTTAATGAGTGATTGTTGATCACATACAGCACTGCCAGAAAAACGATGCCCGTAATAACGATCACCTTCATTATTACCAGGGCTTGCAAGTCCATCTAATTGGTACAGGTAATTCATCACACTGAGGTAGTTAGGTTTAAAGTTTATCCCATCATCTCCTCCGTGTAATAAGCCTAAATTATGACCAAATTCGTGCATGATGGTAGCTGCTTGAATATTGATTAAAGCATTGTTGTTTTCTATTGTATCTTTATTGAGCCCCCATTTTCCTAAGCTGATAATTGAATCGTTACCATTCATTTCAGCCAAGCCAGATGATCCCGCTTCACCATCTATATTTTGACTGCTTGCAAATAACATGTAGAAGAAAATTTGACGACGACGCAGATCCATATGTTGAGATTTATAATCAACAAGAGAGCTAACGCCGGCTTCTTTAGCAAAGTTAATTGTTTTCGTAAAAGGTACTGAATTGCCACCGCTCAAATCAAAGTCATCATGGCTAATATCTGCGCCAGGATGATACAGTGTGCCTGTATCAAAATGCACGCTGTAACCTCTATTTGAGAATGCTTCTTTAACTTTTTGTAATGCCTCTTTTTGTGGTGTGATACCGAGGTCATTACTTTTCATATAATCTACTTCAATGAAGATATCTTTTTGATTGCTACGTGCGCCCCATTGGTAAAGTGGTAACCCTGCGAATGTGCTATTTTTAAGCTCCGAGCAATCGGGAATACCATCATTATCATCATCTCGAATACAATCATTAACATCGTTAATACCAGCTGGTGTAGAGAAGTGTGTGGTAGTCCAATCACTGCCATTTCCACTATCCTGATGAGTGATACTACGAACTAAACTTTTTCCTGTAATTAAGGGAGCGGAAGATATTTGAGTATCAGAACCAAAACGAACAAGATCGACACTACTTTGATCGACACTATTAATTAATTCAATATAACCTTGTCCACTCCAGTAAGGCGCATAGTCAGGATCATCTATGACTATTAATTGTTTACTGTTTTGTGCGCTAGTTTGTGATGAGTTTGGGGACTCTTGGGCTTGTATAATGACATAACTATCTGAATCAATTAGTTGAGCGGGAAGTGAAAAATTATGGTTTTCAATAATATTACCCGTTGCATTTATACCTTTACTAATAAAATTGTAATCAGATAAATTAATCGTTTTACCTGTGCCATTGTAGATCTCAAACCAGCGACGAGAATTAGAATAAGCTGATGCAGATATTTCGTTAATAATGGGCGTTGTCATTATCATTTGATAATTTAAAATTATTCTTTCTAGATATAAACCATGATAATTTTCAATCTGCTCATTGAATTTCAATTGATACATAGAGTTATTTTGAAGAGGTGAATTGATGAGCAGTGTTATGCTTTTTATATAATCATCCGTCGCAGTTTTTCCAATGGGAGTCGTATATTTTTGTAATTTTACACAGCTTAAAAAGTTATCATGTGAAAGCTGAATAGAGCCAGAGCAATCATTATTATCACCATTCACAGTGATGCTTGAATTTTTAATTAGGTCGTCAAATGAGATTTGGATTGGTACTGTCGTAGAAAATAAATTACTTTGATCTAACAATTGAATTTTGGGAGCGATTGAGTCTGTTATTGTAATATCAAATCTAGCATCAGTTGATATTTCACCATCAGAAACCTGAATGATAAAGAAATCGCTTATTACCTGATCGTCACTGGGTGTATAAGTGACTTCTTCTGTCATCATGTTTAAGGCTATCGAGCCAAAAGCGGCCTGCTGGATCATGCGATAACTTAAGTGATCATGATTGGTATCAGTTGCGTTTAAGAAAAAGGAAGCTGGTTGATTAAAATTTACAGAGACACTTCTATCATTAAAAGTAGGTGCCTCATTATATATTTTAATTACAGGTGTAAGCGTCGATGTTAATGCTAGAGAAGTTTCTGCTTCTGGTGTTATAAGCGTCGATGTTAATTCTAGAGAGTTTTCTGCTTCTGGAGCTATAAGCGTCGATGTTAATGCTAGAGAAGTTTCTGCTTCTGGTGTTATAAGCGTCGATGTTAATTCTAGAGAGTTTTCTGCTTCTGGAGCTATAAGCGTCGATGTTAATTCTAGAGAGGTTTCTGCTTCTGGAGTTGTAAGAGGTGTCGGTGTACCACTTTCACCACTACCTCCACAGGCAAAGAGGGTGAGTGATGATATGAGCGTAACAAGTGATTTTTTTTTATATATATCCATATACTAACTTTTAATTCCATTTAATTATAAAGCGAGGATTATAAGAGTATTTATTTAATTGTCATTGATTTATATCGAAGGTTTATTGTTTTAATGTTTTTTGTTTGATCTTTTGTTGGCTGGAGAGCGAGTTATTACTATTCTTTCCATCATAATGATATTGCTGGTGGAAGGTTTACTATACCCATGTTGCTTTGATGACTTTACATATTGAAATAGCATAGATATACATATAAACCAAGCTGAAAACGCTTGAACGTAAACCTCTAATCGGCTATGAAAATTAATTTCATCTAAAAAAATTTTACCCATTATGGAATTTTTAAAATCAGAAAATAAATAGTACCTACTATAAAACTATTGTTATATCAATTAGATAACCAATAAGTGTTTGTTTTTTTGTGCAATTAAACTCGGAACTCTCGGCTAACATTCAATTTATTCATCTTAAAATACAGTTAACACCTTGAAATGGAACACAATTTAGAAATCTATTTATGAACTCTTATTCTGATTTTGCTATTCTACGCAAGAGTGACCAATGGATGGTTACCGATTCAAAGGATGGATTTATGAATAAGAAAATGTCGGTCTTAGCGATTGCGCTAAGTGCGGCTCTGGGTAGTACGTCAGCGTTTGCTGCGACTACAACAGAGTTTGTACCGGGTAAAACTAAAGTAAGCAACGGTGACGTTGTTATGTACCAAGGTGAGTGCTATGTAGCAAAAAATACCCCAGGGACTTGGGAAACACCTTCTTCTTCGGCAACGTGGTTTTGGGCATCAGCAACCTGTGATGACACAACACCCGTTGTTACGCCAACGCCAGCAGTAACGCCTACACCTGTCATTACGCCAACGCCTGTAATTACACCTACTCCTGTCATTACGCCAACGCCTGTAGTTACACCTACTCCTGTCATTACGCCAACATCAGTACCTACTCCAGTAGTGACACCAACACCTGTTGTTGGTAGCGGTATGTGGGATGCATCAGCAGTTTACAATACTGGTGATGAAGTAACGCATAATGGTATTACTTATGTTGCTGGCTGGTGGACTAAAGGCCAAGAGCCTGGCACAACAGGAAAATGGGGCGTTTGGACAGCACAAACTGTCGTTGTAACACCAACACCCGTTGTAACGCCAACGCCAGTTGTAACACCAACACCCGTTGTAACGCCAACGCCAGTTGTAACACCAACGGCAGTTGTAACACCAACTCCAGTTGTAACACCAACGCCAGTTGTAACACCAACACCTGTTGTAACGCCAACACCTGTTGTAACCCCTGTACCATCTTCGCATGAAGAATGTCGTCCTGAAGGTTTATACAAAACAGAAGGTATCGACGTTCCTTACTGTACTGTTTACCAAAAAGGCGGTATCGAGCAAGAGATCAATGGGACATCTCGTCGTATCATCGGTTACTTCACTAACTGGCGCAACGGTGCAAACGGTCAATCTACTTACCTAGCGACTGATGTGCCATGGGATAAAGTAACGCATATTAACTACGCGTTTGCGCATATCGATAATAACTACCGTGTTTCTATTGGTGATAATGTTTACCCAACTGAAATAGGTTATAACCCTGATCCAACTAACCCAAATACGGGTATGGTTTGGAATGATGTACCGGGTGCAACGGATGCCGATATGGATTCAAGCATGAAGTACAAGGGTCACTTAAACCTAATCAACAAATACAAGAAAGCGAACGGTGTTAAAACCTTGGTTTCTGTTGGTGGTTGGGCTGAAACTGGTGGTTTCTGGGGTGAAAACACAGGATCTACTTGTGCGATGACTGATGCACCAGTTGCTGAAGACAACTGGACTATGCCGGGTCAAAAAGATAAAGACGGTGTGATGAACACAGGTCCTTGTCCTATTGATGATTTAGGCCGTGTTGTTAACGGTGGTTTCTACGCAATGACAACTAACTCTGACGGTTCTGTTAATAAAGCAGGTATCGCAGCTTTTGTTAAATCTTCTGTTGATTTTGTTCGAGCTTACGGCTTTGATGGTATCGATTTAGATTACGAATACCCAACTGCACTGAAAGATGGCGGTAACCCGTACGATCGCGCAGCGCAAAACCCACGTCGTAACGGCTTAATGGCTTCTTACAATGTGTTAATGAAAGACCTTCGTGAAGCGATTGATGTCGCCTCTGCTGAAGATGGTGTTCATTATTACCTTACAGTAGCTGTGCCATCTTCTGGTTACTTGTTACGTGGTATGGAAGTATTCTCTGCAGGTCAATACCTTGATTTCATCAATATGATGACTTACGACTTCTCTGGTTCTTGGGGTGAAGTCGTTGGTTTCAATGGTCCTCTTTACGATAATGGTAAAGATCCTGAAATGAAACTGTTTGATGTTTACAACGCTTACGGCAACGTCGGTTACCTAAACATTGATTGGGCATTCCATTACTTCCGCGGTGTTGTACCTGCTGGTCGTATTAACGTAGGTCTACCATTCTATACTCGTGGTTGGAAAGGCGTTGAAGGCGGCGTAAACGGTTACGGCGGTAAAGCTAAAACTGCTGACTGTGAACGTGGTACTGGTACAGGTACTGAGCAAGGTTGTGGTAACGGTGCTGTTGGTATCGACAACATGTGGCACGATTCTGACCCACATGGTGCAGAGCTAGGCGCAGGTTCAAACCCAATCTGGCATGTTAAAAACTTAGCAAATGCACATATTGGTACATACGCTGAACAATATGGTTTAGATCCAATCAACAACGAAGCTGACAAGTTAGTAGGCACGTACACACGTTTCTACGACAAAGATGCTGAAGCTGCTTGGTTATGGAACCCAACTAAGAAAGTCATGTTAAATATTGAAGACGAGCAAGCGGTTCGTGCTAAAACGCAATATGTAGCAGATAAAGGCTTAGGCGGTATCATGTTCTGGGAAATGGCGGGTGACTATAACTGTTACGCTATTGTAGACGGCGTTCGTACTGAAAACGTTGTTCCAGAGTCTAACTGTGCTGCTGGTAACGGTGAGTACTTCATGGGTAATACATTAACTTCATTGGGTCACGAAATTCTATTAACTGCAGGCGCAGCGGATATGAACATGACTGATTCTTTAGTTAATCTTCCTGCTCAGAAACTAGATGTTACTGTTTCACTAGTGGGTTACGTCACTGACGAAAGTGTTGCATGGCCACAAACTTCAGAATGGTTGTTTACGAATAACAGTACACAAACTATTTCGAAGATTGCATTTAGCATTCCGTCTTCAACTGACTTAAGTAAAGACCTTAAGAAAGTGGGAACATTGATTAATCATGCTAACAACGGTGGCAACAAAGGCGCACCAGGTATGCAAGACGACTTCCATCGTTTCGCTACATCTGTAAACCTAGCACCGGGTGCAAGCCATACGATTAAGATTGACGCTCACTTACCTATTGGTGGTGGTCCATCTTCATTCGTATTTACAACTGGCTCAGGTGATTTCGCGGCTAAAACAGAAGTGAAAATGATTACTGACGGTGGCTGTGAAGCGCGTGGCATTGATGTGTCTACTGTTGAACCTTGGAAAAGTGGTTATAGTGCTAACTATTCTAAAGGTGATATGGCAATTCAAGACGGCCAAGTTTGGGCACGTGCTTGGGGTGGTAACGACGGAAAACCTGGTTCTGCTGAGAACTGGGTAACGGGTTGGAACCCTGTTTGTCCTTTATAAGATAAACAGCGTCATTTTAGTTTTGTAATACTGAAGCTAAAATGACAGCCTTAATAAAAAACAGAATAAAAACATAAGAAATAGTAAGCCCGATAACTCCTAGTGAGTTGTCGGGCTTTTTTGTATCTATTAATTTAAGCCAGGGTTAAATTTGTTTTAACCCTTGTTTAAATTGTTTTAAATATTCTTAACGATGTTGGGCGCTTATAATCACCTCACTAAAATAGATGCTTAATGAGGCACTCATGAATATCGTTGTTCCAAAAACAAACCTAAAAATAGAATTAAACAGTCGCTTGGTGATTTTTCTTGGCTTAGCAGTATTGTGTCTTTTCCCAATTATCTCCTCGCCTATCGCACTGGTATTAGGCTTTACCTTAGCCACATTAGGGTTAGTGCCCACGCAAATAAATACGGCCTTTTTCACTAAAAAACTGTTGGCTTATTCAATTGTTGGTTTGGGTTTTGGTATTAATTTAGAGCAAGCGATCACGGTCAGTTCAAACAATATTGGCATTATTGTTTGTTCAATTTTTGGCACGTTATTACTGGGGGCCGCACTTACCAAAGGTTTTAACATCAAACCGAAAACAGGGCATCTTATTGCTTCAGGTACCGCTATTTGTGGGGGGAGTGCGATTGCCGCGATTGCGCCTGCGATTGATGCTAATGCAGATGAAACATCACACGCCTTGGCGACTATTTTTATATTAAATAGTATTGCGTTGATTGTTTTTCCGCTAGTCGGGCATTGGCTTTTAATGAGTCAGCATGACTTTGGTATTTGGAGTGCGATTGCCATTCATGATACTTCATCGGTGGTGGGGGCTGCTTCAGCCTATGGTGACGAAGCGCTTCAAACGGCAACCACATTGAAACTTGCGAGAGCGTTGTGGATTATTCCGGTGGCGTTTATTAGCGCGCTTATTTTTAAAGGTGACAGTAAAAAAATTCCAGTGCCTTTGTTTATCTTGTTTTATTGTGTCGCAATTGCGATTGCTTATTACTTGCCACAGTTTGATGTGATTTATCAGGAAATATTCACCGTTTCAAAACGTTTGTTAGTCTTGTGTTTATTTTTAATCGGCGCGGGATTAACCATTAAAAGTATTAAGTCTGCGGGTTTTAAACCGATGATATTAGGGATTAGTTTATGGGTGGTTATTTCGACCAGTTCACTGGCTTATATACTACTGGTAATGTAAATACTTAGAAAAATGATAAGCTGATTAGCGGAGATTAATTCTCCGTTTTTTTATGTGTATTATTTTTATTATCACTATTAATAACGTAATAAAATAATAAGCTAAAAGCCACTAAGGTAAATGCTGCGCTGATCAAACCCGTGGTGAATATCGCAATTATCACGGATAACAAAACCAGACTAATAATGAGTTTATTTAACATCTATTTTCCTCTCTATTATTGACCCGAAAGGGCTGTGAGTTGTATTTCTAATTAGGCTTATTATTGGTAACTCAAGCTTCAATAGGAAATACAAAAATCGTCTATCTAATAACGATTTTAGACTTGAGCATGCTGGTGGAATTTGAAGCTAGCTTACTTAGTTTTGTTGTTTATCCCGCTAATGGGTCTGTGTAGTTTTCAGTTCGCTAAGCTTAAACTTACTGTGCATTGGTTTCGCCTCTCGGCGAGTCACTTTCCTTTGATGGTCAAAGGAAAGTAACCAAAGGAAAAGCGGCCACCCATTTTTTAATATTACACAGTCCAACTGATTAAACGCACCAGTTCAAACAATCCTCCTTTAGCAATAAAAATGGAAAGGACTTGTGGCGCCACATTGTTTCGTTTTCTTTATCAAAAATGTGGTTACGAAGTTTCTAGTTCGCCAAGCTCATCCAGTCTGTTTTAAGCTTACTTATCAGTGATTTCGCCTCTCGGCGAGTCACTTTCCTTTGACGGCCAAAGGAAAGTAACCAAAGGAAAAGCCGCCCTACCATTTTTTAATCTTGCTAAAGGAGAACTAATTAAACGCACCAGCTCAAACAACACATCCCTGTGCTGGTTGAGCTTAGAGCCGACTTCCAAGGGGCACGCAGAGCTTAGCCCGCTCATACACTATGCTGTCGCATAATTCGCTGTCGGCTCTTGCTAATCAGCCCTCCTTTAGCAAGAAAAATGGAAGGGGTGTCGCGCAGCCACTTTGTTTTGTTGTTTTAATAAAACCATTTTTTAGAAATAATTTCCTATTTAATAAAGCTCAGTGGCTGCACAGATCCCGTTTAGTTTTCCTTGTGGAATTAAGCGCTTCTGCAAGTAACGACATGGATGTCGATGCTAAGTGAAGATCTGGCCATGGATGGCCAGTCTGAACTGGTGCTTTGAGAAGTGATTGATTACACGAGATTAGAAAACGCCACGGGCCAGCTCTCTTTTGGTGACTTTTCTCTACTGGCTTAGAGAGCATGCTGCTTCACACTTTGAAACTACGTTTCAGTGTTCATTCGCTACTCGCCCACAAGGCGAAATAAATGCGACTTAGGGTTAGTCATCGCCTCGATGAGCGAAGACGAACTAGGCTCTTTTTTTGTATGAAAATGAATGTGAATAGCTACCATGTTCGTCAAGCTCATCCTGTCTGTATTTAGACTTACTGAGCAGTGATTTCGCCTCTCGGCGAGTCACTTTCCTTTGACGGCCAAAGGAAAGTAACCAAAGGAAAAGCCGCCCTACCATTTTTTAATCTTGCTAAAGGAGAACTGATTAAACGCACCAGCTCAAACAGCACATCCCTGTGCTGGTTGAGCTTAGAGCCGACTTCCTTGTCGGCTCTTGCTAATCAGTCCTCCTTTAGCAAGAAAAATGGAAGGGGTGTCGCGCAGCCACGTTATTTCGTTTTCTTTATCAAAAAATGTGGTTACGAAGTTTCTAGTTCGCCAAGCTCATCCAGTCTTGGTTTAGACTTACTGAGCAGTGATTTCGCCTCCCGGCGAGTCACTTTCCTTTGACGGCCAAAGGAAAGTAACCAAAGGAAAAGCCGCCCTACCATTTTTTAATCTTGCTAAAGGAGAACTGATTAAACGCACCAGCTCAAACAGCACATCCCTGTGCTGGTTGAGCTTAGAGCCGACTTCCAAGGGGCACGCAGAGCTTAGCCCGCTCATACACTATGCTGTCGCATAATTCGCTGTCGGCTCTTGCTAATCAGTCCTCCTTTAGCAAGAAAAATGGAAGGGAGTTAGCGCAGCCACATTGTTTGGTTTTATTAACAAAGAAATATGGCTATAGGTTTTTATCTTTTATGTTTTATTTATCTATTTATCTATTTATCTATTTAACAAAACTGAGTGGCTGCACGGATCCCGTTTAGTTTTCCTTGTGGAATTAATCGCTTCTGCAAGTAACGACATGGATGTCGATGCTAAGTGAAGATCTGGCCATGGATGGCCAGTCTGAACTGGTGCGTTGAGAAGTGATTGATTACACGAGATTAGAAAACGCCACGGGCCAGCTCTCTTTTGGTGACTTTTCTCTACTGGTTTAGAGAGCATGCTGCTTCACACTTTGAAACTACGTTTCAGTGTTCATTCGCTACTCGCCCACAAGGCGAAATAAATGCGACTTAGGGTTAGTCATCGCCTCGATGAGCGAAGACGAACTAGGATTACTTTATTACGCCACTTTGTATTTATTCCAATAAATAAAATGATAGTACGTTGTAATTTAAGTTTGGAGGGGTTTAATATAATATGCCTTTAATTACTCCGTTTAGATGCTGATAGACGGAAATTCTCTATTTAATAAGTTGTTATGTCACAGGAGAAGTGTTGAAAATATTCATAGATAACAATTTTTGGGATTATCTTGTCGATAACAATCTCAGTCTGGAAAGTTATTTTCCAAAGGTGCGTTTCTCTCTGTATATCACGACTCACGGTAAATATGAAATTGTTCAAATGCCAGAACGTTGTAGCACGGTTAAAGAGTATGCACAGAGAAATTTACATTCCGGAATGGTAAAAGAAGATGCTGTTTTTGGGTTTCATAGCGACCTTTTCCCAGAGGAGTATCAGCGTTCTTCAGGCTTTGGTAAAGGACGTTTTTCTACTACAGAAGAGCAAGCAATACTCCGAAAGTTGTTAGAAAAATACGGAACAATTGAAAAAAGACATGATACTCAAATATTATTCAAACAAGAAGCTGATATCCAAATAGCTGCTAGATCAATGTTTCATCCAATAATCACATTTGATGCAAAGAAAAAAGGTGCCCTAAATTACATGTCTAAAAATGGAGGGAAAGTTGTGTTTTTAAGTCGCAAAGAGAGTGAGTCTATCTCACCTAGTAAATTTATGAGAAATCTATTAAGACGAATAGATGTTTACAAATCAGTGACATAATAAGGAAATTAAACGGAATTTGATTTTCCCCCTCCTTAACGGAACTAAAGTAGTTTGGCATATTCCGTTAGGAACATGTTTAGCTAATTATCTTTATTTATACAATAACAACTCTATTCCTACATCGAATTGTGCATAAAACGCAACTTAATCACTCCTGAACAACACTGCTCAGAAGTGATTAAAAAGGGTAAAACCCTACCCAGCTAAGATTGCCATCAGCTGCTTCTCAAGCTTAATTTGATCAAGCGTAAAATTACGAATACCTTCGGCCAACTTCTCTGTTGCCATTGCATCTTCATTCATATCCCATCTAAACTGACTTTCAGAAAGCGCTTCAACGGGAGCACCTTTAGCTGAAATTTGTGGCGTTAAGTTGTGCTCAACCACCTCATCACTGGCCTCAAGCTGCGCCATCAAATCAGGGCTAATGGTTAATCGGTCACAACCGGCTAACGCTAAGACTTCTTCAATGCTTCTAAAACTGGCGGCCATCACAATCGTGTTGTAACCCTGCTGTTTGTAATAGTTATATATCTGAGTAACAGAAATAACACCTGGATCTTCGCTCGCTGGGTAGTGCGCGATGCCGGTTTGTTTTTTGTACCAATCTAAAATACGACCCACAAAAGGGGAGATAAGGAAAACGTTCGCTTCGGCGCAGGCTTGTGCTTGAGCAAAGCTAAATAGTAACGTTAAGTTACAGTTGATCCCTTGTTGCTCTAACAGCTCAGCGGCTTTAATGCCTTCCCAAGTGGCTGCTAGTTTTATCAAAATACGATCGTTAGTAATGCCTGCCTGATTATACAGCGCCACTAATTGCTGCGCTTTTTTAATAGAGCTCGCTGTATCAAATGATAAACGCGAGTCTACTTCGGTAGAAATTCGTCCTGGTACTATTTTTAAGACTTCTAATCCTACTAATACAGATAACTTATCGCAGGCTAATTCACTTTGTGTTTGTAGGTCACTGCTTTGCTCTTTAGCCCATTTAGTCGCTTCTACTAATAAGTGTTGGTAGTTCGCTAATGATGCTGCTTTTAATAACAGAGAAGGGTTGGTGGTTGCATCCTGCGGCTGAAATTTACTAATGGCTTCAACATCCCCTGTGTCTGCTACAACCGTGGAGATTTTTTTTAATTGTGAGAGTTGATTGGTCATATGCTCGCCTATTTTATTGGGGAAGAGAAAGTGTTCGTTAAGTGTGCCTTTTTTATTAATAGCAATTGATAAAGGGATAAGCAAGTTGCCATTAGCTGATAAAGACGATTGAAAATAAAGTCTATTTATTATTGTGAAACAGATCACCCATTACGATTAAATTTAATGCAAAGAAGGCGATGAACGTATAAATTTCACTCATCGAAACGTTTGCGCAAACGTTTCGACGAGTCTATCTTTACTTTTATTGCTATTTAGTCAGCAGGTAAATAGGCCATTAAATTATCTATTACTGCTTACAAAAGGTTGAGAGTTGATGAAAAAAACGCAGTTGTTAAACCCACAGTTATCTTATGTCGTTGCTTCTCTTGGCCATTTTGATGAGCTCACTATTTGTGATGCAGGCTTACCGATTAATGATCAAAATAAACGTATTGATCTTGCTTTAACACATGGCGTACCCAGCTTTATCGATACGGTGCGTGTGTTATTAACCGAAGTGCACATTATTGGTGTATTGCTTGCCGATGAGTTTGAGCAGGCCAACCCTAATATATACCACGCGTTAATCTCACTGTTAAAAGAGCAACAAGTGAATGGTCATCATATTGATATCCAATACATCAGCCATGAGTCATTCAAGACACGTACGCTACAAAGCAAAGCGGTGGTACGTACGGGTGAATGTAGTCCTTACGCAAATGTGATTTTTCAATCTGGTGTGGTTTTTTAATGACGCCGCTTTTAGCAACAAGTCATCGGGAGTTAAGTATGCAACAGCCAATTTTAGAACTTAAAGAAATTCATAAGTCTTTCCCCGGCGTGAAGGCCTTAGATGGTGCTTCGTTAAATGTTTATCCTGGCAAGGTGATGGCGTTATTAGGCGAGAATGGCGCAGGAAAATCGACGTTAATGAAAGTATTAACCGGTATTTATCAATTGGACCAAGGTGAAGTTTGTTACCAAGGTGAGCAGGTTAAATTTTCTGGACCGCGTGATTCTCAGTTGGCGGGTATCAGTATTATCCATCAAGAATTAAACCTGATTTCTGAATTAACTATCGCTGAAAATATTTTCTTAGGCCGTGAAATTACTAATCGTTTTGGCGCTATTAATTGGCCATTAATGTTTAAAGAAGCGGATATGTTGTTAAAACGCCTTAATGTAAAACATAAATCGTCACAGTTATTAGGCGAGTTAAGTGTTGGCGAACAACAGATGGTAGAGATTGCTAAAGCGTTATCGTTCAAATCCAAAGTAATTATTATGGATGAACCAACCGATGCGTTAACTGATACAGAAACGGCGTCTTTATTTACTGTGATTAATGAATTGCGTGATGAAGGTTACGGCATTGTTTATATCTCACATCGTTTAAAAGAGATTTTTGAAATCTGCGATGACATTACGGTATTACGTGATGGTAAATATATTGATCAACGTGTGGTGGCAGATATTGATGAAGATACGTTAATCGAATTGATGGTGGGGCGTCGTTTAGACGAGCAATACCCACGTATTGACCATACCCATAGCAGTGAATGTTTACAGGTGAATAACCTCAGTGCGGAAGGTGTGTTTAATGTGAGTTTTTCATTAAGCCACGGTGAGATTTTAGGTGTTTCTGGCCTCATGGGTGCAGGACGTACGGAGTTAATGAAAGCGATTTATGGCGCATTAAGCTGTACGCAAGGTGAGATTTTATTAGAAGGTAAGTTGGTCAATATTACTAATCCTCAGCAGGGGCTGGCGAATGGCATCGCCTATATTTCTGAAGATCGTAAAGGTGATGGGCTGATTTTAGGTCTCTCGGTAAAAGAAAATATGTCACTTTGTGCGCTACAGGGATTATCAAAAAAATTGCAGATTGATCACCAAGCTGAAGCGACATCGGTGAATGATTTTATTCGATTATTTAATATCAAAACACCGTCGATGGATCAAATTATTGGTCATTTATCTGGCGGCAATCAGCAGAAAGTGGCAATTGCTAAGGGCTTGATGACACGTCCTAAAGTGTTAATTTTAGATGAGCCGACACGTGGTGTGGATGTGGGCGCTAAAAAAGAGATCTACCAGTTAATTAATAAATTTAAAGCGGAGGGCATGAGCATTATTTTAGTGTCTTCAGAAATGCCTGAAGTATTAGGTATGAGCGATCGTATTTTGGTGATGCACCAAGGGCGAATTAGTGGTGAGTTTTTGGCTGATGATGCCAATCAAGAAAAACTAATGGCTTGTGCTGTTGGTAAAGAAATCAATGAGGTAGCAGCATGAACAGTAATGTAATCAATAAAGCGTCAGAGAAAAAAAGAAAACCATTAATTAGTAAAGAATGGTTTATCGAGCAGAAGTCATTAATCGCGTTAATCTTGCTGATCACGGTTGTGTCCTTTATGAACGAGTATTTTTTTACCGTTGATAATATCCTCAATATTCTTCGTCAAACCTCGGTGATTGCAATTTTAGCCGCCGGTATGACCTTAGTGATATTAACCGCGGGCATTGATTTAAGTGTGGGCTCTATTCTGGCGTTATGTGGTGCATTTGCCGCTACGATGATTGGCATGGAAGTGCCGGTATTAATCGCCTTGCCAATCTCGTTATTTGCAGGGGCAGCCTTAGGCTCAATGACAGGTGTGATTATTGCCAAGGGTAAAGTACAGGCCTTTATTGCAACCTTAGTGACTATGACCTTATTACGAGGTGTGACCATGGTTTATACCGATGGTCGCCCAATCTCAACAGGTTTCACGGATGTTGCTGACTCTTTTGCCTGGTTTGGTACGGGTTACATGTTTGGTATTCCAGTGCCAGTTTGGTTAATGATCAGTGTATTTGGCGGTATTTGGTACTTGCTTAACCATACCCGTTTTGGTCGTTATATTTATGCTCTGGGCGGTAATGAAAGCGCAACACAGTTATCAGGTATCAATGTTGATCGTATTAAAATTGGTGTGTATGCGATTTGTGGCGCGTTATCTGCGCTTGCCGGCATCATCATTACATCGCGTTTGTCGTCAGCACAACCTACCGCAGGTATGGGTTATGAATTAGATGCAATTGCTGCTGTGGTATTAGGCGGTACAAGTTTGGCCGGTGGTAAAGGGCGCATTATGGGTACTTTAGTCGGCGCACTGATTATTGGTGTGTTAAATAATGCGCTGAATTTGTTAGACGTTTCTTCGTACTACCAGATGATTGTAAAAGCCGTGGTCATTCTGCTTGCGGTACTAGTAGATAATAAACAGAAATAAACCGTAACTACTCAGGTCGTCGTCATTTAAGGTTATTTCATCGTTAAAAAATGCGCATTTAAACGACTAAACTGTGCTTTTTCGCCTTGAACTAACCATAAATGACTTAGCCCTCTGCATCTACTCAGTCTTTGTACAGCCCTAATTGCATGAGGGCTGATAGGTATGAGAAAAATATTAGCTTAAACATAATTTTATGAAGGCAGGGTGGTTTTGCCCTGTCAACAACAGCAACCCAAAGGACTAAACCATGAAAAAATTAACAACGTTACTTTCAGCTGCAGTTATTTCTGCTTCTTTTAGTGCAAATGTAATGGCACAAGACACTATCGCGATGGTTGTTTCAACATTAAACAATCCCTTTTTTGTGAGCATGAAAGAAGGCGCTGAGAAAAAAGCGGATTTATTAGGTTACAAATTGCTTGTTTTAGATTCACAAAATGATCCAAGTAAAGAGTTATCAAATATCGAAGATCTAGTGGTACGTGGTGTTAAAGCGATTTTAATTAATCCAACAGATTCAGATGCAGTGTCTAATGCGATTCGTGTTGCTAATCGTGCGAACATTCCTGTATTAACCTTGGATCGTGGTGCATCACGCGGTGATGTTGTTAGCCATATTGCTTCTGATAATGTGGCTGGTGGCGAAATGGCGGGTAAATTTATCAGTGAAAAAATCGGTAAAGATGCAAAAGTGGTTCAACTTGAAGGTATTGCTGGAACGTCAGCTGCGCGTGAACGTGGTGAAGGTTTCATGAATGCCGTTAAATCTGAAAACATGGATTTATTAGCAAGCCAACCTGCTGATTTTGACCGTACTAAAGGCCTTAATGTAATGGAAAACCTATTAGCTTCAAAACCTAATACTCAGGCTGTATTTGCACAGAATGATGAGATGGCACTTGGCGCTATCCGTGCGGTACAAGCATCGGGTAAAGATATCTTAATCGTTGGTTTTGATGGTACTGATGATGGTATTGCCGCTGTTAAACGTGGTTTGTTAGGCGCAACGATTGCACAGCAACCGGCGTTAATTGGTGAGCTTGGTGTTGAAGCAGCTGTTAATTTTTTACAAGGTAAGAATGTAGAAAAAAGCATCCCTGTTCCATTGATGATGGTTGTTAAATAAACCTTATCAATCTGTTTAAACAGCAAAGAGAGCTATCTTTGCTGTTGTTTTTCCCCTCAAAATTGATTGTTTAAGGTTTAAGGTTTTATATATACCCATGCTGCCTCAATATACTTTGTCAGGCACAAGCTCGATAATCAGAGCAAGGCACAACATGAGGTAATTGTTATTCACTTTTCGTTGTTGTAACGCTGGGCTGGTTTTCGAGCTTGCGCCCCGTAGGGCAAGGTAACTTGTACCCACCTACGTCGTTATAAAATATCGACTTAGAATGACTAGGCTTCAATTTTATGCCTAGTATCTAGGAACAATTTTCCTTGCTGACTTTGCATCTTGAAGTCGCATGGGTATAAAAGTATTAAACAATCCGTTTTAACCTGAAAGTGAAGGTAGATATTATGAGTAAACTTGTTGTTTTAGGCAGTGTAAATGCAGACCACGTATTACAGGTGCCCAATTTTCCGCGCCCAGGTGAAACATTACATGGCCACAATTATGCCGTAATAGCCGGTGGTAAAGGGGCTAATCAAGCGGTGGCAGCTGCGCGTTTAGGCGCCGATGTCGATTTTATCGCTTGTGTCGGCGACGATAGTTTTGGTTTAGATATCCGTAAAAAATTCAGCGATGATGGCATTAATGTCGATGCTGTGATGGTTGAGAAAAATATCCCAACTGGTATTGCCATGATTCAAGTGAGCGCATCGGGTGAAAACAGTATTTGTATTTCAGCTGAAGCGAATGCGTGTTTAACCGTTGCACGCTTACAAGCGCATCTGAGTAAAATCAGTGATGCTGATATGCTCTTGATGCAATTAGAAACGCCACTAGAAACGGTGTTAGCCGCCGCTCAGGTAGCACACAAATCAGCAACAAAAGTAGTGTTAAATCCGGCGCCAGCGCAACCCTTAAGCGATGAATTATTAGCGCTTGTGGATATCATCACGCCAAACGAAACAGAAGCGCAATTATTAACGGGCATTATTGTTTGTGATGATAGCTCTGCTCAGCAAGCTGCTGATATACTGCATAAAAAAGGCATTAAGCAGGTTTTGATTACGTTGGGTAAAGAAGGTGTTTGGTTAAGTGAAAATAATCACGGCCAGAGAATCAGTGGTTTCAGTGTTAAAGCGCTAGATACGACTGCCGCCGGTGATACTTTTAACGGCGCGTTCTTAACGGGGCTTTTAAAGGGTAAACCGTTACAAGACGCTATCATGTTTGCTCACGCAGCCGCTGCGATTACAGTAACTGCAATGGGCGCACAAACCTCTATCCCATATCAGCATCAGGTTGAACAGTTTTTAACTGAAGTTTGTGTATGATGAAGGCTAATATCACTCATCACCAAGAAAAAGTGTGTTACTAATAAAGGAATAAACCACGCCAATGGCAACCATAAAAGATGTCGCTAAAGATGCACAAGTATCGACCTCAACAGTCAGTCATGTATTAAATAAAACGCGTTACGTCAGTGAAGAGATCACTGCACGTGTGATGCAAGCAGTTGAGACATTAAATTATGCACCGTCAGCGCTCGCACGTAGCTTAAAGCTGAAAAACACACGTACCTTTGGCATGCTGGTGACCACCTCAACGAATCCCTTTTTTGCTGAAGTGGTGAAAGGTGTAGAGCGCCGCTGTTATGAAGAAGGTTATAGTTTACTGCTGTGTAATACTGAAGGTGATTTAGATCGCCTGCGTTTTAATATCGACATGTTATTACAAAAAAGAGTCGATGGTTTATTGCTTATGAGTGATGAAATATCACATCAGCATTTAGATATTTTTAGTCGTCATAAAGCCGTGCCTACTGTGGTACTTGATTGTGGTGAAACCAGTTTCCCTGCGGATAAAATCCAAGATAACTCATTGCAAGGTGGCTATTTAGCAACAAAACACTTAATTGATAAAGGCCATCGTAAAATTGGCTGTATTACCGGCGCATTAGACAAACAAGCGTCGATTAAGCGACTCGCAGGTTATCAACAAGCGATGCAGGAAGCGAACTTAGCAATCTGTGATGATTGGTTAGCGTCGGGTAATTTTGAGTGTGAGGGCGGCCAACATGCGTTTGAGCAAATCATGGCGACTGGCAATATGCCAACGGCATTGTTTGTGTGTAACGATATGATGGCGATGGGCGTTATTAATACCGCTGATAAACATGGGATCTCAGTGCCAAATGATTTATCAATAGTGGGTTATGATGATATTAAACTCGCAGAGTTTGTCACGCCGTCGTTAACCACGATTCACCAACCAAAATTTAACCTCGGTAAAAAAGCCTTTGATACATTATTAGATAAAATTAAAGGTGAACGTGAAGGTAATATTGAATTACAGCTAGAGCCTCGATTAGTTGAGCGAGATAGCGTTAAGGTGTTGAAAAAATAAGTATCAAATGCCCTAGTAAATTTCTCGATAAAAATAAAAAGCTCGATAAGTACTCCCTTATCGTTTTTTTTTGTTTGTGAAATGCTCTTTAGCGCTTAAATATTCATAACGAACACACTGCTTTGTGTTGTTTTTTTGACTATTGGTTTGTAGTTGCATGGTCTATTTTTTTTACCTATGAGTATTTTATGCAACATCGTAGTCTCTCAATTCAGCTACTTAGCTTTTTTTATTGTCTTTTAAGTGCCTCAGCTTACGCCGATCATGGCCCTGTATTAGAGCAAAAACAAAATACTCTGGTTATTTCGAACTCTAAAGCCTGGAAGCCTTTTGCCTACATGGAGGACGGTCAACCTAAAGGGGTATTAATCGATTTTTGGAAACTTTACGGCGAGCGTTCAGGTACCAAAATCGTTTTCAATTTAATCGACTGGCAACCCTCGCTTAATGAAGTGGCAGAGGGGCATGCAAATATTCACGCTGGGTTGGTGTACTCGAAAGAGCGTGCTGAAATTTTTGAATTTGGTAGCGTACTGTTTAATGTTCAAACCTCTATTTACATTGATGTTAACTTAATGGGCATTATCGATGAGGATATTAAATAATATTCAGCAACCTGTCGGTGTGGTTCAAGGAGGTTATGAAGAAGGGTTTGTACGTAAGAATTATGCGCATCTGAAACTAATCACCTATGCCAATAATGCATTATTGTTTGAAGCGGTTCGTAAACAAGAAATTAGTCTTTTTGTTGCCGATAAACAAGTCACTAATTTTTATATGGTGAGCTTTTCTGAGCGAGCAAATGACTTTGTCTCACTGGTACAATTATATGATGAACCGATACGATTCGCAGTGACTAAGGGCGATTTTATGTTGTTACGTCTTGTTGAAGCGCAACTGAAAATGCTCTCTAAAGGGGATATTGATCAAATAAGGCAGAAGTGGATAAATACAGAAACGAAAGTCCCTGTTTGGTTTTATCACAGTATTATTTTTAGTTTGTTATTTGCCGCCGCTACTTACATCTTTTTTTTACGAAAAGCCGTTAAAAAACGGACATTACAGCTTGCTATCGTAAATGATAAATTAACATTACAAGCGAATAGTGATGTATTAACGGGTTTATATAATCGCCGCTTCTTAATGGAATCGTTAAGGGAAATTAAGGGTAAAAATAATATTGGTGACTTTGCAATATTAATGATCGATATTGATTTTTTCAAATCGATTAATGATAACTACGGGCACACCGCGGGGGATGTTGTACTGACTATTTTGGCTAAAAGGATGCTTTCCTGCATGCGCGAAAATGATATTTTAACTCGTATTGGTGGTGAGGGTTTTTGCGCTATTTTAGGAAAGGTAAGCCCTGAAAACATGCAAACGATTAGCGATAAAGTGAACCAGAGAATATCTGAAAGCCCTTTCAAGCACCGAGAAGAGCAATTTGATATTACTGTCAGCATTGGTGCTATTCATATAAAAAATAACCAGAAGTGGTCATCAGAGCAAATATTACAGCAGGTTGATAAGCTTTTATATGAGGCCAAAAATACGGGGCGTGATCAGACTATTTGTGGCGAATTAATCTAGGCAAGCATTGTTCTGCGCATTTTTTACCGTTAATTAGCCTGAATGATGCTCGCAAAATTAGAGCCGTTATTAGCGCAGTGAAACAACCTCTGATTAGATTAATATATTTTTTTTACCCTTACTCGCATCACTTTTATTTTCCTGATTATTTGTCTCATCTTTTTCATACTGCTCTAGTACATCTAAAAACTGTGTTTCTAAAAATTCTTTTTCGATAGAAATACGTTCTAATTCTTCGGTTGATTCAATGAGCTGAGAGTTGAGTTGTTCAATTTGTTGGGTAAATTCTTCTTGATTTATATCGCTACTTTTCATTTTAGATTTTTCTTTTAATACCTCTAACTCTTTACCTTGCTGTATCAATTTTGCTGTATATAACTCTCCACGCTCTCTCAGCTTTTTAATTTCATGAAGATGCTTTTTGAGTTGTTGTTTTAATTGTGTATTTTCCACGGTTATTTTATCTGCCTGCATACGTAACTTATTATATTGAGCCGATTGCTTTGCTAAATTTTCTTGTGTTTCTTCAAGTGCCCCTGAATCATTACTTTTTGCTATCATTTTAAGTGTTTTAATATATGCATTTGCTGCTTTCATACTTTTATTAAGTTGCTGAACATCTTTTTGATTGAAATGAAGCTGTTTATCTTTATCTAATAAATCACAGTTAAACTGTGCTTCTATTTTAGAGTTCATGGCGATTAATTTATCTAATTTATTATTATCAAATAATGGGTTTTGTGGCTCGCTTCTAATCTCATTCAGTGAACTCAGCTGATCTTCGATACCTTGATGAGAGAGACTAAAGCGATTAAGCGCCTCGGAAATTTTTTTATATTCACGAAAAAAAAGCAATAGGATGTAAAAAAGTGCAATTAGGATTAATAAAGCGAGATCAATCGCAAGCATTTCTAACATTTTTTGACTAAACATAGCGTTCCTTAAAAAATCTCAGCGTAATAATGATTTAAATGATAGCTGTGTTCTATAGTTCTATCCATATTACTGAAAGTTAATAAATAATTATTATTATTGTTGAAGCCACTGTTGAAGCCACTGCTGAAGTCATTGCGATTTCATCATGACTTTTTTAGTCTATTTTATAAAAACAGCTTAATTTCACGCGCTGTTTAATCGTTACTTATTGGAAAGGGAGGGGTTGTGAAATTACTGATTGTTGATGATAGTAAAGCGATGCGTGCAATTGTGCGTAGAGCGCTAAATAGCTTTGAACATGAAACCTTTTCCATTAAAAAAGCGTCGAGTGGAAAAGAGGCGCTGGTTATTATTGGTGATTGGCATCCTGATATCATTCTTTCTGATTGGCATATGCCAGGCATGTCGGGTCTAGAACTTATTTCAATTATTAAGCGTAAAGACCTGCCCATTAAAGTTGGGCTTGTCACCACTGAAAAAAAGCCTGAGCGCTTACAACAAGCGATTGAAGCGGGTGCGGAGTTTGTTCTTGCAAAACCCTTTAATCACCAAGCCTTACATGAAATGATTTTACCGCTGATGAATAAAAAATCAGAGGCCGATAATGAATTTGTATTGCCTGGTTTAGCGCGCCTACAAATGGCATTTAAACGTTCTTTAAGTGTCGAAGTTAACCTTGCTAGTGTGCCAAGGCAACAAGTCACATCAGAAACGCTTCCCTGTATTATCGGTTTATTTGAAGATTCAGAGAGTAAAAAAACGCGGGCCATTGCTATATTAAATATGAAAGTTGCCTGTTTAATGGGGGGCTTAAAATCAAAATTGAAAAAAAATGAAATCATTACCATGCTCAATAAAGGTGAGATCAATCGCGAAGCCTTAGCAGGATGCAAACAAGTACTGAGTGACAGTGCGATTGCTTTTAATATTCCACAAAGTAAGCGCTGCTTGAACTTTAAGAGTTTGATTATTGTTGATGACGAACTAGAGAAAGTGGAGTCTTTATTAAATAAAGAGACTGAGCAGCGTCTCGATTTTAGCTGTGAGATTGCCAACCTACAGAGCGGTGTAATTACGATTGTCGCTAATTAACTCGCTTAAAAAGGCTAACAACTTAGCTTGTGATTAAATAAACTAAAGGTGCTAAACAGCACCTTAAAATTTTTTAGTGAACAGATGATTTTTTAGCTCATTCTGTCCATGCGTCTTAACATTTTCTTCAGCATGAAACTCACCCCTATAAAGGCAAAGCTTGCGGTAACCATGGTTGATGCACCAAAACCGCCGGCACAATCCATCTTCAAGCTACCATCAGATTCCGCTTTCTCTTTACACACTTCACCATTCATATCTGGGTAGCTCAGTTGCTCAGTCGAAAAGACACAATCAATGTGAAAACGACGTTTTACATTTTTACTAAAATTAAAATGTCGACGTAATTCAGAGCGTACTTTAGCCGCTAATGGGTCTTGAATTGTTTTTGCCAAATCAGTCACTTGAATTTGTGTTGGGTCAAGCTGTCCACCTGCGCCACCACAAGTTAGTAATGGGTGTTTATTGCGCTTACAGTGCGCCACTAGCGCGACTTTGGCATGAATGCTATCTATGGCATCAAAGACATAATCCATGTCGCTTGAAAGGTACTCAAAACAGTTTTCTTTATCGATAAAGTCATCAATACAGTTAACAATGATATCCGGGTTTATTTGTCGGCATCGGTCAGCCATGACTTCTATTTTCTGCTTACCCACTGACTCGGTTAACGCATGCACTTGGCGATTGATATTAGTGACACATAAGTCATCCATATCAACTAAGGTGATTTGACCAATGCCTGAACGTGCTAATGATTCAACAACCCAAGAACCGACACCACCGATACCAATGACACAAATATGGCTGTTTTTAAACCTTTCAAGCGCCGTTGTGCCATATAAGCGTTTAATACCGCCAAAGCGTTGTTCATATTGTTCTGTCATGGTTTAACTCTTCATTTTTCTGGAGGCAGAATTATACCCACTGTTGGTGAATATGCAAAAGAGAGATAAGAGAAGCGGTCAGTGGTTAGTTATCAGCTGCCAAAAAAATCAGCTACGAGCTACGAAGGCAACTGGTGTTCGAAGCTAATAAACTCGACGCTCATTGCTGGTTCTCATCTTGCAGACACAAAAAAGCCAAGATAAAAATTTTGGCTTAAGTGACTATCTCATCAATATTATTCAAGCAACGCTAACATCTGATCGACATCCAGCTTGCCACTCACTTTTTCATTGCCAGATAACAGGTTGTTAGCAAGATCTCGTTTTTGCCCATGTAGAGCAATGATTTTCTCCTCGATACTATTTTCCATTATCATACGGTAAATAGTCACAGGGCGTTGTTGTCCCATGCGATGGGCGCGATCTGAAGCTTGATCTTCAACTGCAGGGTTCCACCAAGGATCCATATGAATAACGTAATCAGCGGCCGTTAAATTAAGCCCTGAACCTCCAGCTTTAAGGCTAATTAAAAAGACATCTCCACTGCCTGCTTGAAACTCGCTGACTGCTTGCTGACGTTTTTTAGGTGGGGTTGATCCATCTAGATATTGAAAGCTGATATTACGTTTAATAAGCACTTCTTTAAGTAGTGCTAAATGACCGACAAATTGGCTAAAGACGAGTGCTTTATGTTTGTTTTCAATTAACTCTTCAACCAGTTCAATAAAGGCTTGCTGTTTGGCACTGCTGATATCTACATCGGCATTGACCAGTTGAGGATGGCAACAGGCTTGGCGCAGGCGTGTAATTTCAGCCAATATTTTTAATTTTTGACTGCCTTTATTACTTTCCTCGCTTTCCGAAATACGATTAACCGCCTGGCGACGACATGCTTCATAAAAAGCGATCTCCTCTGTGCTGGCTTTGACACTAATATTTATTTCTGTACGCGCGGGTAATTCGGTTAATACTTCTGTTTTTAAGCGTCGTAGGATAAAAGGTTTTAGCAGGGTACGAAGTTGATCTGCCGCTACTTCATCGCCTTTCTCAATGGTATTCGAAAATTGCGTATTAAATTGTTCAAGTGTGCCTAATAACCCGGGATTGATAAAATTAAACAGACTCCAAAGCTCACCAAGATGATTTTCGATAGGTGTGCCGGTGGTGATGATTTTAAAGTCACCTTGGAGTTGCATTGCCGCTTGTGTGCGTTTGGCTTGTGGGTTTTTTATCGCTTGTGCTTCATCGGCAACAATAGTGGTAAATTGAACCTCTTTGAGCAGTTCAATTTCTGTTTGTAATAAACCGTAGCTACAGATAACAATATCAAAGCAGGTTGCTTCTTTTATTTTTTGTTTTCTGTCTTTACCTGAAAAGTTAATGATACGCAGTGTTGGTGAAAATTTAACAACTTCACTTTCCCAGTTTAAACATACTGACGTTGGGGCAAGTACCAACGTGGGGCCTTGGTTCGCGCGGTTTACAATAATCGCGAGTGCTTGTAGTGTTTTTCCGAGGCCCATATCATCGGCTAAACAAGCGCCGGCTTGCCAATGTGCAAGGCGTGATAACCATTCAAAACCTTGTAGCTGATAATCTCGTAGCGTGGCTTGCAGTGTCGAGGGTAACTCTGGTTGTAACTGATAAGCCTGATTGAGCTTAGTAAGCTGTTTTTTCCATGCTGCGCTATTGCTAAGTTGCATGCCATCAGTGAGTTCATCCATCGCTTGGCTCGCTAATGGGTGGAATTCAATTCCCTTATTACCGGCCCGACTGACACCACGCAGGCGCTGTAGTTGTTGGTATAGTTGCTCTGTTAACGCTAAATATTCGCCTTTTTTAAGTGCTATAAAACGGCCTGATGATTCGCCAATTAGTGTTAATAATTGCTCTAATGGTAATACGGTTTGTTCGTCAATTTGCAACTGTCCATCGAGTGCAAACCAATCTGTTTTTTTACCGACTTTGAGTTGCATATTACTGGCAGAGGCCGTTTTATTGAGCTTTATTTTTTGCCCTTTTTGCCACACTAATACCAGTTTTTCGCTGTTCTGTAATGTCTCAATGGTGATTAATGCCTGTTGTGGATCTTCGATAAGCCACTGTGAGTCTTCACAGGTAAATAATACCGGTGCAATCTTGGCAAGTGAACTGAGCTGCTGTGACTCTTGTTTTAAATCACGGGTTGTTTGTAACTGTTTTCCCTCTATTTCGCTGATGATAACTTTACTGCCCTGCCCGGGCTTAAATGAGGGGCCTAATTCACCAAGCGGAGAAGTGGTGGCATTTATTTTCATCATGCCTTCATCAAGCAAACTAATTTGCATATAAAGGCGTGTATCACTCTCTATCTCTTTTGTATTTTTATTACCGCCACCAATATCCGAATGAATCGTTAATAGAGGGGCAATGGCGCTGATAGAATCTAATACTTGCTGCTTAGCTTTTATTGGAACGGTTAAGCCTTTTGAGGTCAATATCTCTGCTATTTTATGGTGTTCATGATTAAAATCGATAAGAGTAATATTATAATCACTCTCTTTAATTATATTAGTGCCCGCTTCGGGAAAGGGCTGAAGTACTAATTTAAGATTTTTATTCTGCTTTGAAACTAACAGTTTTGGTGTGTTGTTAGTTAGGTGAATATTCTGCGAGTTATCTTCTGCCCAATAGAGTGCCGGGTGGTTGATTGCCGCAAAAATAGCATTTTCGCTTAACTCAAAAGTGGTCGAACCATACCAACCACCACTGGTATATTCGCCAATATGGCTACATATTTTGAGATCCGCTTCAGTAAGATAATCATAACTCTCTCTTTCACGATGCAATTTTTTAAGTGAAACCGCGCGGCCTTTTGTCCATTGACCATTTTTACTCAATTTCTGCTCACGAGGAGAGAGAGAATAGTCATGGCGATCAAGCCACCAGATCATACGTGCCCCTGCTTGTGGAGATGATTTTTTACTTTCACTGGTATTGCTGTCATTTAAATTTTTAAGCGCATCAAGAGAGCGTTGCCACTTTTGAATCGGTGTGATTAATTGATACAGTGCGGGATGCTCTGAAGTTTTTTGTTGGTAGTTATCACTTACTTTTGCAAGCATCGCCTGTGCTTGCTGTGTAAAGAGTGGGAAGTTATTTTGCTGTGCTTTTTGCAGTAATTTTTCAAGCGCAATTGGGGGGCTTATCTCAGTTAGATCATCAAACCAATAATCCGCATAGAGACGAATTAACGCTGAGAAAGCGATAGGGTAACTAGTATGATGGGAAGTTGTTAGTGCTGCACTATTTTCTGCAAGTTGAGCTGCATTAATAAAAGTGAAATAGAGCTGCACATTATTGGCTTTTTGATGTTGACCTGTGTGTTTCATCGCGACTTTTTTTACTAGTGCGGTGTTACCAACCACTAAATTTGCTAGAAGATAAAACATATTTTCAAAATCAAAGAGCTGTACAGCACGTTTTTTTGTTTCTTTACGTTTGGCTTTGAGTGCAAGTTCAAACTGTTGTAATGCTTTTTCTGCATCGCCTTTAATCAGTGTTAAACAAGCGTCGATAGCGATTGACCATGAGAGTGTTTTTGATAATAACTTAGGCAACAGTTCAAATTGATTACGTTGCAGATATTGCTGTGCAAGCAGGGCTGCAAATATCGGCTCATGTTGCCCTGTTTTTTGTAGATGTTGCTGATAACATTTTTCTGCCAGTATTAAATACTTATCTATATTTTCCAATGCTAATGAGCGTTGATACAAAATGGGCGCAAGCACTTGAAACTGAAATGCCAGTGAGGTGTTTAAAAACCATTCTTTGTTTGTTTCACTTTCATCTGCAAAGTCACAGCTAAAAATCAAAGACAAACTATAGCTGCATTCAATCTCGCTAAAAGGTGTTAATTCGAGTGTTTCAAAAAGATCATCTTGTGTTGGGGAGCAAATCAGTGGGCGAATTTTCCACAGGGGAATATCTTCTGAGTAATTATTAGCAATATGATAGGGCAATGCGCGCGTGGTTAACGCCATTTTTATTTTAGAGCCTAACGGGTTATTAACTGCTTTACGCGCGAGTGTTTCAGCGATTAAATGATGACACATATAAGCAGATTTAATTTCAACGATTAAACCAAGCTGCATCATATCTCTACGCCAGCTCGCATTTATTATACTGGAGAGTAATGTGCCACGATCTGTTTTCCAGTCTGCTCCGCGCACTAAGTTGGTTATCTCTGTTTGCTGTAAAGGTTTTGCAATGGTAGCAATAAGAATTAAAACATGTTGCAGTGAGCTATCTAATTTCTCAAACTCACAAAGTAGCTGGCTACGGTTAAGATTCTGTTTCATTATTATTTTCTACTTTATGAAGGAAATTTTATGGGGAAACATGATGCCATATAGCGATATTAATCGCAGGTTTTTTTAGTCTTTAGCTTTTAGCTGACAACTGAACGCTGACAGCTAATAACTTCGTTATTAAGACGCTTCTACGATTTTTTCATGTCTTGCATCTTGTAAACATCACTATGTTGGGGCGAGCTAAAACTGTTCAAAATCACTGCATACGATTTTGTGAAAGGAGAATAACTACTTTCTGCAACTCATGCTGTTATAGCACTCGCTTTTCCTGGGCAATACAAGATCACATATCTAATGCGCTTGGTCTCATTATCTACATAAATATTTTTATTACTGTTTTAAATCTACGTTAGCCAATTTGTAGATTTTTTGTAATTTTTCATAAAAAGCCTGCTGTTCTGTTTGAGCAACTGCTTTTATAATATGATTATCTTGTAGCGCTTGAATCAATTTATAGGGCACCATGCTTTCATTTCCTACTATTTCAACATGTCCCGCTTTGAGTTTAACCTTAGTAACCACTAAATCATTATGTACCTGCGGTAAAATTTGTTCATTGAGACTAAAGACATAATCATCTTCAACACACTGGTTATTATCATCCATCACACGGCAAGTATTGCGTTCATCGGCGGCAATTAATAAATGGCTTTTGATGGAATTGTGTAGTTTCCCCGGACGTGAATAAAGTCAGAGGCATCGGTTATTTCAAACCATTTATCGCCACTGACTAACCAACAGACTAAATCATGTATACCTAACGTCGCAACGCGTATAACAGGTTCTCCACAATATTGAGCCGCTTTAATGCCCGAAAGAGGGGCCGATACGGTGACTAAATCCACGGCGATATTTTCTTCAAGGCTCAGTGTGCTCGCTTTACGAGAAATTAACCCGCCTTGGCTATGGCCTAATAAAGTGATTTTCGGTTTATCCAAATGTTTAGCAACCGCCGATAGGCTTTTATTGAGTGCTTGTGCGCTATCAACCAGGCTATCTCTATCATCATAAACAAAACACACGGACTGCTGATTTTGCAAGGCAAGTACTTCTGATAATTTATTAAAGCTACCGGCAGAGGCATTACAGCCATGTACTAAGACAACTAAGGGTAATGTTGGGTTGATAACTAATGGATTATTGACTTGCCCGTCACAGGGGGACAAACCCGGTACATAGATTTGTGGAGATGACGTTTGACTCGGAGATACTGTTGACGATGAACAGGCCGCTAATAAGTTGCTGGCGAGCATTAAAATTAAAAACTTAATTTTAATATGCATATAAACTCAACCTATTTTCAAAGACTTATTGATAATAGCTTAGCTTTTTAGTTTTTTCTTCTCATTGTCTCTTCTTAGAGGGTGGCTTTAAATATATGACTGATAGTGAGAGAAAATACAAAGTAGCTTTTTATTCTTAAATTTCAGACACAAAAAACCAAGGTAAAAACCTTGGCTTAAACTGTTTTAGTCTTTAGCTGACAATTGATAAAGCGTTCAGCTATCAGAAAATTCAGCTATGCTACGAAAATACCTTATGTTCGAAGTTAATAAACTCGAAGCTCGTTGCTTATCCCTATCTTTCAAATACAAAAATTCTTGGATTAAACTGTTTTAGTCTTTAGCTGAAAACTGAATGCTAATAACTGAAAGTTATCTTATGATGCTTTAACTTGTTGGCGGACAATATAGTTTGATCGAAAGTTATAGTTCCCCCCCCCCTACATATAGAAGATATTTATAGGTAAATATTGATTGTTTTAGAGGTTTTTGGGCTCAGTAAACCGAAGATAAAGACAATAAAGCTTGATCCATTTGAAATTGGTTTTAGGCACAATAGATCTAGCTTTCTAAATCGCTTTGGGGCACATAGCGCCCTAGAAAATTTACTTCAACACACAAAAACGCCACCATTTAGGTAGCCTTCAAGTTATGCGTTTAACGGGTGTTATGGTAAATAAAGTATTATAAACTTAATAAAAATCAATTAATTACTTTCCCATTTTTAGCATTTATATAGACTTTAGAACCATCACAATAAGTAAAGTACATTGGCTTTGGTTTATGGGTAGTTGAACGTACCCAGCCTCCCATCTCTTTGTAATCAGCTATACTGCATCGGCCTTGTTTAATTAATTTATCTGATACTAATATGAAATTTTTTCTATATTGAGAGTAGTTGTCGGAATTTTTTATGGATTTTTCTAATTGTGTATTATTAGTAAAGGCATCTGTTGGCTTAGTATAAGATAAATATTTAGCAGATACCCACCTAGCTACTTGACCAATTTCTCCTTCTATTGAACCATTATAATACTTAGAAACTCTAGCCCAGCCATTTTTCACTTCAAATACTTCAACTTTTTGTTTTCTATTTAAAGCATTTGTAATACTTGCTGTAGTGCTGGGGCCAAGACGAACACTGAGACGATTTGCTGATACATAATAATCACCAGACTTGGTAGCTTCTGCAAATGAACCACTTACAAAAAAAAATCCCAGTAAGACTGTCAAAATACGTAACATAGTTATTCTCCATTATTAATCATAATAAGTTTAACTTACTGCGTAACGGTAAAACAAAAATACCGCTAATTGTTGTTCTTAGTTCATTCTAATATATTTCCCATACCGCTATTTATCATTGAAGTAACTTCCATTACATTGCCTTCCGAGAATAAGAAATAGTACCGCTTTGCACCAGTATATCCACCGAAGCTATTCTTGGAATTAATTGATGCTTGGACAATATATCCGAAATACTTTCTACCTCCAACAGCCCAACCATCTTGGGTCATTCCCTTTTTTGGCTCTCCAAAGCTATATAGAGCAGACTGCGGATCTTTCAGCATCCTAGACATTAGACTCTTAATATCGTATTCGTAATTAATTGGTTTTTCGCCAAAATTAGCACTTTTAAATTCTTCTGGAGAAATAGATACACACGAGGAAATAAACAATGCACATATTAATATGTACGCACATTTTTGAAAGGATCTAAATATCATTACTAATTCCTTTTTAGAAGCAGATTCCAAAAGAGGCTAATCACAATATACATAACTAACACATACAACAAATATAGCTGACAACATAAAAAAGCAAAGTGAATGTCTACAAATATCATGCGTAAAATGACTGTTATGTTAAATGGTCATTTTTCCTTATATAAATAGCTGTTTCACCATGAAGTTATTACGAACCACTTAAATTCGTTAGTTGATTGTTTAATATTAGCGATAAAAGAAATGGGCAGAAGGTCTTTCATTTTGCATTTTTAATAATCAACTACGATTCTGAGGCGCAATGGGGGCGTTTGTGAGCTAGCTTCCTGAGGATTTTCTCTGCACATTGCCCCTCGAAAGCCACACTCATTCCTAGCATTCTTAGCAATTCTTAATTGATTTAAGAATTCTTAAACTGTTTAAGAATTACTAAGGAAAGGAGCCTACCTATACATGAAATATTGGACACCTTTTTATAGGTTTCTAACTCGCAAAGGGGCACAAAGCGCCTTAGACCTTTTTATTGAAACCTCTACAAACATAGCCAAATTTACGATGCCATTGCCATGACAACCAGATACAAAAAATCCAGTAATTAGGTAATACCGTTCACTTAAGGTGAACGGTATTCTTCTTTTTAAGCGGATATATGTTTTTGGAACACTTTTGGTTATATTCATAACATGCTTAGGAATGTTTTCTGGGGAGCAGAATGGCAACATCGTTAACTTGTAGATAATATGCATTTTTGCTGGCGCACCCATTGATGCAAACGTTTATCCCAGACACTGCGAACGTTAGTGCTCGGCACAGGAAAAGGTAACGTTTGATAACACAAACCATACTGTTGTTTGCCTTGCTCACACATTGACAGCGGTAAAAAAACCAGCAATTCACTGCCCACCAATTGGGTTATTCGCGCCTAAACCCAATTTGTTTTTTGATTTCAAAGGCTAAGTTTGGCTACCATTTCTCCAATAACGTTGTATCGTATCTCACGCAGCATACGCAATTCACCAGCTTTATTGTCCACATCATCTAAAGACTCAGTATATTCATATAATTTATCAGCCTCCCTGGTTATACTGCCGACCAATTTATTCAATACACGAACTGATATAGCCTTGTTCAACCCCAATTCCTCACCAAACAGGATTATATTTTCACGCGTCAACTCGTTTAGCGTGGTCGCGTCCCCCATTTTTTGTGATAGTGGGGCACTTAAATGCTCCCCAGATCCTTGGTAGATTGCAGTGCAAACCAAATCATACATTGGGGATAAATACAAACCATCGGGGTCTACGATACAAGTCAGATTTTTTAGATGCGCGTCATTATTTCCAACTAACGCATTAAAAATCGCCCATGTAAAAACAGTTATTCTAGCTCGACCTACACCACGTAATTTTTCAACGAAAGCTTTTAACTGAACAACATTGCTAAGTGCATACTTACTTGTTCGGCTCAAGCCCAATGTCTGACACGAATCCATGGCATGTAACCTCAATTGATTGGGGTGTTTTCCAACCCTATCAAAACGCTCTATTATATAGACTGCCGACGGAAGGTAACAAACTTCAACTTTAGGCACATCAAGGCCCATCTTCCCTGCAAGAGTCATTACAAACCACTCGTTACGAACTGTTTGCCAATAGTCGCTTGGCTCCGAATGTTCCGGCTTTAATATGTGAGTTGATGGCATCGTACCACTTGGCTCATAAAACCCACCCTCATGCTTAACGATTAGCATTTTGTGCTGAGCGCCAGCAATCGACATACGTTTACTTTCTTTGTTATTCAATGGGATTCGAGGTAAATTTAAAATGCGCTCATTTAGCTCTTCAAACGACAACTTGGTTAATGTGCCTGCTTCGAGAACTGTGCTCGGAGTTACCAAAGTAAGCGCACCTGCAGATTCTTTGCCAACTTCAGCTAGTATTCCAAACGAATCAGCTTCATCTATACTGTTCAACTGTTTTGCCAAGAGCGTTCTCGCGCCCTCCTCTGGCAAAAGGTTATCAAAAAACCATTGGATGTATCGCTTTGTCGATCCATCAATCTGTTCTTCACCTTGCAAAGGTATATTGGGAGATAACGGGAAACTGTCACCCCACTCAAGCCAACTCTTTGTGTACGAAAAAGACCAAATGTCACTTTCAGTCTTCAACGTGCCGACACTTGCATTATTTATCAAAACATCAAGGCTTCTCATTCAAATGCCCTTGTCGGTGGCGATGACAATGCTTGTATAAGGCCAAGATTAAGTAATTTTTTATGTGCTTTCGGTGATAAATTTTTAGGCACTGTTACTTTAACCTCTACGCCAAGTTGTTCTAACAAGGATAAGACTCGACCTATCTCCGATGACTCTTTTCCATGCTCAAATCTACTAATGAACGTAGATCCACACCCCGATAATAAACCTGCAGTTTCCTGATCAAGTGATTGGTCGCGCCTAACAACCATTGCCACCTGCCCTAATTGCGAAACACTTTTAATTTTTATTGACAAAAATCACCTCATTTACAGCAATAAATACTGACTCAATTTATTTTGTTATTTAAATGTACGCGTACGCACTGATTATACATATATTAGCCTGTTTTCACACACTCTGTACGCGTACGCGCTGATTGTGCGTATATCAGCCTGTTTTTAAACGCTCTGTACACGTACGCACTGATTTTATCATTATTACACCATAAATCGCAGTTTGTATGCGTACGCATTCATTTAGAATGTGAAAATATTAAATGAAGTGCCATAATCTAACAAATTATGGGATTTTTGCCAGAAAATGAGGGCAACACTTTTCTGAATGTTGTGGCTAAATAATGTTGACCACTTACTTGTAGTTTCTAAGTCGGTTTGGGGCACAAAGCGCCCTAGGGAATTCACTACTAGATACAAAAAAGGCCACCGATTAGGTAGCCTTCAAGTTATGCATTTAACGGGTGTTATGGTAAATCAATGACCTCTTCACGGAGTTTGTCATGGTAATAAAAAACTCTATCCATATCATTTGGGTACCAAGATGTATTCTCAAGAACAACAAGATGAAACATCTGACTCAGGATAATATATCATCGTGGAAATATACCCATTTACGTATCCACTATGACTCCATTCAGGCTTATCTAAATCAGTTGATAACTGTAGTCCAAATCCATAACCAAGGTCACCCCAGCGATGACTCCTAATCTTTTCTCTGCTCACCATTTCTTGATGTATTTCAGCCGACAATATATCTCCTTTATGGAGACACTGATTCCATTTTGCTAAATCAGAAACAGTTGAAATGAGACCTCCACTAGGGATTGAGCTATAGGGGGATTTAGATGTTACAAGCTTCATCTCTCCATTTTCTTCTTCATTAAATCCCCCGATAAGAGAAGCAGGTGGAAGGCTATTTTCCGCAACTGAAATTGAATTATTCATTTCACATATTTGAAATAACTGCATAGCTGATGAAGAATATGAATCGCGAGAGGTATTGGATACAATCTCCCCTAGAAGATCATACCCAAGATTGGAATAAGCAAATTCTTTATTAGGCTTCGATTGAAGGGGCTGGTTTATATTTACAATTCCAGAGGTATGATTAAGTAAATTTCTTATTGTAACTACTGAACTCCACTTTTGTTTTAACTGCGGAAGATATGTAGAAATTGGTTCATCTAATTTTAAATTACCCTTATCTACTTCTCTGAGAACTAATGTAGCTGTTATTTGTTTACTCAAAGAGCCAATAATAAATTGTGAGTTTTCATTTAAATCCGTGTCTTTTTCATTTTTAAGTGAATTGCTTGAATGCTTAAAAAGAACATCGTTCCCCTTAGTTACAATAGCAACACCATTAAATTCTCTCTGCTTACTCGACTCTTTAATAGCAAATACATCTGCATATGTAGACGCACAAAAACATAGATAAATGGATGTAACAATTTTTTTAAATTTCATGTTATTTATCAACATATTAATAGGGAAATATATTATGCATGAAATGACTGTTATGTTAAATGGTCATTTTTCCTTATATAAATAGCTGTTTCACCATGAAGTTATTACGAACCACTTAAATTCGTTAGTTGATTGTTTAATATTAGCGATAAAAGAAATGGGCAGAAGGTCTTTCATTTTGCATTTTTAATAATCAGCTACGATTCTAAGGCGCTTTGGGGGCGTTAGCGAGTCAGCTTTCTAAGGCGGAAAGGGGCACAAAGCGCCTTAGGGAAATAACTAATTCACTCGAAATTAGTGGCTAAAATGATTGCTTCACGACACTGGTGCGTATTAAACAATCTTTAAATCAAAATAAGGGAATAATCGGGGGATCTCTTTTCTGCTCGCCAGAAAAGAGTTACTCGCCTTCAAGGCGAAATCACTGCTATTTGGGATTTAAAAGGCAACAATAAGCACTAGCATTACAGAAGAATAGATAGGTAGTATATGGCTTTTAAATCTTAAGCGTTTGATTTTGTTTGCATCAGTATATGGATGTCCCCGAACTTCCTTCTACCTTGAAGATGGCAGGTTAAGCATCGACAATAACCGAGCGGAACGGGCTGTGAAGCCCTTTGTGATAGGTCGCAAGGCTTGGCTATTTTCGTACACCAATACAGGTGCGAACGCGAGTGCCATTTTATATAGTTTGGTTGAAACAGCGAAAGCGAATAATCTCATCGTGCATGATTATATCGCAAACTGCTTACAGCAGATTGCTGAAAAGCCGAATGATATTGACGCGTTACTGCCATGGAATATTAAGCGTAGCTAGGTGCTGTTGCCCATACGCTTACGTACTTTCCAGTCAGGTAATATGATTTAAATTAAAATAGCACATAACATACTAATTACCGATAATTGCATACAGTTTGCTAACAACAGAATGCGTGTAACGAGAGGGGAATCAAGAAACCATGATATCGAATGCTTAGACTTTTATCAGGGCTAGCTTAGGGCTCGATCTCTCCATGCTTTGTAACCCTCATATACTTCACGTTGCCATGATTCTATTTTGCCACGAATCTCCTCTGTAAAAACCTGCTCACTTAATCTCACCGCTTCAATAGGAGCATTAAGCGCTAGCCAGTTAATTGACTCAGATTATAGTTACCTACTGATATAACTAATAATTATACAAAAAATTATACAAAAAATCATACAAGAAAACTATGTGACATAATTAACAGAATGAAGCCCTGTATATTCATATAACTACTCAAATCTGCAATGATGAATATGAATTATTAATCATAAATGGAAAAAGTAATGAAAAAAATAGTCGTTGGTTTAATACCTCTTATAATTTCTACATCAGTTTTAGCTGATAATATTTGTTATTCATCCATCCCTGAAGGGTTAGATGAAGTAATGATTAAAGAGGTAGAGAGTAATACTCTTGGCAGTGGTCAAATATATTCAAACAATAAGATGCAAGGGGTTATATTTACCAGCTATCTTGCACCTGAGAAATTTTCTTTTAAAAAAATAACACTATGTGACAAAGAAAGCGCTACTCCATTGTCAAAGAATTGGCAAATAGATTCAAAAGAAAATGGTTATGCTCATGATATTAATCAGCAAGGTAAAGGAGATCCCGTTACGGTCTATAAATCAGAATTAATCCAAGATAGTTTATATGATAAATATACTGTCGCTCAATTTTTAAGATCGAGCACGCCTATTTCTTCTGAAGTCTGTAGTGTTGTAAGTGGGTACCAAACAGTAGAAACTGAAAGTGGCGCGACTGAAGAGATCCCTGTAAGAGTAAGCAATTGTGATAGTTTTGAAAGTGCTTATATCTCAGCAGAAGAAAGTCTTAAGACAAATATAACTCCAGATGCTTACTTTGGAAAACATACATTTAATTCTAATAAATACCATGACTTTGTAAAATACGAACTAAAAACTTCTGATTCATACCATGTAGTACCGGAAAGCATAACTTATTCAGTAGGCGGTACAACTTCGAACATTAACGTAAAAGTGAAAACTAATCATCCTGGCCTTATACTAAGAGATCGACAACTTCATGATGTAAATGTAAGTTGGACAGGTGTCTTTGCGATTACGCCAGAACAAACTGTAAACATGCGACACATTAACGAGTCATCAAAGACAGTTGGAAATGTTAGCATTCCTGAGCCTACAACTGACGATAACACCATTGCTCACTTCATTCAGGCACAATTACATAAAAAAAGTATATATTATTTGGATTACTTCCTACAAAGGGCCTACAGTTCGATAAGAGGGGAATATTATTATGGCTATAACTATGACGGTGTATTCAGAGATTATCCCTCACAACTACTTCCGTCAGAAAATGACATTTTAGAAAATATCATTTCATTTGATGATATATATGGTCTTAGTTACAAGATTAGAATTAAGTTTTCTAATAATGGAGAAAGTCTAATGACATTTTAGAAAATATCATTTCATTTGATGATATATATGGTCTTAGTTACAAGATTGGAATTAAGTTTTCTAATAATGGAGAAAGTCTAACCACTTTTAAACCACTAAGCTTATTACATTAATCGGTAATTCTGCCGTATAGATAATAGCAAGGCCCAATCGTTAAAGTGATTGGGCTTTTCTTATATAGCTACCCCTCAAAAACAATC
>NZ_PJBZ01000262.1 GCF_002835995.1 Psychromonas sp. Urea-02u-13 | reverse complement strand
TGTAAAACATCCCTTAGCAGGCAAACGAACTGGTGCTGCTCACACTGTTCTCATCATGAGCAACACCCGCTCTCTTGTGGACACCGGCATTGCCCACAATGCCAACATCAAACCACCATGGCGTGGCTGACAAGACAGCGATTAAAGTTGTTACCCAGTCAGTATTTCATGGTCACTTTTACGCTGCCCTTTGAGTTTAGGGTCATTGCTTCGTCTCAGCCAAAAGCACTCTATCAATTAATGTTTCAGGTAGCGTCAAAAGTGATGAAGGGCTTTGCACAGCGACAACATCAAGGTGAGATGGGTTATACCATGGTGTTGCATACGCATAATCGCAAACGCGATATTCACCCGCATATCCATATAATTCTACCGTGTGGTTATTACCAAAAAAGCAGGCAACAGTGGCATAAAGGAGACGGCACTTACCTCTATAACGAACTCGCGCTCGCCAGTGTGTGGCGAGCCAAAATACTCGAGGCGTTTAATCAACACCC
>NZ_PJBZ01000261.1 GCF_002835995.1 Psychromonas sp. Urea-02u-13 | reverse complement strand
ATTGTTGGCTAAAATGTGTAGCGAAGCGAAACGGAGCCAACTGTTTTAGTTCCGTTTAAATTGCTTGTTATATGCTCGCGATCAGTTTAAAAACTCTGACAATACAAGTACATAACGAAATGGAATAATAACGCAAAGCAACAACATTTAAAGCAACTTAAATATTAACTTTGAACTCCGCAGAAAACACTCTCCGATAGTTACTTAAAACTAATAATTAAACAGTTTACGAACGTATGAAATCACCCTTTGAGATTACAAATCAGCAATTCAAAAACTAGCTGACGAAATGGAAAAACCACTAAGTCAGCAAACCAAAATACCGCAATTTTCAGATTGACGAAATACAAGATAACCAAACAAAGTGACAGCACAATCAACGCAACTTTTAAGTTTTTCTATTTAAGGAAAACCTCCACAAACAGCATGGTAAAACCTTGACCAAAAAGTATATGAAAAACTAAAACATACCCCAAAAGGTAGCGACATATAACGCC
>NZ_PJBZ01000260.1 GCF_002835995.1 Psychromonas sp. Urea-02u-13 | reverse complement strand
ATACGATGCCAATGCGCAGTGTACGGCGATTAAAGGCCCCGATGGTGAAGTGCAACAGTTTGCTTACAGCCCGCTCGGTTTATTAACCCATCAGGGGGACAGCAGCGGTAAAACAACGCAATACCAATATAACGGCTTATCGCAAGTGGTTAAACGTATTGACCCATTGGGCCAAACACTCGACTACCACTATGATGGCGAGCGTAATCTGATTGGGCTGACTAACGAAAAAGGGGAAGACTATCACTTACGTTACGACCTTAATGAGCGCCTTGTAGAGGAAGTTGGTTTTGATGGTAGAGTACAACAATATCATTACAACGCAGCAGGGCATCTAACTGCCAGCGACGATATTAGCGAAAACGGTAAAAGCCTGCTTGGCAGATTGCATTACCAGCGTGATAATGCAGGCCGTTTAATCAAACAATATGCAGCTGCGCCACAAGCCGCTAACGAGCAAACACCTTCTAGAGTATTACTCAATAGTTTTGATTATGAT
>NZ_PJBZ01000259.1 GCF_002835995.1 Psychromonas sp. Urea-02u-13 | reverse complement strand
GTCGCTACTTTTCAGGATGTGTTTTAGTTTTTTAGATACGCTTTGGTTAAGGTTTTACCATGCTGTTTGTTGAGATTTCCTAAAATAGAATGGCTGAATTGTAACCTTGATTGTGCCGTTACTTTGGTTGGTTAATTGTATAATTCATCAATTTGAATATTTCGGTTTTTGTGTAATAAAACTGGGCTTTGTTTTCAATTCGTCAGTCAGTTTCTGATTTGTTATTTGAAATCTAATAGGGTGATTTTAAGCACTCGTAAACTGTTTAATTATTCGTTTTGTGTCATCTGCGTAGCGTATTTCTACGGAGTTCAAAGTTAATAATTAAGTGGCTTTAAATTTTGGTGGTTTGCTTTATCATTCCATTTCGTTATGTACTTGTATTTACGATGGTTTCAAACTGATCGCGAGCACATAACAAGAGCTTTAAACGGAATAAAAACAGTTGGCTAAGTTCCGCTTCGCTCCACATTATAGCCAACTATTTTTATCCGCTTAAGC
>NZ_PJBZ01000258.1 GCF_002835995.1 Psychromonas sp. Urea-02u-13 | reverse complement strand
AAAGTCCTCTGTAGGAAGATCACCGTTTGATAAAATTTTCACTATTAAACGCTAACTACTAGTGAATGGCAAGGGCTTATCCGTGAGGGTTGGTCCGAAGGAAGCCACTAACAAATTTGCGAGCTAATGAACAAGAACATCATATGAGGCGTAGGCTAGAGGTGAGTTGGCACAAGACGACGAAACCACGTGATCTAATGGCCACCGTAAATGATGTAGCAGTGCAAAGAAAGTGCATGTTCTTATCTGGGGAGAGCTGTTTAACAAGCGATCGGAAAACAACCAGTAAGGCTCTGGTTTATAAGTGCCTTGGCTTTTGACTGTCATCGAGTCAAAAGAGCGAACCAGATGAAACCGATAGCGCACGGCGGGGAAACCAGTCATGTGATTAAACAGAAGTCAGCAGACGGCATAGTAGCCCAACGCCCATCGTAATGGAGGGGACATGGTGAAGGCCTGAACATCTTAACCATAGGAGATACCATATTGAACTTGAAACACAA
>NZ_PJBZ01000257.1 GCF_002835995.1 Psychromonas sp. Urea-02u-13 | reverse complement strand
CACATTAAGCGGACTAAAATTGGGCGGTATTTTTGCGCCCTTTGTCTTTGCAAAAATAACGAACTGTTTTAGTTCCGTTTAAATTGCTTGTTATATGCTCGCGATCAGTTTGAAACCTCTGATAATACAAGTACATAACGAAATGGAATAATAACGCAAACCACCAATATTTAAAGCCACTTAAGTATTAACTTTGAACTCCACTGAAAACACTCTCAGATAGTTACTCAAAACTAATAATTAAACAGTTTACGAACGTTTAAAACCACCCTTTCTAAATACGATCAGCACAACAAAAACTAGCTGACGAATTGGAAAAGACACTCAATCAGAAAAGCAAAATACCGCTACTTTCAAATTGACGAATTATCCATTTGACCAATCAAAGCAACGGCTCAATCAAGGCTACATTTAAGCGATTCTATTTTAGAAAAAGCTCAGAAGACAGCATGGTAAAACAGTGCTCAAAGCGTATATAAAAACTAAAACATTACCTAAAAGGTAGCGACATATAACGCC
>NZ_PJBZ01000256.1 GCF_002835995.1 Psychromonas sp. Urea-02u-13 | reverse complement strand
TAACGCCCACTTAAGCGGACAAAAATTGTTGGCTATAATGTGGAGCGAAGCGGAACTGAGCCAACTGTTTTTGTTCCGTTTAAAGTGCTTGTTATATGCTCGCGATCAGTTTGAAACCTCTGATAATACAAGTACATAACGAAATGGAATGATAACGTAAAACACCAACATTTAAAGCCACTTAAGTATTAACTTTGAACTCCGTAGAAAACACTCTCCGATAGTTACACAAAACTAATAATTAAACAGTTTACGAACGTTTAAAACCTCCCTTTTGGATTACAAATCAATGATTCAAAAACTGGCTGATGAAATGGAAAAATCACTAAGTCAGCAAACCAAAAAACCGCAATTTTCAGATTGATGAAATACAAGTAAACCAATCAAAGTGACGAAACAATCGAGGTTACTTTTAAACATTTCTAGTTTAGATAAAGCTTCGAAAACAGCATGGTAAAACAGTGCTCAAAGCGTATATGAAAAACTAAAACATAACCTAAAAAGTAGCGACATATAACGCCGCGTTAA
>NZ_PJBZ01000255.1 GCF_002835995.1 Psychromonas sp. Urea-02u-13 | reverse complement strand
ACGGTGGCTTGGGTGATGACATTCTTCATGGTCAAAGTGGCCATGACAAACTCGAGGGCGGTGAAGGCAACGATACATTAACGGTTGATGGTAGTGGCAATAATACGCTTGATGGTGGTGCGGGTGACGATACATTGAAAGTGAACCGCACAACGAATCATTCTTATCAAAAAGCTCATAGTAGCGCCGCAAGTAATACGTTCATAGGCGGTTTAGGCAATGACCGTTTAGAGGGAGCAGTTGGCGCAGATATTTACGTGTTTAATACAGGTGATGGGCACGACACGATTAATGATTATGATATTAGGCATGTATGGGGTGGTTCGTACAATAAGAAGGATCAAATTGTTCTAGGGGAAGGCATCACACAAGATGCGTTAACGATTCGCCGAGATGGTAACCATATGGTATTGGTAATTGGCGGTGGCGATTCAGGCGACTCAATTACCATTGAGAATGCGTATACGGATGGTCGTTACCGCATTGAAGAGATTGTACTGGCGGATAAAACGGTCATTGCAGGTACAGC
>NZ_PJBZ01000254.1 GCF_002835995.1 Psychromonas sp. Urea-02u-13 | reverse complement strand
CAATGATTTCGGTAAAGACTATCATGGTGCCGTCGGCTCATTGGAAGAGCTCGCGTTATTTGCTGCACATACGGGTAAAAAGTGGATATCGGGTCAGAATAAGTTACGACAAATTTACCATTGATTTTTTAAGATTAAGATTTAATAACATGCATGATGAGTGCCTCACATAGGTTTATTGTGCCTACAAATCATCAATCTCGCGTATTTTCCTCATTTTATCTTCTCCCTCAATATTTTTAGAGAATAAACAGGCATTTCGTTTGTTGTTATCTATTTCAGAAACCTATTTTTGATTAATATAACCGAATCAAGAAAGGGATGTCCCCATATTTTTTTCATTTCAGAAACCTATTTTTGATTAATATAACCGAATCAAGAAAGGGATGTCCCCATATTTTTTTCCCAAAAAAAGGGATGTCCCCATATTGCCATATTGTTACTTTCTTTTGCGTGCCCATAATGCAAAATGAAAAACTTGAGCCTCGTAGTAGAAATTAAGAATATAAAATACAACAATAAAACCATTT
>NZ_PJBZ01000253.1 GCF_002835995.1 Psychromonas sp. Urea-02u-13 | reverse complement strand
GATGATGAAGCCATACAAACATAATATCATGCCCGTTAAAGACACACCTATTACTGTCGAACACTTAAATAGGTTGTGGTTAAGTAATTAAACCATTGATTAAACGTTAAATGATTCACTTTCCTATCTCGCAATGTGCCCTTTTCAGCCATAGAAAACAGCCAGTCGGAGACATCCCAATCTTTTATATTAACCAAACAGAGATTCCCGATAAAACAATTCGGGAATGACGGGTGGCACACCACAACGTGGCTGCGGAAACCCCCTTCCATTTTTCTTGCTAAGGTGTCGCTGATTTAGCAAGGGGCGACAGGATGAGCGCAGACGAACCACCAGCTATATGGCTGTCGGCCAATTGAGGATACCCATAACTTCAATCATATAAAATCAATAGGTTAAGGTGTTCTACTTTACGGCTGTCCCCGATTGTTTCTCTGGCCAATTGAGGACACCCATAACTTCAATCATATAAAATCAATAGGTTAAGGTGTTCTACTTTACGGCTGTCCCCGATTGTTTCTCTAAAAAAAAC
>NZ_PJBZ01000045.1 GCF_002835995.1 Psychromonas sp. Urea-02u-13 | reverse complement strand
CTTAGTGGTGATTTTGCTTGTTTTTTGTCTTATTCATCTAAATCAAACACTGTTTTTTATAGTTGACCATGCACCCCGCCTTCAGGCAAACTTCTGAATCATACAATAGAGATAGAGAAATAAATATGAGTGGCACTAACAGAGCAGATATTAAAAAAGGGTTATCAGTATCGATTGTATTAAAGCAGGATCAACGTAGTGGCACGCTGACAGAAGGCATAGTGAAAGACATTTTAACTAATTCAGCAAACCATCATCATGGTATCAAAGTGCGTTTACAAGATGGTGCCGTAGGTCGAGTTAAAGCGATTCACGATTAAAGTAGAACAAAAAAAGGATAAGTTTACGACTGTTTATGATCAATAACATGACCAACAACACGAGCAATAACGTGAGTCATCATATAGTCGAAAAGCTTATCCTGATATCAGAATGCGATTTTTAGTGAGGCTTATGACTCAACAAAAATTTGCATCTCTTCACCAATTTTTTTCCGTATTTCCATCAATTTTTTAGCGGTCTCATTTTCTTTTATGTCGCTTTCACTTTCTGGAATCCACTCTGGAATACGCACCGATTGGCCATGTTCATCAACGGCAACCATCACCACAATACAATGTGTCGTTAAACGTCTATTTAATGATTTAGGATCACAGGCATTTACTTCAAGCGCAATATGCATTGATGATTTTCCGGTGTAAATAACCTTAGCACTGACTTCGACTAAACTACCCACGTGAATCGGCGCAACAAAACGTATGCCACCCGCGTAGGCTGTCACACAATAGCGACCGCTCCACCCAGCAGAACAAGCGTATGCGGCCAAATCTATCCATTTCATTACCGCACCACCGTGTACTTTACCGCCAAAATTGACGTCTAAAGGCTCAGCTAAAAAACGTAATACAATATCTCTTTGTGGACTGTTCATTTTTATTTCCTCTTTATTAGGCGCCGCGTGTTTTATTATTTTTATTTTACGCTTTGCTGTCTCGTTTATTTGTCACTAAGTATAGTGAATACTTTCATAAAATTAGTTAGCAATGAAGATTAAGTCTTTGATAGCGTATTTTTCTGGCGCCATATAAGCCAAACTAAAAATCAATAGACTCCATGTCATAACAAAGGTGTTACCAATGTGAACAGGTGTTATACAGGAAAAATGAATACTAAGTAGTGATAAATGTTAACAACTAATACACTCCCCTTTTTAGCTCCTGTGCACTTAGCTATTTACACAAAAAAGCGCTGATCAGCAATGCAATCAGCGCTTCCTATATTGTTTTTGTTAAGTTAAATCGACCCTATATCTTGAATTTAGACAGGTTAGCGATTAACCCTTCTCCAAGTTCACCTAGCTTAGAGCTTGCACTGCGGGCGCCCTGAGCATTCTCCGTTACTTCATTGGTGATATTAAATATCTGTGTCACGTTACGGCTCACATCGGCAGCCACTGCATTTTGCTCTTCTGAGGCAGCGGCTATCTGTGCATTCATGCCACTAATTTCATCAATGGTTGTTTGAATATCAGATAACGCACTGCTTGCATTTGCAGACTCAGCAATCGTTTTTTGCAATGCCAACTGGCTTTCATCCATTGATGAATGGGCAGTGGTAGAGGCTTTTTGTAAACCATCGATAATAATTTCAATTTCCGACGTCGACTCTTGTGTACGTTTAGCCAAACTACGCACCTCATCGGCAACTACCGCAAATCCTCGGCCTTGCTCGCCTGCCCTAGCCGCTTCAATCGCAGCATTAAGTGCCAGTAAATTTGTCTGTTCAGCAATGCTTTTTATCACATCTAAAACCGAACCAATAGAATCACTTTTATCACGAAGATCACTTATTTTCTCCGCGGTTTCCATCATGTCGTTACCCAGTAAATTAATCTGCGCAGCCGTATCACGTACGACCTTGCTGCCCGTTTGCGCGAGTTGAATACATATCTCAGTACTTTTTGCCGTATGGCTAGCGTTCTGAGCAATCTCGTTGGTGGTCAACGACATTTCATGCAGTGCCGTTGAAGCCTGCTCTGTTTCTTGTAGTTGTAATTGTGTCGCTTGTACATTTTTAGACGCAGAGTTAATAATGCCGATAGAGGTATTATTAACTTCATTAGCAGTCGCGACAACACCACTTACAATAGTGTGCAGTTGTGTAATAAAGTGATTAAAATCATCGGCCAGTTTGCCTATTTCATCATTACTTTTAATTGTTAAACGACTGGTTAAATCACCACCACCCGATGCAATAACCGACAAAGCATCCCCCACTGTGCGTAACGGTTTAACAACAAGGTTTGAAAGTGTTAGCCAGTTAGCTAACTGCAACATCACAATTAAAATAAACCCGATAGCAAAAAAGGCACTTTTAACCGCGACTAATAATGGGTCATTACTGTCAGCACGATAAATAACCACTAGTTTCCCGATCTGCTTATTACCATTCCATCTAATATTCACTTCTCTTTCGATAATTTGCTCTCTATCAAGAGGCGATCCACTGGTTATTTTTTCAGACAATAGTTGATTACGATGATCATAAGCTGAAATTTTATGGATATAAGGACGCATAACAAACGCCCCCAAAATATCGCCAATCAGCTCTTTATCGTAGGCAAAAATGGGCTCTTTTAATACAATCTCCAATGTCGTTTGGGAATCTTTAATTTCTTCTGAAAATAAATCATCAAAGTAATCATGAGCAAACATATAACTGGTCGAAAAAACAATAACCATCACCAGTAATGAAACGCTGCTCAGTAGCAACATCGATTTTTTTGTAATTGAATTCATCTTATTCTCTTTTTACAGGTTGGTGATATCGAGCCATAACTCAGGGCGATCAACGGGGGTGTCCGCGTGCATATTAGGATTATTTATTCTAATCACAGTGCGATTTTTTAAGTTGGTTTTCTGCAGAGCATCTTTAATCATTTGGTTATTAAAAAACAATTCATCAAAACTGCCATCAGCAATCGCCATTTCAAATCCACGGACTAATTTCTCATGCAATGCCTGATTATTTTTATTCACATATAAATACATGGCAAAGGGATAAATTAATAAGATGTTACCTTCTACTGCGAGGTTAAGCTCTGGTCGAGCGATGACTTCATCCCATGGCTCGTGCACGGCCCGTGGGTAATAATCGAAACGTCCTCCTTCCAACATATAAAATAAATTAGGGTATTTAAGCGTGGTAACCACTGGAATATTCGCGTCCTGTAATACTTTAGTATCGCCCCAAAGTGTCCCTTGCCCCGCGGTGAGCTGTTTTAGTTGCGCTAACGTTTTTATATTATTAAATTTAGCCTGATTGTCTTTTTTGATAATAAAAATACGATGCCCTAATAAACCTTTAAAGAGAGGAATACGGATAGGCAGTAAGGTTGATTCTAAATGAGGCGATGCGCCTGCCCATAATAAATCGACTTTTTGTAATTGTATTTCCTCGATAAGGCGAGGCTCAGGCAGCTCTTCTGATAACTGTCGTATTTTCGCCTGTGGATCAGATTTACTGAGGATCAAGGTCAGAATGTCACCAACCAGACTATTTCTTCCAATCACCTTATTAATGACAATTTCATTACTGTACGCCGGCATGACCGTCAAAAGGCTTATAAAGATAAGTAAATTACCTACCCATTTTTTCCTTTGCATATACTTCTTTCCTTTTTACATTTTTCAACGTGTGCGGAGCATCTTAATTATCACTCGATAAGTAAGGTGCTAAAACGCAGTTAGTTTAAGTAATTCAGAAACCATTTTTATCAATGGTGACTAAAAGAATGATTGATATGCAGAGGGTAGTTATTTTTCCATTTTTAGCTTTGTATTTTACAATTTATTGTCTATTTGCGTTTTGAATTATGATTAACTTCTTCGTTTTTCAAACAGTTACAAATAGTTACAAACCGTTACAATGGGGCGTCACTACAAATACTTGATATACACAGAGAGCGTAGAGCATTAAGAAAGCGTTTCTTTTGACAAATAAAATTGTTGAGAGAGTGGTCTTGCGATGGCTACAATCTGAGTGTGTAAGTTGGTTCGCGCAGAATGTATAAAGAGTATCGTCGCTCTATGATGAATAGATATAAGAGCAGTGGATTATTGGGTATTTTTGGAAGGTCTCGCTCGGTTATTTATCGAGGATAGAGGCTCCTCAAAAATAACGTGGCTAGTTTGTTCTTTTGTTTCTTTGTTTCTTTTTTCTAACTACTAATTACTAATGACGCAATTATTTAGTTAATTCTACTGCTTTTTTCATGATGCTTTTTGTTTCTAACGTTTCCGTTACTTCGCGGTTTTGTTGGAACCAAAAGCGTTTTCTTCCCGTAGTACGAGCCATAAATATATCCTTAGATGTAATTATTTTAAATAATGAAACAGTACAATTTATATGAGTAAAGAGGAAAATATAAAACGACAAGACACAAACAGAAGTGGGTGTTAGCGGGTAAATATTTATAACTTTTAATGCAAAACTTGTAATGATTCGGCGAATTAAAGCAGATATAACGTGATGATTAAATCATGTCGTTACATCTACTTCTTTAATCAGCTAAACAGATAGCTGACTTTAGATAGCAACAACATTTGCTGCTTGAAGACCTTTCTGGCCTTCTTCAACTTCAAACGACACTTTTTGGCCTTCAGCCAGTGTTTTGAAGCCTTCAGATGCGATTGCACGGAAATGACAAAATACGTCAGCGCCGCCGTTATCTTGAGTTAGAAAACCGAAACCTTTAGCTTCGTTAAACCATTTTACTATACCAGTAGTTGAATTAGACATATGTGTCCCTTATATAAATTCATTAAAAAATATCGCGAAAATGCGATGTGCTATGGACTGAATTATTGAATGTGACGATGAAGCTAAGGGATACACTAAGGACAACTACGATGACGCGGGAGTAACAGAGATAACAACTTGTACTTTATAATTTCATTAATAACTCTGACTTACAGAGCGGAGAGCATCTTAACTCAAAAGATTCTCATCACCTAATTTTATTTACATATATTTTAAGCCTATGATTTCATACGCGATACAGTCCGTTCCATTACTCGCTAAACGTTCTCTAGCGAGAGAGGCAGACACTAACACCTCTGTTCATAATACACAGCGAAGGTTAAAGTAAACGTGGTGCCTTTACCGATTTCGCTCTTCACTTCTATTTCAGCATGGTGTTCTTGTAAAATACTGTAAGAGATAGAAAGCCCAAGCCCAGTGCCTTTACCCGGCGCTTTGGTAGTAAAGAAAGGGGTAAATATCTCCTTTAAATCTTTCTCTTTAATGCCGTGGCCATTATCTTCAACGCACACCACCACACGTTCATCATGACTAACACAGCTTATTTTTAGCTTACCGCCCGCTTCCATTGAATGTTTAGCATTCATAAATAAGTTAATAAAGACTTGCTGTAACTGACCGTCATTACCCAAAATATAACAGTCTTTATTTAACGCGGTTTCTACATGATACTCATATTTAAGCTCATTACTGACCATGTTTAAGGAACGAGAAATGACAGATTCAAGGTCGACCTTAACAAGCGCGTGATTATCCATACGCGAAAAAACACGAAGATCGGCAACAATTTCTTTCACACGGTGCAAGCCTGTTAACGATGAATCAAGAATTTCTTGGCTATCTTTCAATAAATAAGGCACTTCTAAGGAGTCGTTAAGTTGCTTAAGCGCTAAGGCTAAATTATATGCACCATCAGGTGAATTTAAGGTTTCTGGGGTAATGCTGTCTAAAGGGGAAATCGCAGTGTGCAAATCAGTTAAATAATCTTGCATAGTATCAAGATTACTCATTACAAAACCAAGCGGATTATTTATCTCATGAGCAATGCCGGCAGACAACAACCCTAACGACGCTAATTTTTCAGACTCTACAAGGTGTGCTTGCAAGGTCGTTAAATTATTATTTGCTTTCTCTAACTCTAATACCTTATTACGCATCGAATATTCAGCACGTTTACGCTGTAGTGCAAGTGCTAACGTGGGTCGAAAGGTATTAATAGTTTGCAGTTTCAGTTCTTTAATGTCGTTATGAGACTGATAAAAAAAACACATAACACCCAAATTATCTTCATCCGCTTGATCAACATTCCTGTAAATGGGCTGCATATGGACATGTAAATTTGGCAAGCAATAATGAGTATCTTTTAGATAAGCACTTAGCTCAACATAGTGCCCACTGTCTTTTTTGATCAGGTGTCTTTTAAGCGCTTTCATGTCGATTTTCTGTAACATATGGCTTAATGTCGCGATATCAAAGGTCGCATAAAAAGGATGCTGAGCAATATCTTCGGTCTTTTTTAAAATAAGCTGACTAACTTGGTTGCTTTTATTTATCTCAAAAAAAGTCGCCACACTGTGGCTTAAAAACGTGCAACATTCCTTCAGGTAGTTTTCTAATAATGCTTGTGGCGTTTCTAATTGCCAAATATTTTCAGCTAATCCGGTTAAAAATGCCAAATGTTTCTGTTTGTAACTGACCTCTTTAGTTTGTGCTTTTAGCTGCACATTCGACTCATAAATATCACGAGAATAAACTTCAAGCTGTACCTCAGAGATTTTTCTCGCTTGTCTTTCTCGCCCGAGAGATCGCTCTAGCGCAGCAATTAACTCGTCTTTGCAATCACTCATGAGAAAGTGATTTCTATAGCACAGTGGTCAGCACCATGGTGCATACAACAGGTTTGTTTAATGCTCACCTTCTCTTGATAATGTGTAGCTGCCCCTTTAATCAAGCCTTCACTTAAATGACATAATTTACGTGGGGAGCGGTATAACATGAGTAAGTCTTGGTTATTATCCTGGTAGTCAAATTCAGGCAGACTGGCATCGGGATAGAGCTTTCTGACCTCCACATGAATAATATCTTCAATCATTAATAAGAATGCTTTCAAGTTTTTTGCTTCTTTAGCTTGGTCAGGCGCCATTACAAATAAGCGCGGGAATAAATACTCTCCAAAAGCACGTACTAAAGTAGGCGCATCAACCGACAAGTGATTACAAAAAAAACCGACTAAACCTTGTAGCTCGCTATCGTCATAATTCATGGTAGAAACATAAACACCCTGAGAAGGTAAATCACACGCCGTTAGCGCTTTATCCCAGAGAACAATACCGTGCTCACTTTCTACAAACTCTTGTAGCTGATTGAATACAATGCCTTTCATTTTTGATGCTCCATAACATATACAAATATAGGTGTATAAAATCACTATAGAGTCGCCGTGCCTTTCTCGCCAACCTAATAGCATGATATTGGGGAATAAATTCGCAGATTTTAACGTTATCGTAAGTATCTGTGATAACACGCAAGCTATGCGTATTAAGCGCAGGTATTAGCGCTATTTTTTGCAGGAAAAACGCAGTAGATAAAGCCTTTAGTCGGTGAGACATAAACGCAGGCATCCGCTTTTGTTAAAGCGCAAATACCAGTCGCCAAGAGCTCGCTGCTCATTGGTAATTATTGATAGTTATTGGTAATTGTTGATGCTTATTGGTGCTTATATCGCGTCAGTAAATCATCTAAAAATTGAAACTGTAAATTATTCATTGTTTGGGTATTTTTCTTCAATATATCAGAGGGTTGCTGTACCCATTTTTCACTGTTCAGCAGCGTGTTATCAAAGGCAGATTCAATTAAACCTTGCACACTTTCTTGGGTAAATTCTAAATGGCATTGAAAACCATAAACCCATTCGCCATAAGCAACAATTTGCCTCGGGCAACCTTCACTATAAGCGAGTATTTTTGCATGCTCTGTGATGCCAGGCATGTCATTGTGCCAGTGACCGACCACTTCCTTTGACTGAAAATGCTGTAACAATGGGTTTGCTTTACCCTCGGCGGTCAGAGTGATGGGGAAATAGCCAATCTCTTTGTTGGGGCTTGTTTCAAATTTAGCGCCCAATGCCTCACCAATTAATTGCGCGCCTAAACAAATGCCTAATACCGCTTTACCTGCCACGATGCTCTTTGCGATGAAATCTACTTCTCGCTGCACATCAAAATAGGCACACTGCAAAACAGTGGTTTGTGGCGATTGTGGCCCCCCCAATATAATCAGTAAATCAAAATCCATTACTTGAGCTAATTGCTCACCACGGTATAAATGGGTCTCGCTTTTTTTGTGTCCTCTTGTCTCAACCCACTGCGCTAATGCACCCGGTCCTTCGTACGACTCATGAATGATAAAATGAATATGCATGACGGTTCCTCACCTTTGTTAAATTAATGAGACATTATGCTATCTAATTTCATGCTTATTTAACCTATACTAGCAGACACAAACCATCGATAAGTCGCCAAAAATGTCAGCAAACGAAAGAATACAACAGTCAGAAAACAGCCAAATGCTGACCAATATAATACAGATGCCATCAAGTTATGTGGACGACTGGCATTCACACCCATGGCATCAAATCATCTTTCCTTTAAAGGGGCTTTTGCAGTCTCAGTTACGCTTAAAAGGCAAAACAAAAAATATCATTGTGCCGCATAATGGCATCTTGTATATCCCAGCCAACACCACCCACAAATCGGTTGCGGTAACTAATACTCACTTTATGGCTATCTATTTAAATCCTAATAACAGCCTCACACAAAACACCTTAGACTATAGCGAGTAGCATAAATCATGCTTAGTGACCCCGCTATTAAAAGCACTCATTTTGCAGTTATTCAAAGAAGAAACCAAGCAACAAAGCGCGCTTATGTTAGCGCATTTATTAATGGTATTAAGCGATCAGATAACCCTCGCAGAAACTTATGAGATCCCGCTATTGATACCAAAAGACAGAAGATTATTGGCGATATTTACGCAGTTACAACTGCAGCCTGATTTAGCGCTAACACTCGCAGATTGGGCGGTAAAAGTGGGGGCATCATCCAGAACTTTGTCTCGGCTCTGTGCAAAGGAATTTGATCAGTCATTTTCCTTATGGCGACAAAATATCAGGCTGGTTTTATCATTGCAGTTATTAGAAGAGCAGATGGCAATACAAAATATCGCCATGGATTTAGGTTATCAATCTGATTCTGCGTACATTTACGCGTTTAAAGCGCTGTTCATGCAAACCCCAAATCAATATCGTAAAGACAACATGGCCACTGACTTGCCGCTAGTAATGGTGTAGTGATGGTGTTTTTACTGCGTTTAGCTAAAAGAAACAACTTGGAAATGTGGATTTTCAATCAGCACAGATAACTCACTCAGTTCATCTAATAGCACTAATGTTTGCACACCTTGAATATCAACTTGAATGCATTCTTCGTTGTTATCATTACGCTTTGTATCAAGCGCTTTACAGGTAATCACTTCACCTGATTTGAGGGTCAAACTAAGAGGATAATGGTACATGCACACTATCTCGATGTAATCGTATTGGTTGCAACTTATCATGTTATTTACCTCTCTTTTTTAATGCGTTTTTTGGTTTACTAATCCACTCATTAGTTTGGCGAGTTGTTCTATTTTTTGATTGGATAACTGTCGGTAATCAAAATACGGACAAACGATTAATCGTTTCTGCACATCGATTGCAAAATACTCATCTATCCAAATTAATGAGACGTTTAATAGACCACTATCAATTAACGTTTTAGCATAGGTTTTACCACTAATAATATGAATACAATGCGAGTTTGCTTGCGACTCTTTTGACAACTCTTTTGACAACTCTTTTAACAACAAAGGCGCACTAAATAATAGCGCAGTGGCGCTGCCCTGTTGTAACAAAAAATCATCTCGATAAGTTTGCCAAGTAGGCGCTAAGGTTTTAAATGAAAAATCATTCGCATCCAGTGCATAAAGTAACTTACTGTAAACATTAAAGACTTTGCGCCAGCCATTGCCACAGGCTAAACCAATCGCGGTAATTTCCCCTGAAGTCATTGCCTGCACACTATTACAGTGTCGATATTCTGGCATGTTGGGTTTATTCGCAATATAAACCAAAATACGATGTGATGGCTTTAACGGGGCATTAAGTTGAAGGCAACCTAACCCACTATTTTTAGCTTGTTGTTTCACTTTTCATCCTTAATGTCTGCTTATATTTTTACTCTAATCACAATAACAAAAACCACAATCACTTTAACCTGTTTTTCAATGCAATGCCTGCGTTCCTCTCAAGCTAACTAACGCCTAAAAGATACAAAGCACCTTATTTTTTTCATTGTTGTAACAGACAAATACAGCAAAATAGCGTGACATCTATCACAGCGACCTAAAAGTAAGTTGCGCCTTGATGACCACTTTGGCAAGTTACGCCACCAAACGTTACCCTAATTGATTCCTGTTCGTATAGGCTATGATGCGCCAATTAAATAAAACACTACAAAAAAGCATCATAGGATCATGGCTATTGGCATGGTTATTAATAAGCGCAATGCCGGTTATTCATGCCAACACTAAAAATTCGTTACTACAAGCCAATCATTGCCCCGTGGCTAGCATGGAGATGTTTAACCATTCATCTATGGCGCATACGCCAGCGAGTGAGACACACGAAAGCACCTCATCTAGCAGTGCAAAAAAGTTTTATCATTGCCCTTTATCTCAATATGTTTGTTTACTGTTTGCGAACTTTCCCGCTCTTTTTGCTAACCATCATTCCACGCTTTCACCTTTTCTTAGCATCAATTTATTTTTCTCATCGACTCGCCTTTTCTTTAAGCAACCCCGATCTCCGCCCGAATTTTCTTAATTCAAGTGCATTAATAATTGAACCGATTTTTTAAAATCATACAAGGATAATATGCATTGAGGCAATAGGCTCAGTGCATTCAAGGACATCATATGTTTCAAGAAAAAAACCAACCTAGTCAGCAACAAATAAAACACAGTAGCGCATGGCGATGGCACTTTTACGCCGGACTTTATGTGGTGCCATTTATGATCATGTTATCGATAACCGGGCTAGTCATGCTCTACGATGATGTGATTGAAGATGCACAATATGGAGCAATATTAAATATTGAGGCGCAACAAACGCGTATTTCGCTAGAGCAACAATTAAGTAATGTGCAACTCAGTTACCCTGATGCCTCAATCAAACAATATATTACCCCTGAGAACTCAGAGCGAGTGGCCCGCTTTGCGATTGTCAGCGCCAGTGGACAAGGATTATTTGTCACTATTAACCCTTATACAGGTGACATATTAGGTAAAATAGACCGTGATAATAGTATTTACAACTGGGCGAATGGTATTCATGGCACCTTATTAATCGGTGAGAATGGCGACCGTTTAATTGAAATAGCAGCCAGCTTGATGGTGATTTTAATCGTCTCCGGTTTGTATTTATGGTGGCCAACGGATAACGCCAGTAAAGCAGGATTATTTAAACTGCGTTTAAGCAGTGGCAAACGTATTTTTTGGCGTGATTTACATGCGAATTTAGGCTTAGTGACCTCAGTATTTCTGCTGTTTTTTGTTATCTCTGGTCTTTCTTGGGCAGGTGTTTGGGGCGAAAAAATAGTGCAACCGTGGAATAGTTTTCCCGCTGAAAAATGGAATAACGTGCCACTTTCAGACAAAACACATGCCTCAATGAATCATGATGTACTAGAGGAAGTGCCCTGGAATCTTGAGCAAACAAAACTGCCATTATCGGGTTCACAAATGGGTATCGACGCTATCCCAATGGGCCAAGTCAATTTAGGCAGCGTGGTTGCTTACGCCACTCAAATTGGGTTAACACGTTTCAAAGTAAATATTCCTACTAAAGCAGATGGTGTGTATACACTTTCTGCGAATACCATGAGTGGTGACATTACCGATGCCCGTGAAGATAGAACGCTGCATATTGACCAATTTAGCGGTAAAGTATTAGCCGATATTGGCTGGGCTGAATACTCTTTAATGGCGAAATCAATGGCTGCAGGTATCGCCTTACATCAAGGTGACATGGGTTTATGGAATCGTATTTTGAATACCTTACTGTGCCTCACCTTCATATTAATTGCCGTCTCTGGCGTTATCATGTGGTGGACACGCCGTACTAGCAGTGACAAATGGCTAGCAGCGCCCGTTAAAGTCGCGCCCTCACCACGTTGGTTAAGTGCGATAATCATTACCAGCCTGTTAGCGCTTATGTTTCCATTAGCCGCCGGTGCAATTGCATTTATCTGGATAATGGATAAATTACTGATTTCACGTGTCGCTAAATTCAGCTACCACCTAAAGTAAGTACAAAGTATCAAACAGCAAAAAGCCACTCATTGAGTGGCTTTTTCATACATTGAACAGTTGGTTTTCTACACTTTAAACGTAGACATTTGTCCGTTCACTTGACAGCCAAGCTGATTAATTCGCTCGCTTTCTTGGTGAATATCCGACGCAATTTGATCCGATTGATTAGCCAAATCAGAAATAGCCACCACCCGTTCATCTATCTCTCTTGTCACCGATGATTGCTGCTCTGCAGCCGTTGCAATATGGTGATTAGCATCCGCAATAGCGGTAATGCTTGCAAAGATGGAATCTAAAGAATCACTCGCTTTTAACGCTTGTTCAACCGCATCTTGTGCTTTATCAGAACTGCTGCCTATCGCGACAACCGCGCTTTTCGCTTTCACTTGAAGTTGATCGATAATGCCGTTTATTTCCAAGGTTGCACTTTGGGTTCTGCCTGCCAGTGTACGTACTTCATCGGCGACAACCGCAAACCCGCGGCCTTGTTCACCCGCGCGAGCGGCTTCAATGGCGGCATTTAAGGCTAATAAATTAGTTTGTTCTGCAATCGCTTTAATCACCGATAATACACTGTCAATTGAGGCACACTGTTCATCAAGCTCGTCTATTACCGCACTTGCTGTTTTAATTTCAGCGCTTAATTGCTCAATGGATTGTGCAGAAAGATGCACCACCTCTTTCCCCGATAATGTTTCTTTATTGGCTTCTTTAGCTAAGTTTTCAGCCGTCGTAGCACTATTAGCAATTTCGCTAATCGTACTCACCATTTCTGTTGAAGCCGTCGCTATTTGCGCAGTTTCTGCATTTTGCTCCTGCGCGCCTAATAATGATGATTGTGATTTTTCGACTAACGCACTTGAAGAGCGCACCACCTCATTTGAAGAGTCCTGAACAGAAACGATAATGCCATGAATTTTATCAACAAAGTCATTAAATGATGTTGATAAATGCGCAATTTCATCTTTGCCTTTAATGGGTAAACGCATGGTTAAATCGCCATCACCCTTTGCCAACTCAGCAAGTGCCCGAGTGGTATTAACGATAGGTCGTACAATACTTTTATTCATCAAGTAGATAGCGAGAATTAATAATAAAGTGATGATCACTATTTCAATTAAGAGGTTGTTAATAGCGTCCCCAAGTATGTCATCCGCATCATCCGTGTAAGTACCCGTACCGATGACCCATCCCCAAGGTTTAAACCCTTTCACGTAAGAGATTTTAGCCACGGGATCTTCATGACCCGGTTTCGCCCATAAATAATCAACATTACCTGCGCCTTGCTGGCTGACCATTTTGGCAAACGCAACAAAAAGGTATTTCCCATTGGCATCTTTTACTTGGCTTAAATTTTTACCGTCTAAGGCAGGTTTAATAGGGTGCATGATCATTTTTGGTATCAAATCATTAATCCAAAAATAATTACCCTCAGCGTAACGCATCTGCTTTATGCTATTCATCGCAAGCACTTTGGCTTGCTCTTCACTGATATCACCTGCTTGGTATTGCAAGTAATAACTATTAATAACGCTATGTGCACTTTCTACTAGGTTTTTTGTTTGCGTTGATTTTTCATCCATTAACGTCGTATTAAGCATCGAGACGGCCTGCAACGAGACTAAAAAAACACCCAAAAATGCGATAACACCAGCCAGTGCTAAACGATATGCTATTGAAAACTTGTTAAAAACTTCCACATTACATCCTTAAAAAATAATAGATTTATATAAAAAATGTAGATTAATATCTTTGTTAATCAAAAAAACACAGCAAGAATGATGAATTTATAACAAGGTGATGTTTTTATAGTCTTTAATGGTCGTTTATTAACCTAAAAAGGTCGTTGTTGAACATTGTTTAAAAAACAGCACACCCTGTTTATTGATAATAACGTGTAGATTTAAGATGATGACAGGCGTCAATAAACGCCAATGTTGCGATTAACACGGTCTAAGGTATGAGGCGCACTACTGAGTTATCAACAGATACGCCTTCTTGTGGCAAAACTCCCTGCCAGCGATGACAAAAAAGGGGTTAACCACGCCCTTTGGTTTTATTGCTATTGGTTGCTTTACTATTTTTTTCCATAAATTCAATCACTAAACGCGCAATATTCTTACCCGTTGCTTTTTCAATGCCTTCTAAACCCGGTGATGAATTAACTTCCATGACTTTCGGACCACTTTCTGATTGCAGTAAATCAACACCACAAAAATTAAGCCCCATCGCTTTAGCTGCATTCACTGCCGTTTCACGTTCTTGTTTAGTCAGCTTCACCACTTGAGCACTGCCGCCACGATGTAAATTAGAACGGAACTCGCCTTCAGCAGCTTGTCGTTTCATCGCAGCAATCACTTTGCCACCCAGCACTAAACAGCGAATATCGGCGCCATTGGCTTCTTTGATAAACTCTTGTACAAGAATATTGGCTTTAATCCCCATAAACGCTTCAATGATACTTTCCGCGGCTTTTGCAGTCTCCGCGAGTACCACACCAATACCCTGTGTGCCTTCTAACAATTTGATAACCACCGGCGCGCCGCCAACGTTTTTAATTAAATCTTTAATATCGTCAGGCTGACTTGCAAAACCCGTGCGTGGCATACCAATGCCTCTGCGCGCTAACAGTTGCATTGAGCGTAATTTATCGCGTGAACGGCTAATCGCAACAGACTCATTAATATTAAACGTACCCATCACTTCAAATTGGCGAGCCACGGCTGTGCCATAAAAAGTAATAGAAGCACCAATACGCGGAATCAATGCATCGTAGCGCGGTAACTCTTCGCCTTTGTAACGTACTGTCGGGCAACTACTCGTAATATCCATATAACAATGTAGCGTATCTATCACATCCACTTGGTGTCCTAGTGCTTCGCCCTCTTCTTTTAAACGCTTAGTTGAGTAGAGGTTTGGGCCACGTGATAAAATTGCAATTTTCATTATTTTCACCTTTTATTAAAACTTGTTGATTAAACTATTCACATTATTATTGTCTGTTAATGATGACGTCTCTCACGTTCCTCATTTAAGACGTGCAGTGTAAAAGCAAATTGATTTATAATAAAATTCATTATTTCGATTACTATGACAAAAAATTTTGATTAAGGGTAAGCCATGAAAATAGAATTATTAACCACCTTTTTGGAAGTCAGCAGGACCCTACATTTTCGCATAGCATCGGAATCGTTATTTATTACTCAATCTGCAGTGAGTGCGCGTATTAAATTATTGGAAGGTGAATTAGGTGTATTGCTGTTTGATCGTAGCCAAAAAAATCTCAAGCTCACCTCTGAAGGACATCGCTTAATCAAACATGCCAATGAACTGATTTTTATGTGGCAGAAAACCAAACAAGATGTGGGCGTTGCCGACAATACCTCTGAGCAACTTGCCATTGGTTCTATCATGTCTATTTGGGATATTATTTTACATAAATGGTTATATAAACTGCATTGCAATAAGCATGATTTGGGGTTGTTAACCAATACCAACTCGCCGATTGAATTACGCCGCAGCGTGCTCAATGGCGTGATTGATATTGCCTTTTTATTCGATACCCCTTTTGTCGATGAGCTGATCACAGAGAAAGTCGCCACGGTGCCATTGCATTTAGTCTCAACCACCGAACATTTAAACATCCACCAGCAAACGCTTTCTGAATATGTCATGGTCGATTATGGCGAATCGGTGAATGCCCAACACATACGTGCGTTTCAAGACACAGTAACTGCAAGACACTATATGAGCCAACCCAGTGTCGCCTTAGATTTTATATTAGAAGCCGGTGGCTGTGCTTACATGCCGATGCAATTGGCCTATAAACATATCCAAGATAAACGCTTATTTTTAGTGAAAGACGCACCCGTTTATTCACGTGAAATTTTTGCTATTTACCTTGCTCGAAGCCAAAAGAAAACACTGGTAGAGGAAGCCATTCAGTTTTTCCCTGAAGTTTCATAAGCGCCATTTTTGGAAGTGGGACTTCAGTCCTGCAGGTTTTGTGGACTCAGCAACAACGGCAAGCCTAAAGGCTCACTTCCAAGTGTTCTCTGGTAGCGCACGGTTTAGGAAGTGGGACTTCAGTCCTGCAGGCTTTGTGGATTCAGTAACAACCGCAAGCCTAAAGGCTCACTTCCAAGTGATCTTTGCTAGCCCACTGTTTAGGAAGTGGGACTTCAGTCCTGCAGGGGTTGTGGACTCAGCAACAACCGCAAGCCTAAAGGCTCACTTCCAAATGAATGTTGCAGTGGAGTATCATTTTTTGGAAGTGGGACTTCAGTCCTGCAGTGTTTTGGCGTTAGCAACAAACGCTCAACAGAGACATCCCCTCCTCGCACCTTAAAAACAAGCAAACACCTAAGTAATCAATCAAAGTAATCATCCCCAAAACCAGCCGTAAATAACGCCTTATATCGTCCCGCCTTAACAAAAAAAATTGATTAAACATCATAAAATTTATCGTTTTATTGTTCTTACTTCTGTCGATACACTGCAGCCCTGAATATAAGTGAGTACAACGTGATGCTTATAACCAAGAAATAAATCAAGCGATCTGCACCACAGATAATTATTACAACTAGGATGATCACATTATGCAAGTCTTACAAATTGGTGAGTTTTCAATATTACCAGGGCAGCAGTGTAAAATTGAATTGCCTGTCGCTAAACTCTATACCGATGCAGATGTTTCTTTACCGGTACATATTATTCGCGCTAAAAAGCCCGGACCAACTATCTTTATTAGCGCAGCGGTGCACGGAGACGAGCTTAATGGCATCGAAATTATTCGACGCTTAATCAGTCAAAAAAAGTTTAATATTAAAAAAGGCACCGTGATTGCCGTACCTATGGTGAACGTTTATGGTGTGGTGCAACAAAGCCGTTATATGCCCGACAGACGCGACCTAAATCGTTGTTTTCCCGGCTCCCCACAGGGGTCATTAGCGGGTCGAGTTGCACATACTTTTTTAAACGAAATAGTAAAACATTGTGATTATGGTATCGACTTACATACCGGTGCTATTCACCGTTCAAATCTGCCACAAATTAGAGCCGATTTATCCGATAGTGAAACAAAAACACTAGCGCAGGAGTTTGGCGTACCGGTGATATTAAACGCCGATATTATTGATGGTTCATTACGCGGTGCAGCCCTTAAAAACAAAACAAAAGTATTATTATACGAAGCAGGTGAAGCATTACGTTTTGATGAATTTTCAATTCGCGCCGGCATGAAAGGTATTACCAATGTGCTCAAACACTTAGGCATGTTACGTAAAAGTAGTGAGCCAAAAAAGAAAAAAACAGCGCCATTCATTGCCAACAGTAGCCAATGGTTACGCGCCAACGCGAGTGGTATTGTCAATCACTGTGTCGCCTTAGGCTCACAAGTGATAGAAGGTGATGTACTGGCTGAAATTGGTAGCCCTTATGGCGAAATCATCAGCAAAGTGATTGCCAATCGTGCCGGTATTGTTGTGGGTCAACAAAATATTCCTTTAGTACAAGAGGGAGAAGCGATGTTCCATATTGCGTATTTTGAAGAAGATGACAAACAGATCAGTGGCTTTATAGAAACCGTACAAGATGATTTACATCTTGGTGGTGATGACAGTTAGAGAAAGAGGAAAGCGTAATGGAAACATTAAATAAAAAGATTATAGGGCGTTTAGAGTCGATTGATTTACTTGAACTGGCGATTATTAATTTACAGGTACGCGTAGATACAGGCGCAAAAACCTCGTCGTTACACGTTGATAATATTGTGAAATTTAGCCAGTCAGGCAAACCTTATGTGAGTTTTGATATTCACCCAGATGTGCATGACGTGAATAGAATCGTAAACTGTACCTCACCTATCGCCGATATACGCACGATAAAGTCATCGAATGGCAGCAGTGAACAACGTTATGTTATCAAAACACCGATCAAGTTAGGGGATGATACTTGGCCGATTGAAATTACTTTAACCAACCGCTCTGATATGAATTATCTGATGTTATTAGGCCGTGAAGCAATGGGCGACCACTGTTTAGTGGACCCTAGCCAAACCTTCATCGCGTCTGAAGTGACACATTTACCGCCCTTCTGCAGCATTACAGAATAGCGCTATTAAGACAGACTAATTAAAAAGGCCTGCATGTTAATTACATGCAGGCCTTTTTGTTGAGCGCGGTTTTATTCATTCGTTATCAGTAAGCGCTAATAAAAACTACGTTAGGAATAATGTCCCTAAGCCTAAGAATGCAATAAAACCAAATACATCGGTCACAGTCGTTAACAGTACTGAGCCCGATAACGCCGGATCAATCTTCAATTTAGTCAGTGTCCAAGGTACCCAAACGCCCGACAGTGACGCAATCATAATGTTACCCAAAATAGCGATAAAAATAGCTAATGATAACAATGGATTTGCAAACCAAAGGTAAGTAATCAGCGCAATAACAGAGGCCCACAAAAAGCCGTTAATCACTCCCACCTTAAACTCTTTTAAGACGATTTGGCGTTGATTCGCTTCGGTGATTTGTCCTAGCGCCAAACCACGAATAATCAGTGTTAATGTTTGACTACCCGAAATACCGCCCATCGACGCCACAATCGGCATTAATACCGCTAAAGCAACAACTTGCTGTAACGTGCCTTCAAACAGCCCAATAAACCAAGACGCTAAAAAGGCAGTCAGTAAATTAACCCCTAACCAAAGCGCACGTTTTTTACTACTGGTCCAAACGTTCGAGAACAGATCTTCCTCTTCCGTAATACCACCCGATTGTAATATTTGTGTTTCAATTTGTTGATCTTTCACTTCGTAAGCTGTGGTTAACCCTAAGCGCCCCGTTAAACAACCTGAACCATCAATAACAGCAAGTGCCGCTTTTCCTGAGGCAATCACTTTTTCGGCAGCTCGGTAAATGTCTTCCGTCACTAGCAAGGTTTCATAGTCCCCTTGAATCAGTTCACTAATGGCTTGCTCATTATCACTGCTACTGCTGATGATTTTAGAGATTGGCACTTCGCCTAATAACACCGCATCGGCATTTGTCACATAAAAAACTTCCGACAATGGCGGTAATGTCTTTGAGCATATCTTTCTAACCGCAGAGACCTTTAATCTTGCTGGCACTTGTAAGTCATCAAAACCTTGCCAGTGACCCACTTCATCGGCGGCATATTCCTCTGCCTCTTTATATAAACCACGCTGTTTAGCGGTCATTTTAGAGACGGCATAATACACAAAGCGGTCACTGAGTTCGTCAGATATATCTAATAATTCGTCGGCATCCAGCTTTTCAAACAGCGGAAAACATTGTTCGTCTTCACAGGCGTTTAAAATCATCTCTCGAGATTCAGTACGCATCTCAAGGAATATTTGCTGTTGTGTCTCAGCATTAAAAGCAGCCCAAATAAGAAGACGCTCTTCAATTGGAAAAGCTTCCAATAAAATAGCGATTTGCTCACTGCTTAAGGTATCTTCAATCTTCGCGACATAGGGCGTTAAGTCTTGCTCCTGCTCAATAAGCGCGGATAATTTTTCGATGTAATAGGTTTGTTTAGTAAATGACACCATGTTCTTTCCTACTGATTTAATAACGAATTTTATTGTTTATCTGACTTTAGTATATAAAGCATAACAGGCATTTGCCCGAGTTTAAAATAACCTAATAAGCGGATTTTTATCAACGATTAATGATCACTTCTTAAGCAATTTTTTTTATCACACCATGCAACATTTTTCGTTTGCCGCGAAAAATGAGAAGCGTAGACTGCCCCTTTTGAAAAATCATCTTAACTACTTTATAAGAGAGAGAAATGCTAACGCTTACCCAATTTTTGCACAGCAAATTATTAATGACCATCATCGGTTTTATCGTTGTGATTATTTGTAAATATGGCTTCGTATATGTCATACGTAACCGTGCAAAAAACAAAAAAGAAGACAAACGATTATTAATTAATATATTAAACAATCTATTTAGCGTTTTGTTTTTAATCTACTTCTTTTATTTGTGGGGCGATGAAATGCAAAAGTTTGCATTGTCTATTGCTGCTTTTATGATGGCGATAGTGATTGCAACCAAAGAATTTATTCAATGTGTGATTGGCTTTATTTACTTAATCTCAAGTCGCCCTTTTCGTATTGGAGACTGGATCCAAGTGGGCAATTATACCGGTGAAGTGAATGAATTAGATTGGGCAAAAGTCGCGATTTTGGAAGTGAATGTCGATGACTATCAATACACGGGTAAAACCTTGTATTTACCTAATAGTTATTTGATCACAGCACCGATTAAAAATTTGAATTTTTTAAAACGTTATACCATGCATCACTTTAATGTTATCCGTGACAGTAAGGTAAACCCGTTTCTATTTATTAATGAATTAAGAGCAAAAGCAGACTTGTACTGTGCTGACTTTATTGATGTAGCCACACGTTACAATCATTTAATTGAAAGTCGTTTAGGTATTAACATTCATGGTCCTCACCCGACTATTTCTGTGGGTACGACTGACATAGGTGAAACTAAAATTATGTTTACTATTTTCTGCCCAACTGAAATGGCCATCGAAATAGAACAAAAGTTAACCGAAGACTTAATGCACTGCTGGTATCAAGAAATAGAGAATAGCCGCGCCGTTAAGTGTAAATAAAGTAGGTAAAGCGAAAGGTAACTAAAGAGCAATTGGCTATATGGTCAATTGCTCTTTACAGAACGCGTTTGGGATTATTGTACTTTTGCATAAGACACCTCATATTTAATTAGATTTTGGTGTCCGTTAAAGCGGGGGAAAATCAGGTTCCGTATAAAGTTCTTGTTATATGCTTAATTGAGACACATAGAAATCCATTGCTTCATGCTTAGGGTTGGGTTTTAAGTATTTCCACCCGAAGCGTTTATAATGCTTAATTGCACGTTTATTTGTACGACTAACTGACAGCATTGCATTTTTACAGTTATTCGTAATTAGGGTATTGATAATGAAGCTCTGTGCTAATTTAGCAACACCTAAACCTCGATATTTAGAGACAATATAAATTAAATGAACATAACCAGTTTCAGGTAAATCTGAAAATGTTCTGAATTCTAACTGACCTATAATCTCACTCCCACACCAAATATGAAAATAATACCAATTGCTCTCATCAATGCGTTTACGCATTCGCTTTTCATAACCAACAATAGAATCTTCATAACCTGTATAAGTACCAAAACTACAAAAGTAAGAATCACGACGAAACTCTAAACAATGGAAAAAATTAACCTCTATATCAATTGATTCAAATTTAATATCCATGGAACACCTATTGGAATGGCACCTAATGCCGCATTAAACGGACAAAAATAGTGGCTTAAAATGTGTAGCGAAGCAAGATAGCCAGCTGTATTTTTTCGTTGTTGATTAATTTATTCTGTTTATCAACAAGGCTGCTCGTTATATCTACTTCGCAAAGTCTAATGATTAGTTTACAATGCGCCACCCAATATTTCAGCTGATACTACTAGGATAACATGTCCGAAAACGCCCTATATACTGACCTTTCTAGTTATTACGACTTAATGTGTGCAGACATCGATTACAAAGCACAAAGTAGCTCCATTCGCAGACTACACCAGATTTTCGGTAACGATGGAAACACACACCTTGATTTAGGCTGTGGAACGGGTCCACATGTACGTCATTTTATTGATTTTGGCTACCAAAGTCATGGCCTTGACCTTAATCAACCGATGCTAGATATAGCAACCGTTCGCTGTCCTGAAGCACAATTTTCTTTGCAAAACATGAGTGAATTTAAGGTCGCTGAGCCACTGGATTTAATCACTTGTTTCTTGTATTCCATCCACTACAACGATGGCATTGAAAAATTGAAAGAATGCATCAAAAGTGTACATCGCGCGTTAAAGGCTGATGGCATTTTCTGCTTTAATGTGGTCGACAAAAACAAAATCAATAACGACTCATTTATAAAACACACCGCGAAGCAAGAAAACAATGTGTTCACCTTCCGCTCTGGTTGGAACTACTGTGGTGATGGCGAAAAGCAGTCGCTGCAACTGAGCATTGAAAAAACAAACGATGAAGAAACGCAACTGTGGAATGACGAGCACCCAATGGTTGCTTTCAGTTTTGATGAGTTGACAGAAATGCTTAAACCTTACTTTGAAGTGCACATTTTCGAGCATGATTATGAGAAAATAGTCCCTTGGGATGAGACCTCTGGCAACGCCATTTTCACCTGCGTAAAGATTTAAACGCTGATTTGTATCATGCAATGGCGAGTACGCTTTGCATGATACCGTCGCAGGATCTCACCAAATACAAAACGCAGTGCTAAGTGGACAAAAATAGTTGCTATATTGGCACTAAAACCTGAAACCTGCTTCATTATCAGCATTCCCGCTCAGTTCCTTTTTAGCTGACGAAAGCAACCCGACTAAGTTTGATATCAAAAACTCACGGAACTTCTCTTTGCCTAAGGTACGGTCATAAGCTTCTTGGCTTAAAAATCGCTTCATTTCTTGATCGAAATCTGAACCATTGACAATGTCTTTAATTGAAGCAATTCTAGCATCAAGCATTCCCATAAACCCTTCTATCTTATAATCGATAATTTTCTTCTCAATTAACTCTTTATTGATCGTAGCCCCTTCTTGCTGCAACCACATAAGATCCCAAATATCTCGATGTCTAACATACCTTTGAGTAGCAGGGAGCGAGATAATTTTATCTGCCATAATTTCTTCTAATGGCTCAACATAAATAAGCGTATCTCGATAACCATCTGGTAAGAAATCATAATTCAGCTTAAGAGGGAGAGGTACTTTCGTGTGAGCAGGAATATTAGCAACTTCGAGTTTGATTCTTTGTTTTGCAATATGTTTTTGCTCTGGCGCTGTTACGATTGCTATTTGCCATTTATCAATTTTTAACTCTGCGTATTTAGGATCTTCTTTGAGCGAGTTCGGCTCCTTAACTGTAATTTCCAAACCATATCTGTCGCCAATATATTTTTCGATAACATCTTTCATTTTAGATAATGTCTCGCTGTTGAAATCATAACCACCAGCGAAATCGAGATCTTCGCTATATCGGCTAGAACCGTAGCATAATCTAAGGCTCGTTCCTCCTTGAAACACTACATCATCCAACATACCAGCTTGGTCGAGTGCAAACAAAATATCGTAGTGTAGTAGTTCTTTTTCGATTACAGGCTTATTGCTTGAACCTCCATTTTCTTCGATAGCTCTTTCAACTAAATAATTAAAGTTTTCTTGATTAGTCGTCATACATTGCCTCCATATCAATTAAATGGTTGTTTCTACCAACTCGCTTTAGATCTCTCAGTGCTGTAGCCTTTAATGCGACTCTTAGTGGTCTATTGGTCTGAAAAATATGAGTAAGAACATCCATCACAGCACGCTTAGTATGCGTAAATTCAATAACTCCATAAGGAGTTTTATATTCCCCCTTAATCCCAGTCGTCATTAGAGTTAATCTGTCGATTGGGATTTGGGAAATTACACCATATGATGACAAGGCAGACTCTAAACTGACATAGCTATACTCTCCACGCCTTAAGGTGGTAGCAATCAAATCGAGAGTATTCGAGGTGTTTTTATGTCGAGATAACGCGTAAACATAAACGCCCCTCGCCACTCGCTCTATAACGCCTCCCTTAACTAGACGAGCAAGGCTATCGGTAAGTGACCGTGGAGAGTCTTCATGAAAAATTTTAGACAAATCACGATGCATATAAACATAACGCCCTTTCTTATCTAATTCATTTAGTCTTTGAATTGCTAATGCTTGCTTCATAATTAAGTACCCACTTATTACAGTTATAGGCAGTTTAACTTACCATTTAATGTTATTCAATACATTGAGTGGTTAGTTATTACAGGTTTAAGCAGGTTAACTCACTACCTAAGTCGACTCTAAAAACTCAAGTGATTAACCCTACATTTATAAAGGAAGCTTTGATGCACTTATTCGCTGGCTAGATATATAGAATGAAAGCAACTCCCGCGACCTTCGAAACATCTGGCACCTAAGTTAAACATTATTCTTCGATAATCCTCACTACTTCATAACGAGGCTGTAGAGTGTCTATTTTTCAGAAAACACACTTCCCATGGATTTTATTTACTTTAGAAACAATTAGTTAAAATTAAAAATCAACGTGAATTTATAAAGCCAAGTTTTTCTACAGCCTCAACGCCCGCATTAAGCGAATTAAAACTGTGTGCAAAACTTGCTGATGAACGGGGCTCAGGTATTCCTGCACAGGGTAAGTACATTATAAATGCGATTAAACAATTGAAATAAATTCAAAAGAAATTAACCACGAAGTGGCTTCGTGGTAGTTTTTTATTGAAATAATAGAGAACAACGCGATAGCAACACGTATTTTTGAGTGCTAATTATAATGCACTTGCCGTGTATTCCAGCCCCGTCTAAAGGACTTATCGTTATCAGTAATTGATACCATATTTAACTTGAATAAAGTCATTAGGGAATGCATTAGAGGTAGCATCTACCAATTTAATACGCTGATTAATTTTACCAAAAAGAGGAACCCCTTCACCCAAAATAACAGGGGCTTTAGTGATGATCATTTCATTAATCAGTTGTAGGTTAATGAAAGAGGTAATCGTTGTACCACCGTCAATGTAGGCGTGTTTAAAACCGTCATTTTCAAGCATCTTCATTAGTTTGGGAATGTCACCTGAATACATTTCGACTTTACCTCGGAGGTTTTCAGGTGGCTCTTTAATGGAGTGACTTAATACGTAGATCTTTTTATCCCCGTAAGGCCATTGCTCAGGCGTTAAATTAAAGCTGGAAATGACTTGCATGCATTTACGCCCCATCACCATGCAATCGACTGATGCGATAAAATCATTGAATCCCATGTCTGGATTTTGGCTCATATCAGCCTCTAAATTACCTGCAGTATGAAGCCAATCAACGCCCCCCTCTAAAGTAGCAATATACCCATCGGCACTGGTTGCAATATATACGGAACACTTCATCGTTGATTCTCTCTCTAAATTTAAGATTATTTGTTCAATTTAACCTTTTTACTTTTCATTTTTCATTTTCTAGGGATGCCATTTTTATTCCTGCAAAAATGAGCATGGCGCCAGCTGAACGATTAATAAATTTAATAATCGCAGGTTTTATACCCACACGGATTGATTTGAACCCCAAATAGCCATAAAGCGAGTAACAAAAAAGATCTAACATCAGCGTGATTAAACAGAGCAATGCTAACTGGGGCAGAATGGGGTTTGATATGTCGATAAATTGAGGCAACAATGCCGAAAAATATAAAAGCGCCTTGGGGTTAGAGAGCTCTAAAACAAAGCCTTTTAAAAACACTTTGTATGCACGGCCTTTTTTATTTCTGCTTGGATTAATACTCAAAGGGCCCGCTTGGCTGAATATGGCACTAAAACCAAGATACAGAAGATATGCCACCCCCACCCATTTTATGATCGAGAAAAGTGTATGCGAGGCAATTAATAGCGCCGCGATGCCAGTTGCTGACAAAACAAAGAAAACTACGTTGGCGATTGCGATGCCTAATATAACTAAAAAAGAGCGCTTAAAGCCATGAGATGCAGACTCTGCGGTGACGGCAATGGCTGCAGGTCCTGGCGAAAGTACCACCACAAAGGTAGTGGCGAGAAAAAGCATCAGTGTTTCAAATGGTATCATCAGATCTTCCTTGATAGATGTAAATTATTTTGGCGCTGTAATGATCAACGGTTTTTATTCCGTTTAAGTAATCGGTGATGTTTTATTAACAACCATCACCACCGCCAGAACCACCATCGGCTCCACCATGAGCACTACCTTGTCCGCTATTACCTCCATCATTTGATGAAGACGCAGTGCCATTCAATGCACTCCCGGAAAAAAGACCACCATTCGTTAGGTGCATGACGATGGGAATAAAAATAGCACTCGCCATTAACGTCACGATAGCAGCTGCAATATTGCCACTAAAAAATAGATAACCTATAAAAGCAATGAGTAGCAAAGCTAAAAACATTCTAATAATTCGCATCATGTAACACTCCTTAATAAATAACATAATGGCATATTATGCATAAAAACAAGTGTTTGCAATTTAAACATCAACAAAAAACCAAGCACTTACCTTTACAGCTATGTAGCGGTTTAACTTTGTTATTATCCTTTTATGAAGCAATAAGGGATGGTTAATCATCATCACCACTGTAAAATTTGAATAAAAAAAAGCCCCCTATTTCGTCTGAAATAAGGGGCTTTAGAAGCGCTAAGGTTAACCCTAAGCAGCGACGTGTTGCTCATAATGCCAATGGTTAAAACGCGATAACGACATAATCACTAATAACACTATCGCCCCGCCACCAATCACTAAAGCACTTGCATAAGGTGCCGTTAAATCAGTTTGTTGCACAGCGCCAGTTAATAACGCAGCACCACTCATTTGCATACAGCCTAATAGTGCAGCTGCCGTACCGGCACGCTCTCCAAAACCACTCAGTGCCATGCTTGTTGCAGGGCCAAGTAATAACGCAAAACCAATACATAACAATAACATCGGCGACATAAAGTAAATGGCAGCCATTAAGCTACTCGGTGCAGGTAATGCTTGTACTGCTAACTGGACTAATGCCGATGCGATCATCATCCATAACGCCACTAATACCGTATGACGTTTACCCAATTTTTTGATCACCCAAGGGGCAATAAAACAGGCGCCGATATTAATAATCGCATTCACACCAAACAGGTAACTAAAGGTCATTTCTGATAAGCCTAAATGTTTGATAACCCAACTTGGCGCGTAAGAAACATAGGTTAAAATAGCGGCCATTGCGACCATGCAGGCACTTGCATAAAACACAAAATGACTGTTCGATAAAATAGGCTGATAACGAGACCAGCGGTATAACGCACCACTCGTCACTGTATTTTTAGGGCGTGTTTCAGGTAGTTTAAAAGCAACAACTAATAGTACCAATACTGCATAGGCGGCCATAAACAAGAAGGTTGAACGCCAGCCGAACTGCAATGCTAACAAGCCACCTAATGTCGGTGCTAAAGCCGGTATGACACAAATAACGCCGTTTAAGTAACTGTAATAATGCGCACTTTTCTCATTAGAGAAACTATCACGCACGGCACTAAAGACCACAATAGAGGTCGCACACGCCGCGATTCCCTGTAAAACACGTGCTAACTGTAAATACTGAAAATCAGTAACAAAAACAGCAAACAAGCTACTGCCGATGTATAAACAAACGCCAAATAACGCGATAGGTTTACGCCCGAATCGATCCGCTAATGGACCAATTAAAATTTGACCAATACCCATCGCCAGCATAAACAAGACTAATGTGGATTGGATTTGTGCATCAGAAACACTAAATTCAGCCGCCATTTCAGGCATAGAAGGTAGGTATATATCAATGGCCAGTGGGCTTAAAACCACCATAAACATGAGGATAGGTAATAGACGTGTCATTATTTACTCTTATAGGAATTTAGGCCTGCAGTGTAGTGCAAGTAAGAATTGAACAGAAGTGGCATTTTTTCAATAGTGATTGTCCTAAAACGAATATCCCTATTAATACGCCTCAAACGGTAGACAGCTTAAAGTGTCATTAATACTTTAAGACTGAACTGAGTTCAGCCTGAGTTTTCTTTTTATTGAAAAAATAACTTTAAACATTAAAATCGTAACATGCTGTTAAATAATACCTTTAAAGAAACAGGTGAAATATTAAATATAAAATTTTGAATTTAGGTAATGTTACTTTGTTCTTTTAGCGCTGAACCATTAATTTTGGGAAGTTTAATTTTATTCCAAATTATGGAGTTATTTACAAGTGTTAATAATGTTTAAATTTTATTTATTCAATTAATAATTCATTCTCTATTTTGGTACTTTTAAATGTACTGAATACTATTTAGGCGCTCTGTGTTGAAACCTAGAATTAAATTAAGGTATTTCCCTCATTAAAAGAAAGCTACGCGACTTATGGAGCGACGCTTTAAATATATACGTATTGATAAAAGCAAGGGCAGTGCCACGGGGTATATTGCTAAATATATCGCTAAAAACATCGATGGTTACAAGCTAGATGGCTCAGCAAAAGACGATGCGCTTTCTGCCTGTGCATGGGCTTCACTGTGGGGTATTCGACAATTTCAACAGATAGGTGGGGCACCTGTTGGTGTATGGCGTGAATTACGAAGATTGCCAAGTACCAATATTAAAATAAGTGATGAAGAAGCTGAAGGCCACTCGGAAGAAACGGTAAAAACCTCTGTAATAAAATCCTTTCTCGATCTAAAACAAGAGAAGCACCCACTCGAATTAGCCCGCTATAGTGCGGATATTGGCAACTGGTCAATGTACCTCTTAGCAATGGGAGGCATCTTTTGCCCTCGTTCGTTAGCACCTGTCTCACTTACGTATAAACAGGTTGAGAATGGCTATGGTGAAACAATTACACGAACGAATGGTGTTATTTGTTTGGGTGTTGAAAAAGTCACTCGAGAAGGAACGTGGGAAATCACAAGAAAAACCAGCAACGCAAGGAACGATGGGGTTTGCAAGCGTCAGCTTGTCCCTTGGAGTACTGTCAATAACTGTACGCAGAGTAAAGTTGAGGCGGTTGAACAGCCAGTTATTGACCAAGCTGGACAGTTAGGTGTCATTATTGATGAGTTTGAGGATCGAATTTTAACCGCAGGAGGGGCACTTATTTTAAGCGACCGAATTGTTGGGGATGAAAGGCGTATTGAAAGGATGAAACTGTCTAGAACTTGGTTAGATGGTGATTTTGATGAGCTTAAAATAAGTTATGAGGTGAAGAAGAGGGTTATTAGTGGTTTATTAAAGGGGGCATAATAGCAGGCTGAAATCGCGAAGCGATGGCCAACTATTTTTGTTACGTTTAAATTTCTTGTATATGGTCTAACTATTAGCATTGCTTAAAGCTTTATATAAACCAGATAATATCGGATAAGAAGCTATACCTATTGCTAGTAAGAACCCTAAGCCAAATGTCCAATTTTTCACCCATCCATTTAAAACAATATGATATTGAGCATTGGAGGTAAATTTTATAGATACTTCACTAACGATAAGCCCATATATTGAGCCAAAAAAAAGAAGTAAATATCCAATGCCTAACACTAAAAAAGTGTATTGTTTAAGGTAATTAATTATATCCATATGAACATCTCAATTGTCACGTAACGCTTAGCTAAGCGGAAAATAACAGTTGACAGCCCGCTGTTATTTTCCGTTTAAACTTCTTATTAGGCTGTTTTAGCTTCGATTAATGACCTGATAACCTCAATTACTTGGTATGCCTCTTCTTCATTTATATTTTGCCCTTCAATGATTGAACGCTTGAAAGAAAATGAGCCAACCCAACCTGATGCTTCAACAACACCCACAGTTAAATTTTTATTTAAAATATAATATAAAGGACCAATTATTAGACCAAGAAAAAATAAAGGCATAAATAAAGTTCCTAGTACTAAAGCCATTTTCCAAGGCTTTTCGTAACCATAATATGCTGATGTTATTGAATTCATTGGTATAATTCGTTTTTCCTGACCAGCAAACGAAGATGATGTGAACTTTAATAAATTGTCTTTTATTTCAACTTCACTTGTAGGATCAATTTTAAATAAAGATAATAACCAAGAAAGAAGACCTGCTTCCCTTCCAACAAGGTGAACGAAATTACCATCTTCATTTTCACTTTCTCCTGCATACCATTTTTTGATTACTAGTGACATATTTTTACTTCCTATTTTAAAAAGTTAACTTATTGATAAAATGTAAGTTTACCTAGAAACATCATTAAAAAACACTATTATTTACAAAGGGACTACTTAAATAATGCTTTTAATTGAAATTAATTTTACTTGTAAATATAAAGTAAAAAATTAACAGGAGGAATAGAGTGGCGCCCATATTAAACGGACTAAAATTTTGGGTTATAATGTGTAGCGAAACCTAACCAACGGTTTTAGTTCCGTTTAAATGCCTTATAGCTACATGGCCTTATTTGAATCACTACTACTTAGAGCTGACTCATACAGATGTAACGCATCAAATGGTAAGTTTATATGTTTTATTGAAAGTAAGGTATTACGCTGAGAATCATTTAATTCATTAAAGCTATTTTCTACATCAAAAGGTACTTTGAATACCATTTTTTGTGTATTTAGGCCAAGTTTATATGCAGGCGAAGATTCGGATTCCGCTTTGGTATATAAAATTGCCTCCGCTAATAACCCCTTTTGTGGCTGTAAACATTCATTCCTTGCTTTTTCATTCAAATAACTTAATACCGAAGGAGTCGATAAAATAACTTCAATTGCTGATTTATCTTTAACGAGATCAATCTCGATTTGTATTTTAGACAAGTCACACTCTTCAATTTTTTTAGAGTAATCCTTTAATGCAATATTCAGCTGAGAAAAAGTAATATCTTGATTGGCGCTTACAGGCCAAGAAGTGCTTAATATAATAAACAATATAATTTTGTTCAAAGGTGTCATAATTTACACCCTTGTTCTATTGCTTCCTTCAATACTTTTTTCATTATTTTCTTTTTTTGATTATGTTTAAATGTCTTATTATGAGTATGTTAGATACTACCAAACATTCAATTTAAAATACGACTTTGAAATTACCTATTTTCTTATTTTCGTGATTAAACGAAAGCTTTAGTTTGTTTTATGTACTGCTGTTTAAGTTATTGGATTAAAAGAACTGAAAAAAGGTTTGGCTGTCCAGATTTTGTTAAGGAGTAAAAATCCTCTCTCGACATTTGGAAGTAGCATCTCTAATTGTGGTGGAAATCTGTTCAGATTCTAATATGCGAAGGAAATCATCACCGTCAAAATGCGGGCTGTTTTTTGTTGTGTTTATAGAATATTTAGTACTGAAATTGGTCATGCAGTTAGGGCTAGTTTATTGGTTTTTGATGAATTAATTGTACGATTTTCCCTAGCTGTTGGCAGCCTCCTAATGAAACTTATTCAGTAAAAATTCCTTAATGCAGTGCCATTCGGGTCAAGTCTTGTTTTTGCCTAAAAGAGCAAAAGACAATTCCTGACCCCATTGTTTCTGGGACTTTGTATCTTACATTTTTTTGCAAAATTCAATGCTTATCCCCATCTATTTTCACTTTACAAATACAGTGTTAAATTTTACATTGTATTGCACCCTCTGATTTGAAAAACCATAATGAGAGCCTATTATTTTTATATTCAATTCCTCGACTTGAATCGGCTCATCTAAAATTAATCGGCGTTGGGAGGCTAAGTCGTTACCAGAGTAGTAAAAATAGCCAGTTCCAATACGATCGTTATTTTCGTTATAAACAAATGCCCTAATACTTTGGCGTTTCGCATTATCAGAGACTTCTACTTCCATATCAATGAACTGTATTCTTTTGTTATTATCTGGCTTTATTTTTACCCATTCTGTCATCGGTTTTAATGGATATACACTCAACGATGTTCCAACAGAAAACTTTTCACTTGTTTCGAGTAGCGGTTTATGAGCTGGAAAGCTATCAACGCTTATAGGGTTACTCCCTCCAAAGTATTCTTCAGCAATAGAAAAGCCATCACCATCATAATCTAATATTGAATCAGCCCCAATAAGATCGTAAGACGATTTCCACCACATTGGGAGATAATCATTATCGACATGATTACTGTTGCCGAATGTGAAATCAAACTTACCTGTGAACCATTTTCGCTCCCGTCCGCTTGTAAAATCACTATTGTATGCTGATATCTTAACTTTATATTTTTCAAGGTTCATTGTTATTGGCGTTTCAAAATAAAACTCGCCATCAGTTCTACAATTAAGCTTCTTTAAAAGCTCATTAGACTCTGTGTATATATACACTTGACAGTCCATGGTTGAATAGTCTGGAGCGTTAGTATCATACTTGACTGAAACTAAATGCCGTTTACCTGCGGGGGCTTCCAAAAACACCCACTGAGTCAGACGTTGACCTGGTGAAAGATTACGCGATGCGGCTCCTGTTATTTCTTCAAAAACCGGATCAATTTTAATTACATTCGCTTCTGCGGCTACCGTTGTGTATGACACGATTGCCAAAATTATGGCTGTTAAATTCTTGTACATTGTATTACTCCATTTCATAGAAAAGGCTAGAAACTCCAGCCTTGTTTAACAATTATACCTAGATTCAAATAATAAGTGCATAACTTGAATAGGTAGAAAAAGCGGCCAGCTGAATATATGCTAATCGCTTTTTCTCCGGCCGGAAAAGAACAGGACATCCCAATCTTCCTTTGACGATTTAAATCCGTTAACAGACACAGCGACACAAGATATCAACTAAAGCTAATATTTAGTCACAAAAATAAGATGATATGTAAATTTGAAGGAAAATAAGTAACATGCTGGGTAACTTATTGATTTACAGATATCGTAAACTTCAACGGAAAGGCTGATACTGCGATATGAGAGATGCTTAGACTATTTACTGATATATTCGTCGCAACTTATTTTTTCCTGAGACCCACTGCTTACCTGTATGTTCAGCAAACAGCGCTAACTCCTCAAGTGAACCAACTGCGCCATGGTATTCTTTACCAAAATCATTGGCTAGACTAATCCATGTTGCGCTGTCTAGACCAAGTATACTCAACAATGCGGGAGCTTGTACTGAAATTGCACCGCGCTTATCTTCTCTGATGATGCGCCCAGTCCAATCAACCAACTCAAGATAATCAATCAGTGTAAAATGAATACCTTGTGGTTGGTCTTGATGCTCTGCACCAATAAACTTAACTAACGATTTACTGCTTTTTTTCTCTTGAGTGTCATCGTAGTGGCTTTTGTTATGGATCCGCTCAAAAACCGAGGTGTACTCCGATTCATCAACACTTGCTGACATGTTAGCGCGGATCGGATTCAAATCAACGTAGGCCATACAAGTTAACAACGCTTTTTCATCCAATAATGCCTGAGACTTAAACCTGCCTTCCCAAAATCGCCCTTTGCATTTATCTTCTTTGTTCGCTTTGACCGCGATAAACTCATTCAAACAGCGCATAAACCATGAGATGCTTGATAAACGCAGTCGCCACTCGGCAATAATGTTTAACGCTTCTTCCTTTTGAATATCTGAGTTTAACTCCCCTTTTTGCCAACGTAATACAAGTGGTGAAATAGAGTAGATTTTATTCCAACGTTCGCATATGTCGCTGTCAGAACAATCAGCTAACGCATCTTCATTAACAAACAACACAAGGTGGTAATGGTTAGACATGATGGCATAAGCACAGACCTCAATCGAAAAAACATCAGTTAAATATTTGACTCTATCAATCACCCACTGACGACGATGCTCAAAGCTTTGCCCAGTGTATTTATCGTTGCCACACAAGAAAGCACGACGAACGCAGCGGGAAATACAGTGGTAATAAGGGGTATCGGAAAGTGAAATCAATGAATCGCGTGATTGAGTCATTACTGCCTCCAAGATTAACCTACAGGTCATTCATCAACCATAGGTTAAGCTTGAAAACCAGTCAAAGTTTGCGGGTGTCCAGATCTTTTTCAGATCTTTTTTCATTAACAAACAACACAAGGTGGTAATGGTTAGACATGATGGCATAAGCACAGACCTCAATAGAAAAAACATCAGTTAAATATTTGACTCTATCAATCACCCACTGACGACGATGCTCAAAGCTTTGCCCAGTGTATTTATCGTTGCCACACAAGAAAGCACGACGAACGCAGCGGGAAATACAGTGGTAATAAGGGGTATCGGAAAGTGAAATCAATGAATCGCATGATTGAGTCATTACTGCCTCCAAGATTAACCTACAGGTCATTCATAAACCATAGGTTAAGCTTGAAAACCAGTCAAAGTTTGCGGGTGTCCAGATCTTTTTAAGATCTTTTTCCTATTGATCAATATATAAAAGCAGTGAACCTAATTAATCCAGCCTGTTGTCGTCAAATGCTTCCATGCTGCTTGTACATGATTTTCAGACATAAGCTGTTTTTTACGCGCATTCCAATGCTGAATTGCCTGAAAAGCGTCATTAGCATTGTTGCAGTTTTCATGTTTTGCGACCCAATGTACTGTAGATAATAACTCGACACCGTAAGGAGATTGATAACCTTCAATCAGCTCGCTTACTCTATTAATTCGTTCGTTGATATCAGCATTAGATTCGGCTAAAAACTGTTTTGCGCTTGCAAGTGCATCTTCAACTGGTGTGATTTGTGATTCAACAACTCCGTCTCCTACCCCTTTTATATAGTGGCCATCCATTGCATTTAATGCATGACGCAGTGCATCCGCGTATGGGCCGAAGTTATGCTTTATGAATTGAAGCTTTAAATTCTCGCCCGCTTCTTGTAAAAAATAAGCGAGTTTTTGTACTTCAATCTTAGATAAACCATAATTGACCGATTGATACGTTTCTAATAAAGCAAGAATAGCTGCACGACCCGCCGTCATTTTTGGTTTGTTGGTATTACTTAGCATTTCTGTTGCGCTGATTGCTTCGTTTGGTTCAAATAAGCGAACGTCTAAATGTTCAATGGCGCCTAAATGCTTCACTATAAGCGGCTTTACGTCAGACCAAGGCAAGCCACCGAGACCACAACCGATAGGTGGAATGGCAATGGAGGTGATACCAAAATGGTTAATTTGCTTTGCTAAATCTTGTAGGCCAGTTTCAATATCAACGAGTCTTGAAGCGCTTCGCCAATGTCCTTTAGTCGGAAAATTAACGATATATTTAGGTGTTACTAATGGGCCTAATTCATAAACAAACATACTGCCTAGTTTCACTTTTTCATTTTTACAAGCCGTTGCATAAGCTTTAAAATTGGCAGGCCATTGTTTCTTAAATTGTAAAGCAATGCCTTTACCCATCACGCCTACGCAGTTAACGGTGTTAACGATTGCGTCAACATCGTGTTGTTTTAAAAGGTTGCCATTTACAGAATTAATTGCCATGTTATTGCCCTAAAAAATACCAATCTGTCATTACATCTACTGCTAAGTTTACGTTATGTTTAGCCAAAATGGCATTAACTTGTTCTGCTCGGCTTGTATCGATCACACCAATGCGTGTCATCCAACTTAGCGGAACTTGGTCTTTAATCAAAAATTCAGCCTGTCTTTTTTCCATTCTATCGACATAGCGAGGTTCGCTATGCTTATCAAAAAAATACTTACAAAAACCATCCAACGATGGAGTTTCAGTCATCGTCTGCCAATCAACGGCATCTTTCAACTGTTTTAAATCCGTATAATCCTGACTATAAGCTTTGGTTGCGTTACGATCATAAAATACAAAATCCTGTAACCCGTTGTGATACGCCATTTCTACGGTCGTTTCAAAATAGATAATACCTGTTTGATCATACAAACAATCTTGTACCTGACCGTTCTGAATGGCCGATAACATAGGTGAACGTGGCGCAAAATAAAAGGGAACAAAGTCATGTATTAACCCACCCGGTGGATTCGGCGCTTGTTTATTTGAGCGAACACCTTGCGCACCACCATGCGCAATGTTGTGATACTTGACACCTTGTTGTTCACTCAACGTTTTACACACTAATGCCCCCTGCTGACAAATAAGATCTAAATTATCAATTGCAGTAATATGAAATAATCGAACAGGTCGTGGCATTGTCATTATGTGCTAACTCCTAAATTACGGTATTTTTTACAAGTGCGTCGGTTAGATTAAATTGGGTTTATTGGGCTTGGTTTAGTTGGTCGAAAATTCTCATTAGAGAATCAACTTTAAAAGTTGATACGATGTTGTTCTTCTAAAGGCAACATTGGTATAAGAGTACGAAGGACTCTATCTGGGGATAAATGTCTGACCCTAGTACCTGAACATATTTATCGATATTTCAATGAGTTGTATTGTGACATTTTTGATTGGGGTTTTATATGATCTGCGCGTGAATACAGGATATTTATATCTGGCCATTACCTATAAAACTGCTCGACTATAGATCGACAACAGCGATTATCACTAAACCGCTGAAAACAAATAAAATATGAACTAAACTATCGCCGATCAACGATCAGTCATGTACATGATTGATTAAAATCTCAAAGCAAAACTTATCCATCATCAACTAACCAAATTAAAAGGAATTCCCTCTTATGAAAACTCGCCTTCATATTGTTATTGCACTCTCACTTATTTCACTCATGGGCTGTGGTGGCGGTGAGCAATCACTTAAAGTGACAGCAAGTGCATATACGTCAAGCGTTGGAGAAACCGATTCAACACCTAACCTTGCTGCATGGGGTGACATACTTAAACCCGGCATGAAATCAATTGCTGTGTCGAGAGACTTACTAGATATGGGTCTGACTCATAATCAAGAAGTAAGAATCGAAGGTTTTGAGGGTACATACCGAGTATTGGATAAAATGAATAAGCGCTGGGAAAAGAAAATCGATATCTACATGGGTAACGATGTTAAGAAAGCCAGAAAATGGGGCAAGCAAGACGTGGTTATCTATTGGACAAATAAAGAGTAATACCACTACGTTTATTTCATGTTTAAATTATTCAGCCCTGAGTCGTTCGCGACTCAGGGCTTTTTTATACTTGATGCCTTGAGCGCTAACTCTCTACGAGGTGCTCAGACCACACATTTTGTATATCAGGCCAGCCCCATACGTTGATAGAGACCCCTTTGAGTATGTCTTGAAAATAGAGCGTTTGCCGATGGTGCAACATCGGTATCATCCAATGCTGGTTAATCATTGCAGTGCTAATTGACGCTAACTCGGTGAGGTAATTGCTTAAGGGTTGCTGCTGGCGAATGGCGATTAATTGAGTTTGTAACCATGCTTGGGCTTGTTCAGACAGGCTGTGCTTAAGTAGCGCATTCGATAACATCCAGCTAAAAATTGACGTGGGTAGATTGTCGTCTAAATCCACGCTCATCAATATAAGATCTTCCGTTAGGTTATTTTCAGTGGCCTTGCGCATTAATGTCGCAAAAGGATAAACGTTAATGTCACAATCAATGCCCGCTTGCTCAAGTAATATTTGTATCGCATGAGCACATTCTTGCAAGGTATGGTGCTCAAACAGTGCGATGCTCAGTTTACGCGGTAAAGGCTCTACTACTGTGTCCATCGGCATCACTTTCAACCAATTAGACAGCAGGTTATAGGCCGGAATAGCTTCAATCGGAGTCGTGGATTGACTTAATAGCGCCATCAATTTATCAGCACTCAGCAAGTCGCTCAGGTATTTTCGTTGTAGCAGAGAAAGCATCGATTGACTGTTTATCATTGCCAGTAAACAGCCATATTCTATTCTGCTTTTTTTATCGTTTTCAGTGCTTAGCGTATCACTTTTAATGTTCTGTTCAACGCGGTTAGTCGCCGGATAATTTGAGCGGATCTGACTGGTTTTTTGTCGCTTATTTGTCTGTATTTCTTTTGTGCAAGCCGCGCTAGTTTGTAATGGTGAAACGTGCCAAATAGTCACGGTATCAGTGAGGGCGCGATGTGCGTAATAGTTATCGTCGGCCTGTAATCGTAAATACTGTGATGTATGCTCTTCTACCTTGAACGCTCCACTGCCAACACTTGCCACCTTTTTATTAACTTTACTATTAACCTGATCATTAAGTTGATCATTGATTTGAGAGCAAGGTTGAATAGAATATTTCACACCTGCAATCAATCCTGCGAATCCAGGATCCGCTTGATCTAATTGAAAATCGACACACAATGTCTTGACCGCGTTGATCTCAGTCACGTGCGCTAATTCAGCTTTATATGCCACCAGCGACTTTAACTGATTAAATAACTCAGCGACCTTTTGCGCGTTAATTTCACTGCCATCATGAAAAGTGAGTGCAGGGCGTAAATAAAAACGCCAGCGATGTAACGCTTCATTGTAAACCCAGTGATGGGCTAACTGGGGTGAAATAACGCCCTGTTTATCACACTGCACTAAACAGCAATAAACCTGACGTAATAAGAAACGTTCGCTGTTCCTTAACGCAATATGTGGCAGTAATGTAGAGAATGACCGCGGGTAAGTCAGCTGAATGTGCAACCGCCCTTCGCGTTGAATCGCACCCGATGTATTTTGTAATAATTGCCCAAATAACAGTTGGTCATTGCCGATCAACACGAGTGCCTTTTCATATTTTCCAATGGCAATCATCTGCTGTGCTAAATCGACTGTTAGCTCATCAACAGAAAACAGGAGATACAGTCGAGAACGTTGATTACGCCCGACTTTAGGTGTCCATGCTAACCAGCCTAAATCACGCATTTCATTTAATAAGGTGCGGCAATGTCGCGTGCTGGTACACATCACTTCGGCGACTTCATGCAAGGTGATCAAAATTTCTTGTTTAACGCCAAGCTTAGTTAACCGTGAGAAGTGCAGTATTTTTTTCTCATTACTTAAAACAGGATGCATATCGTCACCACCATTTCCTTATTTAGAGCATGTATCGGGTTTAAAAGACAGATTCAGTCAGATTACGGCGTTAACCGGAATTAAACAATTAAAAAACCTCTCTTTTTAGCTTCCTCTTATTGAATGATAATTACCCATCGTTTAAGCACTCATGACTCAACCACTTAACCACTTAACCACTTAACCACTTAACCACTTAACACGCAGAGGAATCACCATGTTAGAGATAATCAAAGCAATACTCATGAACACACAAAGCAATCGTTTAGCTGATTATTATCAGGCACGCCTGCAATCAAGTGACAATATCGTTGAGATAGAAGCCATTCTCTCCATGAACACCTTATTATCTTTTAATGAAACCGCGCTACAAAGTGAGGTATTAAATGAGAATTGAACATGTGGCTATCTGGTGTGAAAATCTAGAAGTGATGAAAACTTTTTACCAACAGTTTTTTTATGCTAAAAGTAATGAAAAATATGAAAACCCGCTTAAAGCATTCCAATCTTACTTTCTGACATTGCCCGATGGACCACGTATCGAATTAATGCAGATGGATTCAGTGTTAGTCTCATCCGTTGATGTCACCCCCCAGATTACAGGGTTAGCCCATATTGCATTTTCTGTTGGCTCACAGGAAAAAGTTGATGCCATGGCGGCCCACTTTACTGACCAAGGCTATGAGGTATTGGATGGCCCCCGCTGGACGGGTGATGGCTACTATGAATGTGTGGTGTTAGATCCTGAATGGAATCGATTGGAAATTGTTGTGTAACAAATGTGCCTAAAAAGTGTTTCAGAATAAGCGTTAAAAGGCAGAAATCGCAATGACTGTTTATTTTCCAGTCACTGCGATGTTATTGCCATCTCAAACAATGTTTTAATGAGTAGGTACATCCATAAAAATCATTTCACTGTCTTGCAGTGCTTCGATAATGATCTCTTTCTCTTTTGTTATTTCTGCACCATCGCCTTTTTGCATGATCACCTCAGTGTGATTATCCATTATCTTAAAGCTACCCGATGAGGCTAATACATACATTTGTTGGTTAATAGTTTGCGTAAAACGAGTGCCTTTTTTAACTTTACCGCCATATATGCGCGCCAATTGATTAATAAACAGTACGTTGCCTTCATCTTCTGGATAGCCTGACACTAATAATGGTAATGAATGAGCATCACATTCACCGCTAAACACTTTACTCTCCCATCGGGGTTTTACATTGTGCTTATTAGGTTCAATCCAAATTTGGAAAAAGGTTAATGGGCTTTTGCTTAAGTTGTACTCTGAATGCGCGATTCCTGTTCCCGCACTCATCACTTGCACTTCACCTGTAAGTGTCACCCCTTTGTTTCCGACGCTGTCTTTATGTGTAATGGAGCCACTGCGCACAAAACTAATGATCTCCATATTTTTATGTGCGTGTGTTGGAAAGCCCGTTCCAGGTTTTACCCAATCGTCATTAACCACACGTAATGTTCCGAACCCCATGCGCGCAGGGTTGTAATAATGAGCAAAACTAAAGTGGTGACTTGATACTAACCAATCATGATTTGCTTTGCCTAATGCTGTAAATTTATTATGACTTATCATCTCATGCCCTCTTTTAATTCTGATGTTTTGATGTTTTTATATTTTTACCCATAGCCGAAGCCGAAACTATCTTTTTGTACGCAGCGCGATAAGGTTATCTAATGCGAGACGGCCACTGCCTTGCAACATAAGTGCGAAGCTGATGATGATTAGCGACAAACCGAACTCATAACCGTTATTGCTCATAAATAAACCGTTTCCAATATGTACAGCCAACACCGCAACCACCATGGTCATCGCTAAGACAAAGGCAGCAGGGCGAGTCAGCAAACCCACAATAATAAACAAACCACCAAAGAACTCAGCGCTACCCGCCATTAATGCCATCAAGTAACCGGGTGCTAAACCAATTGATTCCATCCATTGGCCCGTTCCTTCAAGACCATATCCACCAAACATTGCAAATAATTTTTGTGCGCCGTGTGCCATAAAGATAAGACCAACTGGCACTCTGAGTACCAATGAAGACCAGTTTGCAGTAGAGGTAGTTAATTTATTAAGTAGTGATATAGACATATGTTTCTCCTAAGTTCGTTTGATTGTTCGTTGTGTTTGAATGTTGAAGCTATTATATTTAATGGCCTTAACGATTAATAACGGTTAAAACTGAACAACCAATTCAAAAGGATTGAACTAATGAATTCTCCGATTACTTTAGATGCCTTAAAAGTGCTCGATGCCATTGAACGCAAAAAAAGTTTTGCAGCTGCTGCCGATGAGTTATTCCGCGTGCCCTCTGCTATCTCTTATACGGTCAATAAACTCGAAGAAGATTTAGACCTGGCTATTTTTGACCGTAGCAAACGTAAAGCCGAATTAACGCCAGTAGGACAATTGATTGTGGAGCAAGGTCGTTTAATTTTAGAGGCCACCAATGAGCTGACCTATATGGCCAAACAATCGGCAAGCGGATGGGAACTAGAGATACGTATCGCTATAGATGGTGCCTTCAGCTTAAAACCTATCTATAGGCTGATTGAACAATTTCAAATCACTAACCCATGGATTAACATTAAAATAACGGAAGAGATATTTGGTGGTACTTGGGATGCCTTAACCGCAGGACGAAGTGATCTTATTCTTGGTATCGCGGGCGATTTTCATAACAATAGCTTTAAAATGCACTCAATAGGCAAACTCGCATTTGTTTTTGCCGCCGCTAAAGATCACCCCCTTTGTCATTTACCCGCCCCCCTGAGCGCTAACACCATTAAACAATACCCCTCTATTGTGGTTGCAGATAGCTCAAGACAACTCGTGACACGTTCAGCGGGTTTATTAGATGGCCAAGCACGTATTACCGTAGCCAGTGTGGCGCAAAAAATTGACTTGCAGTTATTAGGATTAGGCGTCGGTTATTTACCTGTGCATCGCATTCAAGAACAGTTAAACAGTGGTGAATTAGTCGCCTTAACCCTCGAAAAACCAGAAATAACAGAGATGGATTTATGCCTTGCGTGGCGTAAAGATAACAAAGGAAAAGCACTCGCTTGGTTTATAGAGCAAATACAAGCATTATCCAGTGATACCTTTTTAGGTGAATAATAACCTGTGCTAAAAAGCAGAATGTGGAAGAGCAATCCGGTCACATTTTGTTTTATACCCCGACTTTCCGTGTATATAAAATTCATATCAGAATGAAGCTGTGCACCTGTAAAAATCATGTTACTACCACCTAAAAATACAGAAGACCTTATAATTCAAAGTAATAAAGAATATTATTTAACCTTTCTCGTTATGCTTAGCGAGTTTTGGCAGTGATGGTTCAGAAGCCCGATCTGGTGTATTCGCCCTACGTAAACGCATTAATAACCCTATTTTTTGAAGGTATCAATGCTAATAAAACACAAACTAACCATTAACACCCTTGTTGCCATTCTTAGCATGGTCTGCATGTTGGTATTAATTAACTTCGTTTCTAACTCGTTGCAAAAAGAGATCAAGCTAGTGCAAGAGATAGGCAAGATTGAATCTGATGTTTTACAGCTCAGACGTAATGAGAAGGACTTTTTATTACGTAAGCAAGAAAAATACGTGGAAAGATTTTCTCAGAAAATAGACGAGTTAAAAAATAACTTACGTCATCTGAGTAAAGACTTAGATGAGATGAATGTAGATACAAGCGACGCAAGACGACTAATAGTGATTGCCAGTGAATACGAAGCGCACTTTATCGAACTAGCAAACACCCATAAACAGATGGGATTAACGCCGACTACTGGGCTTTATGGCGACTTAAGAAAAGCAGTACACAGTGTCGAAAGCACTATCTCTAGTGATGACTTTCAACTATTAAATGCCATGCTGCAGTTACGCCGTAATGAAAAAGACTTTATGTTACGATTTGACGATAAATACGTCACTCGTTTTCAGAAAAACATCACACAGATGCAGGATATATTAGACAACGGTAGCCTTGCTTCACAGCAAAAAAACACGATTGCGAACTCATTAAAAACCTACCAACAAGCCTTTGCTAACTTAGTTAATAAGCAAAAAGTATTAGGTTATAAACCGACGCAGGGATTACAAGCTAAGATGCGTGCCACGGTTCACCAAGTTGACCAGCAGCTACTTACTCTCACAGCAAGCGTTAATCAAGCGGTGGTTGACTACATTAATGATATTAAATCAATTACCTATATTATTTTTGCTATTGCCGTCACCGTATTAACATTAATCTCAGGTCTTTTAGGGCGCACTATATTAACCGCGCTAACGACCATTAAACAAAGAATGGTAGAAACGGCAGAGACAAATAATTTAACGTTAACCATAGAAACGAATAAAAACGATGAGTTAGCAGACATTGCACGTTCATTTAATCATATGCTGAACAACTTTAGACAGCTTATTCACTCAGTGAATCTCTCCGTCAGCAGTGTTAACCAAGCAACCGGTGTTCTCACAAAAAACATCTATGAAACGAGTCAAGGCGTTGATTCACAAATGCAAGAAACTGACATGGTTGCCACCGCAGTTACAGAGATGGTTGCTACCGTAGAAGATATTGCCTGCAATACAACAGATGCAGCAGACAAAGCAGAACAGGCCACTAAAAACGCCAATGCGGGCAAACGAGAAGTAGATAGCACCATTCAACAAATTGAAATGTTATCAAACAAGTTAATTGAATCAGAAAACGTGATCAAAGAACTTGCTGAAGATAGCGTGACCATTGGTTCGGTATTAGATGTTATTCGTGGCATTGCAGAACAAACTAATTTACTTGCATTAAATGCTGCCATTGAAGCCGCTCGTGCGGGTGAACAAGGTCGAGGTTTTGCCGTTGTTGCTGATGAAGTTCGCACCCTTGCAAGTCGTACTCAAGCCTCAACAAAAGAGATAGAAACGATTATTAGTTCACTGCAAAACCGCACGACCAGTATTGTTGGGCTAATGACCGAATGTCGCGATGAAGGTGAGAAAAGTAGTCAGCAAGCGATGCAAGCGGGCAATATGTTAGAAGAGATTAACAGTGATGTCGTCGGCATTATGGATATGACCACGGCTATCGCCACTGCAATACAAGAGCAAAGTGCGGTTGCTTCAGAGATAAATCGCCACGTTGTTTCTATTCGAGACGTAGCAGAAACCGCGAGTAACTCTGCAACACAAAATCAAAATATGAGTGAAGAGTTATCTGAGCAAGCCAATGTATTACATGATGAGATAAAACGCTTTACCGTGTAATACTATACCCAAGCTACTTGAAGATGCAGGAATCAGCCAGTTGAGAGGTGGCCATATTCAAGGCATGAAGTTGAAGGTTTAGTCATTCTAAATCAATGCTTCATAACACTGAAGAGGGTTACCTCTCACCTGGCCCTACGGGAGGTTCACTCGAAAGCCAGCTCTGCGTTACAAGATTCGAAAAGGGAATAACCCTTCTCTTCATGTCGCGCCTTAATCTGACATCCGAGCGAGCCTCTGAATCTTCAAGTAGTTTGGGTATAACCACAATAAATAGCTGATCTATTTGGCTAGTTAAAACGACTCAAAAGGCTGTAGACACAAACTCTGTGCTACCGCCTTTTTTTATTTCTGATATACCCTCGCCCTTTTCCAAACAAACAATAATCACACTGTTCTGACGCTTTATCATTATTACACCATTACACCAGAAATCACCTTGCATACAGCGAAAAACACAATCGGATTAGCAGGCTAGTCATTGAGTCATAATGCCTCAATAGCCAACCTAAAAAGATAAAAACGACACTTCAAAGGCGATCTAAAAAATCGCCCAACAACAAAATAACATCGTTTATCGATATATTTTGGTTGTTTTATAGAAGCCCTTGATTTAACATGCCCCCTCAATCCACTCAATGAGGTAACAATGATGTCTAATATTCAAAAGCAAAGCCGTCGTGCACGGATACTTTTTCAAGTTTTATTGGTGCTTACACCACTCTCTGTTTGTTATTACTGGTTAACCGTTGACACTCAATTTGATTTTCTGACCACGCTAGGCATCCTTCAAAGTAGCTACGACATTAGCAGTTACACGCAGTTACCCCTTACGGTAACAACACGTGTAATTGCAACTATCAGCAGTTTATTCTTATGCGCTATTATTATGTACGCTTTGCAGGTCCTTATTCATCTGTTTCGAAACTACGAACGAAACGAAATTTTTTCTATGAACAATACAATGAGCTATCAAAAACTAGGGTATTGCTTATTTTATTGGGTAGGTGCTTCAGTTATATATGGCGCGATTCTGTCTGTCATTTTGTCTTTTAATAACCCGCCTGGTGAACGCATTTTGAGTATCAGTTTTGAAGGAATGGATTTGTTAACCATCATGCTTGGATTTATCATTTTAATTATCTCTTGGGTAATGAAAGAAGGTTTTATACTGGCTGACGAAAATAACCACACAATTTAAGGATTCGTGATGACCATTTGTATTAACTTAGATGTCATGATGGCTAAGCGTAAAATGCGCTTAAAACAGCTGGCACAAGAAGTCGGGATTACCGAAGCAAATTTATCTATATTAAAAAATAGTAAAGCAAAAGCGGTTCGATTCTCGACACTAGATAAGCTGTGTGAGGTGCTTCAATGTCAGCCTGGCGATCTACTTGAATTTGAAGAAAACATTAAAAACACCATCGCTGATGACGTTTGATTATTTTATCATTCTGTTAAGTAGTGGTTCGAAAATCGGAGGGTCTGGTATTTAATTTGGGGTTTTTAATCATTAGTATCTCTTCTCAGGCGCTTTGTTATACATACAAAAAAGGCAGAATGAAGTGCTTGCTTCATTCTGCCTTTTTATAAAACAAACTACCTCCCCCGCTAAGGTAAGCAGTCATTATTTATTAATAAAGGTACACAGCTGAGAAAGACACTAATACTTTACCTTCAGCGGTAAAGAAGTTTAACTTTTGTCCATTCACTTTGTATTTCGTTGTTTTAGATAATGCACTTAAGAAATCATGTTCATTAAAATCTTGGTTGATACAGGCCATTTTTGTAGACATCAATGGAGAGAATGTAAACGCATTGTTTTTTGCATCAACAGTGTATTGACCAAAGAACTTATTGCAGCCAGAAAAACCAACCACTTTAGATTCTTGAGCATGTAAAACAAAGTTAATTTCTTTTTGTTTTGCTGCTGTTTTAATCGTTTTACCGTTTAATGTGTCTAATTTCCAGTAGGTATTTTCTAATGCAGCCGTTGCGACTGGCGCTGATTTTTGAGCAACAGATGAAACCATAATACGTACCGCTTTGTCGCTGTTATTAAACGCAGGAATGCTGGTTGTATTGATAAACTTCAGTTGACCATCTACTTCAATGCGCGCACGTAATACGTAACGCCCTTTTTCAGTTATTTTAGCAGCATCGTAATTGAGGTTAAATGCCCAAGGTTGTTGTTTGTCTAATACTAACATCTCAGTTGCAATCACATCTGTAGCGACGTCTTGACGCGCAACATCTTCTAACGTGATGATTAGTTTTGCATGATCAGGCAGTGCGATACGCTCACGGTACCAAACTTCGCCATTAACGCTTGCTTGCTCACTGCTTACTTGTGCTTGTTGTGCGTCAGCCTCTGATTGGCTTGGTTGTGTACAACCCGCTAATGCTAATATAGCAGCTAATAATGAAATACTTTTCCAATTCAACATAGTTTTTCCTCGAACATAGGTTTTTAAAAATGTTATCTGATGCAATTCACACCGATACGTTTACGTAGTATACCCATGCCACCTCAAAATGCTTTGTCAGGCACAAGCTCGATAACCAGAGCAAGGCACAACATGAGGTAACCTATCGAACGGTTAACTACGTGAACCTTCTAACGGTAGGATTAAAAAAAGACTTTAATCCTTTATTGTTATTCACTTTTCGATTGTTGTAACACTGGGCTGCCATGGTTGAATAAGAAGCGAGCTTGCGCCCCGTAGGGCAAGGTAACTTGCACCCATCTACGTCGTTATAAAATATCGACTTAGAATGACTAGGCTTCAATTTTATGCCTGGTATCTCGGCACAATTTTCCTTGCTGACTTTGCATCTTGAAGTAGCATGGGTATAGATATCACGATTTTATTTAATTGCGGCTAGTTTGTATTCGGGAACCCCGTACCACCAGCAACAAAGGATAATCAATGGCAAGCTTATAACTGCTCACCTTATTTTACACTGTGCTTTTTACACAGACTGGCATGATTGCGCAGCCTCACTCTGCACACCACCCAGCCATTACCATTCCTTAAAAAGAAGATCCTGTGACATATCATAGGAGAACACTGATTATACTTAGTTTAATTTAAATTGGATTGGCATAGTTATATTGTTATTTTCTAAAACGCCTAGCTGTGATTAATTTTCGATCATTGATAGAAAATACCTGTTTGTTATATACGCCCCAAACCATAACCATTAATTATGAACTTTATAACATTTGATAATTTTATATTTAATCGCATCCGCCGTAGTATCACCTCATCGAAACGAGATACACATTAATCAATCGCATTATTTGGAGTAAATTATGAAAATGAATCACGTAGGTCTAATGGTGGGTGATATGGATAAAGCCGTTGAGTTTTATACTAAAGCACTGGGTTTAAAAATTGTAATGAACAACACTAAGGTACAAGAAGAGCGTGAAACAGCGATTGGTAGAATGTGTGTCGCTGTTTTTGGTGAAGGTTTTAAAGGCTTTAACATTGCGCACTTAGTGACAACTGACGGTATTGGTATTGAGCTATTTGAAATGAAAGAGCGCCAAGAACGTCACGAAGTTGATTTCTCTCGATTGGGCATCTTCCACTTCTGTCTTCAGACAGATGACTTTGAAGGGGCGATTGCACGTACTGAACAATATGGCGGTAAAGTGCGTATGGACATTATGCGCTACCACCCAGAAGACGACAGTAAACAAGCAAAAATGGTCTACTTAGAAGACCCGTTTGGCAATTTATTTGAGTTCTACTCACATAGCTATGAAGAAACTTACGCAACTGATTACGAGTAACCATTTAAATGTAACAAAAAAATGAGAAACAGAGCCAAGATAGCGCGCTGTTTTTTATAAAACGTATTTGCTTGCCTGAGTACATATTTAGTTCTCGTCAAGCAAGTCAAAATCACAAACATGATGGTGGAAATTACCACACTCATTACCGTCTTTTTTATACTGTTTATCTTTTATCACTAAATAGGCTTTTGAATCGATGAACAGTTTCACTAAGTCCCCATTTAACTGCTCTTTTTCAGCCTCATTGTTTAATATTTTAAAGGCAATTTCATTAGGTAGCGCGTTTTTATAGGGCCTATCAGAAGCGGTGAGTGCATCATAAATATCACACACTGTCATAATTTGTGAAGCAAGCGGAATCTGCTGACCGGTTAACCCTCTTGGGTAACCACTGCCATCTTTTTTTTCATGATGCGCACCGGCAATATTTGGAATATCTTGTAGCTCATGTGTCCAGGGGATCTGTCTTAAAAATGTTTCAGTATGAATCACGTGAGAGCGGATCTCATCCATCTCTTCTCCTGTCAAACTGCCCTTAGGAATTGATAAAGCGAGTAACTCCTGTTTATTGATTAAAGGGGTCAATATCCCGCTGTCATTAACGGCTTGATAAGCATGAATCTGTTGTAAGTTTTCAGAAATAGATTCAACCAGAATAGTGGGTTCATTAGCTTGTAAAATATCTAACCAAAACTGTTCTAATTGCGCGATTTGTTGTTGGATACTCTGTTGCTGTTTAAGCATTAATTGCGGGTTTAAATTCTCAGTTTCATTAAATAGCTTAAGCTCAACTTCTGCGCGCTGACGAAGTAGGGTTTGTTGCGTTAAGCGAATACGATATTTAATAATATCTAATTGATGCTCTGTCAGCTTTTTAGCTTTGGTTAAAACGGACTCTTTAACCCCTACTTTTCCAAAATCATGCAATAGTGCAGCATATTTTAGCTGGCGTAGATCTTTTTTGCTGAGTAGCTGTTGTTGGTATTGTGTAAGCCCTGAATTTGGCAAGCAGTTTGCCAACGCAATAGAAAGGTCTGCAACACGAAATGAGTGACCACTGGTGGTAGGGTCACGTTGTTCAATCGCAGTTACAGAGGCTTGTACAAAACCTTCAAAGAGGCGATGAATGCTTTCAATCAAACGCCTATTTTCAATAGCAATCGCAGATTGGCTAGCTAACGCACGTAATAATGGGCAAATCGATTGTTCAAAGGGGATAACATTTTCTTTGGTCACCGAATGAGAGTTTAAGCAGACTCCTGCTTGTTTGGTATGGTTAATAAACTGTAATACACCAATAATATTTCCTAAATGGTTACATATTGGCAGGGCTAATAAAGATTGGCAGCGATAACCTGTTGCATGGTCAAAAATAGGGTTAAATTGATAGGGACTGTCTTGCATCTGGTAAACATCTTCAATATTCAGTTCGTTGCCATGGGTTGCAACATATCCTGAAATACTGCTGTCACTCAGAGCAAAACACTGCTCCTCAAAATCAAACTCAATAGAAGCATTTTGTGTCAGCTTAAGAATCAGATGACTGTTTTTTTTATCTTCATTATCAAGCAGAAATAAAGATGCTGCATCACAACAGGCTAACTTTCTGCCTTCATCTAAAATCCTATTTAATAAAGCGGTTAGGTTCTTTTCAGCAGAAAGCGCAATGCCTATCTCAGTGAGCCTGGTTAAACTATTAGACTTGTTACTAAATTGTTGCCTTAACTCTTGATGCTGTAACTGTTGGATATATATTAATAGAGCGGACTCGATATGTTTAAGCGTGATCCTTTTATTGAACCCCGTTGGTACATAAAGATCGGCCTCCACTTCGAGGTGCTGCTCAGCAATAACCATTAAAAACTGCTTACTGCGCCACTGTTCAACGGTGGGTATGGTTAACGCTTCGAGTAATTGCTGATCTAATATAAGTAAAGCAGGTGATAATTTGAGTATCTCCTGCGCACTATTTACCTCGACGCAACGCAGCTGTTGCTCGTTTAACTCTTTTTGCATGCCGGTGTTTGAAAAAGCAGGGCCATGTCCGATCACTAGTTTCTGAAGTAAATGCTTATCATTAGTTAACTTCATAATTACTCCCATTTTACGTTTTTAGAATAGTTCAGTTTTGATAAATAGGCAGGCAATAAACAAAGTTGATGGTAGGTGTAAACATCAGGAAGGCTTTTTATTGAGATGATTTATCGAATCTATTTTTGACTATGAGTAAAAATCACCGCCCTGCTTGGCAATTAAACGATCGATATAAACTTGATAATATGCGCGAGGCTCAGATAAGACTTTTAATGGTATGAATAAAGCTAAAGCGACTTGCCAGCTTGCTGTTTTCTGCCCTTGCGTATTATCCTTTGCCGTTCTAATTGGGTGGTGTTTCACTTAGCTCAGAAAGAGACACACGGGTAACCAATGGGATAAAACCTGCTCGACGAGAGTTGCTGTAAGTCAGGTTAGCATTCTTCTCTGATATGCAATAATCAACGGTAAAGACTGGCACACCTAAACTAAGATAAATTTGATTCTGACTAATCCTGTTTGTTGTAGAGTATTCTTCATAGTGCCTTTCTCCACCGGTAAGATCACCGGCATTGGCATCATCCCATTCAGCATCACCTTCTCCAAAAAACCAAGTATCTTCGGTGGCAATACCATCTATCATCGCCACATAACGTGCCGGATTGTGATTGATGAGGTAAGGGGCATTTTGAGCAATAACAATAAAATCGGGACGAATGGCTCTGCCTGCTGCACCGATTTGTTCGATAAATAACATCATTTCATTTTCAGGGCTCACACCTTGAAGCAGTGCAACATCGCGAACAGCATCATCGTCATAGGCTTCGACCCAGTCTAAATAAATGCCATGAAATCCTGCTTTGGCTAACTTGGCCACTATTCCGTCTGGTTTTAACCAAATTTCTTTCCATTCGCTCTGCCAGTAGGCTACTGGATAGTTACCAACCCATCCATCAGGGTCAGTCGTGATCAAGAAACTAGGAGAGCCTCGCTTGTTTTTAGTGGGCGCTATCCAGTCGGACTGCCAATAACTACGGTAATCTGAGGCCTGCCCAATATCTGCATAGGCTAAAAGAATACGATCATCTCCATTTAATTTACGTTCAAGCCGTTTTACCAGATAATCGGTATCGTAGGAAAAATCAATAAAATCGTTGCCGGGTTCAACCACAAGCATGTCGTAATCGGTGACAGCCAAGGAGTCGATTTTAGCATTTTCATCTAGCCCCTGGATTTGATACATCCAAGAGTCGATACTAACACCGTTAAGAATCACTGGATTAGTCTGCTCGCCTGCTGTGTCAGCATTGTTAGCATAGTTGCTAGCGCCTATATCAGAGGAGAGACTGGCAGACCCGCTTTCGATTTTTGTATAGTTTGACAAAGAAAAGGCGAATATAAAACCGGCTACAACTAGCCCTACAGAAATGAGACCTTTGGGGAAATTTGTCTGCTTCTTTCCGTTCAGTGGCGCTCTAGGTTTAGCGTGACTGTTATTAAGCACTTCGTAAACTTCGATGGGCTCTTTGATTCCTTTAACTAAATAACGCCCGTGTGGCTGCCATTGGATATTCTCGTGTTCACTCAACCAACCTTTAGCGCTGTCAAATACCGTATAACTTAAATAAATTTGCCCACCATCAGCAAGGCTTTCTATCCTAGATGCTCTATTAACATGGCGACCAAAAACATCTGCCTGAACGTTATCGTCTACTGCAACTTGTCCCATATGCATACCTATTCGAATAGATAAATCTTCATATTCCGGGTGGTTATTATTAAACGCGGTAATTGCTTTTTGAATTTCTAATGCGCGCTCAACGGCTGAACTAGGTTCAGAAAAAACAGCCATCACAGCATCACCTATAAATTTGATAACCAACCCATCATTATTTTTTTGAATAATATTTGTAAGCAACTTATCGTGTGCCTCGCGTATTTCACGAGAGTACTTTTCGCCTTTCTCTTCGGTCACTAAGGTAAAGTTCTTAATGTCGGTAAACATGACCGTTAATACGGCTGTATTTTTACGTTTGATATAACCATTGAGACTGCCAATTTCTTCGTTACTGATATCAATTTGTGAAAGATTATTACTTTTCATAATCGCTCTTAGCCTCCCCATTTTCAGTGTTACCCTTGCCGAGTAACCTTGAATATGAGTTGTTAAAGTAGTCGAATATATTGCATTATTTAGATTAAGATTAGCAGAGTTGCTTGTGAATTCAATCATCACGAAAAATGGCTCATTGCCCGTTTTTTTTGCGTGTTTTTGTTTTTAAATTATATAAATTTAGAATAAACACTCTGCAATTATCTATCTACATTAGTGTAATGGATAAGTGGCTCTGACCACTCACTTGGGAAATAACGAAGAGTATTTTATAAGCCACTATGTGGCCAATTTTACTGCGTCACAACAGTGAAAGGGCTATTGCACGTACTGAGCAATATGGCGGTAAAGCGCGTATGGACATTATGCGCTACCGCCCAGAAGACGACAGTAAACAAGCAAAAATGGTTTACTTAGAATACCCGTTTGGCAATTTATTTGAGTTCTACTCGCATAGTTATGAAGAAACTTACGCTGCAGATTACGAATAAAAATTTTAACCTAATTCGCGCATTACAAGCTGTTTATAGCGTCGTTTTTTGTAGTTAATAACGAATTTTATAGGGAGCTTTGTGCCCTATTGAATGACATTGCATAGAAAACATGAAAACATGAAAACATGAAAACATGAAAACAACGATGTGCATAAATAGCTCACCGCTCATTTAAAATCGTACCTTTGCGCAAGATAATTAAATCAGAAAGCTGTGTGCCTATATTTTGTTAATCGAGGATGAAATATCAAACATAAGCAGTTTTACATCAGATCCTCTTTTTTGCAGTAGTGACATAAAAATAAGATCAGTAATTGCATTTTGAGCGGTTCGAGAAGAGATAGATGAACTTCGGTATTTCTCTTCATCGGCAATGGTATCAATACAATAGTCGGCTATATCTCTTAGTCCATTACGTTTTTTTCTGGTTAAGGCGATCACAGTTGCCCCTTTATCACGCGCAGCTTTTGCTGCTATTAATATCTCTTTACGCAGGCCAGAGTACGATAATAGAATTTGTACATCTCCTTTCTTTAACGTATTTGCCGTTGCAATCTGCACATGAGTATCCTGCTCTGAGAGTGCAATAATGCCTATTTTTAATAATTTAAAAGAGAGATCTTTTGCTGTTAATGCGGAACCGCCGATGCCCATTATTTGCACTCTTGCTGCGCTATTAATGAGCTTAATAATTTTTGAAAATTCAATATGATTAATGGCATTCGTTGTATTGAGTAATGCTTGTTGTTTTTCCTGAGCAAGCTTCTGCGCCATCATTAAAATACTATCTTGGTCGTTAATTTTACTATGCAGAGGGATATGTGCATTCAATAATGACGCTTTATGGTTTTGCTCTTTTATTAGCGCAAACTTAAAATCAGTGAAACCTTTGTAACCAAGCTGTTGAGTAAATTTTATAATACTAGATTGGCTAACTTGAATTTTTTCGCAAAGTACTTGGCTGGTCATCTCACTACATAATTCTTGATTCTCAACAATATAATCAAGAATTTTAATGCGACTAGGAGAAAGAGAGCTGCGTTGATTTAATAACTGCTGCAAAATAGACATAAAACCCTGGAATTATTTGTAATATATTATTCCACTTTGCTTGGTTGTTATTCCAAAGTCAAATGCAGATAAGCCTGCAACTTAAAGTAACTTAATTACTCCCCTCCTAATTAAAGTAATAAATTATTCCAACAAACCCTCTTTTTAGAATGACTTTTAGCGTGAACCAGCTCACTTTTTCCTTACTAAAATTCAGTATTATGCTGAAAAAAAATTGAAATTAACCCGGATAAGGATAAAAAATGAGTATTGATTTAACAACGTTAGTGACAGAAAGTCGTAATAGCCATTCAGAAACAATCGATACTTTATCAACATTTGATATGTTGAAAGTGATCAATAACGAAGACCAAAAAGTAGCATGTGCGATTGAAAAAACACTGCCAGAGATCGCTCAAGTCGTAGACGCTGCCGTTACTGCTTTTAACAATAATGGGCGCCTGATCTATATCGGCGCAGGCACATCGGGCCGTTTAGGCATTTTGGATGCAAGTGAATGCCCTCCTACTTATGGGTCGGCACCTGAACTTATTGTTGGAGTGATTGCTGGCGGTAAAAAAGCAATTTTAAGTGCCGTGGAGAATGCTGAGGACAATAAAGAACTGGCGATATCAGATTTACAGGCACTTTCATTTAATAAAAATGATTTGCTGGTTGGTATTGCTGCAAGTGGGCGCACCCCTTATGTATTAGGAGCCATGGAATATGCCCTCTCATTAGGGGCAATAGTTGCGAGCATAAGCTGTAACCCGAAAAGTCCAATGACAGATCTTGCAACCATCGCTATCACGCCAATTGTAGGACCAGAGGTCGTAACTGGATCTTCTCGCATGAAAGCGGGAACAGCACAAAAATTAGTGCTGAATATGATCACGTCGGGGGCAATGATTAAAATGGGCAAGGTGTTTGGTAACTTAATGGTCGATGTTGAAGCAACCAATGCAAAACTGATGCAACGCCAAAAAAATATAGTAGTAGAAGCAACAAGTTGCTCATTAAAACAGGCTGAAGCGGCCTTAAATGAATGCGCTTTTCATTGTAAGACAGCCATTGTAATGATTCTACTTGATCTCAATGCCTGCGATGCAAAACAAAAACTTCAACAAAGCAAAGGCTTTATTCGCCCAGCATTAACACTTCAAGAGGCTTAGATTATGGCTAAAATCACAGAAGATATGATTGCTAATATTTTAGTGGCTATTGGTGGCTATTGGTGGCGCTAAAAATGTAAGTAAATGTGGCAACTGCATGACACGCTTACGCTTAACACTGGCAGATGACAGCTTGGCAGATAGGGATTCGCTTAAAAAGATAAGCGGTGTTTTAGGCATGGTTGAGAGTGATGACCAATTTCAAATAATTTTAGGCCCAGGCAAAGCACAACAAGCAGCAGAGTTAATGAATGAGCAGATCAGTTCAACTGACGATACAGTGCTTGATAACGAACAAGATAAAAGCTTGGCGGATATTACATCGGCTAAAAAAGGCAACTTAAAGAAAAAACAAACGAGCGCTGTGCAACGCTTTTTAAGTAAATTTGCAACGATATTCACCCCCTTAATTCCAGGGTTTATTGCCGCAGGTTTATTGCTTGGTTTTGCGACACTCTTTGAGCAAATTTGGGTGGTTGGCAATGAGCTACCTAATGCGCATTTAGTTCATTTTTTACAATATATGCGCATATTTGGTACCGGGCTATTTGCCTTCCTCAGTATTTTGATTGGTTACAATGCACAACAAGCCTTTGGTGGGTCAGGTGTAAATGGCGCCATTTTAGCCTCGCTTTTTGTAATGGGTTATAACCCAGAGGTAGCGACAGGCGTCTACTCAGGCATGAGCGAGTTCTTTGGTTTTGCGATTGACCCTCGTGGCAATATTATTGGTGTTTTAATTGCCGCGATAATGGGGGCGTGGGTTGAACGTCAAGTACGCAAGTTTGTACCTGATAGTCTTGATATGATCCTCACTTCACTTATTACACTACTAATTATGGGCGCAATGGTATTTATTGTGATCATGCCTATTGGCGCTCTCTTGTTCCAAGGAATGTCTTGGTTGTTTATTCACCTCAATGGCAACCCAATTGGTAGCGCTATTTTAGCGGGATTATTTTTAATCTCTGTTATGTTTGGTATCCATCAAGGGTTTGTACCTGTTTATTTCGCACTAATGGAAACACAGGGTTTTAACTCACTATTTCCTATTCTTGCAATGGCGGGAGGAGGTTTAGTCGGCGCTTCTGTCGCTGTATTCTTTAAAGCGAAGAAAGGATCTGTCACTCGTGCACAAATAAAGGGTGCAATTGTACCTGGAATATTTGGTATTGGTGAGCCTCTGATTTACGGCGTCACGCTACCCCGTGTGAAACCTTTTGTTACCGCATGTATTGGTGGCTCAGCGGGTGGCTTCTTTATCGGAATGGTCTCTTATATGGGCTTACCTGTCGGATTAAATACCGTATTTGGTCCCTCGGGAATCATTGCATTACCACTCATGACCTCTGATTCAGGCATCTTTATCGCCATGGCAGTCTTTGCCGCCGGATTACTTATCTCATACACAGTCGGATTTTTAGCGACCTGGTTCTTTGGTACTAAAAATGTAGACCTCAGCTAATCCTTGTTAGCAAGTAGCTTAACTATCAGCTGCTTGCTAACAATTTTGAACAGGTAAATCTGATTTACCTGTTCCCCCCCCACGGAATGAAATGATTAACCTTACCGTTTAAACGGAAGGTGAAGGGATTCTTACGTTTAAAAAATAATAATTAAAACTAAAATTAAAACTAAGGAAACAAAATGAAGAAGAAACTATTAGCGATAATGATCCCCGCCTGTCTATTTACAGTCAATGCAGATGCAGCCAAAATTTATGAAGATGGTTCATTTGTAAATCTTTATACACGTTTAGGTTTCAATATAACGGATAAGGCTGATGAGCATGCAGAAGGAAAATTTGATGGGCGCCTCGGATTTAGCGGTAAACAAGTTATTAATGATCAGTTTTCATTAATTGGACAAGCTCAATTTCAAGTGGGCGCGATGGAAATGGCCAACAAAGGCAGTAATTCATTTAGCCCTCGTTATGTTTGGACTGGTTTTGATGCAAATGAATACGGTAAAGCAACTTTTGGTCGTGTTGCCTCTGGCTTAATCATGTTCACTGATATTGGTGATGTGTTTGCATCTTCGGATGTCGCAGTTGGTCGTCAAGTTAGCAAAGTTGATACTACGGCGACACAAGTATTTCGACAAGATGGTACTTTACAGTACCAAAACTCTATCGCTAATTTCGACTTTTCAGCAGCTTACATTCTTGGTAACAGTGAATCTAATTTAAAGAGTAGTTATAACACAGCACTACGCTATACCTTTGATTTTGGTAATGCTGGTCAGTTTGCGCCTGTTGTTGTTTATCAGCATAACCAATCAAGAGATAACCTGGATAATGTCAATAATATCGACAGCTACGATTTATGGGGTGCGGGTTTTAGATATTACATTGGTGACGTTATGCTTGGCGCACTTTATTCTGAAGACAATCTAACTTACCTAAACTCCTCCACCGAAAGTAAAGACACTGATATAGAGATGACTCTAGTGTACAACTTTGCAGAGGACTGGAATTTCAAAACAGGTTACCGAAATTTAAAAAATGAGGGAGGAGATGAAGTAGAAGTCGATACCAAAACATTTGAGTTTCAATACAAAGTAACCAATAAATCTTCTATATTTGCAGCCTACATGTTGCAAGATGGTGATGATGGAACAACTGAAAAGGGGAGCTTTAGTCGTTCAAATGAAGAAAGCTTTTATCATATTGGACTGCGTTACGAGTGGTAATTAACACGCTCTAAAATACAGAGGGAATCCCCTCTGTATTATTTTGTATTGGTTTTGTTGAGCAACTACAATTACCGCTAATTATTTTGAATCGATAACTTCAGCAATTCAAAAGAGGCCTGTACTTGCGCTAATGGTGAGGCAAAGTTCATGCGGTAAAAGTTTTCATCCATTTCACCAAACCAAGTCCCAGGGGTTAATGCTAATTTAGCTTGTTGCGTTAACATCAGTTTAAGCTCAGCAGATGATAAACCTAACCCAGTAAAATCAAACCATATTTGATTCGTGCCCTCTGGTACAAAGATCTTAACCTGTGGTAATTCTTTCGCCATAAAGGCAACAATCCAGTTACGTGTCTTTTCGGTATAAGTTAAAAATTCATCAAACCATGCTTTACCTTCTTGGTAGGCAGCAATGGTGGCATTAGTCGTAAATGCATTGCCGTGATCAAGTGACATTGAAGTCACCGAATCGTTACTGCTTAGTGATAAAAAGCTGGTCGATAAAGTACTCACCTCAATTCAGGAGATGGGAGTCACAGTGTGGTTAGATGATTTTGGTACGGGTTATTCATCGCTGAGTTACCTGCAAAGCTTCCATTTTGATGGTGTAAAAGTAGATCGTACTTTTGTTCAAGATATCGAAAGTAATAAGAAGAATCAGGACTTAGTGAAAGCGATTATCTCATTAGCGAACACCTTAAAAATTGATACGGTGATCGAAGGTATTGAAACAGAAGCGCAAGCCGCGGTATTACAAGATTTTGGTTGCATAACAGGTCAAGGGTATTATTACGCAAAACCGTTACCCGCAAGCGCGTTTGAGCAACAGTGGTTAAACATTAAAAAATAACTAGTAAAAAATAAGTATGCCATTTCGTATTAATGCAATTAGTCCTCTGTCCTATTAAAATAAGACAGAGGACTATTGTTTATAACGACTGTCAATCCTATCCCCCCCCCTCATTTAAAGCGCCTCAAAAAAACATCGATGCAGGAATAAGACTATTGTTCAGCAAACGCCTGTGTAACAATTACCCTTTATCAAACGATCTTGATGGAGGTGCTATGCCCAATGAAAATTCAAAAATCCTATCCATTAAGTTAAACAACTTTATCCACCGGATTGATTGTAAAGTCGCCATGATAGCGCTTGCAACTCAACACTGCTGTCGCTTAAAACGTATTCGCCGTTCAAAAAACTGGTTATTAATGGGCAGCCAAAGTCAGCTTATTGAGATAGCGGATAAATTACGACAGAAAAAAACAATGTGGATTGTACAAGCCATTAATACCGCCGGATCAAAACCAACCTTTAATTTAGCGTTGCTCATGAAATCTAACCCTGCAATGACAGTTAATCAGTTAATAGCAGAGACAGGTTGCACCTTGATTGAGGCACGAGATGCCATTGATACTGCTGAAGGTTTTATTTAAAAAGAGGAAACTTCCGATCTTTCTGCTTATTTGACCTCATTTATTTAACCTACCTTGCTACAAACACTGTGCTCAGCCGACTGATTGACTAAAACTGCATAGCTAAGAAATCCCTGCTGTTTACTTGAATTCCTAGCCCGATTGCATAGGCTTAATAGATAAGTAACAAAGGAGTTTTATTATGCAACCTCAAGCAGATTTTACATTAGAACTGACTCAATTAAGTGCTCAAGCGGTCAAAGCACTCGCTCCTTCTTTTGCATCGTTGCCAAAAACAGATCACGCTGATGGGCAATATCGCCTGCGTAGGTATTCCAGTATCACGCTAGGCCCAAAAGGAATCAATCACTTAGCGAGTCATCAGTTTGTCCAATCGGAAGAAATAAATCATTTTCAAGGCGACGTGGTTCGACAATTTGAAGAACTGCAAGAGCACATCATTAATAGTGATGCTTTATTAGAAATGTGTGAGATTTTTAAACAAGCAAATCACCTATCAGATCAACAAATCATCGATATTCACCAAATGCGCATCACTGCGATTTATGACCAAACTAAGGTATCGCCTGAAGGCATTCATCAGGATGGTTTTGATCATATCGCCATGATTGGCATTGATCGTCATAATATTAGTGGTGGTGAGCTACTGATTTACAATAGCAATAAAGAAGCCCCCTTCTTGCATAAAGTATTAACCTCAGGCGAAGTCGCGTTGTTGGATGATCATCGTCTTTGGCATAACGCAACGCCAATCTCTTTGATTAATAAATCAGAAGCCGGTCATATGGACGTATTTGTATTAACCGCTAAGGATTTGTGAGTGTACTTCACTGCGAATGAAGCCCGTAAACAATTCCCGGCCTTGCAACAGAAAATAAACAATAGAGCAGTTTATTTCTTTGACGGGCCAGGCGGGACACAAGTCCCCGAATCTGTTCTCTCTGCCATGACACATTATTTAGGGCAATATAATGCCAATCTTGGTGGCCAATTTTTTTCCAGTAGAAAAACCGTCGCCGTCGTTAACAAAGCCCGTCAATCCGCGCAAGCTTTGCTCAATGCAAACAGCGAAGATAACATTATTTTTGGGCCGAATATGACTTCGCTGACCTTTCAACTTAGCCGTGCCCTTAGCCGAGATTGGCAAGTAAAAGATGAAATAATTGTGACCTCTTTGGATCACTATGCGAATGTTTCTCCCTGGCAGCAAGCAGCAGAAGATAAAGGTGCATATATACGACAAGCGCGTATCAATGAACAGGACTGCACTCTCGATTACGATCACCTGTTAGCATTAATTAATAACAAAACAAAACTCGTTGCCATCACTTATGCATCCAATCTCACTGGCTCAATCGTGGATGTACAACGTATCGTTAATGCCGCTCATGCAGTTGGCGCGCTAGTCTATGTTGATGCAGTACATTATGCAGCCCATGGGTTAATTGATGTTCAGGCTTTAGATTGTGATTTTTTGCTTTGTTCTGCCTACAAGTTTTTTGGACCTCATTTAGCTATCGCGTATATTGCCCCTCGCTGGTTACAAATATTAAAGCCCTATAAAGTCGAACCTGCTACCAACAGTGGCCCGGGCCGATTTGAAACAGGCACACTATCCTTTGAAGCATTAGCGGGGCTGATTGCCAGTGTGGAATATCTTGCCCAATGGGCAGATCCAAGCTTATCGTTGCGTTTACGCTTGCAGCATAGTTTTGCCCAGTACCATCAACATGAAATGCAATTGAGTCGTTATTTTTTAAGCAAAATTGCAGGACAAGAAAAAATCACCTTATTTGGCATAACCAATCCATCACAACTTGAACAGCGCACACCCACTTTTGCGCTACGAATAACCGCAATAACACCAATAAAGGTGGCTCAGGAATTAGGCCGGTCTAATATCTGTGTCTGGAACGGTCATTGTTACGCGCAGGGTTTATGCACTCAATTAGGCATACTGGACTCGGGAGGCGTTATCCGCATTGGTTTTATGCATTACAATACTGAGCAAGAGATAGATCAGCTTTTTACGGCGTTAACAACATTAATGGAGGGAATAAAATAATAAAGAAGCTAAATTTAAGACGGCCATATTTAAGACTGACATTAGTAGCGGTCTTTTATAGGTGGGTTCTGTGAGATTTGAAAGTAGCAGGCTAAACACTTAAAAAGAGCCTGTGGCGCAGGGCAAACCACAGACTAAAAAACATTATTTAACTTAAATGACTATTTTGCCTTTTGCTCGTCCCCCGCAAAAAATAGCCCAGAAATTTACCGAGTGCAGGTTAATTTCAATTAACCACAAACCATTTCAGACGCAGTGCATCTCAGCCAAACTAACCGTATAATATGCTATCACTCTGATTTACGATTAAGGCCAGACTTAATGCCAAGCACTCCCCCAACTTGTTTAACAGCACTCGCTGAACCAAGCCAAACTCATCAACACTTCAAAATATTTAAGCCCTATGGTTTTTTAAGCCAGTTTGTACCTGAACAACGCAAGAAGAAACACCTGCTTGGCGAGCTATTTAACTTCCCCGATAAAATCATGGCGATTGGCCGATTAGACCACGACTCCGAAGGGTTATTGTTACTTACCACCGACGGTATGATGAGCTACAACGTCAGAAGCAAAGGCATAGAAAAAGAGTACTACGTGCAAGTGGATGGCGCGATCACAGAGGCGGCAATGTTTCTGCTACAAAATGGGGTTGAGATTGGCATTAATGGCAGTAAATATTTAACCCTACCTTGCAAAGCATTCAAGCTAGACGTGGAACCTGAGCTACCTAGTCGTGGCCGTAAAATCCGCGATCCAAGGCATGG
>NZ_PJBZ01000252.1 GCF_002835995.1 Psychromonas sp. Urea-02u-13 | reverse complement strand
CATGCTTGATATAGAAAATAGTATTATCACCCTTGATGCAATGGGCTGTCAGAAAGAGATAGCAAAGCAAATCATAGATCAAAAAGCTGATTATATTCTTGCACTTAAAGGAAATCATTCAGGCATGCGTAAGGAACTAAAAGCTTGGTGGCATAAGCTTCAACGAGAAGGCTTTACAGAAGAAAACTATGACGAATATACACAAACAGATAGCGGGCATGGGCGAATAGAAACGCGAACCTGCCGACAAGTACTCATTAATAAAAAATGGTTAGATAAGAAATACCAATGGACTGGTCTCAATAGCATTATTGAAGTGAAATCAGATGTACATGAAAAATCGTCGGGAAAAGAGACAACAGAGACACGTTGGTATATTAGCTCATTAAGGCTAGATGCCGAACAAAGCCAGTATGCAGTGCGTAATCATTGGCAAGTTGAAAGCATGCACTGGATGTTAGATATGACATTTAGAGAAGATGAATCTAGGATCCGGAAAGGTCGAGGTGCGCTTGCTTTTAACGTAATGAGGAAAATAGCGATGGGAC
>NZ_PJBZ01000251.1 GCF_002835995.1 Psychromonas sp. Urea-02u-13 | reverse complement strand
GGTGGCACATAACAAGCAATTTAACAGGACTAAAAACAGTGGGCTATTTCGCTTCGCTCCATTTTAGCCCACAATTTTTAGCCCGTTAATATGGGCGTTATGTTTTGTGGAGCTTCGTTATACATAAAACAAAGGTTACCGAAAATGATCATTATTTTTAATTAGTCGTTGGCGTAAACACCGTCGCCAAGATAGTTATCACCATCGCCACCTGAAACTTCATCCCAGCTTGACCAACCACCTTGTGCTTCTTCGATTTGAAGATTTAATGAACGTATGTGCTTTGCTTGAATCTTATATTCTTCTGAATCTTTAAGGAAACGAGCTTGTTTCGCTTCACAACGTTTTTTTATCTGAATTAGTTCATCTATAGATTTCATGGTTTTTCCTTATTATTGCTCTGGGTTATAGTTCTAAAATAGAGGTTAATTCACTTAACTTTTGGTTATATGCAGTAACCGAATTATTTGAACCACAATAGACAGACTTTTCTTTATAGGTAGTGTTTCCGAATCCATATTTAACAGAAAGGATTACGAGTCCAGAACC
>NZ_PJBZ01000250.1 GCF_002835995.1 Psychromonas sp. Urea-02u-13 | reverse complement strand
CCAATATCAGGTGATTGCCATCACGGCGAATCGTTAACGCATCTTTCGTAATTCCTTCTCCAAGGACAATACGGTCTGTTTTATTATAAGAGCCTGAATAATAAACTTTATTATCAGAATCATTAATCGTATCGTGACCATCACCTAAACCAAATACATACGTATCAGCTCCAACAGTTCCTTCTAAGCGGTCATCTCCTAGGCCACCCTCAAAAGTATTACTTGCAACACTCGTATGGTCGCGCTGGTAGTAACCATTAGTACTTCTCGCGCTTGTTTGACGGTTCACTTTCAGCGTGTCATCACCCGCACCACCATCAAGTGTGTTACTGCCACTGCCATCAACCGTTAACGTATCATTACCCTCACCACCTTGAAGCTGGTCATTACCACTTTGACCATGAAGCGTATCATCACCTAAGCCACCATCAACAATATCGTTACCGCCACCGGCATTAACCGTATCGTTACCTGCTTGTGTGGCAATACCTTCAGAGAAACCTGACCCCTGAATGACATCGTCGCCTGCTGTCACGTAGGCTGGAAGTTCAAATATT
>NZ_PJBZ01000249.1 GCF_002835995.1 Psychromonas sp. Urea-02u-13 | reverse complement strand
GCACATGGAGGTTGATTTGAAATCCACGAAAATTTATGTGTTTTCGATATTTATCTTATTATCTTTAGTGATTTTATTATCTATATTTTCTTTTAAATTGTTTTTTGAAAATGTACAAAGAGTGCATGTACCAGATTATAATCTTCGCTTAAGTAATTTATTTGAAAAAAACATAGGTAAAGAAATATTAACTGAAGAGTTAGGTGGTAAAAGCTGGGATAAAGTTTGCTTTTTAGGTCCTTATTTAAGCTCTTCATCAAGCGTTTTAAGATTTGAATGGGATATTGCTCAATATACTGATGTACTAAGATCAGACGGACATAATGTAATTGTGTTCGTAAAAGAAGAGTCAGTTGAAGATTTCATTGTTCATAAGCGTACCAAAGGTGACTTTAGTAAGCTTAGTGGCTTGTGCTTTTCAAATACACAACGATTAATAATATCGGAAGTGAAGCAGGTGAGTGCCATTTAACAAGGTATTTAAACGGAACTAAAACAGTTGGTTAGGTTCCGCTTCGCTCCACATTATAACCAACAATTTTAGTCCGCTTAATGCGGCGTTAG
>NZ_PJBZ01000248.1 GCF_002835995.1 Psychromonas sp. Urea-02u-13 | reverse complement strand
AAAAACCAGGATGTAGAGCTTCAGCTCTGCTTTAACCGCACTAATTACAAAACAAGAAACCCGCGAAGCTAAAGCATCACATCCGAAGTAAAAACCAGGATGTAGAGCTTCAGCTCTGCCTTAACCACACTAATAACAAAACAAGAAACCCGCGAAGCTAAAGCATCACATCCGAAGTAAAAACCAGGATGTAGAGCTTCAGCTCTGCCTTAACTGCTCTAATTACAAAATAATAAACCCGCGAAGCTAAAGCATCACATCCGAAGTAAAAACCAGGATGTAGAGCTTCAGCTCTGCCTTAACCACACTAATTACAAAACAAGAAACCCGCGAAGCTAAAGCATCACATCCGAAGTAAAAACCAGGATGTAGAGCTTCAGCTCTGCCTTAACCACACTAATAACAAAACAAAGAACCCCGCGAAGCTAAAGCATCACATCCGAAGTAAAAAGCAGGATGTAGAGCTTCAGCTCTGCCTTAACTGCACTAAATCACAAAAAAGAACTCGCGAAGCTAAAGCATCACATCCGAAATAAAAAGCAGGATGTAGAGCTTCAGCTCTGCCTTAA
>NZ_PJBZ01000247.1 GCF_002835995.1 Psychromonas sp. Urea-02u-13 | reverse complement strand
CCTCCTGAATTCCAGAAGAAGTCTTACAAGCCTTTGCACCCACTATGCCTTGATGGCAGAAGTCCCGATGAGGTTCCAAGTAAGACAAACCGTTTTAAATCATCAATGCAAATTACCGTTTAGGGTTGTGGATTGATTCGTTTATTTACTAGTATTTTGTTGATTACTCACAGCTTATGAGCATGCTTTAGCTACGTTAAAGGGTTGTTTGCTTGAGAGTACCGACCAAACTATCCGTGCTAGCTTATTGGCTAAAGCAACCACCGCTTTGCACCCATGCATGCGCTCTTTGAGTTTTTTTAACCAGCAACTTAATACATCATCTTTTTTGTCACACCAATTTAATACAGTGCGGGCACCATGGATTAGATATTTCCTGAGCGCGCTATTTCCTCGCTTGGTTATTTTACCCATACGATTGGTTTCTCCACTAGCGTATTGTGAAGGGGTAAGCCCAATCCACGCAGCAAGTTGCCTACCATTCTTAAACACGTTGGCGTCACCAACAGCCGCCATTAATGCAGCTGCAGTAACAGGGCCGACACCAGGAATAGTTAGTAGTAGCTTGTACGCT
>NZ_PJBZ01000246.1 GCF_002835995.1 Psychromonas sp. Urea-02u-13 | reverse complement strand
TTTTTGCTTGATTACAGTATCTAATCTGACTCAAGAGTCATTTCAAATACTGAGAACTCTTTATCTTTACCGAAGTAAAAATAAAAATTTTCGTTTATATTTATCACACCAATCAATTCACGAATGAATCATTGTTATTGTGCGATAAATAAGAACTTTATCAGCTTTCCTAATTGTTAAAGAGCAGGCTTTTTCGTTAAAAAAAGCCTTAGATAAATAGTCTTATTTATCTAAGGCTTCTAGTGTCATGTTAGGTCACTTCAAAAGAAGTGGTGGAGCTATGCGGGATCGAACCGCAGACCTCCTGCGTGCAAGGCAGGCGCTCTCCCAGCTGAGCTATAGCCCCAACATGGTTTTTGTATAGAAATCGAATTGGTGGGTCTGGGCAGATTTGAAATTAACCAAACGGCCTCACCATCTTTTCGCCTTATTAGGGGTGCGCTCTAACCAACTGAGCTCATCCGAAACTTGGTGGGTCTGGGCAGATTTGAACTGCCGACCTCACCCTTATCAGGGGTGCGCTCTAACCAACTGAGCTACAGACCCAAGTAAGGTCTTTTCTATACATCTCTTTTACAT
>NZ_PJBZ01000245.1 GCF_002835995.1 Psychromonas sp. Urea-02u-13 | reverse complement strand
AGGTTAAGGTATTTGTAGTTTACGGCTGTCCTCGATTGGTTTTCATTTTATTAAAACAGGCCGGAAATTACTTATTCTACAGCCTCATTAGGGATCAATATGGCAATATATTTTTATGATACATTCGAAGAGGCATCAGAGTTTGCTAAATATATTTCACTTGCCTGCAAGGCAACGATTAAATTAGGGAGAGATAATAATCGTTTCTTTGTTGATATTCCTGATGATACTAAGCCTCCTGAAGGTATTGAGGACTATCATGATGTACCAGATGAAAGAAACTTTATCGAAAACATTCCAAATAGCTTTACCGATATAGAGCCCGGGCCAATTGAGGACACCCATAACTTCAATCATATAAAATCAATAGGTTAAGGTATTGCAGTTTACGGCTGTCCCCGATTGTTCTGGCGTCACATGACAATAGCTCGCTATAAATAACGGCCATTCTCACGCTTTAAAAACTGAGTATATTCGGCAGTATTAACCCGTTAAATCTTCTAAAAACGATTTATATAATTGCGCTTCACGCAACGTAACGATCAATTCCATTACTTTGCTTTCTAGGGCTTGTGAATGCTCATCC
>NZ_PJBZ01000244.1 GCF_002835995.1 Psychromonas sp. Urea-02u-13 | reverse complement strand
GGCACTTAAACGGAATTAAAACAGTTGGTTTTGTTCGTGCCTCACAAATTATAACCAACTGTTTTAATCCGCTTAGTGCGGCGTTAGATTTATACTTATATATAGAGATGTTATGGAAAACGATACAGAAGTAAAAATACGCAAGATTTCACAATACCTTTGGGCTTACGCAATAATTCTCATACTAGGGGCATTATGGAACGTCTTAGATGGAGATATTGAGAATATTCGTGACTTTATACGAGGAATCATTCGGTCTTGTGTAATGATATTTCTAGCAAAAACTATTTGGGATTTGAAGAAAGCTTCGTGGTGGTGTATAGCTTCTTTAACTTGTCTATTTTCTGTTTTTGGGATTGTTGCTGTGGTAATGTTATTTGTTGCCGGTGTAATGGTAGATCAAAGCAAAATTGTCTTTATGGCATTAACTATTATCCCGACAGTAGCTTTATTAATTAAAATATTTTTACTGATTATTCAGAAAGATGTAAAAGTTCAATTTCTCAATTAAATCTAACAAGTTGCTTAAACGGAACTAAAACAGTTCATCATTTTTGCAAAAAAGACCGCAAAAATACTGCCCTGC
>NZ_PJBZ01000243.1 GCF_002835995.1 Psychromonas sp. Urea-02u-13 | reverse complement strand
CCACCTGATCCTCATAAGGCTACGCCATACTTGCACATAAATGTAGTTTGGCTTAGTTGACAAAAAGCTAACAAGTTGCTTAAACGGAAAAATAACAGTTGGCCATCGCTTCGCGATTATATCCAACGGTTCTTTTCCGTATACAAGGCGTTATGCGCCAACCGTAGAGAAAATGTATGTCCAGTTTCAAATTGGTTCCAGAGTTGTATTGTGAAGATATTGAAGTCACTAAAAAGTTCTATGTTGATGTGTTTGGCTTTGAAGTGAAATACGAAAGAGCTGAAGAAGAGTTTGTATATTTCACTTTAAATAACGTTGATATAATGGTTGAAGGGATAAATGGAGTCGGTCGTAGATGGCTTACTGGTGAAATGGAAAAGCCTTATGGTAGAGGTGTAAATTTCCAATGGGATGTTTCTGAAATAGATCAATTGTATTCTAGAGTGAAAGCATCCGTACCTGACTCTATTTTCCTTGAAATGGAAACTAAAGAATACCAATGCGCAGATCAAATAGCTGTACAGAAGCAATTTATTGTTCAAGACCCCGATGGTTATTTATTTAGGTTCTGTTGCGACAATTCAGGCG
>NZ_PJBZ01000057.1 GCF_002835995.1 Psychromonas sp. Urea-02u-13 | reverse complement strand
AGTGGCACATAACAAGCAATTTAACAGGACTAAAAACAGTGGGCTATTTCGCTTCGCTCCATTTTAGCCCACAATTTTTAGCCCGTTAATATGGGCGTTATTTGTTGAATATCAAGTATATGTAAATTACTGTGGTTTTTATTTAATTAAAGCAGGCTGAAACGAGTTGTTCACAGCCTCGTTATATTTTTCGGGAGGCTCAATGGCTCAAGGTAGCAACAAAAAGTTATTAACTAAAAGAATTCGAAAAGGTAATAAGGGTTATCCGATTGCTACTATTTCTTTTTACGGGCCAACAAATCTCACTGCATCAAAATTAGTCTGTGCAGTGTTCGCATTTGATGGGGCTGATGCTGAGCCAATGAAAAAATGGTTTTCAACTTTAGATATAAGAAAATCTGACAAAACAATTGGTGAGGTTTTAGCATTTATCGAAGAGAATGGAGCAAAGTCTGTTAGCACGATTGATGGCATCATTGGTTGCCCCCATGAAGAAGGAATAGATTACCCGAACGGTGAGCCATGTCCTGAATGCAGTTATTGGAAAGGGCGAGATAGATTCACTCATGAATTGATTCATTAAATAAAAGTACGATAAAGTGTGTTTTTCTTGTAGAACAGGGATTCTACAGCCTCGTAATATACTAATTGGATTCCAATGAATAAATTTATTATCCTAATTTTTGCTATCTACTCTACTTTTGCATTAAGTGACAATGTCGATTGTACTAAAGCAATAAACACTATCGAGATTAATTATTGTGCTGGTGTTAAATTGGTAAATGCAGAGCAAGAGATGAATGTATATTTAGCTAAAAGCAAAGAGCACAATAGTTATGATGCTGAGCTTATTAAGTCAATTGAAGTCGCTCAAAAAGCATGGTTATTGTATGCGGAAGCGCATTGTAGCTCAATTTATACTATGTGGCGTGAGGGGACAATAAGAGGCGTTATGCACTTAAGTTGTCAAACTAAAGCAACCAAAATGCGAACACATGAAATCTGGTCAAACTTTCTTACTTATATGGATAGCACGCCACCAGTGTTGCCTGAACCAAAGTTATAAGTATGGTTAAGCAAGGTAGGGCATCCCAACCTTTATGACTGTATTCAATAGTTAATCTACGGTTATTTAACGCTCATAGGTTAACTATTTGAGGTATCATTACTCAATCCCGCGACACGTTAATTTCACTTTCTAATACATCTGTTATTCCTTAAAACCCCATTGTATTCCCTATATTTTTGCGAAAGCGGCACTCTATATGGATTGAAGAAAGCAATCTATTGAGAAATGCCGTATTCTTAATGCTTCAATCTTGAATATATGTAGAGGAAAATACCAATGGCTAAGCAAAATTACTCTTTCGAAAAACGTCAGAAAGAAATCGCTAAAAAGAAAAAGAAGGAAGAGAAGCGTTTGAAGAAATCTGGTGTAGTCGAAAATGAACAACAGGATATTGAACCTATATCTGAAAACAATGATACATAAGTAATAATCACCAACACATAACTATAAGTCATTTAAATGGAAAATTAACCGTTGGCCATTAGTAGTATTGGAGAACATCCCAACCTTTTTGGGTGTATTCAATAGTTAACCTACGGTTATTTAACGATCATAGGTTAACTATTTGAGGCATTATGACTCAATCCCGCGACACATTAATCTCACTTTCTGATACGCCTGCTATTCCTTAAAACCCCATTGTATTTCTCGTTGTGTACGCATGCCTTTTTATGTTGCATACCACTGAATTCGCGCTGTTTTTTTGCTCTAACTCTCATTTTTATGGTGAGAGTCATTTCAGATTGAAGGAAAGATTGGCATGTCCTGTTTTGGCCTGGAATATACGATATCATTGTTTTTTAAGCTGATTTATATGAGGGAATTCTGTGCATTACAGCTGTAATGTGGATTATTTCAGCTTAATAACACTGTTAAATTTCTCTAATTCATTCGTTCCATTGCAGCTTTGTATACTTTCCTTTATCACGCTTTCCAACAGAAATAACGGTAACTGTAACGACTGAATCATTGACTTCATAAACTAGTCGGTAACCTGCTTGTCTAAGTTTTATTTTGTATAATTCATTACCACCAGAAAGTTTTGCACTTGCTATATGTGGATCATTTAAAATACTTTCCAGTTTTTTCTTAAATTGAGACTGAACAGTAGCGCCTAACTTTTTCCATTCTTTAAGTGCAGACTTTTTAAACTCTAACTCATAAGTCATTCAAACTAACCTTTACGCTAGTTTCATTTTTACGCTCTTGAACAATTGCAAGTAGCTCTAGATCTTCAATATGATCCATCATAAATTCATACGTGTCTGCTGGTATACAATAAAAAGCAGGTTCATTTCTATTTAATATTGCTATAGCTTCACCATGAGCACTTAATGCTACTTTCATTGGGTTCGCTTTCAATTCGCTAATACTTGCTGCTGCTTCTGTTAATATTCTAGTTGTCATGCTATCACCTGTACGTTAAAGTGGTCGTTTATTAGGTCTAGTGTAGGCGGCGAAACTTAACAAGGCAATTTAAACGGAACAAAAACAGTTTGCCATGTTTCGTTCCTCAACAAGTTTGGCAAACAATTTTTGTCCGCTTAAACTGGGCGTTATGGCGCAAGGTGATATGTACAAAATTATCGAATTAATCGAGCGAGACAAATTAAGACTTGAAGCGCTTGAATGCATACAATACTTGAGCTTGCCTCAATGCTATTTAGCGGCTGGTTTTGTTCGAAATTTAGTGTGGGATCATTTACACCAAAAGTTAATTCCTTCTACTCTAAATGATATTGATGTTATTTATTACGACTCTGATGAAAATGATGATGAGGCTTACCTAAAATATGAAGCTGAACTCACTCTGCGTATGCCCCAAGTTGAATGGCAAGTCCGTAATCAAGCAAAAATGCATATTAGAAATGGTGATAAACCATACCAAAGCATCGTTGATGCTATGAGTTATTGGCCTGAAAAAGAAACTGCCGTGGCAATTAGAAAAACTGCTCTTGATAACTATGAATGTATTTCTGCTTTCGGTTTTGAGTCATTGTTTGATTTACAAGTCACATACAATCCAAAACGGAATCGAGATGTCTTTGAACATCGGATAAAATCAAAAAAGTGGCTGATTCACTGGCCAATGTTAAGAGTAGTACGATAACAAGCGCTTTAAACGGAATTAAAACAGTTGGCTATATTTCGCTTTGGTCTTTACCATTTTGGTAGACAGTTATTTTAGTCTGCTTAAGCGGGCTTTATACCTACAAGGAAGCATAATGAGAATTTTTATTATCTGTATTTTATTATCAATATCGGCTGGCTCTTCAGCTTATGCGCAAAGAGTATCGAAAGCGGAGTGGATTTCTGCTATGAAAACCGCCTTACCTGCTTATTTTTGTCAAGATGCTCAATATTTTAGAGAGTGCTTTACTGTTGATATTATTGAGTGTGAAAATGTCGCTTCTTCAGTAACGCGTTTATGTTTAAATGAACTTGAGAGCAAAATACCAGAAACTCTTAATCAACCAAATGATGGTAGAGTTTGGGGGACTAAAATAGGGATGTGTGCAGGTACTACATACGAAACAACCTTAATAAAAAAACGAATTTCTAGTGATAAATGTAACAACATTAGTAATTGGCAATAGCAGGGGTAATAAGGCAGGACATCCCAACCTTTTTGGCCACCCTCCAATACGAATGATGTCACGGTGAGTATGGGATCATTTTAGATTGATTAAAAGATTGGGATGTCCTGCTTAGTTTTGTTCAATAAAAGGTGAAGCCCTAACGCCAATAACCCATCACACGCCTCAATGAACCGACTTATCACTCAATTTAATCAATCCATTACTAAAAACAGAATAATCTCTTGAATATCAAGTATATGTAAATTACTGTGGTTTTCATTTAATTAAAGCAGGCTGAAACGAGTTGCTCAGTGCCTCGTTAGATTTCAGGAGTTTCAATGGAACTACATCAACAATATCATTTCAGAGAATCCGACAAAGGATTACTCGCATGGGATGTATTGAAACTAATTAAGAAAACAAAAGATTTTGAAGTGGTTCAAGTCCCGTTGAGTGACATTCGTGAATTAAAAGAAGTCTATTGGTTTGGGCTTGGTGCTCCGCCAATAATGGAAGATATCGTGCAACACGCCAAACAAATCTTTGAGGCAGATATCTCTTATCCTATTATTCTGTGTCCCGAAGGTAGGGTGATGGATGGGATGCATCGAGTTTGTAAAGCATCGATAGAGGGCCATAAATTTATATCAGCGGTAAGGCTCACTGAGCTCGGAAAACCAGATTACATTGGTAAGCAGCCAGATGAATTACCGTATTAAAAAACTAACTCGTTGCTTAAACGGAATGAAAGCAGTTGGCCTCGCTCCGCGATTATAACCAACCATTTTATCCGCTTAATGCGGTATTACATGTTCAAATCAATATGAGGTATTACTAGTGAAAGTATTTACAATTTCATTTCTTTTTTCAGTTACAACGTTATTTTTATTAGTTATTTTGGATAGTGGCTTATCAAACTTATATTGTGTTTGGCCACTTCATTTAATTGAAGCGACAGGGGTATTGGGCAATAACGCGGGAGGTTTTTATAATAATTGGTATGAGCTATCAATGGCATTCTCTCTGCTTGTGCAAAGCACTGTAATATATGCGCTTACCTCGAGATTAAACACATACAAAGGCGTTATCTAATTATAAATTGAGATGAATAGTTACTCAATTTAATGATTATTTCCGTTGTAGTTTCGCTTGTATGCGGGACTCTATTTTAGAGTCTCTCTGCCAGTCGCCATTATTAGTTTTATGACTATTGGGTTTGTAGCAGAGCCCCCTTAACAAGCCATCTAACTGGAAAATTAATCGTGGCGCATCGGTTTTAGATGATAGCTAACCATTAATTTCAACTAATGAGGCGTTAACCCTCCACTCATATTTAAAGGTACTTCTAGTGAAACAAAATCCATTTTCCTTCTATGATTTCCTTGGTTACATGTTACCTGGGGCTGTATTGTTATATATTCTTACTTTTGTCTTCGGTGTTGACAGTTTAGTGGTCATGTTAAATTCCGCTGAAGCGAAGAATTCAGCCGCTAGTCAATTGTTCAATTTCATCCCTGCAGTCATAGGCGCTTATTTAATAGGGCACATATTAGCGATTGGTTCTTCATCCGTTATTGAAGCTTTTACAAACTATTCGAACGGTTATCCCTCTGAGTTCCTATTTGCTGTGAAGTCTAAGCGTTACCTATCAAGCAACTCAGTTAGCGGCAATATTGGACGGATAATTCTGTGGTTATTAATCTTTCCCATCTCTCTTTTGAAAACGTTGCTTAAAGATATTCTTAAAATTAAAATGTTTAATCAAGCAAAGTCATTGCCTAAGCCTTTACGTGAAGCCACCTTTAGTAAGTGCAAAACAATACTTAACGATCAAGTGGGTGTTAATACCGCTAGCATGGAAATAGATAAAGGCATTGATGGTGATTATTTAAGGCTTTTGTATCATTTTATTTTCGAAAACTCAGAGAGGCATTCAGCTAAACTACAAAATTACGTTGCCCTTTACGGCTTAACTAGAAACGTATCATTTGTTTTTGTTTTAGTGTTCTGGGGATGTTTATATTCGTATTTTTTCATCGAGGGGACGAATGTTGGCTTGTATCATATCGCTGTCTTTGCGGTTCTTGCGTATGTTTTTTATATTGGTTTTGTTAAGTTTTATCGTCGCTATAGTTTAGAGGCTGTTATGGCTGCCACGGTATACACAGCAAAGAATATACCCCCAAAGCCGGTGCATAAGGCGTTTAAACGTAACTGATAGTTAAAAGAGGGGATATTCGTGCAGATCTTAAATCAATTTAAGATCTGCAAATATGACTATTTAGCCGTGGGGACAAGTCGAACTTGCGCAAGGTAGTCAGAAAAAGTATCAAAGCTATTTATCCACTTAATCGCTTCTAGCACTAACTGTGTACCGTTGTCAGTACGACTGTAGTGGTAGCCAATATCGTAATGATCGTAAAGGCGTGCAAAGGTTTTATTCTCTGATTTTGGCACAATCACTTTGTTGGTTAACTGGTAATCTGAATCTACAATGCCGCGTTTTTCGTTATCCGCTAACATGCCTGCTTCCATCGAGAGCAGTGTGAAATCGACAATCACATCAAGGTTTTTAATATCAATCCACGCATGGCCATGGAAATTTCTAATCGGGCTATCTGCAACATAATTTGCGGTATCTTCAATTTTGCTAAAGCCATAATCGATAACCCCATTTTTGCCTCTGTTAACACCAAATGCTGCTTTGCCGCTGACTAATTTAGCCCCAAATCCTGCTGCTACTAGCGCTTTGATTGCAAAGTTATTGATGGCGATTGATGAAGCATCACCCGCAGAAAGGCCTGAAAATGTTTCATTAACACTAATGGTTATTTCATCTACAACGGCTTGTAATTTTACTCGTTTTATTGCTTTAAGCTTTGCGCTCATATCGTATTTATTCCTGTTATCTCATTCATTCAAAAGCACAAAAGCAATTACACTGTAACCGCTCGTTTTTGCTAAACTATTTCTTATCGCTATTTTACCCTTTCGCTAAAAATAACATAATCATTTTTATGCGCTATTAATGACTTTAATATCGTTTAGAGGTTTATTGGAAATGGTATTTAAATGACAATAATTACATAAAAGTAATTGATAGTAGTTATCAATTTCATTATCATGCGGTTCGTTATATTTTAAGCTAATGAACTCTTTAGTGACAGATTATAATTAGCAACTTTTAGTCCGCTTAACGCGATATTAGGCATCAAAAAGGGTAACAACATGAAAATTATTTTTACACTAATTTATATGGCATGCACGATGGCAATCAGTGGCTGTAATACTGAAAAGGGGGACCGTCATTCAAAGCAGGAGGCGAGCCATTCAAAAGAAGAGGTAAGCCAAGCAAACTTGGATCCTGATATTGCTGCAATTATAGAGGGTGATTGGTATCGCCCAGCGTTATCAGTGACATGGCAATGGCAGTTAGTCGGTAGTATAAATGCTTCATATCCGGTTGAAATATATGATGTAGATCTTTACGATACTTCCTTATCAAAAATTCAAACACTGCAAGCATCAGGAAACAAAGTAATATGCTATTTTTCTGCTGGTTCGTATGAAGATTTTCGAGAAGATAAACAACGCTTTCTCTCTGAAGAGCTAGGCAATACGCTTGATGGTTGGGAGGATGAACGTTGGTTAGATATTCGCTCTTCCAATGTGCATGCGATTATGATGGTTCGTTTAGATTTAGCAAAAGAAAAAGGTTGTGATGGCGTTGAGGCTGACAATATGGATGGTTACACCAACAACTCAGGTTTCAATTTAACTGCGACAGACCAGTTAGCATATAATAAATTTATTGCTAATGAGGCACATAAAAGAGCACTGTCTGTTGGTTTAAAGAACGATCTTGATCAAATTGTCGAACTGGTAGATTATTACGATTTCGCTGTTAATGAGCAATGCTTTGAATACAATGAATGCGACACGCTCTTTCCATTTATAAACAATGGAAAACCTGTATTGAACGCAGAATATCTAGATAAATATGTGTTTAATGAGTCAGAGAGAAATGCTCTGTGTACGGAATCGGTGAGTCATCAATTTAGTACCTTAATTATCCCATTAGATTTAAACGATGAATTCAGATTTAGTTGTCTGTGAATACATAATAACTCACTCCAAAGGATAATGAGCTTCCCCCTGCTTTAATGGGGGAGGCATATAATGGCTGTGTTTTTTTGTTTTTTCGGCGCTTATTATAATCCACTATTCTAGTCCGCTTAATGCTACGTTAGGACTCTTAAATATTATCGAGATATCTGCATGATAGATTTTACAGTTTTACCTTTGTTTTTTACTGCGATTTTCTTTTTAGCTATTTCACCTGGTCCTGATTTGGTTTTAATATCAACTTATTCTTCAACGAAGGGTTTTAAAGCGGGTTTGATGATTTCTATCGGTGTGTTTTGTGCAGGTATCTTGCAAACACTTCTCGTCGCATTTGGCTTAGGGAAATTGATGCAATCTGTCCCTATATTTGCATATGCTATAAAAATAGTTGGCGCGTTATATTTAAGTTATTTAGGCGTAAAAATGTTACTTAGTTGGTACCGTAAAAGTATTAAAAGCGTTCAACCTAAAACAACTGAAAACTTAACGAATCTTAGCCTTATGAATAAAGGTTTCTTAAATAATTTACTTAATCCAAAGGCTTTATTATTCTTTAGTTTGTTTTTACCGCAATTTACTACGGGTACGGGCTTGCTTTCACTTCAAATGTTAATATTAGGGTTTATGCTAAGTTGCTTTGCTTTATTGGTTAATAGTCTCTTTTCTATAACATTTAGTCAGTTTGGTAAATTAATAGGCAATAAATTTAATCTAGGTCGCCACATAGACGGTCTATTAGGTTTTATTTTTATAGGTCTGGCAACTCGCTTAGCGACTAGCAAGTAACGAGGTCCTGTTTTTCTCAACCGCTGTAATGCGGGGTATTTCTGTTTAATCACACTGTTGTGCTCATACGAAAATTTAGTGTAGATTGTATACTTTGACGTGGTTGATAATATCGAGGTAATAATGAAACTAGATGCAATTCTGTGGGATTATGATGGAACGCTTGTGAATTCAGTTCCCAAGAATATTGATATTACAAAAGCTATCTTATCTATCGTTGCTCCACATTTAACGGGTGACAATTTACCGAAGTATTTAGGTGATGAGGAGTTGTACCATGAAGCAAATCATGGTGCTAAAAATTGGCAGGAACTTTACGTCAATTATTATGGTTTAACGCATGATGAAATGATTTTAGCTGGAAGCATGTGGGCGCAGCATCAAGAAGAAAATAAAACTGAAGTCATGTTGTTTGAAGGAATTAAGAATGTGGTAGATAAATTTTGCCTGCTCCCTCATGGTATTTGTTCCCAGAATTCACAAAACAATATTCGCAGCGTATTGAAAAAAAATGCTATTGATGGCCCATTTAAAGCCATCGTGGGCTATAACGATGTGTCAAATGTTCAGCAAAAACCTCACGCATTTGGTGGTGTAAAATGTGTAGAGTCAATATTCGAGCATACAGACAGCCTGCTTCTTATGTATATCGGGGATCACGAAGCAGATACTAAATTTGCTCGTAATTTACAGTCGGCACTTGGCAATAAATCTCAAGTGATTTCTGTGGCTGCCGCTTATAGTCGTTCAGCACCTCAAAATTGGAAATCCAAGCCTGATCATATTGCAACCAATGTTGAAGACCTTTTATCGATCATTGGAAAATACACCTAATATCAAGTTTTAATTTTAACCATAAATTTAAACGGAATAAAAACAGTGGTCGTTAGGTTTGTATCGTAGTTGTTGCTTATTTTAGTTTTATCAATTATTTAAAGGAATAAATTTTGCCATTTATCGCATTTGAATCGGGTCAATTATCTCCAGAAGTTAAAGAGCAACTCATCGCGAGGTTAACAGATGTTTCTGCTGAAGTTACTGGCATACCTAAAGAGCTATTTTTAGTTTCTATTCGCGAGCAATTAGATGAAAACATTGCTGTTGGTGGGAAAACCGTGAAGCAAATTAAGCATGAATTAAGTGAAAAACATAACAAAGCACTTAAACGGAGCGAGAAAGAAAAGTAAGATATTTCAACCTTTTTGACTGTATCCAATGACCCCACTTCTATGTTGAACGTAGGGCCATTTTAGTGTGATGGAAAGATTGGGATGTTCTGTTTTGTTTTTTGCTAGTAGTATCGTCTAAAGCTAAATTTTAAGGGGTGATAAATTGAAACAATCCATAGTACATATTGCCATCGTTGTTAAAGACTACGATGAAGCCATTGATTTTTATGTCAATAAATTGAAATTTGAGCTAGTTGAAGATACTTATCAAGCAGAACAAGACAAACGTTGGGTCGTCGTTTCTCCACCAGGCTCTAATGGTGTTACTTTATTGTTAGCTCGCGCATCTAAGCCTGAGCAACATGATTTTGTGGGGAATCAAGCGGGTGGTCGCGTTTTCCTTTTTCTAAATACCGATGATTTTTGGCGTGATTATAATCGAATGGTATCTGAAGGTATTACATTCATCAGGGAGCCAAAAGAACAAGACTATGGAACCGTTGCTGTATTTGAAGATCTTTACGGAAATCTATGGGATTTACTGCAATTAAACCCAAATCATCCGATTGCATCAAGATCGGTGTAAGCCAATTTAAACAAAAATACCCAAGCGACGACCTCTTTAAAACAAGAGGTCTGTTAGCCATCAGAGAATTTTTACCAAGAGTGCATTAAATGCCGACACATCAACCGTTATCTTACTTTTACTGTATGAAAAAAAGTGTAATTTTTTACGTTGTTTTATTTTGCATCACGCTATTCAGTATCTTCTTTATTGATCGTAATTTAGCAGATTTTCTTTATCAGCAAAATTTTGCTAATGCATTCACAAGCTCATTCACAAGCTCATTCACAAAGTTACTGAGTAACACGCCTGTCTTATTGGAAGTATTGGCAGGGGCTGTTTTATTGAGTTGTGCCATACCTAAAATGAGAAAAAGGTTTTCCCTTTTAGCCATGCACTTGGCGATGACTTTGGCTATTGCATCCCTCGTCAGACTTGGAGCCAAAGCCTTGTTCGGCCGTACTTGGCCTCAAACTTGGGTTGATAATAATCCCTCTTGGATAAGTGACCGCTTAGAAGGTTTCCATCCTTTTGCTGAAGGGTTGGCGTACAACTCATTTCCCTCAGGTCACGCATTGTTTACTTTTGCACTCGCTAGCGTATTTTGGTATCACTTCCCTCGTTTTTGTTCACTTTGGGTCGCTGCGATGCTTGGGGTCTTTATCGGTCAGCTAGCGCAAAACTTTCACTATCTGGGTGATCTTCTGGGCGGCTCTGTCATTGGTATATTATGTGCGCACTTAGTCATCGGCTTAAGCCTTTCTGTTCAGCAAGGTGTATTTAAAGAAAATTCAGGTAATACTAAGGTCGCTAAATCTGACACATAAATGGAGTATAAAATGGAATTAGGTGCATTTTCAGTTAGCTTATCGGTTAGTAACATCGAAGAGTCAAAAATATTTTATCAAAAATTGGGCTTCGAAATGGTTGGTGGCGATCAATCTCAAAACTGGTTGATACTTCGAAATGGCAATCACAGCATAGGGTTATTTCAAGGGATGTTTGAAGGTAACATCATGACTTTCAATCCAGGCTGGGATAGTAAATGTAAGCCATTAGAATCTTATACTGATGTCAGAGAACTCAAGGTGTCGATATTATACAAAATGCTATTAATGGCGAAAGTGGCCCTTCAAGTTTTGCTCTTAAAGATCCTGATGGTAATTCGATCCTTATTGACCAACATGTATAAACAAACCTATTATCAAGCGCTTTAAACGGAAAAACAGTAGGCTATTTCGCGCTGTTACACAATTATAAGCAATAATTTTAGCCCGCTTAATATGGGCGTTAAGCGTTAAGCGTTAAGCATTAAGGTGCATATGAATACTGAAAGATATGGAATAATCTTAAACGTTGAAAGGTATGAAGAGTGCGTGAGTTTTTATCGTGATGCACTTGGACTTAATGTTATGTTTTCAAAAATCGATGGAGATTTTAAACTAACCTGTGTGGAATTCGGAGCTGGCTATTTAATGATAGAAACGGATGGTTTCGCTGAGCCACTCGGTAAATCAATTAAAACATGCCCGTCTAAATTAAGGTTTAATGTTTCAGATATAGAAGAGGCGCTGAAGCGAGTCAAGAACTTAGGTATACCTTTTGAGTTCATTGAAAGTGACTGGGGCTCTACGATTAATATTTATGATCCCGATGGTAATCGAATAGGTATTCGCGATGAAGTTAGTTTTAAGCTTCAAGTTAATGCTTAACGCGTTGCTTAAACGGAAAATAACAGTTGGCCATCGCTTCACCCTGATAGCCAATATTTTATCCGCTTACACGATGTGATACCTATATTTAACGACCCTACAACCCATTTTAAGACTTAATGAATAGTGAACTTTATGAAATGTAAATTAGTGGATGTATTTGCTAAAAAGAAACTTTCGGGCAATGGCTTAACGATATTTTATGATTACGATTCATTAGATAAGCGTGAAATGTTAGCGCTTACGCAGGAGATGCGTCAGTTTGAATCGATTTTTGTTAAAGTGAATGAGCAAGCGTCATCTATCAGGGCGAAGATTTTTACGGTAGAGGAAGAGCTCGATTTTGCGGGTCATCCTATTATTGGTCTGGCCGCGCATTTACATGAGGAATCTGGAGATGCTAAACCAAGAGAGTGGGAAATAGCGTTGAATAAAAAATCGGTTATCGTGAAAACTAAAAAAACAGATAACTATTTTTATGCCTCAATGGGACAAGGAAAACCCGAGTACATTCACACTCTGACGTCCAGCGAAACGGCAGAAACGCTCTCAGCTTTAAATCTAACCACTGAAAATGTGGCAAATTATCCGTTAGAAGTTATTTCAACGGGGTTACCTTATTTGATCGTTCCGATCACCAGTGGCATAGAGAATGCCAATATTGGTATCAGAGACTTCGAAGCATTATTAGCACGCTTTGGTGCCAAGTTTTCCTATGTGATAGACATTACAAACTTTGAAGGTAGAACCTGGGATAACGACGGTTCTGTAGAAGATATTGCCACTGGCAGTGCTGCCGGTCCTACTGCTGCCTTCCTTGTTAAACATGAACTCGCGCTTTGTGATTCACCGATAATCATCTCACAAGGTCGGTTCTTAGGCAGACCCAGTGAAATAGAAGCTTATGTTGAAACTTCAGCCGAAACCCATCGCGGAAAAACAGAAACAGTAGTCTCCAATATTTGGGTATCGGGTGATGTTGTGAAAGTGGCCAACATCAATTTTGTTTAACGTTATGGTTTGAAGCGATTAATGACAGTATTGGGGGAAGGTTTGCTTATCTAGCATTCAGGCTAAGTAAGACCTTCCGCTTTTTCTTCGTGCCTTATGTGAATGGCTTTTGAATTGTATGTCCAGCTTGGTTCTCTTTTCTGTTATTTTTCTATTGTTTTTCATGTCGCTTTATCCCTGCCTTTTTTCACTGGGCACAATTAATATTTGTCGCTAAGTAATAATATTTACTCTGTGAACGTTATCATTTCAAAAGCTAATATTTTAAGGCCTTATTTTATTAGTAATACTCATTAATAATACTTCACTGATGAGTGGCTATCAGCCCTATGCTAGCTCGCCTTGGAGTAATGCTTACTTTATTTTTAGGCGGGCAATGCACTTTCACAGTGATTTCAGTATAAAAGGCAATATTTAAGCAAGTAAAAGCCTGTTATTAAGGTTTTTGTTAAATGATTAAAAATCAATTAGTTGAGATTGTGGTTTTTTACTTTAATCAATTAAAACAACACTTATTGTGAATGATAATGATGTGTTTGGTAATTGTTTCCATTATTGTTGCTCAACTCACATTTTCATCTTTGTACATTACATAAGCTACTTTTCATTAACTAAGGGCCAAAATATGAAGCTTATTTTGGCTATGTTTATTAATTTTATTGTTAGCTTATTTTAAGCTTTTTATACACAAGAATGATTGCTTTTAGTCGCTAAACATTCAATTTTTCAAGATTAATTTCATGGCTGGCGTCATATAAATGTAACGCAAGTGAGTAACTCTGTTGCAGGTTAATGATGGTGTCTACATCAATAGTGCAACTCAGTGAGTCCATGCCACCTTAAGATAAATTAAAGAGCTTTCTCTGAAAGTCTTTAATTTCAAATAATGAAAAAGGAATAACATGTTCAATAAAACACTTCTCGCGGTATTAATTTCTTCTGCAATCGGACTTGCAGGTTGTAATTCTAATACTGACGTTAATAATATTGTCCCTGATACTAATGATAAGAATCCTACGTATTCAGCACAGTTACGTGTACTTGAAACATCAGATATTCATGCCAATGTGATGGATTATGATTATTACCAAAGCAAAAACGATATCACGATTGGCCTTGCTCGTACGGCAAGCCTGCTACGCATCGCGCGCACTGAAGTGGATAATTCTGTGCTGGTTGATAACGGTGACTTGATTCAAGGTAGCCCAATGGGCGATTACGTGGCGAGTGAGTTCAAGAAGGGTAATGAGTTTGAGGTTCATCCTGCTCATAAGGCGATGAATTTATTGGATTACGAAGTGGGTAATATCGGAAATCATGAATTTAACTATGGTTTAGACTTTCTTGAAAAAGCGATTGCAGGTGCTGATTTTCCTTATATTAATGCCAATGTATATTGTAAAGCGGACTGTTGGCAGGGTAAAAAAGAAGACGACAATCTATTTACGCCCTATCTGATTAAAACCACCAATATTGTTGATGACAAAGGCCAACAGCGCACCATTAAAATTGGTTATATCGGTTTTGTTCCTCCACAGATATTGCAGTGGGACAAACAGAACCTGGATGGCAAAGTGAAAGTGGAAGGCATCGTAGAAAGCGCGCAGAAGTTTATTCCTGAAATGAAAGCACAAGGCGCGGATATTATCATCGCTATTCCTCACTCTGGTATTGGATCAAGTGAAAACCCGGGTGATGTTAATGCTGAGAATGCAACGTATGCGTTAACACTGGTTGAAGGTATTGATGCGATCATGTTTGGACACAGCCATTCCGTTTTCCCGAGTGAGCAGTTTGCGGATGTGCCTAATGTCGATATTGAAAAAGGGCTCATTAACGGTATTCCTGCGGTTATGCCAGGTCGATGGGGTGATAACCTTGGGGTGATTGATTTTTCACTTACCTTCAGTGATAACAAGTGGACCATTAATAGTGCAACTTCTGAATCTCGTCAGATATTTGAGCGTAATGAAGCGGGCGATAAAGTGGCCACTGTTGAAGCAGATAAACAGGTTCACGATGCAGTTGCATTAGACCATACCGGCACACTTGAATTTGTTAATACACCTATCGGCAAAGCAACCAGTGACATGTATAGTTTTCTGACATTGGTGCAGGATGATCCGACCGTGCAGATTGTATCTGATGCGCAAATGCAATATGCGAAAGATCAGATTGCCTCTTCAGATAACCAATCACTCAAAAGTTTGCCGGTATTGTCTGCCGCTGCCCCTTTTAAAGCGGGTGGTCGTCACAGCACTGCATCGGATGTTGATTCTTATGTGCAAGTACCTAAAGGTAATTTAACCTATAAAAATGCTGCTGATTTATATTTATATCCCAACACGGTTGTGGCACTGAAAATAACCGGTACAGAGTTAAAAGACTGGCTTGAATGCAGTGCAAATCAATTTAACCAAATTGATGCCAATAGCACAGCACCTCAGAGCCTGATTAATTGGGATGATCATAGAACTTATAATTTTGACGTAATAGATGGCGTGAAGTATAAAGTTGATGTCACTCAAGCGAGTAAGTTTGATGGTGATTGTGCAGTGATTAATGCAGGTTCTGAACGTATTGTTGATTTAACTTATACCAATGGCGAAGGTATTGTTATTAGTGGTGCTGATTTGATGGCGCAAGAATTTATTGTTGTGACAAACAACTATCGTGCCTTTGGCGGTAAGTTTGCTGGCACCGGCGCACAATATGTTGTGATGGAGCAACCCGATACTAACCGTGATGTATTAGCCGCTTATATTACCGCTGAAACAGCGGCGAATACGGCGGTTGATCCCTCAGCAGACAATAATTGGGACTTCTTGAATATCACCACATCAGTCGCTTTGGATGTGCGTTTTGAAACACAAGACAGTGCTACGGCAGCCAATTTTATCGCTACCTACGCACAGCGTACAATGACAAAAGTTGCAACAGATGATCTTGGTTTTGCGGTGTACAAAATTGACTTAACCGTAAACTAAAATGCAATGATAGTAAGCCTCTTAGGAGGCTTTTTTATTAGCCTCATTTTTTATTACCCTCATTTTTATAACCCTATTACCCTATAAGCCTTCATTGCCTAGATAGTGAGAAAACCTAGATAACTAAAAACAGAAATAACGATGAATCCAACAGTAACCTACTGATAAAATTCATCGCTGTAGCGCATCCACATTTAAACAATTGGATGCTCTGTTTGGTTTTCAGTTGAGCTAAAGCGTTGGGATTCCGTTTCCTGAAAAACTAACGGCAATATTCTCAATGTTACTGAGATCGATTTCTTTCCAGTTATTTAATTTTATGGTCCAGGTTGTAAAAGGGGTGGGCATAAAATAATTTAACGCATAATCAGAGGCTATCGCACCACTGGTTAGAATGTTCACTTCGTGTGTTTGGCTATTGACCAAATTGTAAATGATGCGTCTAAACAATGGCATTGCGGTAAACGTGTGATTATCTTGATATCTTCTATCTTGATAAGTACCACTCGATAATAAATCAATGTTATACAAACCTGTCGGTAACCCCGTTCCTTCGATGAGAATACTCACTTCATCTAACCTTACTCTGTCAAAATCTGCAAATATTTTACTGCCTAACGGCACTGTGAAATGCAGCATACCCGTACTTTTAAATTCGGCTAATTGATAGCTGTCATTAATATTATGGGTGATGGATTTAAAGTCTTGCGGGCGTGGGTAAAAATGATCCAAACTTGCAGCTTCCTGCTCACGCATAAAAGCAAGATCTTGTTTATAAGCCGCAAACGATTTGTTTAAAGAGGCAACCACAGAACTCTCTTCTAAAGACCAATAAGCAAAAGCGGCGCGATAGTTTGCAAGGGCGACAAACATTGGGCGTTTAAGGTTATTCAAGGCTCTGAAAAATGCGTCTTCTAATGCAGACACAGCCCTCGCATCTTTATCAATGGATGCAATAAGTGCTGATACGCGGTTGATATTCTCCACATTGACTTGACTCGCAATTCTTAAATCAATTTGTCTTGATAACTCTTGTGCTAAATTGATTGATGTTGCCGAAATCGCTTTGGCCTGAGCGACCAGTCTTTCCAGCTCTGCAAGGTACTGAGTACTGCCAATAACCCCAGCACTAATAACCAGTGAAAAATCAGCGCGCGCATCGATTAGAAATTCATCCCACACTAAGTTGGATGCTTCTACGGTCGGTACTGTGTGTTGAATGGAATTATAAAATTTTGCGATGTCACCAACCTGCACTTGATATTCTACATCCCTAGAAAAGGTATCGAGAGCGTTCAACGATTCCTTAATCTCAAGCTGTCTATTTGCGATAGCGTCTAAGGTTTTCTTTAATAGAATTATTTTTGTGCCTAAATCAGGTAGCGTGGTGACAAACTTGATCAACGCACTGGGATCACCGCCGGCAGAGCCCGCTATCGCGGTGCCTGCACTCGCTACTGCACCCACTACATCAAATACAGTTTGAATGGTTGCTCTATCTGCAAAGGTTTCTAAACCTTGTCTAAATGCAATTTGAGCTTTCAGGATATTTGCATCTTGCCCTTCATAGTTAGCGGTTTGCTGAATAAGTGACTCTCTTAATTGATTAACTTGGTTAACCGAGCGGTCAATAATCGCAAACTCTGCACTGCTGACGCTTTGCAAATCTTCCAACATAAGCACTGCAAGTTGCTTACGATCTGCAAGAAGTAGACCTCTATCCATATAGTTCTGATATTTATCTTCATAGGCACCCATCGCATCCAAATAACTGGCATAGGTATATTCATACATGTCATGGTTTAAGCCCGGTACATAATTAGGATTATTGTATGAAAGCTGAATGAATTGTTTTAAGTTTGAGACTTGTAAATAGAGTGACTTTAGCTCTGCGTTTTGCGCGATTGTAACAGGCATAAACCTTAATACGCTTTCAACCCAGTCAAGCATCGAGATGCTCAGCTCTGGTGCGTTATCAAAAATAGAGGCTGCCATATCAAAAGAATGGTTAAAAACCGCTATGTAGGGGGCACTCTCAATAGCGATCAGGGCATCTATTTCACTCTTTATGACGCGCTTGTTATATAACGTTTCTGAGACTGAATACATTGCACCAAAACCATCCGTTACTGGCACGACAATATCAAACTCATAACCTGAAGGAAGTAGGGTGATGACGTTGATATTATTGTTGATGTTTTTTGTAAATATACCCAGGCTCACTGAGTTTGACGTTCTTGCATCTATATTTAAGGTGACTGCATTATCACCAGTAATATTACGAGCAAAGATAAATAATCGCTGATTGCTTAAGTTAACGATAACACTTTCAGTTATCTCCAGTGTATCTGCGACAATCACGATGGCACTCGGTTTGTCCGCGCCATTAGTTAATGAATAATCATTTAAAATGCTACTTAAATTTAATAACATGCCAGACACTAAATAAGATTGACCATCATTGATCACTGTTTGTTCTGTCTCGCTTGCAGGTAAATTTTTAGGAGCTGGAAGTTTATTATAATTAACCCATTCAGAGGCGTTAGCGCCGACGCTAAAGAGCAAACTTACTGTGATAAGAAAGGTGTTGAAAACATTCATTTTACATCCTTATATTCATAGAAAAATATTAAAGCTAATGTTGAAAAGCAATATTGATTGAGCCTATATAGGCCATCAGAGTGATTTATCTAACACGCTATCGCGCTAGAAAAATCACCTTATAAAGAGTCTTACGCGTGTGCTTTATTCCATGATCACATAAGCGTTCTGTGCAAATCGTCTCGCTTTACTGCTTATCTCCTTCCATTTTGGACCAACTACGCCAGCCAATGGGCTACTAACAATACCTGCAACGAGTAAATTGGCATTTCTTAACGCATCTTCACTATCTAACGAACTTAAGGATGTGGTGAGTGAGTCGAAGTCGCTTTCTAGGCTTTGCCAGTGCAGTTGTACTTTTTTAAGCTGAGGTAATGCGTTTTCAATATGTATCAGCATTTCATTGATGTTTGAGTGAGCGAGTTCGTAAGAAGCACCTAGATTAACCGCATGTTCTAAGTTTGCATTTGCATCATTTATTTGCGTATTTACCTCTGCAATCAAATTATCTAACCTGACTTTTCTCGCGCCTTCAATACTGCCACAAATCGTTAATACCAGCGGACCGCCTATTGCGCAGAGGCCAATATTACGTTTCGCCTCACTAAGATCGCTTCTGTAACCTGCTATTTCTTGGTTTAATAAGCGTACATTCTCTCTTAATGTACTGATCGTCTCACTGTTCAGTAATGTAGAGAAATTACCTTCAATAACATCAAGTTGTGCTTTTTGCGCTTCAACATCGGCAGCAAACTGTTTTAACTCTTCAACCGCGTTACTGGTTGCTTGTTGCTGGGCACTTGTAAAGCTCTGCAGCACACCCAAAAAGGACAGCGCTGCGTCACGATTCGTCGCCGCTACAGTAAGATTGCCCATGATTGCATTTGTTTGTAGTTGAGTGATTTGATCCATCAGTGGCAAGATAAGTTGTGGGTGTATATCGCCGTAGTTTGCAAGCTGTAAAGCTAAATCAACAATACCGGGGTAAATCGTTGAGTTCCAATCATTACCAGAGCGATGAATGTTAGTAAATTCAGTTAACAAACTCTCGTATTCATAGGTGAACGCATCATTTACAGGGAATTTTGTTAACGTGCGTAAAGAGGCTTCCGTTGTTGGTAACGAGATAGCCGCTGTTGCATAGGCTTGAATTTGATACCACTCGGTGGTTGAAAGTAGCGATGTGTCTGACCCTGTATCAATAAACAATGAGTCACCTTCAAGTTCTCCTTGGATCGTATCATAGTCAAGTGGCGGAATTTCAGTGATGCTTTGTGCATATAAGCATGTTGAACCCACGATAGATAAAGCAAGTAGGCTCATTTTAAAGCGACGTAGTTGTTTATTTGTTTTAATTTTCATTTGGCTTTTCCCTTCGATGATGGAATAAAGATTAATCCTTTTCGGCGAGAGGAATATGCCAGAGCGATATAATTGTTTTTGGAACAGGGGTCTAAATTTGATATGTATCAATAAACTTTTATTATATTTATATGTGTTTATAAATATAAACCTATTGATTTATAAGAAGTTTGTTATTGATTTTAAATATGGCTAAATCGAAAATAATGGCTTGTATTAGCAAAGATGAAACACAGAGCAAGCGATAAGTTGGGATGATATAAATCATGTGATCTATTTTTACAAAATTCCTAAGAAAATCACGTAGCTATCTTTATATTTTTAGGTTATACAACAAAGAGTATCTATGATGTAACAATTACAAATGTTGTAGTGTAAATTTATTATTCTGATAAAAGGTTGCTTTTATGGCATACAAAATTTCAAATGATGTCATTTTTTGTAAAGTAAAAGCGAATCTAAAAAGTGCACAAAGCACACAGAAATTAAGTACGTCAGAAAAAGAAATCATAGACTTGTTATGTATTAAAAATGGGTCTGTTGTTTCTAAAGATGCGTTGAAAGTAATAGGCTGGCCAGGATTAGAAGTGACTGATCAATCTTTAACACAAGCTATCTATTCACTAAGAAAAAAATTAGCGTTATGTGGTGCTGATGATGTTATTGCGACTGTATTTAGCCAGGGTTATAGCGTTAAAAATGCACAGGCATTATCGCAAGAGGCGTTGTCTTTACAGCCACCGGTTTCTTATAAATTAAAACTATTCAAAATAAAATCGCTACATATACTGCCGTTTTTCGCTTTTTTATTATTACCCTACACGCTCTATGAGCAGTCTTTACACAGTGAAAGTAATGATGAGACGTTGGGTTTTTTATCTCCTCAAACAAACTATATATATAATGGCAACTACCTTACGTTTATCTCAAATGAGCACATAGACAAAGATAGAAAAGCCATGATTGAAACCTTTACAGATAAAATCCCTATTAAAAGCAAAGTCTTTTCTTTTGTAACCCAGCATAAAACCTATATTCTCGCTTGCCCATTAGCTAATAATGCCACTATGTGTGACAGCACTATCAGTAAAGTATTAGAACTCCCCGCCAATAAAGAGAATATCGCACTTCAAAAAGTGGAAGAGTGGTTCTCAATACAGCAAGAAATCAAAAATGAATTACCGCTATTTACAGGGGTAATGATGAGCTCGACTAACTATATGTTTGTTGATGAACAACTCACGATAACGGATAAAATGCGTTTCATTTTAGACTTTAACAAGCAGGTCAAAAGTGGGTTTAAAGAGTTCAAGCTTAAAGATAAGAAATATGAAGGTAAATATAAAGGCTCTATATTATATTCAAAGGAATCAGATACAAAAAATACCTTCATTAGTCGTAGTGGCGATTTTACCTTTAGTTTTGATAAAAATGTCGGTACCACTGCGTTAGTGATGCAAAATAAAACGATAGATATCATTCCTTTTAATCGTCTTCTACAAGAAAAATGTAACAAAATAATTACCGAAAAACGGGTCATTTGGAAGGTTAAAGAGTGGGGGAATCAATCGCTATGGGTATCTACTTCTTCTAATAAGATGTGGTTGTTTGAAGAAAACCCTCTCTATTAAGGGGTACTGCAGGCTAAGCGCATTAATTTATATAAATTCAAAAGAAATTAACCACGAAGGCATGAAGAAAAAGAAGGTTAAAGAGGGAATTGAATTTTTGTTATTGGTTTCTTCGTGTTCTCTGTGTAACGAAGTGGCTTCGTGGTCATTTTTTGCGCGGGGATTACTGATACAGGGGGTGCTAGGACGCTGATTTTCTGTTTCGTTTATTCTTCAATCAGTGTTGCGGTTACCAACTCGAGTAACCGCAACGGATTTATTGCCTTAAACAGCTTATCTCATCTCGCTTTACCTAATTTTAGAGACACTCACTCGTACGTCCTGGTATGTTTGCGCTGTATCTAATGTCAAATACACCCAGCCTTTTTTCGCTTGTACTGTTATCTCTTCACGGTTACCGCTATTAGTAGAGGATTGTTGGTAGTTGTCTTTTGAAGCCCAAGTGATGTCACTATAATAAAGGTTCACATCGCCATCACCACCCAGTGTAGTGAAAGACAAGGTGGCATCTTGCTCAACATAATAACCTAAGTATTCCATGTCATCTGACGAAACACACACCGCTTGTTTTAGCGTTAAATTGCCTCCGGCTTGCTCGCTAGAAATGCAGTTATTATTAGGGAGTTGTGGTTCGATACTACTGAGCAATAGTTTTACCTGAGCAAAGTCCGCATCGCTTTTCACTGTCAAATAAACCCAACCAGCAGTGACATTTGCTTTGATTAACTCATTATTGCCTTGTTGAACTGACGATAAAGTATAATCAGTTTCCGTAGGCCAAGTGTCGTCACTGAAGTAAAGGTCAACATTACCATCGCCACCCTCAGTAGAAAAATACAAGGTGCCGGGATTTTCGACATAATAAGAGTAATAAACAATATCGCTACCAGAAATACCACAGACAGGGCGGTTCAGCGTTAAAGCGCCATTTGCTTCTTCTGCTGTTATGCACTCGCCTATCGTTGTATTGGCGTTATCACCGCCACCGTTATTATTGCCGTTATCCCCGTTATTATCTCCATTATCACCGTTATCATGACTGAGTGCCGTTAACCAATCACTGAAATCTGTATTATAAATTTCCCCGATAGACGAGATATAACTCGCGTAGCGACTGAAGTTACCTTGGCGTAGGTCATTGAGCATATTGTCCACCTCTGCAGTATGCTTTTCAAACATATAACGCACCGCGAGATAACCGCCGTTGTAAACTTTATCATTACCACTCGCGTACTTGTTGTTGAACAGATCGTTTAATTGATAGTGATTGTTCTGACCGGTTTCAATCGCATGGCGGTTGTCATCACCGTGCGCGATGTATTCAGCTAGACCTTCAATCCACCAGGTGACGGGTTGTGTTTTTGACGCGTTAAAATTACCTTTAATGTTGTAGCGCGCATCAAGATAATGCACATATTCATGTTGCAGATTCCAAACTTGAAAGCTATCTGTTATCCAATCGGCTTCATAAGCAATAAAACGTGCTTGATTATCCAAGGCCGCAGGATCTCCTTCTAAATACATGCCACCGTTATCGGTATTAATACCAAAAATAGTACCTGCGTACTGCTTATAACTCTTGGTATCATTAAAGATCACCACTTCGAGCTGCGCATTGTAGTCATTCGCGACAGGTTGATAACCGCTATTGAGTTTGCTGTGGAAGTCGACCTCTTTCTCCGCCATTTGTGTACATGACTGCGCTAGCTCTGCCTGAGTCATAGACTGTGCACGGATCTTAATTGTCGGGCTACAGGTATAACGGATAGAAAGGATCAGAGGTTCTAATTGGGCCTTATAAGCACAAATATTGTATTCGTTACAATATTTGTAATAATTCACCATTTCAGCAGTTGCTAACCAGACTCCGTTGCCACGGCCACTCATGCTATAACGCGTTAATAATTGAGCTAAATAAGGTTTTACTTTGCTTTTTACCGTTGGCGCATAATGCAGCATTCTCCCTAGCTCTTTTGCTGCATTATTGATTAAGTACTCATTATCGGTACCGATGAGATAGTCTTGCTGGTCGATAAAAACCTTAAGGTCATCAACAAGACTATTATCGTTTTCTAAATGTTCAGAAAAACCATCAGCCCATTGGCCACGCCATAGAATGGTAAAAATAGCATTAACTGAGATGCTCATGCTACGAGAGCCACTCCAACTATTATCAAAACGCGCCAGTATATCTTTGACGATATAAATAAAATGGGTGTTATGACCGGTGCTGTCCACTAGGGTTAATACCTCAGAAAGCACTTGGCCGTGTTCGTCGCTTACATCGGTAAAATGGGTATTGTTAAAGAATGCGGTTAACGCCAACAAAGATGATTGTTTGATCGCATCCGAGTATTCACCGACAGCGTCTTTTTGATAATGCTGAATATAATAACCCGCTCTTAAAAACAGGACTAAATTAAGTATTCCGTCCTCGTCGCGACCTTTGTAAAGCGCACTGGCAGAACGGAATGCATTGATGATAGTGAACATGTTATTTTCATTAAAAATAGCGGTCGCATCTACGCTGGTAACAGAAAACTGTTTATTAATACAATCGCTGGAAACCTGAGTTACATAACTAATCAAGTCCTTACCTGTACGACTGGAAAACTCAGTCACAGAACAAGCTGCCAGTGTTGCATCGGATAACGCCGTAAGTTGCGCTAGACGAGGTGTGATAGTCAACGTAGATGATTCGATAGGAGGGCGTTTGGTAACATCCTGTATCTGTAATAACGTTGAATGCTGGTGGTTGGCGGTAGAGACTAGGTTTGTTGCGCTTATAGCGTCAGCTTGAGCAAAGCCGATAGTCATCAAACCATAAGTTACTAGTAAAAAATATCCTTTCATTTAAACCCTTTTAAAATACTGTTAATTAAAAAAAACACACAATAAAACTTTATTTGTTATTAATGTTTTATTTTTTTTTTATGTGTTGCATTAATATAGGCTTCAAAATAAAATAATTGGTTGTTTTAGGGCTGTTTCTATCTTTATTGGTAATAATAATCATTATTGTGTGAGCTGGCGTGTAGTTTCGATATAAAAGAGCAATATATTGCTCTTGCGAGAAAGACCCTCGCGTTATTTTTTAGATACATCAGAGGGTAACGATGGCAAGTTTTCATTTTTAAAGGTTGAGAAAGCACAACTTGTTGAACAGGGATTTGATGTGTCGGTGAGCCAATTGATTCTGAAAATAGTAAGATCGCCCTTAAGAATTACCATGAAAAAATAGTCATTTTTTGCTTTGACATTCTGAGGAAAGTGGTGATCGTGAAGAAGGTTGCTCTGATGAGTGAAACTAACGAGATATTTAACAGGAATCGAGTCGTGTATATGGAATTTGAAAGGTTATATATTCAGGCTAAAAACAGTCTGAACCCACGAGATATTTCGCCATTTATCTCTGCTGGTCGTGTTGCGTCAGCAATTCTAACAGATAAAGGTAATGTCTATTTAGGTGTTTGTATTGATACTGCCTGTACTTTGGGTATGTGCGCAGAAAGAAATGCAGTCGCTAATATGATCACAAATGGTGAGTGTAAGATTACTAAGCTAGTTTGCGTTTCTGCTGCGAATGAAATACTAACGCCATGTGGTGCTTGTCGTGAATATCTCATGCAGTTGCATGAAAGTAATGGCGAAATGGAAATCCTTAAAAGTTTAGAGGATTTTACCACTGTTACATTGAATGAACTGTTGCCTGATTGGTGGGGAAAAAAACAATTTAATGGCTAGAGAGATATACCTTTGATAAGGTATCTAAAATAGCGTCGTGACAAGGCGATGTCGACCTCAGTTAAACTAATTTATAAAGAGAAATATTTGTGAACAAAGTAATAGATAAACTAGCTTGGTTATATATTCGAAATGGTAAATTGCTGAGCGCACGCTCAAAAGGTAAAACACTGTTCTATATTCCCGGTGGGAAACGAGAAGAAGGTGAGTCTGATGAGCAAGCGCTTATTAGAGAAATTAAAGAAGAGATCTCTGTCGATTTACTGCCTGAGAGCATTAAGTATGCCGAAACCTTCACTGCGAAAGCGGATGGTAAAAGCAGTGATACCCTAGTCAAGTTAACCTGTTATTACGCAGAGTTTCAAGGCGAGCTACTTGCGGATGCAGAGATAGAAGAAATAGCCTTTATTGGTTATCAAGACAAACATCTTTGTTCTCTGGGTTCAATAAAAGTGATGGCTTGGCTTGAAGAAAAAGATCTTATAAAATAATTGCTTAACCTTAGTAGCCTCATAGGTTAGGTCGAGATTATTCATTCTCTGTAGGTTGGATATTTCTATCATTCGGGTTATGATTTTTTTTATTTTAGTGCGTTTAATACGCACTCGTTTTCAGGTTGAGAGAGCACATGAAGCTTCAAGGTAAAGTAATAAATTGGAACGATGATAAAGGATTTGGTTTTGTTGAGCCTAATGGCGGCGGAGAGCGCGCATTTGTTCATATTAAAGCGTTTAAACCACGTTCACGCAGACCGGTTAATGGTGAAGTTATTACCTATGAATTAGTACGAGAAAATAATAATCGTCACAAAGCTGAAAACATTAAGTTTGCGCGTGATGTGAATGTAAAACAGAAACGTAGCGCTAACCATAACCATCAGCATAGTAACGCAAAAAATGGCGGGGTCTTTGGTGTGTTTTTAACGGTGATTTTTGGTGTTGGTTTATTAGCCTCGGTATTTATCGGCAAGTTACCTTTGATTATTGTTGGTTTGTATTGTGTGATGAGCTTGATTGCATTTGTTGCTTATGCCATTGATAAATCGGCGGCTCAAAATGGCCGTTGGAGAACAAAAGAAAATACATTACATCTGTTAGCGCTCTTGGGAGGCTGGCCCGGTGCTTATTTTGCACAACAGAAATTACGTCACAAATCGAGTAAACAAGCCTTTAAAAGCGTTTATTGGTTAACGGTTTTGTTAAATTTAGGGGGCTTGTTTTGGCTTCATACTGAAAGTGGCGCGACCTTGCTTAACAATACTATTATGCCCTTGCTGAATGGTTGAATGTTTGAATGGCTGAAAGGCTAACTTGAGGCAACATAGATATAGAGGGGAGTTCCAATGAAGATAATTACTAATATATGCTCAACGAATTTACCTGAGAGTACTCAGTTTTATGTGGATCTTTTGGGTTTTAAAATAAACTTTGAAAGTGATTGGTACGTACAGCTCAGCTCGCCTGATAATCCAGATATTGAGTATGGCCTTATTCAACGAGACCATGCATTGGTGCCCAAGGAATACCAGCAACCACCTACAGGCATGTATATCACTTTTGTTGTGGATGATGTTGATACTGTTTATGAAAAAGCGCTTACCTTGAATTTACTCATCGTAAAAGAGCCTAAAAATGAATTTTACGGGCAACGTCGATTTCTAACCAAAGACCCAAGTGGCTGTCTTATTGATATATGCTCTCCGTTTTAATAGCCGATTACTTATCAACAAAAATCCGATCAGTAAACTGTATCGGATTTTTAATTTATTTTTCCTGCGTAAACTCTGCTCAATCAATGAATCACGTTGCTATTACATAGCTTGGCGATAAATTTCTGTGATTTCAGCATGTGTTGCTTGCATTGGGTTGGTAAATCCACAGGCATCTTTTAATGCATTTTCAGAAAGCACATCAAAATCTTCTTCTTTAACACCTAAGTCTGTAAGGCCTGCTGGAATACCGACTGCAATCGATAATTCTACAATAGCAGCTAGGGCTGCGTCTGCACCTTCTTGGCTCGATAGGTGAGTGACATCTACGCCCATTGCTTTTGCCACATCGGTAAGACGTTCAGGTGTTACTTTTGCATTATAGCGTTGTACATGAGGCAGTAATATTGCATTACACACGCCGTGTGGTAAATCGTAAAAACCACCTAGCTGATGTGCCATGGCATGTACATAACCCAAAGAGGCGTTGTTAAATGCCATACCTGCCATAAATTGGGCATAGGCCATTTGCTCACGTGCTTCAATATTTTGCCCGTCGGTAACCACAGTGCGCAGATGCTGTTGAATAATTTCAATTGCTTTAATGGCAACGGCATCGGTGATTGGTGTTGCTGCTACCGATACATAAGCTTCAATGGCGTGGGTTAATGCATCCATGCCGGTTGCCGCTGTTAATGATGCCGGTTTTGCTAGCATAAGTTCCGGATCATTCACTGACATTAATGGCGTGACATGTTTATCAACAATGGCCATTTTAATATGACGTACTTCGTCAGTAATAATACAAAAACGTGTCATCTCCGAGGCGGTGCCTGCGGTAGTATTAATCGAGATGAGTGGCATTTGTGGTTTTGGTGATTGGTCTACCCCTTCGTAATCACTAATATTTCCTCCGTTTGATGCAACCAATGCGATACCTTTGGCGCAATCATGCGGTGACCCACCCCCGAGAGAAATAATGAAATCACATTGATTGTCTTTTAATATTTTTAAACCTGCCTCTACATTTTTAGTGGTTGGGTTAGGCTGCGTACCATCAAACACAACGGTTTGAATGTCACTCTCAGCTAATAAATCTGACACTTGTTTTACCATGCCGATGCTCGTTAATATTTTGTCGGAAACAATTAATCCTTGTGTAAAACCTTGCGCTTTAATACTCACTACTGCATCGACTAAGCAACCTGTACCCATTAAATTAACACTTGGCATAAAAAAAGCTGAACTCATAAATTACTCCTAGATTTTGTGAAATTAATTTTATTAACGGTATGTAACTAAAATGTTATTGTTATGTTGACTAATATTTTGATATTTAATTTGTTTGTGTCGTGCCTTTGAGCGTTTGCGACAATGAAACGATAAATTCACTTTATATTTCCCTTTGTGATTAATGGTCGTATCGATAACAAATTTATTTATCACTTTAAAGCTCATTGAAATTTAAAGTTTAAGATTGAAATTAAAATATAAATACTTATAAGAATCTGAAATATAGATTATATTTTAATTTATAAAATTCTTTCTAAAAATAAAAACACTAAGGCTCAATGCACTAGCTAACTGTAATTAGTTTATTTATATAACCATACAAAAAGTGTGACCTATAACGGTAGATTCAAAGAAAGGAGATTTTTTATAATTCCACTAACAAAAAGTGTTGTTTTTTGGGAGGAGGGTAACTCGTTGAAAAGATGTTTTGTTTTTAAAAGTTTTTGTTTTTATGAGTGGTTGCCCAAAGCGTATAACAGTGACGTTTATTTGTGATAATTGGCCAATATTTCACTTTATTATTTAGTTTCCTTAGTGGGAGACACTAGCGTGGTGAAACATGATTCGAGATTTTAATTCTTAGGATAATAGCAATCCGCTTTGCCTTAGACCATTTAAGTAAGCGTCTGCCTGCTTTGCCTTAGACCATTTAAGTAAGCGTAATGGTATAACATCCAATCGCGTCAAATTTGTTCCCTATTTTGTTAGTTTACAATTCAAAACGTAGTAATACTCATTTCTATTTTATTAGGGTTCAGTATGTTACTTTCAAAAGAAATGAATAGCTTAAGTGCCTTCAAAGCGATGTTATCAAGCGAGAAATACAGAGTATGGGTATCGCTTAGTAGCGCTGTACTGTGTAGTTTGGTCGAAGTTATCCCTTGGTTATGTCTCTATTTCTCGCTCAATGCTATCTACGCAGGAAGCTCTGCTTATACCTATTTAGTTGTGATGGCTATTACGTTAATACTGCGTTATCTCTTTTATACGCTGGCTGTTTGGTACGCTCATCTCGCCGGTTATCACATTATTCAAAAAGTACGTCAGCACTTGGTGAAGGCTTTAGCTGAGATGAAAATTGATAGGTTACGTCGCCTTAAAAGAGGAGATATCGAAAGGCGTATTAGCGATGATTGTCAAAATTTAGAGCCTCTTATTGCCCATCATGGTACTGATATTGTTAATGGTTTACTGATGCCAATATTGATTACTTCGTTGCTCTTTTATATTGATTGGCGGTTAGCGATGATCGCATTAGCACCTCTGCCTTTAGCGCTCTTTGCTCAATTTATGATGATGCGAGGTTTTGCAGAGCGTCAGGAGAAATACACTAAAATCGTGTCGAGTATGCATCAGGCACAGCTTGAATTCCTACGCAGTATTGGGGTTATGAAGCTATTCGCTGTGGATGCAAACTCTTATCTCGAATTAAGCAGGACGATGCACTCGCATAATAAAATTGTTACTGCTTATACCAAACAAATGGTCGGTGCCTGGATAACGTTTGTGACATTAGCGCAGATTTCGCTGACGTTGGTTGTACCGGTTGCAATAATGCTTGTTGAGCTGAATCAGCTTTCGCTTGTTGATCTGGTGATGGTGGTTTGCCTTAGCGCAGGACTGCTTAAACCCTGGTTGGATTTAACTCAGGTCTTTTCTCAGATTCAGCAATCGATTATTTCGATAGATAGAATATTACAGCTTTGCCCCTCAAATGATCCTACTCATCTCAACTATGAATTACCTCTATACAGGCTTTCCTGCGAAAAAATGGTTGTTACTCGTGGAAAATTCAGCGTATTAACCAATGTAAACCTTAGCGTACAGCCAGGGCAAAGAGTGCTTATTGAAGGAGAGTCGGGATCGGGTAAAAGCACCTTATTAGCGACGTTATCTGGGGCATTAACATCTGATGCTGGTGGATGGAAAATCAATGGTGAGTCTGTTGCTGATTTTGATGATGAAAGTCGCAGCCGATATATTGCAGCGGTTGACCAAGAGGTAAATTTTTTCACGGGTACATTAAAAGAAAACCTTCTTTTGTCTAAGCACAAAATCACAGATGAAGAGGTCTGGACGCTGCTCGATGCCTTTGGTTTAAAACAACTGGTCAGCGGTTTACCACATAAATTGAGTAGTTGTATTGGCGAAACAAGACGGTTATTCAGTGGTGGAGAGATGCAACGTCTGGCAATCGTGAGAGCCGTGTTAGCTAAAACACCTATTCTTATTTTGGATGAAGCTACAGCGCATTTAGACCCATTGAATGAACAAAAAACATTATGCGCATTGCGCTTATATGCTCCGAATCAAATTCAGTTAATTATCAGCCATCGATACCAACAAGTTAAGCAGGTTGATGCGCATTTCAAAATTCATTGTGGCTCTGTTAAGGAGATGGCTCTTGCATAACGTTAAATTATTAGTTAACCATAGTGGCGCAAAAACAGGTCAATTCTGGATGGGGTTATTTGGAAAAATAGCGACAGAATCTATGCCATTGATCATATGGCTAATGTTGTTCTCCTACATTTTGTCTTTAAGCGTGTTGCCTTTTACTTATATGGCATTGTTGGCTTTGGCCGTTATTATCGCCCAATTTGTATTAGGCAAGAGCGCTAGAAATAGCTTTTTAGGGGCTTATAAAATAACACACCAGTTACGCAGTCAGCTTTTAACCGATATTCGTCGCCAACCACTGGCTACCCTGAGAGGTAAAGGGTTGGGAGAAAAGATGAAACTCATTACAACCGATTTGAAGCAGTTTGAAGATATATTCAGCCATATCATGGTGGAGTTTGTCGGTGCTTGGGTCATCCCAATTGCGATGCTGATAACGTTGCTGTTCATTAAGCCTATGATTGCACTGTTTATGCTAGCTATATTCCTGTTCGCTTTAGGGATTCTAGTGATGTCTGAAAGAGCCTTTAGTCTTAAAGCCGATCATTATCACCATGCGAATATTGACAGTAGCAATCAACTTCTGGAGTACATCGATTGCCTGCCTATGTTACGTGGTTTTGCGCAAAGCCAAAAATTGGCCATGCCATTATGCGCTCAGATTGAACAGCAAAAGCATGAGGGACTCGGTCTTGAATGGGCGGGTGGAATGGGCGTGCTTGCTGCCACTTTAGTATTTGAATTCTCCTTATTATTAAATATTGCATTAGCAGTGTGGTTCATTGATCAAGGTGAGCTCTCTTTTGCTCAGTTTTTAGTGGTGACGGTCGCGACCATCGCGTGTATTCGTCCATTGGCTCGAATGACTGTGTATGCCACATTACTAAGATATATGCTTAAAGCTGCCGGCCGCTTAGAGCATCTTTCTCAATTATCACAGCAGCAAGAAGAGGGTGTTGAGCCTCACTCATTTGACGTTTGCTTGTCTGGTGTCAATCTCGCATTAGGGGGGAATTCTATACTCAGGGAGATAAATTTAAACGTTGCTGAAGGTGAACATATTGCCCTTGTTGGTACGAGCGGTGCAGGAAAATCTACCTTACTCGACTTGATTGCCGCTTTTCATATTCCCAACTCTGGCCGCATATCAATAGGTCAACAAAGCATTGAAGAGATCGGTACCCGACATTGGTATGGTCATCTCTCTTATGTCACTCAAAATGTGCAGTTACTCGGAGGCAGTTTGCGAGATAATTTATTATTAGCGAAACCAGATGCCGATAAAAAAACACTTTTTGATGTGATTGAAGCCGCGGGTTTAACCGCGTTAATAACAAGACTGCCAGAGGGGATCGACACCTTCATTGGTGAAAATGGTAACCAATTATCGGGGGGAGAGCGACAAAGACTTTCAATCGCGAGGGCACTATTACACGATGCTCCCGTGCTTCTTTTGGATGAAATTACCTCTGCGTTGGATGTTAATACCCAAGCTCAGGTATTAAGTGCTATTAACAAACTAGCCAAAGGGAAAACTGTCATTTCAGTGGCTCATCGCTTAGAAACGATTAAGAATGTTGATCGAATATACTTGATGGAAAAAGGGCGAATCATTGCGTCTGGAACACATGATGAATTGATGGGGAGAGAATTTGATTACCGTGAGTTATGGCAAGCGGGAGAGGTGGGTTAAGTAACCTTTTTATGTTGAAAAATGCAGGTTCATTGCGAACCTGCATATCTCCCTACAAAATATTAGTTGAATGTTTGGCCTATCCAGGGTTTACCGTCTGGCCCTGGAATTCTTTTTTTATCTATCTTACCTACTGCTGTTTTGGGGAGTGAATGAACAATATTTAGTTCATCTGGCATTTTAAATGCGGCTAAATGTTTACTGCGTAAAAAATGACGAAGATCTTGCAAGGTTAATAACTCATCTTTACAGATTAAAGCGACACCTATTCGTTCTCCTAAATACTTATCGGGCACCGCAACAACAGCAACTTGCGCTATTTTAGGATGACTCAATAGATACTCTTCAATCTCATCTGTGGCAATACATTCGCCTGCCTTGTTGATGACATCTTTTATTCTGCCAGTGACAGAAATACACTGATTTGTATCCATTTTAACTTTGTCGCCACTGCGATAAAATCCATCATGAGTAAATGAATGAAGGTTATTCTCTGGAGCGCGGTAATAACCGCGTAATGTTGTAGGGCCACGAGTTAGCAGCTCACCCTCTTCACCATCGGCAACTAAATTTCCTTTTGTATCAACAATACGAATTTCGTCCCACTGACTTATTAAGTATCCTTGTGTTGTTGCAATGGTATCCGGATTATCATCTACAGCAGTGCAGACAATGAGCCCCTCAGCCATCCCGAATACTTGCTGTAGTGTATTTGGGAAGGTGTGCTGAATGGCGATTGCATCACTGTAAGATAATTTTGAACCGCCAACTTGTAATAAACATAGACTCGAAATATCTGCGCCTTCCCATTCTGTTGCTTCAGTCCAAATTTGGGCTAAGGCAGGCACCAAAGCGGTACAGGTAATCTTATTTTTTTCAATAAGATCAAAGCAGTAATCCGGTCCCGGATTATCTGAAAATACCACTTTTCCCCCCAAGGAAAGCACCCCAAGAATGCCGGGGCAACCAAGGGTAAAGTTGTGGGCTGCAGGTAACACCGCGAGATAAATATCTTCTGCGCTAATATGGCTGGCTTGAGCACAAATTTTGATGTTAAAAAGGTAATCATTGTGTGTACGTGGGATAAGCTTTGGTAGCCCTGTAGTACCCCCTGAAACTAAGAAAAGTGCTGGGCTGTTAGGGTCTATTTTGGGTGGCGAAAAGAGAGTCTTTTCAATATTATTTAGGGATCGATATTGTGCATGTGGAGTGACAGTATAAACATGCGTAATTGAACTCGAATTATGTTGTAACTCATCAGCGATGCAAAGTGTATTCTCCTTGCCATCACAGATATAACCTTTTGCCTGGGATATATCGACAAAGTGACGAATTTCAGTAATACCATGCGCAGGTAAAGCCATTATTGGCACTAATCCGGCTCGCTGAAGTGCAAAAAAATAGATAACAAAATCACAACTGTTCAACATTTGAAGCACCACTCTATCGCCCTGAATGAGTCCATCTTGCTGTAATTGAGCTGCTATGTTATCGGCACTGATTAATAGCTCTTTGAAGGTCATTGAGCGCACATCATCTTTGATGGCAATGTTAGTTTCCTGCAATTTTACGTTGTCAGTTAAAATACTCCACAAAGGCGTGTTCTCAAATATTTTGTTTTTCTCGTAACGATTTTGTTGATCGGTTGAATAGGGAACAAACCCTTCTAATAAATCTTCATTATTAACTCTCTGTAAAGGGCTCATACTTTTTCCTTAAATATAGATTTTTTTGATGCTGTTTTGGATGCTTTTTCTGGGCAGAAAACTAAGTGGTTGAGGACACAATCCATTTTTTCATTGGTCTCTTCCCACTCTCTTTTAGAGGTTGATAAACTAATAACACCCGCGCCTGCTTGGAGCATAGAAATCGATTTATGCTTATAAGCCGCACGTAATATAAGTGCGGCATCGAAGTAACCATCCTGGTCGGCCACCAGCACACTGCCGCTGTATAACCCTCGTGGCATGGGTTCGAATCGAGCAATAGATTCAATCGCTTCTCGTTTAGGAATGCCGGATGCTGTAATGGATGGAAATATTATTTTAAAAGCATCCCATGCGGATTTTTTGTCAGATAAAGTGCCGATGACACGTGATGCAAGATGTTGCACACTGCCTCTTTTAGAGACACGCATGAACTCTGTAATTTTAACGCTCGAACTTGGGCACACTTGTTCTAATTCTTCGACGGCAAGTTTAACTGAAGCCGCGTGTTCAGCAATTTCCTTGGGATCGCTAAGCAGTTCGTGCTTTAAACGCAGGGCTTCTTTGGCGTCAGCGGGTAGAGCACGTGTTCCAGCTAAGGGCTGGGTACTTAAATTTCTCTGAGTATCAACTTCCAGTACCGTTTCTGGCGAAAATCCAAATGCCTCAAATCCATCCATTTGAAGCATGAAAGAACGAGCGGGTGTGTTGTGTTTTCTTCCTGTGATGAAGCTGTTTTTCATATCGATAGGTAAAGGGAGAATCGCGGGGCGCGATAAGATGACTTTTTTATATTTGTCGGCTTTTATTTCGTTTATTGCGTGGTGGACTACTTTTTTATAATACTCTTTTACTGCTTCGCATTGCACAATATCATTTTGAGACAGTGCCTTAGAGGAGGCAGCCATTTGTACTTTAGATATTTTAAGATCTGCTACAATACGTTGAATTTTAGACTGGGCTGTTTTATTCATCGTACGAATCGTAATATGTGTCGGGCTGATTCGCACATCAGTCTCTGGCACAAAAAGTTCTAATAAAGATCTTTCATTCTCTTTTGCTTTTAGGCCGTGAGCAAAATGGCAAAACTCGAAGTCGACACGTCCAAAAATCCTCCAGTCTTTTACTGGTATTTGTTTTGTTGCTTCATGAATCGCCTGGCAAATATCACTTTGATTAACATGCTGTTGAGTGCCAGTGAAGTCAACAATACCGCCATCAGGATTAACGGTGAGTTGCGCAAATTTATTAATACCGATTGCCCATTCCTGATGGTGTTCATAAATAATATAGTCTTTACAAAAGTCGGCACTTGCTATTTCAGTTGCTAGCAAGATAGGCTGACAGTGATGCTCAAATGTTAGTGTTTTATAGGTTTTTATGTTGTTAGTAACCATGATTTCCTCCGAAAATTGCACTTGTAGTGCCGATATTTGTTGTATTGGAATTAAGCAATGTACTGCTTGGCAAATGATTCATCACCGCGTCAATAAATACAGCGGGCGTGGTTGTTAAATAAAAATGTTCCCCTGCTACAGCAACAAGTTGCATATTGTTTTTTATCGACGTTGAAAACCAATTCGTCCATTGCTCTACCTCTGATTGCCATGCCTCAGGATCACTCTCTCCAAAGACTAAGGTGCAGGGGATAAAGTGCAGCTGTGGGGCACAATTTAGTTTTTTCTGGTAAGTCTCTGTCGCGAAAAAGTCAGCGCGAAGCATGGGTAAGAAAATGGGCTGTAGTTCAGGGTGTTGCTTGAGCACTGAACTGCCACTACCAATGTTGATGAGTTGATCAACAAAGTCATTGTCGTTAAGCTGACTTAGTTTTCGGCGACTTTCTAAGTGGGGGGCATGGCAACCACTGAGGATTATTTGAGTCACTGGAGATGCTGATCCGTAGTGTTCTTCAATTTTTTTGCCAATCTCAAAGGCAACTTGTGCTCCCATACTGTGGCCACACAAGCGAATTTTGGTATTTAGTGGAAATGTGTTTTTTTCTTTCCAATCTAAAAATGCATCGAAAATATCATCAGCAAGATCATGAATCGTGTTCATTGGTTGCTCACTGATACGCTGATCTCGGCCTGGATAGGTTGCAAGCATGACTAAAGACTTTCTTGGTAATGTTTCTTTATCAAGCTTTGTCCAACTGTTAAATACACTTTGACTACCACCAGCAAAAGGGCAAATAATCCATATGTTTTCAGGATGGTTATCACTCTGATAGAGTGTTTTAAATACTTTATTTATCATCATTAACTCCCCATTAAACCTTGTTCTGGTTGCGATAAATTCACTCTCATTTCTGGTGATACTGTTTTCTCTATAGGTCGGCCTACCAAATGTGATATTTCCTCCCAGAGTTGCGCTACTTTCAATTGGTATTCGATGGTCATTGCTTTATCTATCGATTTTCCATCGATTGCTCGACTTAGTTGTTTAAGGGTATATAAGACGCCCTCGGGACCAAGATCTTCGAAGGTATCTTGCACTCGGCTGCTATTGCTAGAAAGCGTTTGGGTTGTTGTTTGATTCAGATATTCCCCCTCGGATAACGATGCGAGTTGGTAGAGGCAGTGGTCATTACTTTGGTGATGAGATGCATATAAAACAGGGGTCCAAGTGAGAGGTCCATAACTATCCGCCAACGAAAAATAGCCATTGTTCCAGCCCAGCATGATGCGATGCATTGCTAGGTTGTGCATATCTGGATCCTGTGGGTCGAGGTAGTTTTGTAGCTGTAACAAGAAGTCTCCTTGCTCTGAATTTAGATTGATAATGTCAAAGTGACGCTGACGCGCTAATAAAGTTGGCGTTAAATCAACGTTTGTTCCAAGCGACTGCAACAAAAGGTCGAGCGATGAATAAAGCAATTGTCGGCTTGTTGTTAGGTTGCCATAAGTTGCATTTTCCATGCTTTGATTACGTAAGGACTGGGTATTTGAAATTAACGTTCGTCCTACTGTTGTTGCTGCATAAAAGCCATTTACCCAATAGAAAACAGCATTTTTTTGAGCGAGACTTTTATGTCGATTAAGCGCGTTGACGGAGATTGGGTGTTCCTGGATCACGTGGATTTTCCGTTGCAATAATGCCTCTACTAATAAATTACCTGTGCCGCCAATGATGGAGGATCTAATGACCACACATGCAATATCTATATCTTGAGGTAGCTCTGTAATATCCCTGAACAGCGGCACAGCAAACGCTTCAGCGAGTTGCAGGGATCGTTTGCTGCCTGTCGACACAATGCCCGCAAGCTCTAAATCAAGGTGTGATTCAATGAAAGCGTTAAGGTAAATTTCGCCAAATTTAGCGCCAACGATAACGACTTTTTTAGGTTTATTCATTTTCAAACTCCTCTAGAAGAATGTTCTGCTCAGCAACGACAGAGTGCTGTGGTTTTGTTAGTAGTTGAGAAATATAATTCGCCAATTGTGTAACATTGGGTTCTTGTAGAATGGTGTAATGATCAGCATGCATCTCAGTAATCACTGGAGTGCAACAGTCAGTCCAACCATGGCAAGGGCGCTCCACTATGTCAGAACGCTGATAGCGCATAAATTCAAGCTGTTTGTTTTGCTTGGCAGTAAAGAGTGTTACGGGCAAATCTTGCAATATTGGTGGCTGGTATTTCATCATCGCAAGCAGGTTACTGCGGTAGATGTGAAAGAGATGGGTAATGCTCGCTTCATCTAAAACACTTGCTTTAATCGTGCAAGCGAGCGCTTTACTGAGTGATGCACTAAATGACGCTTCATCACTAAAATCAGGTGTGCTGGTTTCATTGAGAGTAGGGAAGCGGCCAACACAATCATGATAGAAATATTTTCTTATATTCATATCATTTAACTCTGCTAAGTCGTTTAAGCCTGGTTTGTAACTGTCAATCATGATGCACTGAGTGACTTGATGGCCTTGTTTGATCATTTGGTTGGCAAGTTCGAAAGCGACAACACCACCAAAAGACCAACCACTAATTTGATAAGGTCCTTGAGGTTGTATTTTCTTAATCATTGTTAAGTACTCTCGAGCAAGTTGTTCAACAGTTACATTGTGTTGCAATATGTACTGTTCAGGAAAGCTCAGGCCGTACAAGGTAACGTTGTGAAGCTGAGTTGCAAGGCCCTGGTAGCTTAGTAGGTGGCCTCCGATTGGGTGAATAATAAATAATGTGCTGTTATTATTGTTGTTACTGTTGTTATTCTGGCTTGCTGTGAGTCGCGTAGGTAAAACCTCTGAATGACTGTTTTTTGTGTTAATAAAATCAGCCAAACGTTCGATGGTATCATTCGCTTGAAAATGACCCGCAGTTAGGGATAGTTTAAGAGCGCTGTTAATTTTATTGATTAGGCGAACTGCAATAAGTGAGTTTCCACCAAGTTCAAAGAAACCTTGATTTGCAGGTATGGAGGCCAGATTCAAGCACGCTTTCCAATGCTTCGCTAACATGATTTCCATTTCAGAGCTTGGCTGACAAAACGCCACGGCTTGTGTTGTGAAGTCGGGTCTTAGCAACGCTTTACGGTCAACTTTACCGTTGAGTGTTAAGGGTAAAGTATCAAGTATCACTATTTGAGCTGGACACATGTAAGCTGGCAATATTTCCCTTACGTAATTAAGTAGTTGTTCATTGCTCTCTTCATTAGGGTGACTGAATACGATATAACCGATCAGCTGAATGCCACCGTTAGCGTGTTTGAAAGGTTTAACGATCGCTTCTTGAACATGAATTTCATTTACTGAATCTGTGTATTGGCGCAATATATGTTCGATTTCGCCTAGTTCTACTCGGTATCCATTCACTTTCACTTGATGATCGTTACGGCCAATAAACTCAATATCACCGTTTGGTAAGTAACGGCCTAAATCACCCGTTTTATATAAACGCAGACCATGAGTCGGGTGTACGCGAAAAGCGGTATCCGTCTGCTCTTTATCTTTCCAGTATCCTATCGCAAGACCATTGCCACCAATGTAGATTTCACCAGAAACCCACTCTGGACATGGGGCTAATTGATCATCGAGTATGTGGAAATTTTGGTTACTTAATGGCTTACCATAGGGAATGCTAATACGATTTGAGTAACTTTTTGTTATCGGGTGACTGATAGACCAAATAGCTGCCTCTGTCGCACCACCTAGGCTAAGAACTTGAGCATTTGGAGTCAGTTTAGTCAGGCGATCAGGTAGGTTTACCGGTATCCAATCTCCACTCATCATTATTTGGCGGATCGAAGCTTGGGTCGATTTATTTTGTTCAAGGGAGTCAGCTAGTAATTGCACAAACGCCGGCACACTGTTCCAAACGGTAATGTTGCTGTTATTTGCAAGGGCAATGAGGGCTTCAGGATCTTCTGCTGAGGAAACTTCCGGTATCACAAGTGTTGCCCCCTGACACAGTGTCGAGAAAATATCGAAGACCGACAGATCAAAATTTAGTGCGGAGATGGCAAGAACATTATCACTGTCGGTCAAATTAATACGTTGGTTAATATCAAGTAGAGTGTTGACCACCGCTTTGTGGTCCATCATGACTCCCTTTGGTTTACCCGTAGAGCCAGAGGTGAAAATCACATAGGCTAAGTCGCTAGGCTGCACTTTTGGTAAAGTGAAGTCAGGCGCTATTTTTTGGGACAAGCAAGGCACTATAATTTGATACTTGGCCTTGTTAGAAAAATGATTATCGAGATCATGATACTGACCAATAATAGTGTTAACACCACCTTGCTCAAGTAAGTCTTCTATCCGTTTTTGTGGATATGAGGCATCGATAGGCATATAAGCTTTACCTGCCAATATGATTGCGATCGCTGAAATAACTTGTTCCCAGCCTTTTTTCATGACAATCGCAACTAAAGGACTGCCGTCATTTTTGGACAATATTTGTGATGCTAATGACCTTGAAGCATCCCAAACTTGGCGATAAGTCAGCTTTAAATTACCTTGTTGAATTGCCAAGTTAGTAGGCTGAAGTTCGATGCCATGAATCATTAAATCACAAAGCGTTTCTGCTGCTATTTCTTGGCCATTTTTGTCGGTTAGCAACCATTTTTTGCTGGTGGCATTTGCCAAGTGGCGAGTGTTAATCTGTAATGCATCGAGGGGTAAGTAGAGGGGGTGCTTCCATGAGAGACAAAGCATGCTACTCACAGACTTAATATAGGTCGCAAACATAGCGTCAAATACGCCAGGTTTTAAGTGCGATTTTTGAATCGTCCACTTGATATCAATACCACCGCAGGATGAAGCAATGAGCATACAGTCTAAATAAACATGAGGGGTTTGAGCGCCAAATTCGTTTAATTTACCGATATCGAGTGGTTTATTTTGTCCAACAGAAGTGGTGTCGTTAAAGACAACGGGCATTCCGGCACTGAAATTTCGATTATGACGGTTTTTTTCCGTTAGCACTTGTTGGCCATCAAAAATAGCGTGAGCCAAGTCATCACTCATTTGTTGCTGAATTTGTTTTATAAAAGCAATAAACGATTTTTGCTCTGTTGCATTGACTTCAAGCATTGATGTTGTTGAAAGATTGCCAATAACACTGTCTGAATCAGGCTGTAGGTGTTGTCGGTTACTATGCAGGACGTTGATAGAGAAGTGTTTAGTTTCACTCCATTTCTTTAATACCAGGCAGAACGTTGCTAGCATCGTAATTGAAGGTAACACGTCATTGGCTAAAGATACCTGGCGAAGTTGCGCCCATTCTTCCTTGCTAATACTGTGTGTTAGTACACTTTGAGAAAGAGTATTAAGCCTTTTGTCATTGAGTGGTAGTGCTGGAGCTTCTGGTAAAGAGGGAAGCCTGTTTAGCCAATAGTCTTTAGCGATTTGATAATCTGCAGTGGTTTTTAGGTTATCAAGTTGTTCAAGGTATTGGCCTGCAGTAATAGAGCAAAGATCAAGCTTGGCATTAATGTCTTGATATAAAATTTGCAGATGTGTGAAAATAAGATTGAGGCTTCGGCCATCAGCGACTACAAGGTCGATAACCAAGTGAACCAAACTGGTTTTTCTGTCTGTTTGAACGATACTAATATCGAAAAGTGGCCATTGATCAGTTGATATGCCATTCGTTGCTATTCTATGTCTCGCGTCATTGATGATACGTTGTTTGCTTGATTCGTCTTCCGCCGTCAAATTGACATATTGAGGCTGGTAATAAGGGACATTAGTCGCAATGTGATATTGACCGTCTTTGATTGTGCCACGTAGTTGATCATGATTTTTAATTAGCTCATTCCAAGCCTGCGTGAATCTATCTTGGTTAAGGTTTTGTATTTCTAACTCGGCATAAAAGTGTGCAATACCTTTGCCAAGGGAAAACATATCGCTTTCACCTAACCAATAAGCATTTTGCAATGCTGTTAAAGTATATTCGTTCTGTTTAACAACATCTTTTAGGGGGGATAGTTGGCAACGTGAGTCAGCCTCTCCCATTACTCTGCAAAAGTCAGAGAATATAGGTTGTTCAAATATTTGTTGAAGGCTAGCTTTTGCAAGGCCTGCTTGCTGTAATGCGACCACCATTTTAGTGGCCATTAGGCTGTCCCCTCCATCTTGGAAGAAGTCAGTATTATTGATGACGGTCTGGTTAAGCAAGTTCTCCCATACACAACGTATATTTTCGACTTGTTTTGTTAATGTTGAACAGGTTAGCTCGTGGGGCTTTGTATCTGTGGCTGTCTCTGGGGCATTGGAGATAGCTAATGCAAAATCCGTTAAAACAGATTTTTCGAATATCAAAGGTAAGCTCGCTTTAGTGAAACCCGCTTTGTTTAGTGCGACCACCATTTTGGTGGCCATTAAGCTATCTCCGCCACTTTGGAAAAAATCACTACTTTGGTTTATTTCACCATTAAGCATTGAAGACCATAAATGTTGAATCTTGTTTAAGGCTGAAGTATTTGGCAGTGGATTTGGTAATGGTTCGCTGATCACAGCAGGTACTTGGTAGGCAATAACGTCGTGCTGTATTGTTTGTTTGATCGCAGAAATGTTCATTTTTGCAACCACTAAGTGTTGTCTTAAAACAGACTGTTCACTTTTAGGAAAGCTCAATTGAGGCTCAAAACCATTTTCCTCAAGTAACGTTAACCAAGTGGGCAAACTAAGCATGGCACTTTTTTGTTGCTCCCTGAAATCACTGAATGCGTTAATTCCCTCTATAAATCCAACCGTGGCTAATTGCATTGGGCTGAATTGATCAGTTGCTTCAATCAAAATTAAGTGCCCATCCTGTGCAAGTAAAGCACGTAGACGGTTTAATGTTGCTGGTAAGTTTTCTGCATCATGTAATACATTAACCGCAATAATGGCGTGATAACCTCCCTCTATATTGAGGCTTGTATCAGCGGGTTTGTTAATGTCGAATAATTGATAGCTCACTTGAGAGTAATCGGAGAGCTTAAGTTTTGCTTCCTGTAAAAATACCTGCGAGATATCCGTGAAACGATAATGGTTAATCGTATTATTGGCTTTTTCCAATATGTCTCGCGTTGTAGAAGCTGTGCCTGCACCAATTTCCAGTACGTTGAAGGCCTTGAACGCGTTACCGCTCAGCGCTTCGACCACTTTCGCAGCACTTTCATTAAGTAGCTTTAATGATGGGTTAGTGCGATAAAGGCTATCGGTCACCTGGTCATCTTTAAATAAAAGTTCTAATGCAGATTTACTGCCATCAAGTAGAGCTTTGTGAGCGCTAATATTTTCAGAAAGGTACTGTGATAAACATTTACACCAATTTTTATCAGGTAGAGAAGATGCTGGTGGTAGAGGGAATTCCCCCGTAAATTCGAACCCAATATCGTTTTTAAGCAGCACGTTATCTCTGCATAACTGGTCTAGCCATAGGTCTATCAACTTAACGTGTTTTGTTGTCACGTTGAGCTGATGACGAATTTTTTCTACGCTGTAAGTTTTTCCTGGGCAAACAAAGAGCTGATGGTTGGTTAATGTATCCCATAGTCCAGAAAGGGCCTGATGCTCAAGGAACTCCCAGGCACTTTTGACTTCCTCTTCTATATGCGACTCTATTTTAGGAAAATTAACGTTTAGATTTAACGATGGTTGCTCTAGTGAATCTAATGTTATTGAGTCAACTAAGCGCTCCATTAATATAGGATTATTAGCCGTTTCAGATAACTTTTGGTTGTAATCACTGAATAGCTTATCAAGTAAACCATTCTCTAAAACGCCACTCATGCAGTACCAATTGAAGACGAGGTCGCCATCTACTTCCATGATTTGATGATCAAGCCAAACCTGCGGTGTCTGACTGAGTACAAAGACAGGATCACCCAGCATACTGGTCATTGCCTTTTCAATATCCATACCATCCATCGACATGCCAAGCAGGCTTGTAAAAACGATAGGGGTCAAGGGCTGGCTCGCATCCTGCTGACTCATTTTACCACTTGCTTTTAAGTGCTTCGCCATCTCGCGGATCACTTCAACACCATTGACTTGGCTATGACCTAAGCGCTGCCAAAGCTTGTTTTGTGTTGCTAGCATACGATCTTTTACGCTTGCTGGTTTTGACAACATAAAGTCCATCAAGAGTACCGATGTAAAATCACCAATGATCTCTTGAACGCTTTTATGGAAGGGCTGACGATTAAAAAACGTCATGTTTAAAGTGAAATCTGCAGATTCAGCATGTTGTGCTAACGTTTCTGAAAACAAGGTAAGCAAGCCTGCCGAAGGTGTTATCCCCCATTTTTGCCACTCTGATTTCAAGGTTTTCCAGTGCTCAGAATCCAGCTTACCTTCAAGGGTAATAAATTTAGGTTTCTCATTGTTATATCGAGAATTTAACGGAAGTTGTGGTGCTTTTGGTAACGTAGGAATCGTTTTTTGCCAGTAATCCCAAGATGCTTTCCAGTCAGACTGTTGTCTCAATTTATGCTCATGCATAACATAATCTCGAAATGTGATTGGCATAGTTGGCAGCGTTAAACCTTGATAGGCATCGGTTAGATCATCCATCATTATTTTGAAGCTCTGAACATCAAACTGGAGTAAATCTAAGTTCATATGCAATCTGATTTTTGTATCTGAAATACGGCTTAGTCGTAGATCAAATAATGGCCAAATATTTGCAGGACGAACTTCGTTACTCATTGTTTTACGCGTGTTCATGAGTTCATTGTGTCGTTGAGATGCTGATAGAAAACGTAAATCTGATTGTGGGATTTGTAATGAGGGTACTTTTTCTAAAATAACCTGTTCGCCTTCAGAAGTGACTGTCATGCGTAACATGTCATGACGCTCAATGAGTGCGTTCCACGCACTTTCAAATTTTTGAGGATTAAAATCAGATAAGTCTTTATCCCACTCAAATACTACATGGCATGCGATGCCCCCGTATTCAATCCAAGATTCTCTTCCTATCCAGTAGGCGTGCTGGATAGGTGTTAGTGGGAAAGGAGCGTACTTGTCGTTATTCTCTGCTACAAAGGGTAGTGCTGGTGGTGCTTGATTATCACTTTGTAATTTCTCATGTATCAGAACTGTCAAACCTTCAATTGACATATTCTGGTAGGCTTCTTCAGCGTTAATTTTTACATTAAACTGTTTCTGAATAACCGCACTCAGCTCTAAAAACTGCAGAGAGTCCATACCCAATTGCAACAAATCTTGTGTGTTATCGATTGCCACGGAGGCAGAAAGACCTAATTGATAAACAATACGTTCAGTAAGCCATCCAGGTAGATCTTCTTGCTTAATTTGCTTAATTTGCTTAATTTGCTTCTGACTGGTTAGGGCTGTCTCTGTTGCTTTGCATAGAAGGTCTAAATTACGATCCGCTTTTTGATCTGTGTTATTTGCAAAGAGCCCCTCAAAATTAACATGTGAGCTTTCCACATTCATAGCCATCGAATGTGTCTGCCCGTTTAATAAACATTGGCTCAAGTGCCACAATCCTTCTTGGGCCTGCATAGTATGCATACCATCCTCGGCGAGCTTATTAATCAACATTTGATTGTTTGTCATACCGACTTTGTCCCAAGCACCCCAGCCAATGCTCATAACACGGCAACCACTTTGGGCCGTCTGTTGCAGAGAAAATCCGTCTAGATAAGCATTGGTAATAGCGTAAAGACCTTGGCCTTTAGCACCAAGCGTTGCTACAGAAGAGAAACCAATAAGATATTGGGCATTATGTGCTGTTAGCCATTGGTATAAGGTTTTCATAGCAATGGATTTTGTTTGGATTAATGACGTGCTGTTTTGTTCAGGCCAGTTAGCTAATGTGCCATGTGTAGCACCGCCTGCTGCGTGAAACGCCCCAATAATCGGCAGTGTTGGTTGCCATTCTAAGAGCGTTTTATCAAGTTCTCCTGGTTTAGCAAGATCGCATGTTAAGGTCTTAATTAAACAACCCATCGCCTCTATTTTTTGTGTAAAGTCATGCCAATCCTGGTGTACAGAACGACCTAATACGGCAATGTTTTTTACGCCAGATAAAGCGAGCCATTCAATCATTACACGGCCGATACCACCCATTCCCCCAGTGATTAAATGCCACCCTTTAGATGCGAACCAGTGCGCTGGTACATGGTTTCCTGATGTCGCTGCATGTTTTAGTGATGGGCTGAAATAGGATTTTTCGCGATAAGCAATTTCAGAGGTGTTATCAAAAGGTGCTTTATTAATTACCTCAGCAATGAGGCTTGAGTCAGTGCTATTAATATCGAGCATTAGAATACGTTTGTTAGGGTATTCTTTACGGGCAACACGCAATAGCGATACAAGAGCGAATTTTTCGGGGCTAATATTATCTTCTTTTTGGGCATGTACAGCGCCAGAAGCTAGTATGTAAAGAGTGTCATAGTCAGAACTTAATGCACTCGCCATCGACGCGCTAATATCATTCAAGTCACCTTCGGGTAATGAAAGCAAACTTTGAGTCGAATTTACCGAGTGAATTTGGCCCGGAGAATTTAACGCCTTTAGGATAATGTCGTTAGGTAATGATTGACATGATTCTCCGGGCTTAATTTCCTGCCATTGCCATTGATAATGGTTATGAGGCGCGCTGAGTAATTCAGCACTGTTTGATGATACGAAGTCTTTTGTTTTTGCCTCAGCAAGCCATTGCCAATTTCCTCGAGGCGATTTAGCATGAATCTGATACTTGATTTGACCCCACATGCCAGAGAATGAACAGATAGCAACTTCACCAATATCACTAACAGAGAGGGTACTTGACTGGGAAATTTCCCAGCCAGAGATGTCTTCTTTGACCAATAGGGTAATATTTTTAGAGAGTGCCGTTTGCAAGTTTTTTTCTGCTTTAGATACTGACCAGTTTTGATAAATAATGTTGCTATTATTGGACAGAAAAGCAGGTTTTTTAGCGGATGTCGCTAGCGTATATTGTTTCGCTTGCGTGAGCAGAATATCGGCCTCAATACAATTTCCTTGCGCATTATCAAAACGGCTCAGTTTTGCTTTTAACAAAGATGGTGATTGGACTAAGTTATTAATTGAGGCATAAGATAGTTGAGTATTTTCAATAGACTTTTCTAGATGTTTTCTTAAGGCGCCAGTTAACTGTTTTGCTGTTAGCAATGGGGTATCTGTTTGTTCAAATACGCCGTGCTTATGAGTGTAATAACCGTAGTCTGTGAGTACTTTTAGTAGATCGAGTACTAGGAGTCGATACCGTGGCAGTAAACGCCCCCCACGAATGATATCTTTTAGCGTAAATTTTTGCTTTACGCGACACTGAACAACGAAGTCTTGAATTGCACAACAGCGCAACTGGTCGTAGCAGGACTCCAGCGTTTCCGGCAATACACTCGTTTCTTCATCGTGCATTTTAGCGCGACTAGATACTGGACTCGATACGGGATTAGAGGCTGCGCAGGTTTCTGCTTCGTACCAGTATTTTTGTTCATCAAAAGTATAGAGAGGAAGGGCACATTTGTGGCCTGATAGTTTAAGCTGTGATAGCCAATCGGCCTCTAATCCTGCTACGTAAAGCCCATGTAGTACATTTAACGTTGATTTATCCTGTTTAATATCCCGCTTATGGCTAGATAACCAAGTTGTTTCTTGCTGCCAATCTTCGCGTTTACCCATTGTTGAAAGGTGGGCATCTGGGCCAATTTCAACAAAAATTTGACTACCTTGAGATAATGCCGTTTTAATGGCTTGTCTAAATTTAACTGGTTTGCGCATATGCTGAGACCAGTAATGCCCATTTAGCGCTGTAGAAGATGAGAGCAATTGCCCTGTTAGTGAAGAAATAAGCGGGATTTTCCCAGTGGTTACTGAAATGTTGTCTGCAAAATTAGAAAAGGGTAAGAGTATATCGTCGAGTAACTTAGAGTGTGCAGCACAGGGCACATCGAGTATGCGAAAGTTAATTTCTTTTGATTTTAGCGCCATTTTAGCGCGCTCAATCGCGCCGACATGACCTGAGAATACCCAATGATTCAGTCCATTACAGGCCGCTAAATCTAGCTCAGCTAAGGCTGTGATTTTTTTGTAGTCGTGCTCACTGGCAAAGACGGCGATCATTTTCCCCGTCGTGAGTTTAGCGCATTCATGCATTAATTGGCCGCGCTTAACGACTAATTGAATGGCTTGCTGGTGCGTTAAATAACCGCCTGTTACGCAGGCTGCGAACTCTCCGACAGAGTGCCCGAGTACCAAGTCAGGAGAAAAACCTTTGCTTTTCCAGTGTTCCATCATTGCAATCTCAAATGCAACAATCGCAAGTTGAGCGTAATCTGTTTGCCCTAGTAAATCGCTTTTGTTACCAAACATGACATCTAATAGCGAGTATTCAGTTAAACCTTGACTGTATGATTGACTCGCTTCAATACTCTGCTTGAAAACACAACAAGCTGAGTAAACTTCACGTCCCATTCCTGCGTATTGGCTACCTTGACCGGTGAAGCACCAAGTTACTTTTTTTTGCGCTAGTTCGCGACCAGCCTGTAGATTTATTCCTATTTCAGCAGATGTCGAAAAATGCTCTAGTAATGTGGCAGAAGAAGCTTTACATTTTACGGCTAATCGAAAAGGCAGGTTTGTTACTCTTGTTGTTAAAGCAGAAAACGCAATATCGTCGAAATTATTGTTTTCTCTTAACAGAGGCGCATAGTCTTTTGCGAGTTTTCTTAAGGAATACTCGCTGTTAGCAGAGATAAATAAACTAGGCGAATCAGACTTTTGTAGTGCTACTGGCTGGTTAATATTAGGTGTCGATTGCACTATAATATGGCAATTAGTGCCTCCTATACCAAATGAGGAAACGGCGGCCGTGCGGATATCTCGTTGCCAATCATATGTTTTTTCAGCAAGTTCGAAGCCTGAGTTGTCTAGTTGCAATGCCGGGTTGGCTTGTTCAATATTCAGAGTGGCGGGAATTTTACCCCTTGAGACTGAAAGCACTGTTTTAATAAGAGAAGCAATGCCAGCGACTGTATCTAAGTGCCCAAGGCTACTTTTCACTGATCCGAGATAACAGGGCGTCGGCGCTTCTTGACGTTGATATGCCTGCTTAATTGCTGCTATTTCTATAGGGTCACCGAGTTTGGTGCCTGTCCCGTGTGTTTCGATCATTTCTACATCAGCAGGCTTAACATCCGCTAAGTGGATTGCGTCAGTGAGTACCTGTGCTTGGCCACTCATCGAAGGTGCGGTAAAGCCAACTTTATCGTGACCGTCATTATTAATAGCGCTGCCACGCAACACAGCCAATACGTTATCCCCATCCTGCAAGGCATTTTCCAGGCGTTTTAGAACGACACTGCCCACGCCATGACCGCCAAATGTCCCGTTGGCATTAACATCAAATGGACGGCATAATCCATCAGGTGAAAATATCATTCCCGGTTGATATTCATATCCTGATTTCTGTGGAAAGGAAACTGCGACGCCACCAGCAATCGCCATATCACATTCGCCAGAGCGCAAGCTTTCACAGGCTAAATGCGTTGCAACCAGAGAGCTAGAGCAGGCTGTTTGAACAGTGAACGCTGGGCCTGTTAGATTGAGTTTGTGTGACACGCGCGTCGCTAGATAATCTTTATCATTGCCAACCAATGCCTGTAAACCTTTAACCTGCCCAACTTGTGTGACATTAAAATTCTTAAATGATGGATAAGTGCTTGTTCGTATTGAGCCAAATACCCCGGTTTTTGTTTTAACCTCTGTGGGTGGGTGACCTGCATGTTCAAGTGCATGCCATACGTTTTGTAAAAAAATCCTTTGTTGTGGATCGATCGATAATGCTTCGTTAGGAGAGTAACCAAATAAAGCCGCATCAAAATATTCCGGTCTTTCAATAACTGCGCCACTTGCTACAAAATTTTCGTTTTTGTATATGTAGGGTGAAATCCCTGCCTCTTCAAGATCATTGATAGAAAAGCGTGATTGCCCTGTAATACCATTGATTAAATTGTGCCAGAAACTCTCGATATCTGGCGCTTTAGGAAATCGACAAGCTAATCCAATGACTGCAATTGGATCGCTATCACCATATATAACGTTTAATTCTTCCATTTTTCCTCTCTGAATCACGGGGGATAAAAGTGTTCAGCTCAAAGGCTGAACATATGACGACTAAGTACTTTGGTACTGATTATTTTTTCTCTTTGATTGTCTTTTTTGTCTGAGTTTTAATGTATCTGGAGAATTTGAAAACGTTGCTTTCCCTGTCAGGGCTGTTGCGAGCGAACGAGGTGATGGGTATGTAAACAAGTCTGTAACAGACAGAATCATGCCAAGCTTGTGAAGTGAACCGTGTAATTGAACAAGTTGTAACGAATTAGCCCCAGCATCAAAAAAGTTTTCTTTTTCACCCACAGACAGGTTCACTATCTGGTAGAAAACCGCTTGGATCTTACCTATTGTGATAGGATCGAAGTCACTGCCTTTGACTACATATAAGGTTGATGACGGCGCTTTTTTTGTAAAACGGGATATGTTTTTTTGCTCGCTAACAAGTTGATTTAACGGCATCGACCAGCATTCTGGTTTTCGGGCTAACATTTTGAGTAACGCAATGTAATGGCTAAACATTTTCTCTAGAAGTGGCTGAGGTAGTAAGCTTTCAACCGCATCCCAGTTGAGGCATAGGTATCCTGAAGATTCATAGACTTGATGATCAAGCCATACTTGAGGTGTTTGAGAAATACCCCAAGTAGGTGTTAGCCAATCTGAACTTGGCATAAAATCGCCCTCCGATGTGCCCAGTGCACTGGTAAATACCACTGGCATCGAGGTATTTGTCGCGCTCTGTTGCTTAGCAAGCTCTCTCATCACCCATACCGCTGAAATATCACTATGCTGAAGATCTTCTGCTAACTGTGCTTGCAAGCGTTTTAAAGTTGCTAACCAGTTATTTTCTGGGTGCCATGCCAGTAATAATAAAGTGGTAAAATCACCCATTATTTGGTTTATTTGAGGATGAGCGGGTTTTCTATCAAACAGGGTTAGATTAAGTGTAAGTGCTTTATTATCACTCCAAGCGGATAGCGTCGTCGCATAAGCACACATAAGAATGGCTGAAGGGGTCACCTTTTGTTTGGCTGCCATCTCTTTTAGTGCTGCCCATTCTTCAGGACTGAGCTTTGTTTCTACTCGAATGAACTTAGGTTTGTGTACTTGATCTGGATCTGACTGAATGGGTAAATTAGGCGCAGATGGAAGGTTTATTAACTGATCACGCCAGTAGGCCTTACCTTGATGATTTTCATTTTTAGCTAATTTATTTTCGCTATGTTTCCAATTGACATAATCCCTAAATGTCACATTTAATTTTGGGAGTTTAGGCGCGCTGTTGTGATAGAAGATTTCAAGTTCAGATAAGAAAATTTTCATGCTTAAACCATCAAGCATCATATTGTCTAGATTGATAAACAAGCGTGCTTCTTGTAACGGATTCACTATTGCTTCAATACTAAATAGAGGCCAACACTCGGGATTCTTAACCTGATGCGATAATGTATCGCGAATAATGTCGGCTTGTGGGTCATTAATGTCATCAAATAGATGACATTTCAAAGCAAACGAAGGTACCAGGGACAAAACGAGTTGTTGGTGATCTCGAACCACTGCTCTCAACATGTCATGGCGTGCAACCAGCTTGTCTATTGCCTGATTAAAGCGTGTTACGTTAAGTTCACTGACTCTGAATTCTATAAAAAATTGTGAACTACTTTCGCCCAAGGAGAATCCCTGTTGACGACCTATCCAATAGGCTTGTTGGACTTCCGTCAAAGGAAAGGGAATATGTCGATCCTCTAAGCATATATTCAAAGGATCCTGTTTAACCAATGTGTTTTGTACACTAGGCACCAGCGTTGTAGCAAAATCACTGAGTGTGGTTTTTGTAAATAATTCGCTAAGGCTTCCTTGCAATGCGTGTTTCTGTAACTCAGCAATGCAACGGGTCGCAAGAAGACTGTCGCCCCCCATAAGGAAGAAATCACTTTCTTTATTAATGTGATCCATTTTAAAAAGTGAGCCCCATATTTTAGCGAGAATTATTTCGTTATAGGTCGTTAAGGGTGTCGTTTCAATATTATTTTCAGATTGTGCAAGGGTGGCATTAGTCAGTGATTGACGATCAACTTTGCCATTTTCTGTTAGTGGTAGCGCCTCCATAAAAGTAAATCGTTTAGGGATCATATAATGAGGCAGTTGATCACTTAATTTAGCGATAAGTTTAGTGGTATCGACTTTGAACACTGGATTGCGGTTTCTCAGTACATATAGAGCATGGTTTCCTACAGTGCTTTGATGTTCTAGGTGCAAGCCTGCTTGCTTAAAAGCGTCGCATAAGAAATGTTCAGACAGCAAACTGGGTTTTGTTGCTTCGATGACTTGGGCACTGATCAATGATGCATCATCTAACAGGGTGACTTCTGTCACAATGGCTAAGCCATCAGAAGCAAGTAATGTTTTGATATGCTGAAGATACGCAATAGGGCGCTGTTGACGATGTAATACGTTATTGATCAACAGTACGTCAGCACTGCCTTTGAGTGTCTCTGGAATCGTTTTGCTTATGTGACGCGCTTCTGCGTGGGCCGTTCTATTTAAACGATCTGTGGCGAGCTGAGTCATTGCAAGTGAGGAATCGAATGCGCTATATCGAACTTTTTGGGCGCCTAAAATAGTCGTAATATGATCCGCTAGAAGACCTGTTCGTGACTCTATTTCAATCATGTTCAGCGCTTCTCCCAATTTACTTGCAAGCGTTGAAATAGCCGTAATAATTTGCTGTAACTGATGTTGGAAATCACTTTGCTTAAATAACATAGCCTCAGGAGATAACTGGCTTTCGAGTAGTTCAGAAGCGTCGCATTCTCCTCTTAGTATTTTCGCAAGTAGCTGGCTAGATTGTGTTCCTATTAATAGCTGATTGTTAAGATCTGTGTTATTCAGTAATTGGTAAGTCGTGGTGTCACCTTGGCTATGTTTAGAGACCAAACCACGATCTGAAAGCAACGCTAACCATTGCTTAAATAAGTCGGCATACTGTTCCGTGGTGTTATACGAATGCATCCATTCATCTACCGTTTTAGCCTGAACCGTGTCAGACACTTGGGTTGATAAATGGTGGTGTAAGAAATCTGCAATCTGGGAATTTTCCTGTGCGCTTTGTGAATAACCTCCATGCTCTAGGAACAGATCACTATATGCGCTTGGTAGTGCTGGATGTGCTTGTACCGCAGTATGTAAATCAGTCCCTTCTGTGACGATAAAAGCGACTAATTGTTTATCTTTTCGGTCTCCTTGAGTGAGTGCTAATGAAACGCCTTGGCGAATCCCTGCAATACGGCTAAAGGCCGCATCTATTTCACCAAGCTCTATTCGGTAACCTCCTACTTTGACCTGATTGTCTTTTCTCCCTAAAAATTCGAGTGTGCCATCTGGCCAATAGCAACCAGTATCTCCCGTACGATACCAACGTTGAATTTCTGCTGTTTCAACATTAACTTGCTCAATGAATTTTTGTGATGTTAGTTGATTGTCATTCCAATACGCTAATGCAACACCAACACCTCCGATCCAAAGTTCACCATCGACCCAATCTGGGCAGTCTCTGCCGATTTCATCAATAACGCGATAAGCTTGATTTGTTAATGGGTATCCATAGGGGATAGATTGCCAGCTTGGGTCCACGTCTTTGACGATATATTCATTGGACCAAATGGCCGCTTCTGTCGCGCCACCCATGGCACTAAATGTTGTTGCTGAATTATATCTATGTAAGCGTTCTGGTAGTGAAAGGTCAATCCAATCTCCAGACAGCATGACAGTACGTAAATTAGATGGTGTGGTGAATTTCATGCCCTCACAGAAGGTGAGAAACATATCAAAAAGAGCGGGTACGGAATTCCACAGTGTAACTTGGTGCGCTTGTACTAAGTTATTCCAGGCCATTGGATCACGAAGTTGGTTTTCTTCAGGCAATACCAAAGCAGCACCCGTCGCCAGTACACCAAAAATGTCATAGACAGAAAGGTCAAACTGCAACGCTGATAGGGCTAAAATCCGGTCTGTATGTGTGACGTTATGGCGTGTATTGATATCAATACAGGTATTCAATGCTGCTTGGTGTGAAATGACGACACCCTTTGGAGTCCCCGTCGAACCAGACGTATAAATGATGTACGCTTTGTCATGTGCGCGACGACCTTGGCAAGGTTGTTGTAGTGTCTCAATGCTGACATCTTGCCAGTTTAGATGAATGGCGTTAGTCCATACCATGGTTTCTTGCGCCATTTTACAACGTATTACAATCCGGATTTTGGCACTTTCACAGATTGCTTTTCTTCGGCTTAATGGCTGGTTAGGTGCAATAGGAACATATACTCCACCGGCATAAAGGATTGCTAGTGTGGCAACAATTTGCCCTGGTCCTTTTTTCATGCTGATTGCAATGTGATCACCGGTTTTTAATCCCGCGTTGATTAACTGCAACGCAAGTTTTTTCGCATGTAAGGCAAGCGATTCAAAATTAAGTTTGTTATTCGCACTAATGATCGCTATGCGATTTGGGTGTTTTTCTGCTTGTTCAAAGATACGTTCGTGTAATAAACCAAGTGGTGCTGTAGCCTGAGGTTTATTTAGCGCTTTTCGGATCTCCTTTTGTGATTTTGGCAGCAAATCAGGTAAAGGTTTTTTCCAATGTGCTTCACTGTCTAGCATATATGAGACTAAACTCGTGAAACTCTGAAACATAGTATCTACAAGCGCTTCAGGAAACAGATCATCGATGCTATCCCATTGAAGGTTAATGCCCTCGTCATACTTGAACGCGACAAAGTCTAGCCAAACCTGTGGTGTTTGCGATATTCCCCAGCCTAGCTGGCCAAGTGGCCCGTTGATATCGTCTCCAAAGAGTGATTTCCCTAGATTACTGGTAAAAACAACAGGCGCTCCATGTGGGTGAGTCCCCTTTTTTTTAAGATCTCGTAATACTTCGACCCCAGAGATCATTCGGTGTTCGTAAAGTTCTGAAAATCGATTTTGATGCGTTTTAATTAGCGCGCAAGCATTCGCCTCATTGATGTTTATATCCAACAATAAAATATTAGTGAAGTCCGCCAACATCTTATCCACATGCTCATTGAACGGATGACAATCAAAGAGCGTGATATTTAGTAGTAATTTTTTCTGGCCACTCCAGCGCGATAACACAGCAGAGTAAAGTGTTGCTAATACCATTGTTGGTGTGACTTGGTTTATCGCCGAGAGGTGCTGCAGTTTGACCCATTCTGCTTTCTCTAATGAATGTCTACGGCGACTAAACTTAGGTTTTGATAATTGAGCAGGTTCGATTTTTAACGGTAAATTAGGTGCTGCTGGTAGCGTTGCATATTGAGATTTCCAAAAGTCATATGAATTTTTTTTCTGTATGTTCAGTTCACATGATTCTTGTTGTAAATAGCTACAAAAATCGTAATCATTGGGTATATCCTGAAGCATTTCACCTTTTAATAGGGCAGATAATTCGTTAAAAAACAAACTGAAGCTTGATGCATCCATCACCAATAGATCGATATTTACATGTACTCGATATTGTTGATTGTTGAGAACAGACACTTGAATGTCGAATGTTTGCCCGTGTTGTACATCGAGTACACGATGGCTAAGTTTGTTACGGGTACAAATCATTTTATGATCCGCTTTTTCTACAGAGAGAAGACTCAAATCGTGTACTGTTATTTTTTGTTTATCTGTTGGTTTTATCCAACGTTGAGTGCCATCACTATGAAAGCTAACACTTAACATTGGGTGGCGTTGAATGAGCTTATTTATTGCTAGGTTAAGCTGTACAAGGTCAAGGTTCTCGGTGTTAAATTCTTGGTATAGATGACAACCATTACCACCTAGTGGTTGGCTTGGCTCTCTGCCAATGTAATAAGCAAGTTGAACAGGGGTCATTGGAAAAGGAGCGCCATCGTTCATTGTCGAGTAGCTCTGCGAGGAGGGCGTTACTTTATTAATTTGACTGTTGGCATAAAATTTACGTTCGACCAGTGTTTTAATCTCGCAAATGGTTGGATGCTCATACATCTCTTTCAGTGTTATTTTGTGTCCTGCGCGTCGAAATTTATTAACCATGCGCATCAGAAACATAGAGTCGAGACCAATTTCAAAAAGGTTATCAGAGTCTTTGAGTGAAGCGGGGTGGATAGCAACGAAAAGACAAATCTCTTGCTTAAACTGTGAAATTATATTTTTTTTATTGATCATAGCGATGTCTACTTTGGTAAATTTTAGAGGATAAAAATCCAGCCAGTTGTTTTTTCAACAGCTCAGATAAATGATTGAAGAGGTAAACCCGATGACACGGGCTTACCTGTTTATTGGTTAGTTTTTTGCCTATTTAGCGTGTTTTCGTTAAATAGAGTTTGAGGTCTTATATTGGAAGGTTGTGTGATGCGATAGAGTGCAAAACAGCTTGCTATAATAGCGAGAGAATAATGTGCTGCGTAGCCAAGATATGAGATGAGCAATCCACATATGACTGCCATCACGATGGTTACTATCATATCCATTGATTGGAATAATGAATAATCGACACCCGCTTGTGAGCCATAAGACCATTCCATCATCAGCGTATAAAGGGCGACAAACTTGGCTGCCGATATGACGGCATTAAGAATGAAAAGTACCTCTAATAAATAAGAAATATCGATAAGATAGGAAGAATATAAAAAGAAACCGCTATACAGGATGATTTCTGCGCATAAACAAATAGTGAGCATTTTCATGGCATTGATATGCTTCATTGCCCAAGCACTCAAAGCGACTCCAATGAAACCTGTTAATGCGCCACCGCCTGCGACAAGTAGTCCCATATTTTCTAGGCTAATGCCTTTTTCATAGAGGAAAGGCATCATCATAGACAACACACTACGAGTGCCAATCTGGCATAACAGAATGAGCCCCAGTCCACGCCTTACTTTTTTATTTAAAAATGCATTTTTAAGAGACGGAACAAATGTCTCTTTTACGCTTGATTGCTGCGCTTTGCATTTAAATAACTTAAGCGTAGGAAGCGACATGATGACCACTAAACCCATAAGTGCAAACAGCGCCGACTTCCAATCGACTGTACCTGCTAAATAAATAAACAGGCCTCCGCCAAAGATGGCGCCGAGATATGCGCCACCCACTTGCATGACATTGCCGACACGTCTCTTCGCTTGAGGTAGTTGATCTACCGCTAATCCATCAACACTGATATCGGCAATAGTAGAAAATATTGCCAGTGCAAAAACACATAAAAATAAAAGTGATAATTCATGTAAAGCTTGAGTAAAAGCCAGTATTGCTAATATGAATAAAATAGCGACCTGTGCGAAAAGCACGAGGTAGCCGTGATTGTTCAATGCATTACCCTTTTTTCTTATTTTTTCTAACTGCGGAGACCAAAGGAATTTTAATGCCCAAGGAAGTATCGCAAGATAGAAAAGCCCTATTTGTGAGGTAGAAACGTCTTGAGACTTTAATAAAGCAGGCAGCCCCTGCAAAGTAAACATGCCAATTAGGCTTTGAGTCGTATAGACGCCAGCCATAATCGAAAGTAATGAAGACAGTTTTAAGCCACAAGTCAGGCGAGTCGACAAGTTCATTTGTTTACCACTTCATCTTCGCATTGAGTCCTACTTCTCGACCCGTACCGTAGTTACTCAGTGAAGTACCTCTCATCGAGAAGGAGTAGGTTTTGTATTCTTCATCTGTCACGTTGTTACTAAATAGTCGGAAAGAGAGGTGATCGTTGAAGTCATAAATAAGCGCGACATCAACCAATGCATAACCCGCTTGTGATTGGCTATTGTGCTCATCAAAATACATTTTTGATGTGTAGCGAGCATTGGAGACTAACGAAATATCACCTTCTACTAATGTTTGTGCTAAGTAATATTCTAGACCGAAGGTTGCCGTTGTATCCGGTGCGTAAGGTAAACGATTTCCCTCTAGACCTGCATTACCAGATTCAAAGGTCGATTTTCCTGAGGTACCGGCCAGTGTTACTGTGAGGTCATCAGTTGGATAAACGGCTAGCTCTAGTTCTAGACCTTGACTGGTCGCATTACCATGATTACTCAGTGTTTTACTTCCTGGTGTACCGGTATAAAGCTGTACATCTTTGGTTTCAATTAAATACAGTGCGCCACTTATTGCTAGCGTATTATTTAACAGCGTTGTGCGCCAACCTAATTCCCAATTGAGAGATTTTTCGGCATCAAATCCATCTTTGTCGCCATTACTACGTGGTACAGCACTGAAGCCTCCTGGGCGGTAACCACTTGCTACAGAGGTATACAGTCGGGTGTCTTGAGTCGCTTGCCAACCGATAGCTGCTTTAGGAGAAACGACATTTTCAGATTTACTTTGGTCGTATTCGTTAATGCCCCAAGCCGCGTTTTCTGCGTAGTTTGAATTAGTCGACATTCTTGAGGCGCGAAGGCCTAAAGTGAGATCAACAGCACTGGTTAGCGAATAAATGGACTGACCAAATAATGCGTATGTATCTGTTGAAATATTGTTTTGAGCACCTGAATTAACATCCAATTGACGATTTTCAAAATACCCGCCTAAAAGCATCGTCAAAGAATCGTTGAAACGTGTATTCACTCGTAGCTCTTGACTGAATGTGCCCTGATCTTCTATCCATGTGCCACCGATAAAGGTACGCTTTACTGCTCTGTCTTGGTAAGCCGTGATGCTTGTTACAGTGCTATTTTCAAAATCATAACCAACATTGAGGGAGATCGTATTCACAACTCGCTCAAGCTCCGGAATATCTTGGTTCGTTTCTTTTTTATCAAATTCACTTTGAGTCAGATACCATTCTTCATGGCTATTGAGATCACCTGCTGAAAAAGACAAAGTGGCGTTAATAGGAGAGTCATCGGAAAGGTAATGTAAACGCGCCATGCCACTAATTTCTTTTGTTTCGTTAGCTTTCTCTGTATTGCTAGGCAGATGCGTAATGTTACCCTCATCCTGTAGAGCACGAACGACGACGTCTGCATATATTGTGTCATTTAAGGCAACAGAAGCAGAGCCGTCTAGCTGACGACTTAAATTACTGTATAAAACATTCGCAGAGGCCTTTGGTTGGCGGGTTGCTTTATTGGTAACAATGTTAATGATACCGCCTTGAGCATTACCACCATATAAGGTGCCTTGTGGGCCTCTTAATAATTCAATATGTTCGACGTTTTGTAACTGCTGGGTAAGATAAGCAGCATCCTGCAAGATACCATCGACATAAATACTAACGGTGGGGGAGTAAAAATCTGAAGAGCTGATGCCTCTTATTGTTGTATTGGCATATGTACGGTTACCACGAGTCTGAATGACCAAACCTGGGAAAACCTTTTCAAGATCTTTAACCTCATGTATACCCGCTCTTTCTAACTCTTCGCCAGTTTTAACAATAATTGAATTATCGACTTGGCCTATAGATGTACCTTGCTTTGTTGCTTCGATAATCATTACTTCTTGCTCATTTTCTTGAGCAAAAGCGTTACTGCACAATGTCGACATTGCAATGCATAGCGTAATTTTAGATAATTTAGGGTGTTTCCTGTGCATCTTCTTTTCCTTGGGGTTTAGATCGATGGATGTATATTGCAAATTCTCCTCTTTATCCGCTAACGCAATAAGACGGAAAAAAAACGCAATCGGTCATTTGATAATGAATGTCAATTGCGATTGTGTTTTCGTGGTTGAAATTCATTAAAAATTCTCTGTAAGATTAACTTTCAATATAAATAGGAGTGAATTGGGTGCTGTTGCGAGAGAGAGTCAAAGTTTAATAGCGCGGAAGTATGAGTGATTTCCTAGCCATTGAGATCAATACGCTGTGCATTATTTTTATTCGTACTTGGGTATGAAGAAGGGCTACAGCCGAACTCTTTTTTAAAAGTAGCAGCAAAATGCCCATGATTGGAATAACCAACTTCTAAGGCAATATGGGAAATAGAGTGTTCTTTTAAAGCAAGAAGCTTTGCGGCTTTAGACATTTTTTGTTGGATAATATATTGATGGACAGTGGTATTAAATTCTTTACGAAACCACTGTTTTAGCGAGGTTTCATTAGTTCCTATTCTGCGCGCTAATTGAGTGATAGTCGGTGGCAATACAAATTCTTTATCCAAGATATCAATCGCACTCTCTAAGTTTTCACCGTAATAACTCGGTTTGGGGCTGACTTCCTCTTGTAGTAGATAGCGTGTCGCATCGCTGATGAAAGAGTATGTAAGGTGGCGATGTAAGCTAGTATTGGCGCTCATTGTTGGTTCTGATAATTTTTCAACAATATGATTAAACTGAGTGTTTGCCGATTTAATGATTAAAAATGGCGCTTGTTGTTGTAGCTTTTTTTGGGTGAGTAAGCCTATTTGCATAATATTAAGATATTCAAGTAGGACTTGTCTTGGTACCTGTAATGAAAAAAGTTTTGCAAACTGAGGTTGATAGCGACATAAGCCGGCTCTCGTGTCAGAGTAGCATAGCGCAATGGCGTTACTTGGAAAAATTCTCGGAGCTTTGAGGCTATCAATCTGATAATAAACCGCATTACCCAAATTGAGCATGATGGTAACCGTATCACACCCCGTTTTATCAGAACTATCTAATTGAACAGGTGCAGAAAATTGACCTATAAATAGGCACAGAAGCAGCTCTTCATTAACTGCACTGCAACGTAAAGAAAACTCACACTCGCTATGTTTAAATAAAATATTCCCGTCGGTTTGTATGGATTCTTTCATTAGATCCAAATTAAAAGGAACGCGGTAGTAGGACATAATAACAACCTTTAAATGGTAATGATATATATTATCATCCAAAAGGTTGGCAATACAATATATTTTTAATACTTGAAACTATTGATTGTATTACTTAAATATTTGTATTGTCATTAATTTGGTCAGGATTTCCCTCCTTTAGACATCTTTAAAAGAGAGAAAGCACTGACGTCTTTGACGATATTGAAGAGGTTTTTCTCCAAAATATTGTTTAAACAATTTACTGAAATAAGAAGGACTGGAATAACCGATATTATATACAATGTCGATGATGGGTTTCTCTGTATCTAGCAGCTCTTTAGCAGCCACTTCCATGCGTGCTTGTTGCAATACTTTAGAGAAGGTATTGTCAAAAAGGAATTTAAAACCACGCTTAAAACTTGTTTCATTGGTGCCGACTTCTTTGCAAATCTCTTTTATAGACCAATCTCCCCCTGGCTTAGTAGTTATCAAAGAGTGTGCTTTTCGTACTTTGTTGAGTGTGCGACTCGATAAACAGGCATATTTATTATCTGCTTTATTATGCTTATTATGCTTAATTAACTCGAGTTGATTAAATACTTTTGATAAACAGCGATAGGCAAGTAAGACGGGCTGTAAGTTGTCGGTAACACTAGATTTTTTGCCCGCCAACTGTGATTGTAATTGATTGGTAAACTGCTGGATCTCAATGATGGTATCAAAGATTAAAGGTATATTATAAGTTTTTGGGTTGATGTCACTCTCTTGAAATTTGAGGCTCATGTGTTGGTAAATATCGACAAGATAACTGCATTCAAAGCGAATTTCTGCAATCTCTACATAACTCTCATTTTCACTAATAAAGATATCGTTAAAGACACTCTGTGAAAAGATGAGTACACTTTTTCCTTTTTGTAATCGCTGTGCTTCATCTTTTCCATTGTGCCAGTCAATATTATCTCCTTCGATCACTGTGAGAATGCGTAGGCAAGCCTTTTTAGGAGAATGACTCGCTTGACTAGGTGCACATCCACCATATCCGGAAAAGGTATGTATTTGGCAACCTAAACAATCACCAACAGGTTTCACTAAAGGGTCGCTGTTAAAGCTAGACAGTAGTTGCTCATGATTAGCAATAATATTGATAATAGGTATGGAGCTTGAACAAGATTTCATATCGTAATTTTCCCTTTGATAGCTCGACGTATTGTGGCTCGTTCGTGAGTAAGCATAGCGCACTGTAGTTTGGAATTTTCTTGTATAATAATGCGCATATTTGTGTCTCTATTTTCATTAAATAGTATTTAATGACGTTTCAAGTATCTTAACCAGAGGCTCTATTTTGTAGAGGAAATGTTTGTTTGTCTGCTCGGATTGGAAGTAATTTTAAATGTTATTTTGTCTAATTTGAGTAGCGATACTTGTGGTGAGTCTTGCATCGATAAATGATAACTTATCAGGAGAATCATATTGATTTTCTCTTGCCTTTATAGGTATCCTATAATGACGCTATCTATAGTTATCAATGAGATAAGGCCATATATTTAAATGAATAAAAGTGAAGTTATGTCATTTATGTCGGAATTTCGCCAAATAGAGTTATCGAAAGGGCATGTGTATTTATGCGCCTTTGATGTTACGAAATTTAGTGCCTTTCATATGAGAAAGGCACAAATTATATTACCGGCTAGGTTAAAGGCGGCTGTACCGAAGCGTCAGGCTGAATTCATTGCTGGGAGGACGTTAGCGAGTGTCGCACTGAAAAAATTAGGCTTCCCTGAAACGCTTATTCCGATAGGAAAACATCGCTCACCGGTATGGCCTAAAGGCATTGTTGGATCGATTTCACATAACGCTTCTTTTGCTGTTGCCTGCGCGAAGTTAACAGAAGACAACAGTGCTATGGGCATCGATATAGAAACGCTATTTACTGAAAGCCAAGCAAATGAAGTTCAAGATTTAATTTGCCATCAAGAAGATTTTAAGTGGTTTAATCAGCCACCATTGAGTTATGTGCAACTAATCACGCTTATTTTTTCTGTTAAGGAAAGCTTGTTTAAAGCTATTTATCCCAACATACAAAGATACCTAGAATTTCAAGATGCCAAATTGATTGATTTAAATATAGAAACATCGGTAGGGCGTTTAGAACTAATGATTAAAAATAGCCATAATACGTCTCGCTATTATGAATTTGAATATCAATGGGTTGATAATAATATTATTACTTTTATCTCTGTGTAGGTTAGAAGTCATGCGTAGAAATAAATGGAGGAGAGTAAAATTAAAAAAGCAAACGCCCTGTAAACTTAGTGAGCCTGTTTAACGGCTTACTTTGTGGATGATTTTTCAGGTTTATTATGGTCGTTAATCAACGCAATATAATTACTGTCTGCACTTATATTTTCACGGCATTGAATGT
>NZ_PJBZ01000242.1 GCF_002835995.1 Psychromonas sp. Urea-02u-13 | reverse complement strand
CAAAGGCCTAGCTTGAGCGCTAGGCTTTTTCATATAAGAGATAAAAAATCATTATTTTTGCTGAATTCGTCTCGTTGATTCATCTGCCATAAAGAAGTTAATAGACTGAACCGTGCATTTCGCGCTCATTGGTATTTATTATTAACGACTATTGAGCATTATTGTCACCATTAGCGTAATAAAAAAGGTCGTTCTTCTATTATATTCCTCTTCTATTGTTTCAACGTGACATCCTCTGTTCATGATCAATCGGTATTTATCCCCACTAAATCGTCAGATTCGTGTATTAAAAACGCCTTTTGTTGGTTTAATAGGCTAACGAAATTTATAGGCTAATTAAGTGTTGCCAACGTGATTCAGATCCCTATAATGCGACCCCACAGACAAGGAAACTAACGAAAGTTAATTACTTAGTCCGAACCAACAAGCTGCCATATTTACAAGTGATAGTTTGAGTCGAAAATCTTAATGTAATTAAGGTGTTGACAAGGTTAAAGGTTAGCGTATTATACGCACCTCGCCGAAAGGCAAGCTCTTTAACAATTTAATCAAACAATCTGTGTGAGCATTGATAGTAGATTTCAAAAAAGTCC
>NZ_PJBZ01000241.1 GCF_002835995.1 Psychromonas sp. Urea-02u-13 | reverse complement strand
GTTTTATGAAACATCGCATTTTTTCTATCTCGGACAACTATTTTTAACATCGCTTCAATCCGATTATTATCAAGTTTCACACCTTCATGATGGCAAAATAGACTCAATCCTGTGTAGTGTTTTAAAAAATAGCTTATCGCTTTGCCAAGACCACTGTTTTCTTCAATGCTTTGATTATTAAAATGGGTTTCTCCCCATGTTTTAATTTCCTCAAGTATCGGTAGTGAATGGGCCTTATGATATTCAAGCCTCTCTAATAACGAGAGTTTAAGCCCCATTATCTTATGTTCATTTGTCCAAATTTCACCATATCGTTCGAGGAGTTGCTCAACCTCATCGGGAAAATGATTGATAACATCTACAAACTGCCGTCTTGCATGACTATTGCAAAGTGAACTGGCAACATCGCGAATACTAGGCTGGTTACTTGGTAGTGCGTCACTCATCAAAATGGGAATGGCCGTCACGTTACGCTTGTATAAAATGCGGTCGATGAATTCGCCGGCATGACCAATATTGGTTTCAAATAGCACAATATCATGGTTACTTTTCAAACTTGCGATGACGCCTGAGCTATAAACACCCGAGCGCAATCGTATTTTGT
>NZ_PJBZ01000240.1 GCF_002835995.1 Psychromonas sp. Urea-02u-13 | reverse complement strand
CCAAACGTAGTGAGGGTGTATTGGAACAAATTAATTTTTACGATATGGATTATGAAATCCAAAAAATAATGCTTGAAGGGTGCAATGGCGATCAAGGTGAAATTATCTCCAAAACCGAAGGTGTTTGTGGAGATATTTATATTTTTGATCACGGCGAAAATACTACTCCTAGGTATGTTTGTGCAAAAATGCCTAAAAATATTGGAGATTTAGAGGGAACCGCTAGTCGATTTGCTAAAGAAATAAAAACTCAATTGTCATTTGGTAGGCACCAATACGTTCATTGGATCTTTGATTTTGGAGAGGTTGTTGGAGCTCCGATTGCTTTCTTCCGATATTGGGGTAGCGATCTAAAAAAACTAATTAATGATAATAGTATTTGTGATATTAAAAAATTATCAGTTATGGCATATGCATGTTCGGGATTGATGCACTGCTATAGAAACGGGTTGACTTCACATCAAGATTTAAAGCCTGCTAATATTTTTCTTCGAGATTTAAGAAGCGATTTTGTTGGGTTACCTGATTTACCTATTTACACATCAGCTTTAATTGGTGATTTTGGTCTAGCTAACGCATCAATTGACTCAAATGTCTTTGAAGGT
>NZ_PJBZ01000239.1 GCF_002835995.1 Psychromonas sp. Urea-02u-13 | reverse complement strand
ACTTTTGCAATCGGCTCTGGTTTCCTTTGACAGGTAAAAGATAATCACCGCCTTTATCTACTATTTTTTTTGCTATTTTGGTCTGACACCCCATGGCATCTATCGTTATAAGGCATCCACGAATATCAAGTAAGTCCAATAACATGGGAATAGCCGTGATCTCATTGGATTTTTCATTAGTTTTAACTTGCCCCAAAACCACCGAGTTAGCTGATGCAAAAGCGCTGACCATATGGATACTGTCTGTTTTATTTTTCTTCTTAAAAGAACCTTTTAAGGTTTTCCCATCAATGGCAATAATGTCACCATGCGTCATTTCACAGCAACTTTGCATCCATTTAGCAAAGCTCTTTTGGAACTCTTTCGGCTGTATTATTTGGAATATTCGTGAAATGGTATCATCGGATGGTATACCCTGTTCGAAAGGTAAATACTGTCTTAACCAATCTAATTTATTATGACCAAAGTCTTCTATTTCCTCCCAGCCTTCACAGCCAGATATGACGGCTGTGATAGCCAAGAAAAGCACATCAATTAACTCATGCTGTACTTTACCTGGTTGACGAAAATCACGAATTATAGAGAGTTGATTTATTAACGTTTCTTGG
>NZ_PJBZ01000238.1 GCF_002835995.1 Psychromonas sp. Urea-02u-13 | reverse complement strand
GCATCCTGTGGAAACCGAAGTTGCCCACAATGTTTGCATCAAACCACGTCAAATTGGCTCGCCAAACAAACCGATAAATTATTACCCGTACACTATTACATGGTGACCTTCACTTTACCCTATCAGTTCAGAGGCCTTGCTCGACAACATCCCAAAGCCATGTATCAACTGATGTTTCAAGTGACATCAAATTTATTAAAAGGCTTTGCGTCACGAGAAAATAAAGGCGATTTAGGATTTACCAGCGTATTGCACACTCATAACCGTAAAAGAGAATTGCATCCTCACCTACACATCATTGTCCCTTCTGGACGTTATGATGTAGCCAAAAAACAATGGCATAAAGGCGATAACAACTATTTGTTTAATGCGTTTTCACTTGCCAAAGTATGGCGGGCAAAAATGATTGATGCGATTAATCACAGTGCGGAGTTAACACTACCTAATGACATCCCTAAAAAATGGGTTGTCGATTGTCGTAAAGTGGGGTTCGGTTTGTCGTCACTACAGTATTTATCTCGTTACCTGTATCGCGGTGTTTTACCCGACAAAGACATCATCAAGCTAACCGACGAAAACGTAACGTTTCGCTATAAAGAAGGTGGTACG
>NZ_PJBZ01000237.1 GCF_002835995.1 Psychromonas sp. Urea-02u-13 | reverse complement strand
TTCCAATTCATTACCCGCTTATAAACAACACCCAAATGAAAAAAAACCGTATCTACTTAACCCTTTTAATTTGATCATATGTGTCATCACTCATCACGATGAGTAAATGACGAACACTTTAGTGAAGTAAATTAAGCTCTTAAAAGTACCTCGTGGACTAAAAAATGCGTTTATTGCCAGTGCGCACTATATTTAAAGTGTCATATAGATTCGCTAACGTAGAAGTGAATGATTAAACGTATTCGGTAGTGGCCATTTAATATCTGAATTTGACCCTAGCAAACAGTTCCCCCGACAAGGAAATCGTTATCACACTGGCAAGACTGTTTTGGAGGTGGAAAATCAAAAAGATGATATTACGAAGAGCAAGATCCCGGGTGAAGGATGACACATGATCAATAGGTTCATCCAGAGGATGGCGATCCCACCCCAAAGGCCTAGTTTGAGCGCTAGGCTTTTTTATATGAGAGAGAAAAAGTCATTATTTTTACTGAATGAGTCTCGTGATTCATCTGTTATAAAGAAGTTAATAGACTGAACCGTGCGTTTCGCGCTCATTGGTATTTGTTATTAACGACTATTGAGCATTATTGTCACCATTAGTGTAATAAAAAGGTG
>NZ_PJBZ01000236.1 GCF_002835995.1 Psychromonas sp. Urea-02u-13 | reverse complement strand
TATATTGCCAGATTATCAAGGTTACGCTATGCACGATCATTGGGTAAGTTATTACACCTATTTTAAGTGTATTCATCTTTTATGTAATGCCCACCATTTAAGAGAGCTCATTTATGCAGCCGAGCAATATGGACAAATATGGCCAACTCAGTTAATTCAATGCCTATTGGATATAAAAAAGGCAGTAGAAGAGGCACTAAATGAAGACTTATCAAGCCTCCCAGAGGAACAACTAAAGCAGTTCAATCAACAATATGATGAAATATTAACTCTCGGTAAGGCTGAAATCCCCATATTAGTTAAAGAGAAGAAAAAAGGAAGAGCGAAACGGCATAAAAGCCACAACCTCCATGCAAGGTTGGAGGAGCATAAAGACGAAGTACTCGGGTTTATGAACAACTTGTTTTTACCCTTTGACAATAATTTAGCCGAACGAGATGTTCGAATGGCAAAATTGAAGCAGAAAATATCAGGCTGTTTTAGAACAGAGAATGGAGGTGAAACGTTTAGTCGACTTCGAAGTTATATATCAACCGTTAGAAAGCAAGGGGTCAATCAATTCGATGCATTGATCGACCTTTTCAACAACGATCCTTTCATACCCTCAGTAAATTGATCGTAGTTACCGGCTGAGTAGTAAC
>NZ_PJBZ01000235.1 GCF_002835995.1 Psychromonas sp. Urea-02u-13 | reverse complement strand
TCACCCGCATCAATAGAAGCGCGCACACCACCAGAGTTCATAATGCCAATATCTGCATTGACTTTAACCGCTTGCGCCGTTGCGATTAAGTGACCTAAGTTAGTTTGTTTATAACGTACATTATCGCGTTCGCCGTCAAGGAACTCGCTTGCTGTTGCAATCACTTCTGTTAGCTGTTCTTGTCCTTGGTCTTGGTAAGTACGTAGCGTTTCAAGTAAATCACTGTTTGGGACAATCTCTTCGGCAATTAAGATACGATCACCGTCTTCATTTTTTTCTTTTAAATTAACAGGAATTAATTGGTAGCTAACAAGATTCAATTTGTCATTGAAGTATTCAAAATCAGCACGGCCAACATATTTACCCCATTCATGCGCTTGCATCAGGTAAGTGCCATTTTGTTGGTCGGGTTTACATTCACCGCCGGCAACAAAGTCCGCGTATTTGTCACTGTCTGGTTCCATACACACGGGGTTTTGTGAATGCCCCCCAACGACAAGTTGCAGATCACCCACTTCGAGCGCTCGTGCCATTGCAACATCACCCGGTGCATTACTACCGTGTTGACCATCTTCATAGTGGCCCATGTGTGTGGCTGCAAAAATAAGATCTGCACTGCCTGCATCGTTGATCTCTTTAATGACTTTTT
>NZ_PJBZ01000234.1 GCF_002835995.1 Psychromonas sp. Urea-02u-13 | reverse complement strand
TTTAACGGCATGCCCTCAAGCTCGAAAGGAATTTACTGATCTCCCCGAATATATTGAAGCAAGATTGCTGACTAAAACAATTAATGGAAAGCCACGACAAATACTCACATCAATGACAGATGTAATGCGTTTTCCACCTGCTGATATAGTTGATTTATATGACAATCGTTGGGAGATAGAATTAGGCTTTAGAGAAATGAAACAATCACTACTTGATAGGCAATTTACGCTACGTAGTAATCAGCCTGAGCTGATAAAACAAGAGTTGTGGGGGATATTGTTAGCGTACAACTTAATACGTTATCAGATGGTATTAATGGCAAAATCAGTCGATGGAATACACCCGAATCAATTAAGCTTTCATGGTGCTTCAATGCATATTATCTATGAGCTGACGATGCTACCGTTTTGCTCACCAGGAAATATTCCTAAATATGTAATGAATATAACGAAGAGTGCGAAACAATTTGTTTTACCTGCAAGGCGGGAGAGGCGTTATCCACGAGAATTGAAGTGTTCCAAAAATGGATATCCACTTAAAAAAAGAAAAACCGTTCACCTTAAGTGAACGGCATTACCCTAAAAAGGAGTGTTATCAATGTTCTTAAGGTTATTAAGGGGACATTTCCAAGGTTAATATCGTAACGTCTTAATCTTT
>NZ_PJBZ01000233.1 GCF_002835995.1 Psychromonas sp. Urea-02u-13 | reverse complement strand
AATGTTTCTTCATCTGTAAATAAAATGGAAATAGAAAATCTCGCGTTAGAGGTTTTAGGAAGTGGTCATATTTATTCAAATGGTATAATGCAAGGCGTTGTTTTTGTAGATTATGAAGCAACAAATGAATTTTCACTAAAAAAAATCACATTATGTGATAGTAATTCATTAATTCCATTAAACAAAGATTGGAATATTGATACTCAAGATAACGGCTACGCCCATTGGATTGAGCAATTAGAGGTCACTCCACGAATTAAAAGCGATATAACTGAAAATATGCCTGACAGTCCGCTTAATCGTTTTAGCGTCGCTCATTTTTTAAGGACTGAAACCTTAGGTGATGTAGATATGTGTGTGGCAATAAGTGGTACTCAACGAATTGAGCAAGATAATGGAATATTTGAAGAGGTCCCAGTAACAATCAATAACTGTAACAGTGTTGAAGCCGTAACTATCACCTCAACACCACAAATTTCAAGCGCATCGACTTCTTTTTCGATGTCAAAACAAACCATTTCTAGTAACAAACACCATGATTATGTTGCATATAGATTATCTTCAAATAGTCAATTGTTTGCACCAAAATCGAGTTTCCAATTTAATAAAGGTGGATTTCATACCTCATCATCACTTACTGTAAAAAGTAATAATTCAAGTATCGTT
>NZ_PJBZ01000056.1 GCF_002835995.1 Psychromonas sp. Urea-02u-13 | reverse complement strand
TAAAGAACCCAGTAAGCAATTCTTACTGGGTTTATTTAATTCTGATGATTACAATTAATCATCAAGAAATATTAATAATAATAATATATTTAAGACTTTTTTTCTGACAACAATAGCGCTGTGGCACCACCTGATCCCTTTCCGAACTCAGTAGTGAAACGCAGTTGCGCCGATGGTAGTGTGGGGTTTCCCCATGTGAGAGTAGGTCATTGTCAGATCCCCTTTTGCTGATATGGCTCAGTTCGGTAGAGCACACCCTTGGTAAGGGTGAGGTCGGCGGTTCGAATCCGCCTATCAGCACCATACTTCTAAATCTAAAAAACAACTTCAGCTAAATCCTCATATCTACAATCACTTATTTCTATCTTTAATTTCCCTATTTAATTACTTTCGTTTTAACTGTTTTAATAAACTTTCCTGTAAAAACTCATATTCAAATTGAAATCCTGCTTTAAGTAATTTTGTTGGTTTTACTTTTGTACTTGCAAGTAAAAGTTCTTTTCCCATTTCGCCAAAAAGTAATTTCACTATAATGCTTGGTAACGGGAATATACATGGCCGTTTAAGCTGTTTGCTTAATGCATAACTAAAGGTTTTGTTGCTTACCGGTGTTGGAGAAACAAGATTAATCGGACCTGATAATTCTGGTTTTTGCATAATAAATAAAATGGCATGGCAAAAATCATTAATATCAATCCAACTCATATATTGTTTACCCGAACCGATTGTTCCGCCCAATCCAAATTTAAAGGGCGGTATCATTTTAGCTAAGGCGCCACCATGCTTACTCAGTACGATGCCTGTACGTATTTTTACTAAGCGTGTTTCCGGTGATTCTATCGATTGACAACTTTCCTCCCATTGCACGGCTAATTTAGATACAAAATCATCTCCCGCATCACTTTCCTCATCAACAACTGTTTCCCCTCTGTCGCCATAAAAGCCAATTGCAGAAGCACTCATAAATAATTTTGGTGGGTTATTCTTGAAATGTTGTGATAACAACTGTGTTGTTTGAATTCGACTGTCGATCAATTGTTGTTTTTTCTTTTCTGTCCAGCGTCCGTTGGCAATGTTTTCACCTGCTAAATTAATAATTACGTCTGGATTTGAAAATTCTTTTAAATGAAAAATCGATTGTTCAATATTCCAGTAAGGATGTATATCTTGTTTATGGCGTAATAATCGACCGACCTCAAAACCTTGTGCCTGTAGATAAGTCGTTAACGCTGTTCCAATTAACCCTGAAGAACCATTGATTAATATTTTCATGTTATTTTCTCCGTCTATCAGATAGTTTAGGTTAAAATGGACGTTTATTTCTGACTAATATAGGCCGCCACTTTCATGCTATTGATGATTGATAATTATGACTCGTTTACTTATAACTTAGTTCAGTACTTCGGTGAGTTAAAACAATACGTAATTGTGAAAAGAAACGATCAAGTTAGCTTAAAAGAAATTGTCGATATGCAGCCTGATCACTTAGTTATCTCTCCTGGGCCTTGTACTCCAGATGATGCGGGTATTTCACTTAAGGCTATTGAGCGTTTTGCTGGCGAGATTCCACTATTAGGCGTTTGTTTAGGGCACCAAAGCATTGCTCAGGTTTTTGGTGGTGATGTGGTGCGTGCTAAACAAGTCAAACATGGTAAAAACTCATTAATTCAACACGACGGAAAAGGGGTGTTTAGTGGTTTAAATAATCCACTCGATGTCACTCGATACCACAGTTTAGTTGTTGAACCTAAAACGTTACCTGATTGTTTCGATATCTCAGCGACGGTGTTAGATTGTAATGAAATCATGGCCATTCGTCATAAAACGTTAGCTGTTGAAGGGGTGCAATTTCATCCTGAAAGTATTATGTCTGAGCAAGGTTTACAGTTGCTTCATAATTTTATAAAACAAGTTAGTCGATAAAGACACAACAGATCTGTAATAATATTCACAAGTTGATAATTAACTTGGACTCCATGCTTACTTGCTGTTAATTTATATTTCTAGTATTTCAATACATTAAAAGGATTTTCTTATGTCAGACACTCAAATCACACGCCCTCTTTTTGATCAACTAATGGTGCCAAATTATGCGCCATTAAATATGATTCCAGTGCGCGGTGAAGGCTCTCGAGTGTGGGATCAGGAAGAAAATGAATATTTAGATTTAACCGGTGGTATTGCGGTTAATGCATTAGGTCATGCTCATCCTGAATTAGTTAATGCCTTAACTGAACAAGCACAAAAGCTCTGGCACGTAAGTAATATCTATACTAATGAGCCAGCATTGCAGCTGGCACAAAAACTGGTTGATCATACTTTTGCTGAAAAAGTGTTTTTTGCAAATTCTGGTGCAGAAGCGAATGAAGCAGCATTAAAATTAGCGCGTCGTTTTGCACAGGATAATTATTCAAAAGACAAAACTGAAATTATCGCTTTTTACCAAGGCTTTCATGGACGTACCTTCTTTACGGTAACGGCCGGTGGTCAAAAAAGTTATTCAGATGGTTTTGGGCCAAAACCTGCTGATATTACACATATCGAATATAACGATTTTTCAGCTCTTGAAGCCGCCGTTTCTGATAAAACTTGTGCGGTAATTTTAGAACCTTTACAAGGTGAAGGTGGTGTATTACCTATTTGTAAGAAGTTTGCGATTGCAGTACGTGCATTATGTAACAAGCACAACGCGTTAATGATTTTTGATGAAGTGCAAACAGGTATGGGCCGTACAGGTAACCTTTTTGCTTATATGGGTTTAGATATTACGCCTGATATCGTGACTTCAGCAAAAGCATTAGGTGCTGGTTTCCCTATTTCGGCAATGTTAACGACCACTAAACTAGCGAGTTGTTTAACGGTGGGCACACATGGCACGACCTTTGGTGGTAACCCACTGGCTTGTGCTGTTGCAAGTAAAGCGTTTGACCTTATTAATACTCCTGAGATGTTGGATGGTGTTAAGCAAAAAGAGGTATTGTTTCGTGAGCTGTTAGCAGAAATTAATGAACAATTTTCTATCTTTGAAGAAGTACGTGGTGCGGGGCTTTTATTAGGTGCTGTATTGAATGAACAATACAAAGATCGTGCGAAAGACTTCTTTCTAGCCAGTGCAGATCAAGGGTTATTAGTCTTGGTTGCAGGTGCTAACGTCATTCGTTTTGCACCCGCACTTAACATTACTGATGCTGAAATTAAGCAAGCAATGGCTAAATTTAAAACTGCAGTACAACAAGTTGTCGAGTCTTAAAAGATACATCAGCATTTTCAAGCGATGTAGGTATAATGACCGACAATTGTCGCGATAAGCTAGTTTTAGGCTTTTCATGGCACAAAGAATTTTTCAATGCTCAGGCTATTTAACGATGGTTCTGAGCATTTATGTATATTTTGAAAGATAATTTTTTCGAATTGGGAGCTCAAAGAATGAGACGCGAATTAGCAATTGAATTTTCTCGAGTAACAGAAGCCGCTGCATTAGCGGGTTATAAATGGTTAGGCCGTGGCGATAAAAATATCGCTGATGGTGCTGCTGTAGAGGCGATGCGCCTTATCTTCAATCAAATTGATATTGATGGCGAAATCGTTATCGGTGAAGGCGAGATTGATGAAGCACCAATGCTTTATATTGGTGAGCATGTTGGTACTGGTAAAGAGGGCGCTGATGCGGTTGATATCGCTGTAGACCCAATTGAAGGTACTCGTATGACAGCAATGGGTCAATCAAATGCACTTGCTGTATTAGCGGTTGGCGAAAAAGGTAGTTTCTTACGTGCACCTGATATGTACATGGAAAAACTGATTGTTGGTCCCAATGCACGAGATGCTATCGATTTAGAGCTTTCTCTTGAGCAAAACCTGAAAGCGATTGCTTTTGCATTAGGTAAACCTTTAACTGAGTTAACGGTTGCTACTCTTGCTAAGCCTCGTCATGATCGTGTGATCAAAGATATGCAAGGTTTAGGTTGTCGTGTATTTGCTATCCCAGATGGTGATGTTGCTATCTCAGTATTAGCCTGTATGCCTGATAATCAAGTAGACGTTTTATACTGTATCGGTGGTGCACCAGAAGGTGTTATCTCGGCTGCTGTTGTACGTGCATTAGACGGCAACATGCAAGCACGTTTGATTCCTCGCCCAATGGTTAAAGAAGCGACTGAAGAGAACATTGCAATCGGTAAAGAAGAAGTACGTCGTTGTGAAGAGCAAGGCATTGAAGTTAATAAGGTTTTAAAACTTGAAGACCTAGTTAAAAATGACAATATTATCTTTGCTGCAACGGGTATTACTAAAGGTGATTTAGTAGAAGGCGTATCAGTTGACGGCCGCATGGCAACGACTGAAACGTTATTAGTACGTGGTAAATCTCGTACTGTGCGTCGTATTCGTTCTATTCATTATCTTGATCGTAAAGATCCTAAGCTTAAAGAAATTATCCTTTAAAGTTAGTTTGTTATAGATATAAAAAAAGGCGCTTTTAAGCGCCTTTTTTGTATCTGTCTATTTTGTTAAACAGACTACTATTTTTTCTTTTCCCAAATACCTGGTTCAATTTTCTTATCTAACTCAGGGATTTTAGTACGATCAAATGTTGGCACTTTGCCCTCACTCAATTGATCATTATAATCTTTCGCGAGTTTCACTACTTCATTTGAAAGCAGTAAGATTGCAATTAAGTTAACAATTGCCATCAGACCCATCGATACATCTGCCAATGCCCAAATCACTTGGTTACTTTGTAATGCACCAAAAACAATCATACCTAATACTGCGATACGCAAGAAAATCACACCACGAGTATGTTTATGCATTAAGAATATAAGGTTTGTTTCTGCATAAGAGTAGTTTGCAATTAAAGAAGTAAAAGCAAAAAATAGCAATGCGATAGCGACAAATTGACCACCCCAATCACCCACTTGAGAATCAAGTGCACGTTGTGTTATCTCAATACCACCCATACCTGAGAATGACTCTAAGCCACCAGAGAGTAAGATAATAGAAGCGGTAGCAGTACAGATAACGATGGTATCAATAAATACACCCAACATTTGTACGTAACCTTGAGATGCTGGATGAGCAGGATAAGGAGAGGCTGTTGCAGCTGCGTTTGCAGCACTACCCATACCAGCTTCATTAGAAAATAGACCACGTTGTATACCGGTCATTACCATAGCACCAAAGGCACCACCAGAAGCTTCTTGCCAGCCAAATGCAGAGTCAATAATCAGTTTGAAAATAGCAGGTAGTTCAGCGATATTGGCAAAGACAACAAAACCTGCCACCAATAAATAAGCCAATGCCATTGCTGGAACAATTTTTTCTGCTACTTTTGCAATACCACGAATACCGGTAAAGATAACTAACCCAGAAACAACCACTAAACCAATGGTCACCATTACTTTATCAAACTGGAATGATTCATGTAATGCAGCTGTAATTGAGTTTGCTTGCACTGCGTTAAAAACTAAACCAAAAGCAATAATCAGGAAGATAGCGAATAAGCTACCCATCCAACGTGCATTTAAGCCTCGTTCCATATAATAAGCTGGACCACCACGGAAGTTTCCATCGTCATCATGTACTTTATAAGCTTGAGCAAGTGTACTTTCAGCAAAGCTTGTTGCCATACCCAGTACTGCAATCAACCACATCCAAAAAATAGCGCCAGGGCCACCGACGGTAATTGCAATCGCAACACCGGCAAGATTACCTGTACCCACACGCGCCGCTAAGCTAGTTGAAAGCGCCTGAAACGAAGAGATACCTTCATTGTCTGATTTACGACTACTACGCATGACGGTGAAAGTGTGTAAGAAATGACGGAACTGAATAAAGCCTAAACGAACAGTAAAGTAAACGCCTGTTCCAATAAGTAAATAGACAAGTATTTGTCCCCATAATACGCCGTTAAGGCTATTAAATAGTGCTAACATAATTTTTCCTATATGCCAATTTATGAAGACATGCAGTCATTCGCTGGGCTTTATAAATTGGTATGAAGTTAATAAGGGAAAATAAGTTCTTAAATCCATGTAATTTGTTATTTTCGAAAAACGGCGCAAATGATAGCATTTTTAAGGCGTTAAGGATATTGCTCTAAAATTGGGGTATTTTATTTTCGAAGTTTTACGCTAGACACTTGATGGTTAGTGGCTTTCTTAAGGATCAGATTGGCGCGATTTCGAGTGGGGCGAATGTTTTCTTGTAGATTTACGCCGTTTATTTCATCCCAGATTTTTGCAGCCGTCTTGATCGCTTCGCGTTCAGTCATTTTCGAATAACAGTGAAAGTAAGCATTAGGATCAGTAAAGGCGCCTTTGCGAAACTTGAGGAAGCGTTGGATATACCATTGTTTCAGCAGGTCGGTATCAGCATCAACAAAAATAGAGAAATCGACAAAGTCAGAGACAAAAAGTCTGTGGGGGTGATCAGGGTAGTTAACCGCTGTTTGTAATACATTAAGTCCTTCCAAAATGACAATATCAGGCTTTTCGACTGATACTTTTTGGTCTGGAAGAATATCGTAAGTTAGATGCGAGTAAATAGGCGCTGAAACAGACGCTTTACCGGATTTTATCGCCGCTACAAAGTCAACTAAGGCCTTAATGTCAAAGCTTTCTGGAAAGCCTTTTTTATGCATTAAATTACGTGCAACAAGGTCTTGATTAGGACGTAAAAATCCATCGGTCGTGACTAAAGTCACTTTAGGGTGTTGCGGCCAGCGCGAAAGCAAGGCTTGTAAGATACGCGCCGTTGTACTTTTTCCGACAGCAACACTGCCTGCAATACCAATGATATAAGGGACTTTCTCATTGGTACTGTTTAAAAATTTATCTCGAACGGTATGACGATACTGCTGTGCTTCTACATACAGGTTTAATAAGCGAGAGAGCGGCAGATAGATATCGCGGACTTCTTCAAGTGACAATGATTCATTGATGCCTTGTAGCTGCTGTAAATCTTGCTCTGACAATGTGAGCGCTACGTTATCACGTAACCCTGACCATTGTTCACGATCAAACTGCATATAAGCAGTGTGACTACTGCTCTGATTTATCGTCATTTTCTTGTTCTTCGATATAAACAGAGTTCGCACTGCCTTGCGGGTCATCTGTATAAATATGATATTGCGCAGCTGGTTTAATTAACCCTTCAAAAAGGTTTACCAATGCTTCTTGTGATTGTTCGATATCAACTTGGTTATCTAAACGCGTAAAGGCCGCATCAAAATCACTTTCAACCCAAATGCTGTAATCGTAAAGATCTAAATAAGCACTTTGTAGCAGATAAGGACCTTCGATTAGAATGATATCAATATCTTCAAAGTTATAATCAACCGTGCGTGGGTTTAATACATCTTCAAGGTGTACAGATGTTTGCACGCTACCAAATAATTTGAGCGGTAAAATGAGTTGCTCAACCATCTCGTCTAAACGATAGGCGTTCAGGTAGTATTCTTCAGGGCTGTTCATCACATTAAAGCGAACGCTATCGCAAGCTTCCCAGTCATCGGTATGAACGATAGCAACTGAGATACCTTCTAAGCGTAATGCTTGTGCTACTTTTTTAGTTATTGCGCGCTTACCACCCCCTTCAATACCGCTAATAGCGATAATTTTGGCTTTACTTGAGCCTTTTTGGGTGTGTAAATCACGCAGGACAGATTTTATTTGTGCTGCGTTATTGAATACGGTTTTCAAAGATAATTCTCCATCCATCTATATTTGCGCATTATACCCGTTACCTCTCAAGATGCAAAAATCCAACATCGGAGAAGCGATCGCACACAAAAAAGGTCACCGAAGTGACCTAATATGCAGTGTGAGAAGTGTTTATCTTCTACTTCGCTCTACTGTCTAATCTTTCTTTTTAGTTAAGAAAGTAACTAATTCAATAAACTCATCGGTGCTTTTTACTGAGTTAGTGATGACTTGGTATTTACCATTAACAATCAGTGCCGGTACGCCACGAATGTTAAATGTTTCAGTATTACGTTTCATTTGTGATGCAATACCGCTGGCAGGGAAGCTTGCTAGTGCGCCTTTTGCTTCTGGGTTAGAGATGCCGGCTTTTTCGAAAATAGCTAAAATACCTGCTTCGCCATTGATTGCTTTACGTTGCGTATGAATTTGGTCAAAAATAAGGCTTGATACTTTCTTTTCAACTTCTAATAATTCAGCCGCTGCAAGTGCTTGTGTTAACTGTGGGCCCATATCTTTGCCTAAAAAGTTAACATGATTCTTTTTGATTTTTACATCTTCACCTAAACTTTTCTCTAGTTGTTCCATTAGAGGTTCAAACTTCAAGCAATGTGGGCAGTAAAATGAGAAAAACTCCATAACTTCTGGCGTTGCAGTGGCTGTTTGTTTAACTACTTCATAGTGTGTGTTTTCTACGAACTTTCCTGGGGTAATTATGATTTGCTTTGTTTCTTTCTTAACAACAGGCGCTTCACTTACTACTTCGACTTTATTCGAAGCCACAACGGTTTTCTCTGCAACGATAGTTTCAGTGACGGGTTCTGGTGTCGTTTGTGTTTCTGCGACCACAACTTTTGCTTGCTGCTTATCTGGTGTTGGTGCTTCACTGCATGAAGCTAATAAGCTGATAAATAAAACACCACTTAAAAGTGAGAATCCTTTTTTCATTTTTGTACCCTTTTTTATAGTTATTTTTAATAGTCAGGCTGCATTGAAACTGGCGGCGCTTGCATATTAATGATCTGTTGTTGCAATGATTGTAACAACTCTAGCCAGTATTGGTCAGTAGTAAACCAGGGAAAGTTCAATGGAAAAGCAGGATCGCTCCATCTTTTGTTGATCCAGCTCACGTAATGAATGATACGCATACTACGTAGTGGTTCAATGAGCGCCAGCTGGCCACTATCAAACTCAAATTCTTCCTCGTAACCCTCTAATAAGGTAGATAACTGTAACTTTTTTTCTTCTTTATTTTCGCTTAATAACATCCATAAATCCTGTACAGCAGGACCTATTTTACAATCATCGAAGTCGACTAAATAGGGCGTATCACGATCCATTAGAATGTTGCTTGCATGGCAATCACCATGTAAACGAATAGCAGTGAAATTGCTTTTATTAAACAGCTCAGTTGTTATTTTTTCCACTTTATCCATGGTTAAAAACAGTTCTTCCGAGATAAATTTAGGCACTAATTTACTTTCTTTAAGTTGCTTAATCGGTGTTGATAACATGGTTTTTATATCTAAGCGTTCTCGTGTTTGAAAAGTACCTTGGCTACTTATTTTATGTAATTTCCCAAGTGTTACGCCAACTTCATAAAGATGATCAAGATTGTCGCTTTCTAAACTACGTGCAGAAAGGCTTTTAAACAGAGCAAAATAGTAACCTTGAAACTCAAAGAGTGTCTTTTCTTCAAGTAAGACGGGCTCCGCTAACAAACAGCCTTGTTCTTTTAACTGCAAACTAAAAGCATGATCTTCAAGTATCTGTGCTTCATTCCAACGTTGTGGACGATAAAACTTCACGACATAACGTATTTTGTTTTCATCGGTAAATAGAGAAACACGATTCTCATAAGAGTTGAGTTGCATTAAGCCTGTTTCTGGGTAGATACCCACACTTGCAAGTGCGTCGAGTTGTAACTCAGGCGTAAGGGAGGAATAACTAAAATTTGAATCTGGCATGTTCGTCTCAAAAATGGGTATATAAAAAAGAAACGCCACAACCGAATAAGGCAGTGGCGTTTTAGTATAACTAAACGTTGGTTATTATGAGCCAGTGAAGAATGGGCTTTGTTGCTCTATCTCTTCAACATCACCACTGGTGCTAGTGAGTTTGATAGTGACCATTACTTTTTTCTCTTTAATATCGTAAGCATCAACCGCAATGGAAATCGGTTGTGTTAATACTTCCCCTGATTTTATCACAATGGTTTTAGGGCCAATTAATTGGGCGTCTTCAAGGCCTGTAAATGACAGTGCATAGGTCTGTGTTTCACTGGTCTTATTGAGTATTTTTAGGGTGTAGGTATTTTCAATTAAGCCTTCGCTGTTTTCACGGTATAAAGCGGTACGATCTCGTACTATCTCTAATTCTGCGCTACTCAAATTAATAACACTGGTGATAAATAGTCCGAGCATCAGTAGTAATAACACACCGTAAGCAATGATTTTAGGGCGCATGACATGGGTTTCTTTGCCTTCGAGTTTTTGCTCTGAAGTATAAGAGATAAGGCCTTTTTCATAACCCATTTTAACCATGGTTTCGTCACAAGCATCAACACAGGCGCCGCAGTTTATGCATTCGTATTGTAAGCCGTTACGAATATCGATACCGGTTGGGCAGACTTGCACACAAAGGTCACAATCAACACAGTCACCTAATCCCAATTCTTTAGGGTCTACTTTACGACGACGAGGGCCACGCGCTTCACCACGTTTTGCATCGTAACCAACAATGTAGGTATCTTTATCAAACATTGCAGATTGAAAGCGCGCATATGGGCACATATGTGTGCAAACAATCGAGCGCATCCAGCCAGCATTTGCATAAGTGATAGTGGCAAAAAAGAGGATGTTTGCCGTAATAGCGAAGCTTGAATTAAAGCTTAGGAAATCAAAATAGAGCTCTTCAACAGGTACAAAATAAGAACAAAATGCGAGACCGGTTAATAATGAAACGATTATCCAACCCGTATGCTTGGCTGCTTTCCGCCAGACTTTATTAAAGCTCCAAGGTAGTTGGTCGAGACGTTTACGTTTATTCGCAGTGCCTTCAAAACGTTCTTCAAACCAAATGAAAATGAACGTCCATACGGTTTGCGGACAGGTATAACCACACCAAACTCGGCCGAGGTAGGTGGTTATAAAAAATAGTGCAAAGGCGGCAATAATGAATATCCACGCGAGCAGGGTTAAATCCTGTGGGAAAAGTGTCATGTTAAAAAGGTGGTATTGCTGTTTGCTGATATCAAACAACACAGCTTGATGACCATTCCAGCGGATCATCGGTAGCGCTAAAAAGAGAATGATCAGTCCCCAGCCAGTATAACGACGCAGTTTTTGATACAAACCATAGACGGCGCGTACATAAATGCGATTGCTGGGGTTATAACGGTCAACTGTGGATTGTGTTGAGGTTTTTATCTCTTTGATTTTAATGCGCTCTGTCATTTTTGTGCACCTTGAATAACATTGAAGCCCACATTATAAGTTTATATTAGCTGAACCTACTAATTATTATTGGAAGGCGGTTATCGCACCGTGATGGTGATCTTTTCTAATGTTCAACAGTCGCGTTGGCTTTGCTCTTTCTGCGTTTTTATTTGTGACCACAGGGGCTGAAAGTTGATTGCTACACCAATTACTGAGTGCAGGAAAATACTGTGCTTCACCTAATTGGTTAAAAAAATCAGTTAAATCGATATTGGTTAATATCTGTTGGCTAACAAACTGCGCACGTGGTTTGCTAGTGGCGTCTGCGATACGGTTACGTTGCCCCCAAGCAATAATGTAATCCGCACAGGTTGGATTATCTGTTTCGGGTTTAATAACAAATGCACTGTCCATTTCTATGCCGTAATAATAATTGAGCATGGTTGCTTGAAATAACATCGCTACATCTTCGGCTTGGTGGGAGTATGCATAAAGGTGGTTTGCGCCTTCCTGTTGCATTAATAATCCAAGATAATCCGCGCTTTGTGATTTTTGGTCTTCCGTTGCAGCTTGGCCCAAATATAAAACAGCTGCGTGCGCTTTGAGTGTGTTATCGGAGATGGGATAACCTTGTTTTAGTTTTTCACTTAATTGTATATTTGAAAAACGATTTATCTCAGACCACAGCGGTTTGTCGGCAATGAGAGAAGGCATTAATGTGCTGGGCATAAAATCATTAGCATGAGCGAGTTCATGAAACAGTAGACTAGCCATCGGGATGATAATGTCATCGATTGTGCGCTCAGTGTTACTGGTTAAAGAATAATATTGATAGGCTGACTGGCCATTTTTAACAAAACGATGGAAAAAATCATAACTCAGCCCACTTGAGAAACCATTACGGTAATCGGGAGCTTGATTAATAGTGTCTTTTTCTGCATTGGTTAACCACAGAGAAGCAGGATCAAGGTAAATGGCACCAGAGCCCGTCCAATAGAAAGAGGGGCGGATATTGTCTGCAATCACAATGGCAGTAACAGAACCTAGTAGGGTGAGTATTTCGTTAGGCATGACTGCCAGTAAGCTCTGAAAGCGTTGCCCCATCCAATCATGGGAAACCACAACACGTGTCATGACATCTGCAATTTGTGGATTAGGGTAGCTCATGGTAATAAAAGGTAGCTCCTCTATCTTGCAGCTACGTGTGTAATCTACGCAACTGGCGGGATCTAGTAGAGGGGCTTCAAGGGTTTGCTTTTGGTAGGTATAAACATGGCCAAGTTCAGAGGCGTTGTTCTTTACGGACGAGCTTGATGAGGATTCTTGTTGGCAACCACTCATCAATAAAACACTACAAATAAAAAATAACAGCGTGAACTTATTGGTCATATCAACTCCGTTAGATGAGTCCTCGCGCTTTTAACAATGCCGTTTGGAAGTCATCTTCACAATCTTTTTTAATGCCCGGGATCATTGCACCTTCTTCGGTCTGATCCATCTTGAGGTGATAAATAACAACCTCATCACTTAGCTTTTCTAATGGCGCTTCAAAACCAGACTCTTTACTGAGTAAAGCTAATACTTCCATTAAGCTTAGCTCTTTATTTTTTAACCAGTAGGGTTTTAATAACTCTAATACTTCATTTACACGGTGACATTGCATGTTTTACTCCTAATGAGTTAGTTTGATAAGTTATGACGTAATTCAGTTAATACTTGGCTAGCGCTGGGTTTCAAACCTCGCCAGATAGCAAAGCTTTCGGCTGCTTGGCCAACAAGCATGCCTAAACCATCAATCACTAGTCTGGATCCTAATTTTTTTGCCCAGTCATTAAATGCGGTCGCTTGAGCGCTATACATCATGTCGTAGATTGCTGTTTCTGGTCGTATTAAGATAGCGCTAATCGGTGGAACTTCACCACTTAAGCTTGCTGATGTTGAATTTATTATCAGATCAAATTCACCATTAAGGTCTGCAAATTCGCAGGCTTTTATATTGCCAAGATCATTAAATCGATTGGCTAATATTTCTGCTTTGCTAAAAGTACGGTTTGCAATAACCAGCTCTTTGGGTAATTCAGCAAGTAGTGGACCACAAACGCCACGGGCCGCGCCGCCTGCACCTAATAATAAAATGCGTGCGTCTTTTAAATCGACATGATGATTTTTAAGATCCAGCACTAACCCGGCACCATCGGTATTATCCCCAATAATGAGGCCATCATCGGTGAGTTTTAACGTATTTACCGCACCAGCAAGTGTTGCGCGATCAGTGAGTTGTTGTGCATATTGGAAAGCTTGTTCTTTAAATGGCACGGTAATGTTACAACCTTTACCTTCACCTGCAAAAAATTGGTTTAGCGTTGCTTCAAAGTCATCAATCGGTGCTTCGATCGCACTATAAATGAGTTGTTGTGCGGTTTGATTAGCAAACAGGGTGTGAATAAACGGGGATTTACTGTGCTTAATCGGGTTACCAAAAACAGCATACTGATCCATGAAAACTCCAAGATAACGGTTAATTTGAATGCATTAATCTAGCATAATTATGTGTTTATCAATACAGAGCAAAATCAAAAATTGTAAAGGTTGTAAACTATTAATAGTTTATTTTTATTAACTACTCAGGGCGTCGCTATTTAAGCCTATTTCATCGTTAAAAAATGCTCATTTAAACGACTAAACTGCGCTTTTTTGCCTTGAACTAAGCTTAAATAGCTTAGCCCTGAGCTGTTACTGTCTATTTTCGTATAAAAACCACTCGTTTTAGCAGGGTGCTGAGTTGTTACTCTTTTTATTTAAATTCAGGAGTCTATAAATTGAAAATTTAACTTTGTATAATGGTTCGTACTTTTTCTCGGCAATAGATCTAACAATGAAGCATCTATAATTGTCGTTGTTGATAGTGATTTTTTTGCTAGAAAGAGCGGGTAATATTTATTTTTGAAGTTGATTCGCCAGTGCGCTTTGTTAATTGTCGTTCAGGGTCTATTATCCACCATTTACGTACTGTGTTTGTAAGTGTTCATGATTTGGGTTTAACACTTTAAACGGTAAGTGGCTTTATGAATTTTAAGGAGGACCTTTGTTGTGAGAAAGCGTATTGAATTTCCTCTGTTCGAGTTGATGACCATAATCATCTTACTATTTTTATTGGTGCTTGTTGCCTTACCTAAATTTATGGATATTGGCAGCGAGGCACGTATCAAAGCACTTAATGCCATCGCATTAAACCTCGGTTCCGTTAATCGTTTATTGTACAGCCGTGCGGTGATAAAAAATGTGCAACAGAATACTTTGCAAAGCACCGATATACTCGGTGGCGAAGATGTTGGTGCTTATCTCGTTTATGGTGAGTTACGCGCGCAGAAAGAAGACTTAAAACAGTACATAGGCAATAATCTGATTGATTATGAACTAGAGAAAAAAGAAAATAACATTCGTATATATTTTATTAACTATAAAAATGAGCGTTGTTATATTGATTATAATCAAGCGCATCAAGTGACTTCTCCGGATGGAGAAAAAGTGATAAAAAAAGCCCACTCGCGTATTAAAAGCACAGGCTGTTAAGTTATAATTAAGCAATCAATAAACGTAACCACATTCCAATGGGTGAAGTGAAACCGGTTGTAACCGATGTAATTTCACCTTTATCAATAACAAAAATAGTCGGCGTCACAGATACGCCCCAAGTACGGCTAATCTCACCTTTGGGGTCATTTATTGCCGTGAAATTATATTCTTTAGCATTCAGGTATTGTTTGATGCGTTGCGCTTCACCAGAACTGAGCGCAATGGTAACCACTTGATAGTTATCCGAGATAAAATCCACCGAAGGCGATACGCTGGTGCAAACCGCACACCATGTGGCCCAAAAATAGACCATGACGGGTTTTTCTTGGCTCATTTGAATCAGGTCAATGTTATTACCTTGTACTGATTCAGCTAGCAATTGAGGCGCTTGGCCTGAGGCCATTGATTGACTACGCCACAAATCAGCGCCTAAACCGATAATAATGACAATAGCGACCATAATAACGCCTTCTTTTAGCCAACCTAACCAGCCTTTTCTGCGTTTAATCGGTCGATTTTTTTCATTCTTTTTTTTATCATTATTATCACTCATACTATTTCCCTTGTGCTGTGGCGATCGCGTTAATAATGGCATCACTACTTAAAATAGTAGAAAGCTCAATACCTTGTGGTGCGCTAGGGCCATAAACAATATTAAACGGCACGCCATAACGTCCGTAAGATTGTAAATATTCCGTTACTTTATCTGATCGAACTGTCCAATCGCCTTTCATTAATACGATGTTTTCTGCTTTTAGTGCGCTATAAACCGGATCTTGTAATATCACGCCAATTTTATTGGCTTTACAGGTGACACACCAATCGGCGGTGACATCAACAAAGACTGTTTTACCCTGTTCAACCTGTTGTTTTAGTTGAGCGGTATCCAGCGGTTGCCATACAAGATCGCTGGCTAATGGGCTCGCCCAATGTTTTGCCGTTAAGCTGCTCACTAATAAACCTAATGCACTGATCAGCAATAACGACGCGAGGGTGATGAGTAACACCCGTTTACCGTGTTTTTTAGCAACTAACGTAAATAACACTATCAATAACAACAGTGTGCTGACAATGACATAAGTTAAACCGATAAAGCTGCTTAACAGGCTTAATAACCACAAGCTGGTAGCTAAAATCATTAGTGCAAAAATGAGCTTAACGGTGCTCATCCATTTTCCTGGTTTAGGTAATAACAGGGCAACTGACGGGAATAATGCAATCAGTAACCAAGGTAATGCCATGCCTAAGCCTAATGCACTGAAAATAATAAATAATTCAGCCGTTGAAGCACCAAGTGCAAAAGCAACTGCAGTACCAAGGAAGGGAGCACTACAAGGGGTTGCAAGCAACGTTGCAAACATACCCTGTAGATAATGGCCTATGTAAGAGCTATCCCCTTTTGTCGCCAACCAAGTTTGCATATTTGAAGGCAATTGAATTTCAAATAGACCTAACATGTTAGCTGCAAATAAGGCGGTAATCACCACCATTGAAGCAATGAAATAAGGATTTTGGAACTGTATACCCCAGCCCAGTGCTTCGCCTGATAACTTTAATGCCAGTAGGAATAACGCTAATAGCCAAAATGAACTGATAATACCCAAAGATGACGCTAAGAACTGTTTTCTAATATGTGATTTTTCGATGCCATGAGCGCCTAATACTGAGCTTAATTTCATCCCTAATACAGGTAAAACACAGGGCATAATATTCAGAATCAAACCGCCTAATAAAGCGATTAAAAACATAGAGAAGAGATTGTTACTTTCGCCTTGGTTAATAATCGGTTGATTGCTGGTGGTACTGATTAACTCTGCGCTAATGTCGCTATCTATCACGGTGGCGTGGATTTTAGTCTTCGTTAAGTTAACCTCTCCTGCCCAGCTAGAAGCTTCAAAGGTGGCAGTCAGCTGTTTTTTATCGGTATTTATTTTAGGTTTAGAGAAAAATACGCCATCTAATTCTGGTTGCTGTAAATCAACAAAAATATCTGGATTATCCCAATTAAACTGATTATCTATTTGCACTGTCAGTTGTTGGTTAATTTGATCCCAATAACTATTAAGGGCTGTAATTGACGCGTTATTTTTTGATTCTTTAACTTGCAACTCATCAATTAAAATCGGTACTGAGCCTAACGCCTGTGCATAATCAAAGGCAATGTCCTGTTCGATGATTAGATCATTCGCGGTGAATGCGAGATCAATATCATAATCACTTAATACACAGATAGTGGTACATGAAGCGAGGGTAAATCGACCTTTTAGCACGGTAGGTTGGCTGAGGTCTTGTAGCTCAAGTGTGAGGGGAAGATGAATCTGATGTTTATAACCTAGGGTATCAACCCCTAAAACGGGATAACGTTTAGGCGCAGGCCAAAGCCAATTTATATTAGTGATGTTTTTTGATTCTGCTTGCCAATTAAAAGTGGGTGCTACGCCACCTTCACCCGGTGAACGCCAATAGGTTTTCCAGTCACCTTCAAGGTTGATATTTAAAAGCAGATCGGCTGTTTGTTGTTGTTTATCAACGTTTCCGGTCAGCTGCATTTGCACTGAAACTGGTTTGTGTAATGGGTTATTTAACCACCCTGTGCTTGTTTGAATGAAGTCAGCACTGCGCACGGCCATACTATTAAATATCAGTATAAAAGCCAGTAGGCGCATAAAAGTGGGGATGTTATTCAAGGTAAAGCTCCAAACCGTAAGGTATCGATTAATAAGACAGAGTATTTTGCAGAAAAATTTCAAGGAATTATCTGTTTTTTATCAGAGAAGATAAAGCACAAAAAGTTCAATGTTTTTTAATTGCATTGAACACGGAGCAAATAGAGAAGAAGTCATTATTTCTTAAATGACCATTTTGATTTTATTGCCTGTAAACGGCCTGTTTCTATTAACTTCTGTTTACCCGCATCAAAATCATCTAATAGCTGTTGGCCCCGTTTATTACTTTTTAAAGCAACAACATATTCATTACTGTAATCGAAGTGCGGTAGTTTTCTAAAATTATGGGTCCATCCCTGTTTGTTAAGTAGGTGATCCCAATTAAATTCATAACCAACAAAACCATCCAGGCGACCTTTCGCTAACATTTCAAATCCAGTTAAAATCTGTTTTACATTCACTTTATTAATACCGCGGATATCCTCCCATTTATTGCCATAGTTATAACCACGTATTACACCTATGTTAAGCCCTTTCAATGAATTTAACCCTTCCCAGAGTATCGGGTTATTGGCGTTCACATAAACGACAAAGTGCGCTTCATTTGTGGACCTTTTGGCATAATTAAATGCTAATAACCTTTTTTTGTTTTTCCCTGCGGGAAATAATAAATCTACTTTTCCTGCTTCAAGTTCTTTAAGTGCACGCGCCCAAGGCTCAACCTTGAGTACAATCGTATAACCCATACTATGATAACTTTCGCGAAATACATCCCAGCTGTAACCGTAAAAATTAGACGCATCTTCGCCAGGGGGCAGAGTGGCGCGAATCGGCTGATTATTCAGGCTAAAAAGTAGTGGGGCGTAATCGCCGAGAGTGGCAACGGTGAGCGTTTTTTGTTGTGCAAAAAGAGAAGCGCTAATGAGTAAAGTAAGCAGAACGAGATATTTTCTGGCAAACATAAACCTCTCCCTTTAATGTGGCTGGTCAATATTTAAGCATAGCTTATTTATTGTTGTCGACATTTTCAGCTGTATGCTGAATTTATTGCTGAACTGTATCTGTTCTATTACCTTTATTAATCAATAATAGTGGCATGATTCATTGATAAGGAAAGAATATGAAATTCAGCGATTTTATAGCAGGCATTTTAGTGATGGCGCTATGGGGCATTAATTTTTCTGTCATTAAAATGGGCGTCAGTGAGATCGACCCACTATTGCTGACCGCGCTCCGTTTTACCTTGGTTTGTTTTCCTATTATCTTTTTTGTAAAGAAACCCGATGTTAGCTGGTCTTATTTAATTAGCTACGGACTCATTTTTGGCATTGGAATTTGGGGCATGGGCAGTTGGTCAATTGAAGCGGGGTTGTCTGTGGGTATGGCCTCTGTTTTATTACAAATGAATGTGGTGATTGGATTATTCTTGGGTTACTTGCTCTTAAAAGAAGCCATTTCTAAACAAAAATTACTCGGCGCTTCGATTGCTATTGGTGGCTTGTTAATTAGCCTAACCGTTAACGATGGTTCAGTAACGGCAATGGGGTTTTCTTTAATATTATGTGCCGCACTGGCGTGGAGTGTATCGAGCATTATTATTAAACGTTCGGGTACTAAGCAGGTTTTTGCCTTTGCGATTTGGTCGATGATTTTTGCACCTTTACCACTATTGTTAATCGTTTTTCTGAAAAGTGGCAGTGAACCGTTTGTTTTATTGACCTCGGGGTTTAATAGTCGGGTTATTTTCTCGGTATTATTTCAGGCTTACCCAGTTACACTATTGGGTTACTGGGTATGGAATCGTTTATTGGTTAAATACCCCCTGACAACGGTAGCGCCATTAACATTATTAGTGCCCATTTTTGGTTTATTGGGTGGATCTATTTTTTACCAAGAGCAAATAGGCTTGGTTAAAGCATTCGCCTGTTTACTGGTGATAAGTGGCTTATTAATCGGTTTATTAAAAATTAATCGTACACAATTACGTGGGCTATTTTTTCTGAAAAGTTAGTTGTACTATTACCTCAATTTTAATGTGTTGTAAAAGGGGATAAAGATGAACTACCAAGCTGCCATTTTTGATATGGATGGTCTGTTATTAGATACTGAGCGTGTTTGTCAGCAAGCATTTCGTGATGCCTGTGATTTTTTATCGCTGCCTTTTATGGAAGATGTTTATCTCGGTATTATTGGCTGTAATGCACAAGGTATCGAGAAAATACTCACTGCAGGTTACGGTCATTTAATTGCTTATGAACCCTTACGTAAAGAGTGGATGAGTCGCTACAACCCTATTGTACAAACACAAGCGATCCCGGTTAAACAAGGTGTGCTTGAACTGCTCACTTGGCTTAAAGATAATCATATTCCCATTGCGCTTGCGACGTCGACACACCGTGAACTAGCGATCAACAAACTGACATTAGCTGGCTTATATGATTTTTTTGAACATTTAAGTACGGGCTGCGAAGTCAAACACGGTAAGCCTCATCCTGAAATATTTTTGTTAGCGGCAAAACGTCTAAATGTAGAGCCTGAGTTATGTTTAGCTTTTGAAGATTCAAATAATGGGGTGCGCTCAGCGGTTGCTGCTAATATGCAGGTCTTTCAAATTCCCGATCTTGTCTCTCCTTGTGAGGAAGTGACCGCGCTAGGGCATATTATTAAAGACTCCATGCAAGAAGTGCAACAATACATTATTAAACATGGCTCTCAATCTCAGAACAAAGCTTTTTAAAGTCTAACCAAATCTGTTTATCAACGGCAAGCTTCACTAATAAATTATCGATAATAGTGTCATCTAAGGCTTTCTTTTTGACTAACAGATAAATTTCACTGAGTAAGTTGCCTTTATATAAAAGTGTCGCAAGAGGGTCTGAGTGAATATGGTGGTGTGCTTGTAAGGCATCACAATATATTTTAGGTAACGCCCATTCCTGAGCAATAAAAAATGAGATATCAGCAGACATCTCAGACATCAATTCTTTAAAAGCCCGCGTGCCTGGCGCACCCTCGGTTAAGCCCGAGCTAAGTGCATCACACAAACAGTTAAAGATGATGATTTTTCCAATATCATGAATCAAGCCTAAAAAGTAAGCGTCAAATTCATCCTGTTGTTCACTGCGCGCTAATGCCTTGCATAAAAAAGCACACTGCATGGAATGTATCCAGATTTGTTTACCAAACATCCGATAATAAATAGGTGCTACTGGGCGAATTTTCTCTAATAAAATGGTGCTTGAGATACTTGCGATACCCGCTACACCAATTAATGAAACGGCTTTTTGTAAGGAGGTTATTTCACCATCGCCTTTAAAATAAAGTGCCGTATTGGCAATTCTTAATACCTCAATGGCCAGTGAAGGATCTTTTTCAATCACTTCTGCAATATCACTGAATTCCGCATTGTCATCTTTTAATGTATTAATTAACTGCAAAAGTATTGTTGGTAGCGGGGGGATTTGAGTGCTTAATTTTTCTGGATGATTAAGAATATTACGCACGCTGTCTAACGCCACCTGCTCGGTCGCGTTCATGTCGGTGGTTAATTGTTCAGGCCCAAACATGGCATCGTAAAAAGCGGTAGACAGTTTTTCTTGCACGGTAATTCCTTATATTAATTCCATAAAGTGTAATACAAATCATATTTTTGTTGTGTTTTTTTTGTGGTCATTAAAAAACAAATGTAAAGTAGATGTATTTTATAATGTTTGTTCTAAGTTATGGCGATGATAATTAAAGTATATTGATGATTTGTCGATAAGCAGTATTCAAGCGTTTATTCTAAGGGGTGTAGTGTGTTATCAAAAATGAGTTTAAGAGCCAAAATGGCAATGCCAGTGGCATTAGTTTCAGCGTTATTCGTGATTATTCTGTTTAACGTCTGGTTAGCGTTTAATGCACAAGAAGAATCTGACCGATTATTAACTCTAGAGGTGACACCTGTCTTAGAGGAGTTAGATGAAGGTTACCGAGATTTGTACCAGATCATCGCAGCAGCTAAAGCACTGGTTTTAGCAGAGGAAGTTGATCACTATAAAGCAGAGTTTAAAGATGATTCTCTTAAAGTGGCACAACGTATTAATTCACCTCAAAGATTAATTGATTCAGGGTTTATCAGTACTCAAAATCAAGCAGAAATACGAAAATTACAAAACAATTTTGACCGTTGGTTCATACTCTATAAGGGGCTATTTTCACTTAATAGCAATTATGAATCGTATTACTCAATGCATAAAATAGAGATGAAATCTCTCTTTGTTGATATGCGAGTTTCTTTGAAAAATATTCGTTCAGCAATTGAAGTCTCAGAGGAAAAATTAGAAAAAGAAAAGCTTAACAGTATGGAACGCAGTAAATTGGTTATGGAGCTAGGTGGGCTTATTGCTATTTTATTGTCTGCATTCTTAACTTGGTACCTTTCTGGTGTGATTGCCGCACCTATCAAGCGTTTAAACCGTGCAATGAAGGATATTTCATCGGGTGATGGTGATTTAACGGCGCGCGTTGATGTCGAAACACAAGATGAAATCGGACAACTAGCCGGTTCGTTTAATCAATTTGTAGAAAAAATTCATCAGACCATTGGTGAAGTGATTGAAGCCTCAAAAGAGGTGCGCCATGAGATGACCAATATTAGTAATGTGACTAAATCAATTTCTACAGGGGCAAGTAAACAGCAACAGGAAAGTGATGCGGTTGCAACGGCTGTGCATGAAATGAGCGCAACCAGTGATACGGTTAGTCAACATGCTAATGATGCAGCCACTGCCTCACAAAGTGCCAGTGATGAAGCGAGCAACGCAAAACTGGTTTTAGGTGATACGGTTACTTCTATTCAGTCACTCTCTACTGAGATTGCCCAAGCGGGTGAGGTGATTAATACCTTAGAGCACGATGTTAAAGACATTAGCTCTATTCTCGATGTTATCCGCGGCATTGCGGACCAAACTAATTTACTGGCATTAAACGCGGCCATTGAAGCAGCACGTGCCGGCGAACAAGGTCGAGGTTTTGCCGTCGTGGCAGATGAAGTGCGTTCACTGGCAAGTAAGACGCAGGACAGTACCGGTGAAATTCAAAACATGATTGAAAAATTGCAGAATGGTGCACAGCAAGCCGTGAAAGTCATGACCTCTTCACAAACAAACAGTGAAGAAACGGTTCAACAAGCGGATATCGCAGGTAATTCATTGGATGCCATTGTTGGCTCGATTGATGTCATCAATGATATGAATATTCAAATCGCAACCGCGGCCACACAACAAAGCCAAGTGAGCGAAGATGTGAATGTAAATGTGCAACATATTGCAGAAAATAGTCATGATATTGTGGGTGTTGTTGCCGATGCGGAACATGCCTGCTCAGCACTTGATGCACAGTGTACTAAGTTAGATAGTTTGGTCGCACAATTTAAAGTGTAAATACGTTTTGTGAGTCTATTTAAAAGGAGGCTATTGCCTCCTTTTTTGTTTTTTATAAGTGATAAATTGTTGAAAGTATGTGCCGTATCTCCTTTCTCAAATTAAGTTAAGTGCCTTTATAAACTACACTTATTTCATATTCAGGTGCACTGTGCACCTTTTCTTTGTGTATCACTAAGAGAGATAATATGGAAATAAAAAAGAGTGCGCTTACAACAGAAATAACAGAAAGCGACATTGAAATCAGTGCTGAACAAGCGGTTGTAAAAAAGAAAAGCAAAGCTAAAGAAAATCATAAAAAGATTGAAAAAAAGCAACCTGTTAACCTACCTGACGATGATAATGTCGTGCCTATCTCTGAGCACATCTATTTTATTGAAGATGATACACAGCGTATTTTAGAAAATTTAGCGGAGCTTAAAAAGCAGATTTACCCGTTACACGATAACTTTACCGCTGAAGATCAAGCACAAGCGCAATTCCCCTCTGTTTGTCTGGTGGGTTTAGGTCGTTGTGGTTCGAATATTTCATTGGACCTCGCTAATCTTGTTTACAACGCACGTAATTATTACCTTAATGACTTCCAAAAATCTGATGTTAGTAAAAAGTACAAGCCTTCCGCTACCAGTCGATGGATTAAGAAAAGCTTAGGTATTCAAGAGCCCTATGACAAACGAGCCGCTTTTTTAATCGAGCCTTTTGTCATATTGGGCGATTTAGACCAAGACATTGATGGTCGTGTTCGTTATTCCTATATGGATGGAAAAAATAGCCTGTTAGACGGTTATTCAAAAATGAAGATAATGGACTTATCGGAAGTGCATGCTGGTGGTTCGGGTAATGCACCTGTCTTGGGCCAATATTTAGCAAAAATTATTCTTAATAAAGGCGCAGAACGATTTTTAAATAAAGACTGGAAATCAATTCACTCTTATATGATTGATTCCTGTGGCATTAAAGCGAATCAATCACGTTTATTCTTTTATATCTTTAGTGCGGGTGGTGGTACAGGTTCAGGTATGGCATCTGAGTTTGGCTTAGCGCAACAATATGCTTATATGAGCAAAACGTTACATATTGAAAAGAAAGCTAAAAAAGAAAATCATGATAATGATAATGATAATGATGGTCACTCTTTTGTTTTCGAACCTATTTTTAGTAGTGGTATCTGTATTCTGCCAAATATTTCTTGTCAGTCGGTGGAGATTTCCGAGGCGTTGCATATCAATGCTGGGCGATTATTGTGTAAATATTTATCGGAAGAGTGGGACTTTTCATATAATTTAGATCGTGATGAAGACGATAACAAACGCACGATTGTGGATAGATTACGCCCTTGGAATTCGATGATGTTAATTTCCAATGACATTATGCGTTATGCAGAAGAGAAAGATGGTGGCAGCATGCAAAATGTTGATGTGAACACCATGGAGAAATACGCAAACCAATATATCTCACAGCAAATATTTAATATTTTAACCGCACAAGCGGTGACTAAAGATTACGATCAAGACTACTTCCGCAGTGCCGGGGTTGATATCAGTGAAACGATTCGCTTAGATGCAAACGATCTGTTTATGAGCCTTGCTGGTCCCGTGACGATCGCTTATGCAGAATCAACGGTGAAGAAAACCGCCCCTATTATTGATGGTAGCCAAGCTGGGCCAAGTGAACTGGTCGAGTTAGATATTGACGATTTATTCTTCCGCTCAATTGATTTACCGCACTTCAATAAAGATACGCGTGCGATTGAAGGGGTGAGCCTATTACCGATGGAAGCGGAGGCGTATCGCGAACATTTAGCGGATTGTCGCAACAATAATTTTGATACCAGTAAGTTAAAAGATATTTTGTTTTTTAATAAATGTTCTTCGGTTGTATCGATTATCTCATTACCTAAAGACTACAAGCTCTCTTATATGGATCTTAATCGTCTTAAAACACACCTTAATAGCCTATTTCCCAATACGACGTTGAAGCGTTACGCGTTAGTCATCGGGGCATCAGAAAATATTTCATTAACCACGCTGGTGGCTAAAAGCCCTTGTTTAAGTGATGATTTCTTAACGCTGATTGTCTCTTATGTGAAACGTTGTTTTGCAACGGGTGATTATTGTTACGATGATAAGTTTGATGAAATATTCTTGAATATGATTAAAGATGATCACTTTGATGAGGATGAGTTGGATACGATGATCTCAGAGTTTGAGAATCCAGCTAAAATACTCGATACCAATTGGCATGCCATCAAACCTATGTACGAGAAAAAGTATCGTGAAATATTAGGTGATGAAGATGATAAGTTTGTCTCTATTAATGATATCAGGTTAAATTCTGACAACGTCAAACGTGCCATTAAATACCTGCGTGAAATCTATCGTTACCGTGTCAGTAAAACTAAGCTTATTTCTTTAAATCAAAGTAAAAAGCCAAGTTTGAATAAACTCTAATTGATTTTTTAATGGACTGATACTCCGCCCTACGATGACATCATTTACTCGTAGGGCGGGCTTTACTGCTGTAAATAACGCTTCTACAAACCAATACTATCTAATATCTCTATAAAGACAGACTCGCGTTGTTTAGTGCTTAAATTCGGATATAAGCGGCACAATCTAATCGCTTGCGTGAACTTTGCTTTACCTAGCACGCTCAATACACGTGTAAACAGTTGCTCATCTAAGAAAAACGTTTTAACAGCATGTGTAACGGCATCTTCTAAGCTAGTGTAATTAACACCATCAAACTCAAAATTTTCATGCTCGTTTTCTTCAATCACATGATCGTTATTAATAACGATACTCCAGCCCTGGTAGTTAATACGTGCTTGCATCATTTTAAACATCGGCCAAGCACTGCGTTTAAAACCTTCGAAGGCACTGCCTTCAAATTCAGACTCTAATAACTCTTGTTCAGTCCAATTAGAGCCAATACTGAGTACCTTCTGATGCTTCTTCACTAGTCCCTGTTTAATGGCGTCCCGATAAGCGTAGATAGAGGTGAACGCACTACGCTGAATAATGTTTGCACATTCTTTACAGCTAGGCAGACAGATCGGTTCATGTGTCACAATGTTAGCTTCATAAGTTTTTTTAGGGAAGTCGACATTTTGATCATCGGGCTCACCGCAAAACCAGCAGGTATTACGGTAATTAAAAGGGACTTCGATTAACGGGTGATTAGCGATATTAAAAACTCCATTTAACAGGTACAACAATGAGTGCTACTGCTTTGCTTTAGCTAATGGGCAGTAATTGTGGCGTATTATCCCAGTTATCTTGTCACTGTTCAAACCTGCTGTGAACTGATCTTAATAGGGGTATTTAGTTATTTTTAACAAACTCTTGAATAATACTAATTATCATTTGCATTTGGGTTTGTGTCTTGTTATTATCGTTTTCGTTGATTTGGGGCCTTGCACAGCACCACTTGAACTGCTTTGGTTAGCTAGGAACCTGCCTAAATCCTTCGGGCAGGTTTTTACCAAAACTCCTCTTTAATACAACTTATTTAATATTTCCTTTTCTTCCCTGTATAAATTTATTACTCTACTTTTTTGATTTTTTAAAGAGTGACAGCATGATTGCATTTATCGGTAATATTATTTGGTTATTGTTTGGCGGTATTTTTATGGGGTATACCCGTTATCATTCAAAGTGCAAAATTCAGCAAGCTGTGAGGTGAGCAGATTCTAGGCAGGAAGTTGAAGGTCTAACTGGTTCAATCGATACTTTCTAACAACGAAGATGCTGACCTCACAGCTTGTCCTACGGATCGCCAGCTCGAAAACTAATTCTGCGTTACAGTATTCGCTAAGGGCTAGCCATTGTCATCATACTGTGCCTTGCCTTAGTGTCCGAGCTGACGACTGAATAAAGCACATTGATTGGTAACGGGTATGAGGTGGTTAATCGGTATTTTTGCTTTTATGACGATTATTGGTATTCCCTGGGCAAAGGCGTGTTTTATCATTGGAAATTTTTCTTTTCTGCCTTTTGGTAAAGAACCGATTGATAGAAAATACCTGACGGGAAATGAAGATATTGGCACTGGCGATTGGACACTAATTGGTAATGTGATTTGGTGTGTATTAGCTGGTTTTTGGCTGGCGTTAGGTCATTTGGCTTCTGCGGTTGCCTGCACGATGACAATTATTGGCATCCCTTTTGCGATACAGCATTTAAAACTGGCGATGATCTCTTTTGCGCCTATCGGACAAACGATTGTTTCTAAAGAGATCGCAGAAAGCGCAAGAGTTGTGAATAGAGCGCGTCTTTAAGCTGCCGCTTGCACTTGATTACGACCATTCGTTTTTGCTTTGTATAATGCATTATCTGCACGTTCTAAAAATGAGGTTGTGCTCTCACCTTTATGTAGTTGAGCCACACCAAAGCTAGCGGCGATCATAATCTCGTCGATAAGCACGGTTGTTGCGATAAGGTCACACAATTTTTGAGCAAGCGTAATGGCTTTGTCTTGCTGAGTCTCCATACATAACAAGATAAACTCTTCGCCTCCCCTGCGTGCAAGTTTGTCTTGCTGACGTATATTTTCATTAATAATACGCCCAAACTGTATTAATAATTGGTCACCCACAGCGTGGCCATGTTTGTCATTCACGTTTTTGAAAAAATCGATATCCAAGAAAATAAGGCTAAAAGGCAGGTTATGATCCTGTGCCTTCTCCTCTCCTCTCAGCAGATATTCACTTAAACCCACACGATTTCTTAGTCCGGTTAATGCATCACGTTTAGCTAGTTGTTCGAGTTGTGCTTTTTCCAGTTTTAATGCGACCAGAACATCATTAAGTTTTAATTGTTGTCCTTTGGAATAACTTAAACGCTGGCGGAAAGACTTTAATTGTAATAATAACGCAATCACGGCACTGAAAAACCACATCGCAATCACGGTAAAAAGAATGTTTTCTTTACTGACAAGGTTATAACGGAAGGTGATCTCTTTAACGATAATAGTGATGGGGCCTTCATCAACGACACCGCCCGATGCAATGGTTAAAAGAGGGCTGTTACTTATTTCTACACCACGTAATTCAAGGGGGATATCACGTGCCTGCAACCACCAAGAGACGACATTAAAATCTTTGATTGGAATAAATTTTCCGGTCGGGTATTGGTTAGGGGAGTATTGAACTTCATTAATTTTTAGTGAGTTTCCATCTGAATTCAAGTTGGTATATTCAGGGTTGTAATTACGAATATAAAAACGAATCTGCTCAGAGTTATCACCTTCAGTGGCGATATTAAGAAACACTTCGGTATAGGCTGAAAGGTCGACACCTTGGGCATAATCAAAAGAGCCTTGATCGGCGCGTTCTGCTAAATGAATTTTTAATTCACAATAGGGCCATTGGTATTCCAAGCTAATATTACATTTTAGCTTAATGCCTTGATCGCTATAACTAATATCGGCGGTTGTTTGTCCACCCTGTGAAAGGTCGGTATTAAGTCCTATTTGTTGTTGTCGGGAGAGGTCAACACTATAAGTTTTATAGATGCCTTTTTCATAAGCCAATAAAGCTAATAAAGTAGCGCTGATAAGTAACAACAGAGAGATGGTTCTCAAACTGAAATTCATGGTCGACCTTTTAACAAACTTAGTAATCAAAAGATTAGGGTAAGACTGTCAGTTAGTAAATTCAATGATTTCGTTTAAGAACTATGAGTTAGGTAGATTTTATGTTTTTTAAACGAGTGCCTGCATGTTAATTTGACATTAATGCCCAGACACTCATTAGCTAGCTATTCTACGGTCACACTTTTTGCAAGGTTACGAGGTTGATCAACATCCGTGCCTTTGATTAAAGCAACGTGATAACTAAGCAGTTGTAATGGGATTGTGTAGATAATGGGCGCAATCACAGGATCACAAGGTGGTACTTCTATTACCTTCATGGTTTCATCACTTTCAAAACCTGAGTTTTTATCAGCAAAAACAATCATCAAGCCACCACGCGCACGGACTTCTTCAACATTCGATTTTAGCTTCTCTAATAAACTATTATCGGGAGCGACAACAATCACTGGCATATCGGCATCAACCAATGCTAACGGGCCATGCTTCAATTCACCGGCCGCGTACGCTTCTGCGTGTATGTAAGATATCTCTTTAAGTTTAAGTGCACCTTCCATAGCAATGGGGTATTGCTCGCCTCGCCCTAAAAATAGGCTGTGATGTTTATCAGCAAAGTCTTCAGCAAGATGCTGAATATTTTTTTCCATGGTAAGGGCTTGCTCTATTTTTGCCGGTAAACTTTGTAACGCCTCGGTGATCTGTTGTTCTTGCAACTCAGTTAAATGATGCTGGCGTCCAAGTGTTGTTACTAACATTAATAGCGCGGTTAATTGCACGGTAAACGCTTTACTTGAAGCAACGCCAATTTCAGTGCCGGCTTTCATCATATAAGCAATATCAGACTCTCGTACTAATGATGATTCAGAAGCATTACAGATAGTGAGTGTCGCTTGATAACCCTGTTCTTTGGCGATTCTTAAGGCTGCTAAGGTATCCGCTGTTTCACCCGATTGGGAAAGTGTTACAAATAAGCTGTTTTTTAGAGTGACCGATTTTCGGTAGCGAAATTCAGAGGCTATTTCAACGTTACAACTAATACCCGCTAATGACTCAAACCAATAACGCGCCACCATAGCTGCGTTATAACTGGTACCACAGGCAATAATTTGTACATGCTGAATACCTTGTAATTGCGCTTGCTCAAAACAATCCACAGCGACTTTTCCTGGCTGTAAACGTCCAGCTAGTGTGCGTTGTAGTGCTTGAGGTTGCTCAAAAATCTCTTTCAGCATGAAGTGTTTATATTGGCCTTTATCTGTATTCTCAGTAGTGGCTTGTGACTCAATAATGTCACGTTCAACGGTTTGACCTTGAGCGTCATAGATAGCCACGGATAAACGACTTATTTGGGCAATGTCTCCCTCTTCTAAAAAGGAGAAACGACGGGTAACGGGTAACAGAGCATTCGCATCGGAAGCAACAAAATGCTCACCGAGGCCATAACCTATGACTAATGGACTGCCTGAACGCGCCACTATCATTTCATCAGGATTATTTTTATCAATGACCACCGCGCCATAAGCGCCTTCTAGTTGTTGTACTGTTTTTTGCACCGCAGATAACAGTGTATTGTCGTTTTGTAGATGCTGGTGGACCAAATGAGCGATCACTTCACTATCGGTTTGAGAGTGAAAAAGGTAACCATCGGATATTAACTGTTGGCGTAATAGTTGGTGATTTTCAATAATGCCATTATGCACAATCGCTATGCGTTGATCGCTAAGATGTGGGTGTGCGTTTGTTTCTGTTGCTCCACCGTGTGTTGCCCAGCGTGTATGCGCGATGCCTGTACCACCTGCAAGTGGGTTCTCATTAATAGCTTGAGCCAGGCTGTTTACTTTACCGATACGACGCACCGTTTGTAAGGTGTGATCATTGGCGATAACGGCTAAACCCGCTGAATCATAACCTCTATATTCAAGGCGTTTTAATCCCTCTATTAAAATACCAGCAACATCTCTTTGCGCAACCGCACCAACAATCCCACACATAATTTAGCTCCAATTCTTTATTTGTTGCATAAACACAGGTAAACCCGCACTTAAATCCATTAAAAACGCATAGTAGAGTATTTGAACTAATAAAACACGCAAAATAAAGTATTTGATGCGTTTTTTTACTTGTTTCATAAAAACACGCGCTGAGAAGTGAGGCACAAAATCAAAGGGAATAGGTTAAAGTAGGTCGCTAATGAACATATAACTGTTTAAAATAACAGTGACATACTGTGGAGAAAATCATGCTCATTGCTCAACTTAGCCAACTTTTAATTTTACTGTGGAAGCTCTCTTCGGTTTTTGTGATTCCATTAATCATGGTGGGTTATGTGATGGTGATGAATAGCTACGATGAAAGTTTTACATTTGAAGACTTAGACCAAGGAAAAAACTTTCACAAGTGGTTGGTTTTAGCTATTTATTTAGTTTATTTACTTTTATGGAACCGCAGTAATAAAGGTGTTGTTTCCTACCTTAAAAAATTAGAGTATTAATGAATTTCACCCCTATTGAAATCGCAATTTTAGCGATATTTGTCTTTATTTCTCTTCTATTTATTGCACTTTATCTACGCACAAGAAGTACGCTTCAGACGACTTTACTGCTCAATGAACAGGCGCAATATTTCCATCAAGAGTCGCTAGAAAATAAAATTGTTGATTTGGAAGCCTGTCAATTATTGACTGAAAGTTTACAGTTACAAAATAATAAATTAACCGCACGGTTACGAGAATCTGAGGTTCGTTTACAGGCGGGCGAACAGCGATTACGCGATCAACAAGCCAGTGAAGAGAAGTTAAGTTCACAATTTGAGTTGCTGTCTCAACGTATTTTTAACGATAAATCCGCACAATTTAAAACCCTTAATCAAGAAAGCCTCAATCAATTATTAGCGCCTTTTAAAGTGCAGCTGGAAGGTTTCAAGCAGCAAGTCAGTGATTGTTATATTAACGAGGGTAAAGAGCGTTATAACTTACAAGAAGAGATAAAAAAACTTTCGACGATCAACCAATTAATGCAACAGGAAACCAGTAACCTGACGAATGCTTTAAAGGGCGATAATAAGCAAATGGGTAACTGGGGCGAAGTGGTATTACAGCGAATTTTAGAGAATTCTGGTTTACGTGAAGGCCATGAATACGAGACACAAGCGCACTATAAAAATGAATCTGGACAGCGTTTTTTACCCGATGTGGTGGTGCATTTACCGCAAAATAAAAATATCATTATCGACTCGAAAGTGTCTTTAGTCGCTTATGAACGCTTTTTTAATAGTGAAGATATCAGTGAACAAAAAGAAGCATTAAAAGCGCATACTCTTTCTGTACGCCAGCATATCAAAGGGCTAGCCAAAAAAGATTACCAAAATTTGATTGGTGCAAATAGTCTGGATTATGTACTGTTATTTGTTGCCGTTGAGCCAGCTTTCATTGCAGCTATTGAAAATGACCCCGAATTAGTGAAATTAGCGTTAGATAACAACATCTTACTCGCAAGCCCAACCAACCTGATGATTGCACTGCGTACGATTGAAAACCTATGGCGTTATGATTCACAGGAAAAAAATGGCCGTTTAATCGCCAATCAAGCAGGTAAGCTATATGACAAATTACGTTTGTTTAGCCACAATATGCTTGAGGTCGGCGCGCAATTAGGTAAAGCACAAGATAGTTATGACCATGCACTGAAGCAATTTAGTGAGGGCCGTGGCAATATAATTGCACAGGCAGAATCGCTCAAATCAATGGGGGTGACTGTCAATAAACCCCTGCCCGAAACACTCGTTTCGTTATCGCAGAGGGATGAATCACAAGAGAGGTAATATGATTCGAATTTATAAACCAGGTGAACTTTCCAGCGGATGGACAGGTGTACGAGTCTCGGTCAGTGTTAATGGTAAATCGAAACAGATCTATTTCTCATATGCAAAATATACTGATTCTACTGCGTTACGACGCGCTCAAGAAAAAGAGCGTCAGCTGCTAAAATTACAATTAAAATATGCACGTAACGACATTAAATCGAAACGCTCTAATACCGGATTTAAAGGACTGGCGTTTACCCATGAAGTAAAAAAAATAGCCAGTGGGAAGCGTTATAGTTATCCCGTACTTACTTTTCAGCATACTAACGATGGCCAGTTAACCTCAAAGAAATGGCGGATTAATAAAGAGTTAATCCTGTCGAAAGAGGTATGGCAAGAGGTCTGTTTAGTGGTTAAAAACACTCGCACGCTGAATGCAAAAACCTATGAATATATGCTCAGCCATCAACCTGAACCGACATCATTTTTTACGTTAGAGTCTGATTAACGTCGCCAGAAATGGCGTGTAAACATAACCACTACGGTTAATATTTCTAGACGTCCCATCAACATACATAATGACAATATCCATTTTGAGGCATCAGGAAAATGTGCAAAATTTCCTGATGGTCCTATCTCTGCAACTAATCCCGGCCCAACATTCGATACCGCTGTAATAGCTGCCGTTAACGCGGTCATTGCCGATGCGCCGAGCAATGTTAGCAATAAGGCCGCAATAATAATCGTGGCCAGATAAGCCAGTACAAAGGCGATTAACGAACGTAAAATATCGTCGCCCACTAAGCGGTTATTGTATTTTTGCGGGAAAATACCATGCGGGTGCATCAACAGCATGAGTTGTCGTTTGAGCAAGCTAAAGGCAATTTGGAAACGAAATATTTTGATGCCACCGGTTGTTGAACCAGAGCAAGCCCCAACAAACAACAGTGCAAAAAACATCATCACACTAAAATCACCCCAAGTAAGAAAGTCATCTAAACCAAACCCGGTTGTAGTGATCACTGAGACAACATTAAACATGCTTAAACGCAGCGCATCTAACCAATTGAATTGTCCGCTTAATGTTAAGTAGAGGGTTAAACTCGCGGTACAAGCGATGATCAGTTTTATAAAACCTTGGATTTGTGCATCTTTTAATAGAGGTAATAAACTACGACGATTAACCGCGCGAATAAATAACAGGAAGGGTAAACCGCCTAAGAACATAAATAAAATCGCGTTCCAATGTGCCCCTTTTGAGAAATGTCCCATCGAGCCATCTGACGTTGAATAACCGCCTGTAGAGATGGTGGTCATCGCATGATTGACCGCGTCAAAAGTACTCATGCCTGCCAAGCGATAACCGGCAAAACAACAAAGGCTTAAAAACAGGTAAACCATTAAAATATCAATGGCGACACGACGTGTTTTTGATTCCGCTTTATCTGACCAATCTGAAGATTCTGTTTGGAAAAGGCGCATACCACCGACGTTTAAAAAGGGTAAAATAGCCACCCCCATCACGATAAAACCAACACCGCCTAACCATTGTAAGATGGATCGCCACAGTAAAATGCTTGGGTGCATGGTATCTAAATTATGCAATACCGTACTGCCGGTGGTGGTAATGCCCGACATGGTTTCAAAAAAAGCATCGCTATAACTAATATGCTCTATCAATACAAAAGGCAGGGCCGCAAATAAACTGGCAAGCACCCAAACACCGGTGGTGAGGAGAAACATCTCTCGCACACCGAGCCGAGATCGCTGTTTTTCACCCCCTAAATAGATAAAAATAAAGGACGCTATATGGGTGATCACGATGGCGGTAAGAAACTCTACGCCTCCTAAGCTATCTTCATAAAAAGCCAGTGTCATAGGGAAATACATAAACACGGCCATTTTTGATAACACTAAGCCGGTTATAAAAAACAGTGGGCGGTAAATCATTTACAGTAACCGAATCAGAGGAAGAACGGACTAGGTTGGAATAGTTTTTCAATATCACTGATATATTTTTTGTTTACCAGAAATAGAATGACATGGTCATCACTTTCTACCACGGTTTTATCGTGAGCGATTAACACTTCACTGTTACGCACAATCGCGCCGATACTCGTACCACGTGGTAATTTAAGTTGGCACAGTTGTTTACCAACTACTTTTGAAGTCATGCTATCACCACGCGCGACGATCTCAATCGCCTCTGCAACACCTTCACGAAGCGAATATACGTGCTTTAAATCAGCCTTACGTACGTGCGTTAATAGCGCTGAAATAGTGGCTTGCTGCGGAGAAATTGCAATGTCTAAAATATTACCCTGTACCAAATCAACATAAGCGCTGCGTTGTATCAACACCATTGCTTTACGTGCGCCCATGCGTTTTGCGAGCATCGCAGACATGATATTGGCTTCATCGTCATTGGTCACTGTGATAAACAGGTCGATTTGATCGATATGTTCTTCGATTAATAATTCTTGGTCAGAAGAATCGCCACAAAAAACGATGGTATTAGAAAGGGTTTCCGAGAGATATTCTGCGCGTTTTAAATTCTTCTCAATGAGCTTTACTGAATTTTCTTTTTCGAGGCGTTTAGCTAAGCTCTCCCCGATAAAACCACCACCAACAATCATAATACGTTTGTATGGATGCTCTAATTTTTGCATCTCACTCATAATTGCTTTGATATGTTGGCTTGCAGTGATAAAAAACACTTCATCATCCGCTTCAATAATCGTTGTACCTTGCGGTCTAATGGCTTTGCCACGTCGAAAAATAGCCGCTACACGTGCCTCAATATTAGGCATATGTTCTTTTAGTGTAGAGATTGCATTACCCACTAAAGAGCCACCGTAATAAGCTTTGATTGCCACAAGGCCTACTTTCCCTTCTGCAAAATGAGCGACTTGTAGCGCACCAGGGTGCTCAATAAGCTGGAATATGTAATCACTTACTAACTTCTCAGGGGCTATTATGTGGTCAATTGGAAAGGCGTCACTGTTAAATAGTTTGTCTTCGTACATGATCATACTTTGCGAACGAATACGTGCTATTTTTTTAGGCACATTAAACAGCGTAAAGGCAATTTGGCAGGCAACAATATTGATTTCATCGGAATTGGTCACTGCAATCAACATATCTGCATCTTCAGCGCCGGCTTCTCCGAGTGTTCTCGGGCTAGAAGCGTTACCTTGCACGACACGTAAATCGAATCTATCTTGCAGGTTTTGAAGTTGTTCATGGGAAGAATCAACAACGGTGATATCGTTATTTTCACCTACTAGGTTTTCAGCCAGTGATGCGCCTACTTGTCCCGCGCCTAAAATAATAATTTTCATTGTTGATCCTGTTTGTGTAAAAACACTAACCTGTATTTAAACGTGAACTTTTAGATGCTATTGGAGCGCTGTTTTCACGTCGTGCTATTGTAATACCAATTCCATTAAGTAAGAGATCTAAATTTTGCGCAGGAAAAACGGCTTAATTCAAGGCGTAATTTGACGTAAATGGTTATTCCCTTTACGAAAATTACAACGTAGAAGTAAGTTGTTTTAACTAGCCAAATAGATCAGCTATTTATTGTGATTGGTATCAATACAAGGCGTTAAAATTGCGCTCGCATTTACAATTTATCTATTAAGCGTTCTTTTGCAATTTCGCGTAATAAAATCCATCCATCGCATCTTCGTTAGGTAATAACTGACGTCCTTGAGACGCGCTATTATATTGTGCTGATAACGGAATTAATGTTGCATCGCTTCTGCTTTCTAAAAAGCCTTTGATTTGTAATTCATTTTCATCAGGCAAAACAGAGCAGGTTGCATATAACAAAATACCGCCGGGTTTTAATTTATCCCAAAGCGCGTTTAAAATGCTTTTTTGTAAAGCCACAAGATCAGCAATGTCACTATCGCGTCGTAACCAACGGATATCGGGATGACGACGGATAACACCCGTCGCGCTACAAGGCGCATCACATAAAATGCGATCAAATAGATCCCCATTCCACCATTCACCTGGTTTCGAGGCATCACCATGAATGACTGTTGCTTGTAATTGTAAGCGGTCTAAATTTTCTTGTACGCGCACTAAACGTTTTTCATCAGCATCTACTGCAACCATCTGTGTTATTAGCGGTTGTAGTTCTAATGTATGCACTGTTTTACCACCAGGGGCTGAACAGGCATCTAAAATTAGGTCGTTTTCTTGCGCGCCTAAATAGTGTGCCGCTAATTGTGCCGCGCCATCTTGCACGGAAACCCAACCTTCAGTAAAACCAGGTAACTTATAAACGTCAGTGGCTTTTTCTAGGCGTAGTGCGTTGCTATTTTCATCATCAATCGCGTCAAAGCTGTTTAGCTCTGCGTTATCTAATAATGTTTTATATTCTGCACGTGTATGGTGAATGTTATTCACGCGTAACCACATCGGCGCTTGCTGATTATTTTCAGTCATAATCGATGCGGCTTTTTCTTCTCCGTAAGCGCTTTGTAAACGCTTAACTAACCAACCTGGATGACAGTATTTAAGTGTATCTTGTTGGTCTGCTTTTTCGGTTAATGCTTCTTGCTCACGTAAAAAACTACGCAATACACCGTTAACCATGCCTTTAAGGCCAGGTGCTTTAAGTGCTTTTGTTCCATCAACCGTTTCGCCAACCGCTGCATGGCTTGGAATGCGAGTATAAAGAAGCTGATAAAAACCCACTAAAATCAAAAAGTGCATCGCACGTTGTTTGCCTTTAAGCGGTTTTTGCATCAATGAGCGACAGAAAAAATCAAGTCGCGGTAATGTGCGTAATACGCCATAACAAAGCACTTGTAATAAGGCTTTGTCTTTTGGGTTTAAGTCTTTTTGTGCTGCCGGTAAGGCTTGTGAAAGTGACTGCCCTTGTTCTACCACTTGATTTAATACTTTTGCTGCTTGTGCACGAACATTCATTCTGTTTCACCTTGTGTAGCAAGCAGGGTGCCTACTGCAAATAACTCACGACGAGAATTTAATATGTCTGCAACCGGCATCATTTTTTTACCTGAAAGTTGAATCAACTGTAGGTTTAAAATGCCTTTGCCTGTTGCGACTTGAATACCGGTTTTGTCTGCACTAATAATAGTGCCGGGTGTTTGCGTCGTCTCTTCTTCAATAACACTGACGTTATGTACTTTAATCGGTTTTCCTGCCAATTCGAAGTAACTCATCGGCCAAGGATTAAATGCACGCACGCAACGTTCAATGAAAACGGCATCAGCAGACCAATCGATCAATGCTTCTGCTTTGCTGAGCTTTTTTGCGTAGTTAGCAAGGCTTTCATCTTGTACTTCTGCGCTTAGTTCACCGTTTATTAATTGTGTAATAGTATCGACTAATACTTGTGGTGCTTGTTCTGCTAGCTTGGCATAAAGTGAGCTACTGGTTTCGTCATCATTAATAGGGTAGGCCACTTTACTTAGCATATCACCGGTATCTAAACCTGCGTTCATTTGCATAATAGTAACGCCAGTTTCTTTATCACCCGCCCAAATGGCACGCTGAATCGGTGCTGCGCCACGCCAGCGAGGTAAAAGAGAACCATGAACATTGAGGCAACCTAAACGGGGTGTTTCTAAAACCACTGTTGGCAGAATTAGTCCGTAAGCGACAACAATCATAATATCGGCATTGAGTGCCGCTAGTTGTGCAAGTGCTTCATCGGATTTAAAGTTTTCTGGTTGATAAACGGGTAAGTCATGCTCAACAGCTAATTCTTTGACTGCGCTCGCGGTGAGTTTTTTACCACGGCCTGCAGGTCGATCTGGTTGCGTATAAACAGCAACAACATTAAATTCCGACGTAATCAATGCGCTTAAATGCTTTGCTGCAAAGTCAGGTGTGCCTGCAAAAACAATGTTTAATTTTTCCACTAAGATATCTTACCTGTTTAGAGTTATGAAAATTTTGCTGTGACATTGCACTTTTTACCGGTCTTAAGATCGGTATTTTATAGCAATCGAAATAAATATCTGAGCTGTTTTTACTGGGTAAAATCAGATCACATATTTAGTCCAAGCGTTATTAGATGCAAAGTGTTAAACGCTCGATGTTCTCATCGAGCGTTTAAAGACTATGAAAACTTTTGGTTTTGACGCTGTAGTTTTTCAAGTTTTGTTTTGATACGTTTTTGTTTAAACGGTGAAAGGTAATCAATAAATAGCTTACCTTTCAGGTGATCTAATTCATGTTGGATACAAACTGCTAATAAGCCATCAGCATTTAAAACTTGTAAGTTTCCATCAATATCAAGATATTGCACAGTTACAAACTCACTACGTTTAACATCTGCATTAGTATCAGGAACAGAAAGACAACCTTCTTGAGACTCTTCTTCCCCAGATTGATCTATAATTTCAGGGTTAATAAGAATCATTGCTTGATCGCGCTGTTCAGAAACATCGATGACAGCGATACGCAAGTGAACGTTTACTTGTGTTGCCGCTAGACCAACGCCATCTTCGTCATACATGGTTTCAATCATGTTAGTTGCGATAGTTTTGATCTCTGGTGTGATCTGCTCAACAGCTTTAGCAACCGTTCTAAGACGTTGATCGGGAAAATGTAATACTTCGAGTAAAGCCATGATATTATCTTGCTCTATAGTTAATGTTAAAGAACACTAATTCTAACCCCATGCTGCTTAAAGATGCAACCAAGCATCGTACAGTTATATGGGATATTCATTTCCTAATAGAAAAATAGTTTTTACTCACCAAACAGGGATTGTTATGAAATTTAAACGAATTACCTCACTCTTATTAGGCGCAGCGATTTCTTTTGCAGCTTTTGCAGACACGTTGACACTAAGAGAAGATCACCCAGAGACCTATACGGTTATTAAGGGCGATACCCTGTGGGATATTTCTGCTCACTTTTTAAATACTCCTTGGTTGTGGCCTCGTTTATGGGAAGCCAATAATCAAGTCGCAAATCCTCATCTTATTTATCCTGGTGATGTATTAACACTTATCTGGATTAATGGTGAGCCACAGTTAACACGTAAAAAATTGAAAAAATTATCACCTTCTCCACGTTTAGAAGAAAAAGGTGAGCCAATTCCAACGATTCCGTTAGCCGCTATTTCAGCCTTTTTATCGAAAGATCATGTTATTGAGCCTTCTTTAATTGTCGATGCACCCCGTTTATTAGGTGATGCTATTGGTAGCCCTCGTTTCTTTGCTGGTGATATATTTTATGGTCAGGGCCAATTCGACACAACTAAGCTTTATGGAATCTATCGTTTAGGTGATAATTTCCGTGAACCTGGAACGGATGAATTTTTAGGTAAAGAGTTAACTTTTATTGGTCATTCTGAAGTGTCTAAAAGCCCTAATGTCACAACAACAGAAAAAGTGACACCATTCGACTTTTTGAAAAGTGCACGTGAAGCGCGCCAAGGTGATTTGATTTTACCGATTCCTGAGTATGAAACGTTACCTGCTTATTTCTTACCTCAGCCAGTATCGTCTGAAGTGAAAGGCCATATACTGGCAGCACTAAATAATGCCGTTGCTATTGGTAAATGGGATACCGTTGTTATTAATAAAGGCCAACGTGATAAAGTTCAAATCGGTTCAATGTTTTCTATCTTACGCTCAGGCCCTGGTGTAATCATGAATAACAATAAAATTGAATATAAAGAAGATGCAAGTCGCTTTGATCAAATGGGCAAAGCTGATTTAGTCATTCCAGCTGAGCGTATTGGTGAGTTGATGGTATTTAAAGTCTATGAAAAAGTAAGTATTGCACTTGTTATGCGTAGTACTGACGCAATGGGAGCTAAATACGATATTGAAGGGCTTGAATTCTAGTAACACTTAGGTTGTTATTATTTAGCTTTTAGAAAAGAAAGTGCACGTTAATAAAGTAAAGCGGGCACTTTCTTTTTCAATTAAGCTTAAAAATCTTCGCCTAAGTTTTTACTTTCTATTTATTAATAGGTTGTAACGCTTTCTATCATGGCTAAGGTAGGTAACTATTCAACAAGATCTTTTTTCACCAGAAGAAATCGCCGCCTCATCTACTGAGCATATTCAACGCTGGATGATTTTAGATGCTGTCCCGAGTTTACAAAAACGTAGCGCCTTCAAATTACTCAGTAAACATTCCCTTGCAGAATTATTAACACTTCCCGCTTCAACCTTAAAATCCTATCGTTTAAAAGAAAACCAAATTAATGCTCTGCTAAATCCGAATCTAACGCAGATAGAAGAAAACCTCAGTTGGATAGATGAAACACAAAATCGAAATATTATCTGCTTCGATGATGAGCGTTACCCTAAGCCGCTCAAAGAAATAAGTAATCCACCTTTATTACTGTACCTAGAAGGCGATGTAAGCCTTTTAAAGTCAGCGCAAGTCGCTTTGGTCGGAAGCAGAAATTGCACTCCGTACGGCCAGGATAAAGCCTATCAGTTTGCTGCTGAGTTAGCGCAAGCAGGTTTTACTGTCACCAGTGGCATGGCCTTAGGTATTGATGGTTTTGCACATCAAGGAGCACTTGACCATAACGGCAAAACAATTGCAGTATTAGGGACTGGGCTTAACAATATTTATCCGAAAAGACACATTAAGTTAGCCAAAAATATCAGTGAACAGGGCTTGCTGGTCTCTGAGTTTTGGCCCAATAGTCCGGCTATTCCAAGTAACTTCCCTCGGCGTAATCGTATTATTTCGGGTTTGTCACTGGGGGTATTGGTGGTTGAAGCTTCCAAACGTAGCGGGTCGTTAATAACTGCACGTTATGCAAATGAGCAAAATAGAGAACTCTTTGCGTTGCCTGGTTCAATTGATAATAGCCAAGCCTGTGGCTGCCACCACCTTATTCAGCAAGGTGCAAAATTAGTGGTTGATATCAATGATATTATTGAAGAATTTACACACCTGCGATCTATAAAAGTGACTGCGCCTGAACTACAACTATCATTGCAGCAAGAAACACACCCGGTAATGAAGCACATCGATTTCCATATCACTACGCTAGAGCAACTATTACAACGGACAGGGCTTGATATCATCAATTTACAAAATCAGTTAGTAGAGTTAGAGATAACTGGTAGAATTACAGCAACCGCTGAAGGTTATATAAAAGGTAAAAATAATACATATGTTTGAAGTCATCATATATCTATTTGAAAGTTACATGCAGATTGATCAAAACGTAGAGGTTGATGCGCAGGAGATCACCGACGAACTATTGGAAGAAGGCTTTCAGAGTAGCGATATAACTAAAGCATTAGCATGGTTAGAGCATTTATCCGGATTGCATGAGCAATCTGAAGAAAATAGAGTGCAATTAGCAAAACCGACTTCACATCGTGTTTACAGTTATCTTGAGCAGCAACGTATATCAAGTGTCGGTCAAGGTTATATATTCTATTTAGAGCAAGCTGATATTTTAACAACCTATACACGTGAAACAGTCATTGATTGTGCAATGTTGCTAGAAATTAGTGAGTTACCTTTACATGATTTGAAATGGCTCATTCTAATGGTGTTATTTAATGATCCGAATAGTGAAGATGAATTTTTACAATTAGAGTCGATGTTAATGGACTTTGAAGATGGGTTGATTCATTAAATGAGTAAAGACGAGTTAACAACGACACACTTAAAAACCATCGACCTTTGCCCTGATTGTGGTTCAGAATTGCATATTCGTAACGGTAAACAGGGTGCCTTTCTGGGATGTACCCGTTATCCTGACTGCGATTATTTGCGTCCATTGCATGAAAAAAGCGAGATCAAGAAAGTACTCAGTGGCACAAGTTGTCCCTTATGTACTAAAGAACTGGTATTGAAGCAGGGGCGTTATGGGCTGTTTATCGGTTGTAGTGATTATCCTCAGTGTGAACATACTGCGCAACTCTCTGAAACTACAAATAAAGACGAAGAAAAAGAGCCAGAAATTAGTTGCCCTTCTTGTAAAAAAGGTAAGTTAATCAAGCGTCAATCCCGCTTCGGAAAAACCTTTTATGCCTGCGATAATTACCCTAGTTGTAAATACGCCGTAAACGACAAACCAGTGAACGAATTTTGCCCCGATTGCCATTGGCCTATCTTAGTAGAGAGAAAAACGGCAGCGACCTTGCGCATAATATGTCCACAAAAAGGATGTAGTTACCGAGGTAAGCCTATATAATCTCGCGCATATCATCTTCATAAATGTGCTGTACTAGGTTTACTATATGACTAATTTCAAACTCTCAAATGCGCTCACTGCGCTACGTATGCAAGGCGTCATTGCTTATCCAACCGAATCTGTTTTTGGGTTAGGTTGTGATCCTGATTGTGAAATCGCCATTCAACATATTTTAGATTTAAAGCAACGTCCTGCACATAAAGGGCTGATTTTAATTGCGGCTAATATTGAGCAGTTAAAGACATACGCTGATTTTTCTTCATTAAATGAAACACAACTAACCGCGATAAAAAATACATGGCCAGGCCCCTTCACTTGGGTTGTTCCTGTGCAAAAAACACTGTCTAAACTCATTAGTGGTGATTTTGATAGTGTCGCTGTCAGAGTGAGTGATCACCCTGTTGTACAGCAACTTTGTAGTGAATTTGGTAAACCTATTATTTCGACTAGTGCTAATCTTTCTGGATTAGATGCTTGTGTGAATGCCTCGCAAGTTAAAGAGATGTTTATCAACAACCCGCTATTAACGACTATTATTGAAGCCGAAGTATCAGGTCTTGATAACCCTTCACAGATTCACCATGCGCTAACAGGTCAGCGATTACGTTAATGATCCGCTGGGTAATATTTAAAGTAGACCGCTAAATAATAGAGTGATGCGTTTACTTTAAGCCTGAAAATATTGCCTTCAAAATTTTTACTCCTTTCTAATGTTTCCTATTTGTTAAAATTGTTACTTGAGAGTTTATCTGCACTTCGTATAATGCACGCTCAATTAATTACAGCGCTGGATTTACGTTTCAGTTAGCTAAAAGGAAATACCATGTCAAATATAGTCGTATGTGCGTTATATCGTTTTGTCGCACTTGATAACTACACAGAAATCCAACAACCTTTACTCGATATCATGAACACGAATGGCGTAAAAGGTACTTTATTACTGGCTAGTGAAGGTATCAACGGTACGGTTGCCGGAACACGTGAAAGCATTGATAACGTGATTAATTGGTTAAAGTTGGACCCTCGATTAGAGAGACTAACAACCAAAGAATCTTATGATGTAGAAAACCCGTTCTACCGCACTAAAGTAAAGCTTAAAAAAGAAATTGTTACTATGGGTATTGAGGGTATTGACCCTAACCGTACAGTGGGTAGTTACGTTAAACCAAAAGATTGGAATGCCTTAATCAGCGATCCAGAAGTCTTATTGGTTGATACACGTAATGATTACGAAATTAGCATTGGTACCTTTGAAAATGCGGTTGACCCAAAAACGACTAACTTTCGTGAGTTTCCTGCATACGTAAAAGAGAACCTTGACCCTGCAAAACATAAAAAAGTAGCGATGTTTTGTACTGGTGGTATTCGTTGTGAAAAATCAACTGCTTACCTAAAAGAGCAAGGTTTTGATGAGGTTTATCATCTTGAAGGTGGCGTACTTAAGTACTTAGAAGAAGTGCCTGAAGAAGAGACCATGTGGAAAGGCGAATGTTTTGTTTTTGATAATCGTGTTTCGGTGAATCATCAGCTAGAGAAAGGTCAATATGACCAATGCCATGGTTGTCGTTTACCGATCACTGAAGATGATAAAAAATCTGAAAAATACATGGAAGGTGTGAGTTGTCATCAGTGTTTTGATTCAATTACAGATGCTCAAAAAGAACGTTTTTCACAGCGAGAGCTACAAGTACGTTTATCGAAAGAGCGTGGCCAGGACCATATTGGTTCAAGTGCGGTTGAGCAATTAGAAAAAAACCGTGCTAAGAAAAAAGCGCATAAAGAACAACAACGTAAAAAGTCTAAATAGGCTCTTACTTGTTGTTTGGATTGAAAAGGAGACTCATTGGTCTCCTTTTTTGTGCTTGCTATAAATGGCTTTGTTTGACGAAGAAGTCAGTTGTTACAGGGTAAGGGCATAGATACAGACTTTAATCCTGCCATCATAGAGCATCTCTTTTTCTAATTTATAGCCATTTTTTTCAGCAACACGCACAGAGGCAATGTTCTCTTTTTCTATGAGAGAGATTAAACGATTCCGGCCCATTTTATCACGCGCATAGTTTTGAAGAGCAAGTGCTGCTTCTGTTGCTAAACCTTGTCCCCAAAATTCTTCTAATAAACGATAACCGACTTCAAGCTCTTCTTTCCCGAGTATTTTTTGTGGAAAAAAACCACAAGAGCCAATCAATTGATTGGTTTTGTTATTAATAACGGCCAGTAAACTAGGTTGGTTAGTCTCTGATTTTTGAATACATTGATTCATAAAATCACGGCTCTTTGTTTCTGAATAGGGGCCATTGAGTGAAAATCGCATCACCACAGGATCACTTAATAATTGATGGAGCGCGTAAAAATCACTGCTTTGAAATGGACGTAACGTAAGCCTTTCTGTGCTAATTTTTATCATATATAGTCATCGATTAGTGGCGAGATTATTGAAGGTTTTTATGTGCTAAGGTCTAAGCATATCTTGCTTTTGAAGTTGCAAAAAGCTTTGTTTGAGTTTGTTGCTATCGAAATGCATGCTGCTTTTATTCGAGATCTGTAACCAAGGAGTTCGCTGATCAACGATAAATGGTTTTCCGAGCGTCGTGCCTTGTGTTTGTACTGCCGCATTTCTTATCGGGTCAAGTGGACCAATAATAGCGTCGGCTCTGCCTGCAATAAGCATCTTAATCCCCTGAACAAAGGTTTTGATAGGATACTTAATAATACCTTCATTATTATCAATTTTATTACTAAACTTTGCGCCACGTAAATAGACAATCTTTTTACCGTTTAAATCGCTTATATCATTGAAGTTGGCTTGTATTAATCCAATCACGACGATCTTTAAAGAGGGTAATGGCGCAATATACTCAACATAATCTTCTAATTCTGGATAACGAAACATAATGGTCATATCAATTTTACCAGCCTGTATTTCTCTAATAATACGTGCATAAGGTGCCACTGAGTTGTGGCTAATATATCCCGCACCGGTCACTATTTGATTAGCGATATCATAATAGATACCGCTTAATTTTCCGTTAGTGTTAATGCCGTAGGGCGTAAACCCAATCGTACGTATCTTAATTATATCAGTGGTGTGGGCAGAGGTGAGCGTACTGTATAAAAACAGTATTAATATAAAAGCTCCCTTTTGATTAATGCCCATATTATTTTAAATACCCGATTAAATTAGCGATGGTTGATAAAGGTTGAAGATGAAATCCATCCTTGAATGTATATTAGTTAAAATTGATGCTTTATAGCATGCCAGAATTTAAAATCAATAACGTAATCAAGATCGATGTAAAGCCAGCTATACGTTAAGAATAATGTAGCCAACCTTGTCATCGTTTTAGGAATTTTAAATAGCTAAAGTAAAGCTTATAAGTGACTGTTGTGTAGGGGGAAGTTACGGGTTACGTTTGGGCGTCAGAAAAAAACGACTCACAAGGTTCATTATTAGTGAAGCGGGGGAGTTATTGTAGTGAATTGACCCGTTGATGTTTTTTTAGGGGCATGGCGCATATCTCTCGCCATACCGTTTTTCTACTGATTGTATTTATATGCTTACCAATCTAACTCTTGGCCATCCCATTGCCAGAAACGTCCGCTCTGTTCGAGTGTTAAATTGTTAATAAGCTTAACTAAACATGTGCGACTTTGTTCGACACTAATATCCGCCTCGCTACCGCCCATGTCTGTTTTTACCCAGCCAGGGTGTACGGGACAAACGATAATATTCTCCGCTTTGTACTCTAGCGCCATCACCTGCATAACCTTGTTTAACGCTGCCTTTGAACTTCGGTAAGCATAACTACCTTGCCCTTTGCCGACTAAGCTCGCCATCAGGCTGGAAATGCTCACAATGCGAGGGTGGTCGGAAAGTAATAAATTCGTTTTTAATGCCGTACTTAAGCGAAATGGCGCCAGTGTATTAACGCTAAAGGTCTCTAGCCAGCTTGTATAATCCATCTCTTTTGTATTTTGTTTATTGCCTCCAAAAGTCCCTGCATTATTGATTAAGATGTCTATCTTCACGCCTATTAGCTGTTCGCAAAATGTGCTGACAGATGCTTCGCTAGTGACTTCAAGTGCTGAGATGGTCAACTTCCCATGAGTCGATAAAGCGGTTAACTGCTCTGCGTTATTGATATCCCGACAAGTGGCGATGACATGTTTATCGAGCAGTAAAAACTTTTTTGTAAGTGCTAAACCAATGCCACGATTCGCGCCTGTTATAACCACTGTTTCCATGTTTAACCTTCCTTGTTATTTCCATTGCTATTTGTATGCTTATTTACATTGTTATGGCAACAAATAGTGTCTGGAAACTCAACCATAACCTGTAATCCTGGGTTATTGTCGAGTAACGTTATTTGTCCATTGTGTAGTTGTACGATCGCTTTAACCAGTGTTAACCCTAAACCAAATCCTGCCACATGACGGCTTTTTTCAATGCGATATAAACGCTGGAATACTTTGTTTTTTTCATTGTCGCTAATGCCCAGGCCATTATCACTAATGGTAAACCCCGACTCGGTTAATCGTATACTAATGCGTGCGTGTTCTCCGGCATATTTACTGGCATTTTCTAACAGGTTATACACAGCACGAAAGAGCAAGGTAGCATCCCCTTTTAATGTGATATTCAGGTCTACATCTGAGGTGATTATTTGTTCTTTTTCTTCTGCGAGTGGCTCAATTAAATCCACGGCATCAATTATTATTTTAGATAAATCAATTATTTTAAAGTGTTGTGTTTTTGTCTCTTTTTGCTGTTGTAAACGTGTTAATTCCAGCATCGCACTGAAAGTAAATAATATTTCATCGAGCTTTTCGATCATTGATTGCAGTTGTGTGGTGGGTTGATCTTGTTGACGTTTATCTAATAATTCTAATTCTATCTGTTGTCTTAAGTGACTGAGTGGTGTGCGTAAATCATGTGCAATCGCATCGGTAATGCCACTAACGGTTTCAAAGGAATGTTCTAATTGACTGAGCATAGTATTTATATGCAACGCCATATGATCATATTCATCGTTGTTATTAGACAAGGCAACACGGGCGCTTAACTGGCCAGCCTCGACTAACTGTGCGGTTTGATTAAAACTATTGATACGTTTTAATACACGTAACGAAAAGACTAATCCGGTGAGCAAACCTAATAACAAAGCCAGTATTAAGGCGATAACAGAAGCGCTGATATATTGTGCTTTAAGTGCATATAAAGCTTCATCATCAATCGCAACGGTTAGAGAACCTGCGCCTAATGGTTGACTACAGCCAGAAAGAAGTCGAATCTCATCGTATTTATCTAACCAAATGGGAAAACGTGTGAGGCGAGGGCAAGATGATATCTGTTCTGGAATGAAGCTAAGTCGGCCAATTAATTGCTTTTCTGTTTGGTAAGTTAAAATATATTGTCGAGAGCTTTCCGCTTGCAATTTAAACTGTGCAATAAATTCATCTGTATTCAATTGTTCAGCGAGTACGGTTTGTTGCGCGATAAGGCTTTCTAATTGAGCCTGTTGTTGACGACTCATTTGACCAATACTTAATTGATACAAAACGACTAACAATACTGCGACTACTGAGAGTAACAAAACGGTATATAGACGTGTTAAACGCCAGACAGAGCTGGCTTTTCTACTTGCTTGCCACCATTCGGTAACCCGTGCCACGCACTGTTTCCAGTAAAGGGGGAAGCCCATCAAATTCTACCTTTTTACGCAATCGTGCCAAATGCACATCAATAACATTAGTTTGTGGATCAAACTGATAATCCCAAACTGCTTCAAACAGTAACGAACGAGAAAGAACCTGACCGCTATGCTCCATTAGATAACGCAACAACTTAAATTCTTTTGGTTGTAGTTTTATCTCATTTAAACCACGGTAAACCTTGTGTGAGAGCAAATCCATTTTTAGATCTGAAACTTGTAAGCTGCTAGTGACTTTCTCACTGGATTGGTTTTTACGTTGAATTAATATTTCAATGCGTATCAGCAACTCAGAAAGCGCAAAAGGCTTAATTAAGTAGTCGTCGCCTCCTTCACGTAGCCCTTTGACCCGTTCAGAAACACTGTCTAATGCGCTTAATATCAACACCGGTGTTTGCTTGCCTGCATTTCTTAAGGTTGATAATACGGTTAACCCATCTAACTTGGGTAGCATTCTATCAAGTAGTATTAACTGATGATCTCCTTCTAAAGCCAAGAATAAACCATCTTGACCATTATCGGCGAGATCAACCTCATAACCTTGCTCTTGAAGGGCTTTCTGCAGGTATTGACGGGTTGTTTGGTTATCTTCGATAACAAGAATACGCACTGTATTTCCTTACGGGGGAGTGAACCCCCTTATTATTGCAATTAAAGTGTTGTTAACTAATGGCTCATTACAGGGATTATGTTGCCTGTTTTTATGTCCACAAGTACACGTTTAGCACCTTGTTCACCCATCAATTTGAATTTATAAAAGCTAATGCCTTTTTCACTTTCCAATTCAAACTCAACGATATTTGTATTGTATTTTTGCTTTAACGTGGCGATCGTCTTATTGAGGTTAAAGTTAGCTGCTTTTAACTCTTTTAAAGCAAATAGTTCATCATCATCTAAACGATTCAGGCCTAATACTTTCAGGCTGATACTTCTTTCCTTTAAGACCTCGCCATTTTCAAGGCTGACTTGTACTTTATATTTTTGTTCAGTTTCAAAGTTAATCGTTTCAATTTCGTAAGTTGCTTGATGGTTATAATCATCAATTTCAAATTCAGTAATATGACGAGAATAATCAGTGCTTACCTTTTCTATGGCCTGTTCTAGGGTGAAGTTAGCACGTTGTAAGGCAAGTGCTGCGAGTGAATCATCGTCGCCTGCAAAAGCGGAAAGAGAGGAAAAGGCGAGTGTTGCACACAATATTTTAGTAAATTTCATTTTGTTATCCTGTTTTCTATTTTAGTTATTTGGCTGATAACTGAAGTGTACGCTGGTAGCATTTCAACAAGGTGGATAAAACATTACAAAAAGTTAATGTTAGCCAGTGCGAATGAAAACAGGTTTCTTTTGACTAATCTCTTTGCAATATAGCGCGAAGGTAATCGCTATATTCATCGTAGCCTTGTTGATTAAAATTTTCTGAAAGCTGATTCATAAAACCGTGTGCATAAAGGCTCCTAGCGAGTGTTATCTGTTTATTGTTTGTTAAACAAGATGCCAATTCATTAATATCAAAATGCTTTTCATGCTGAGGTAGAATTAACTCAATTGGGACATTGGGTTGAATCGTTAAATGATGACGAATTTGCGATGAATAAAAGCAGAATACTTTTTTCACCTTGGTCTCTGCTAGTCTTGCTGATTTTAGCCAAGTCGCAGATCCTCCCACACTAAAAGCAATCAGATTAAATGGCTGATTAATAGCATTTAGTTTTTCCAGCACTAAGGCTGCGTAACTAGGTAGGCTAACCTGATCACTAAAATAATCATAAGCGACCTGCTCATTTTCAAAATTGATGAGCTGACCAGCATAAGGGTCAATAATCAATATATCGTGAGGTGCTATCTTATCTGCTAATGCTTGAAGCGCTAAACTCTGACCAAAAATATCAGAGACAAAAATAGTCAGCATATTTACACCTTATGAAAGCTGGTTATGTATATTCCCTGCAAAAAACACTTCATGCTTTTCATAAGCACTGTTATTTTCTGGCATTTCTACCAATTCAAAGCCTTGCTCATGTTGCAGGTTTTTAACAATTTCACGTACAAAAACACTGTTATTGGTATCGTTGATAAATTCACTGACATCGCACCATTTAGCTTCTGCAATTTCATCTGTATCTTGAATGTCGATTTGCTCTGTTAATGCATTCAAACGGCAGAGAAAATAGATATTAGACTTGCCAAAACGAAACACTTTTTTAGAACCAAAACCTTGCAGACCAACAAACTCACTGCGAATACCGGTTTCTTCATATACTTCACGCACAATCGCTTCTGATATTTTCTCGCCTAACTCAATATGGCCCCCCGGCAGTTTGAAGCCAGGCCCCATCGCGATTTTTTCTCTGATGACTAAGATCTGTTGTTTGTTATTAAAAATTAACGCACCAGCGCCGATACTATGAGTCGGTACAAAAGGCGCATAAGCATCTGCTTTAATGCGTAAAATAAGCGTAATTTCATCTTCTAAACAGTTATGAAAAACAAATCCGGCATCCGTCGCTATTTGAATAAAAGAAGATTGTTTAATCGATAGAGTAAACCAAATCAGTTGTTTACCTTTTTCACTAACTAACAATAACATTTCGTTAAATTGCGCTTTGAAAAGCGCTTCAGAATCGGGTAACGCTTGCTTGTCGATGGTGACACCGTTGTAATTGTCAAACTGATAAGTGATCAAAATAATTTCCTTTATAGGTGAATCGCAAGTTTGTTTGGGCTTATTTCAATAGTCATTAATTGTTTGCTGTATTTTGCCTCGGCTTTTACGCTGAATGCAGAGTGTCGGTATTATAGCGAGTATGACATCAAGAGCGGGTAGTTTGAAATAGAGCCGGAGATCGCACTTTGTAGTGCTATTGGTAGTCATGGCCTTTATCAAACCTTACGGCTTGATCATGCTTTAACAGCTAACCGTCTTTGTTTTCAGAGGCTAGCAGGAAATAGGGCTATCCAGACTAAGGTGTGTAAAGTTGTCCATTAAGGTAATAAGTAACACCGTTGGTATTGTATAACAGCTCAAGCTTATTATTGTCTGCGCCTTCAATAATGATGCTGCCAATTAAGCTATCGTTATTTTCATCCCAAATTAATGTTGGATTGGTATAAACAATAAACTCACCGGCTATTTCTTTCTCTGTTGATACAAAATCAAAACGATAATCGACTTGATATAGCTCTTTGCTGCCGTAAATATCTACATCCATGTGCATCATGGTTGCAAACTCATTGATTGTATTTTCTAATTTTCCCTGCGTTTTGATAGAGATAGTGCTGAGGTCTTCTTCAAAATTGCTGGCGGTTGTATAGCTACCATTAATGGAATGACCTGCAATATAACTGCAGTTATCGTAACTAAAAATGCTAAGAGAAGAGTTGCTATCGGACTGCGTATCAACATTGATATTGCCTGAAACGATACATTCGCTTGAAGTGTTAGAGGCTTTACGTGATGTTTCGTTATAAGAAAGTGTTGCGGGTAGTGCAGTGTAAACATCGAGTTCATCTAATAGAGAAATAATTTCTGGTGCATTATTCTCATTAATTGTAATGCCGTTTTCTGATAATTTAGTCGTAGGCTCGGCGCTATCCATCTGTTCTGAATTACAACCCAATAATGCAGTGGTGCATATGGCGATCATCAATAATTGCTTCATGGTATCCCTGCCTACTTTTTTAAACTGATTCACTTTATACAAGTTAGCTCTCTTTCTTTCAACATTAATCAATGTGACTTGTTAGCTGAGACACATTGATTAATGGATTAAACTTTATAGATTAAGTATTAACGAATTAATGGCGTGAGCATTTTTTCCAGGCCATTTAACTTAACCTCATACATCAATGCTAATTGCTTACCTAGCTTGCCTTCCGGAAAGCCATTACTATAAAACCAAACTAAATAAGGCTCTGGTAAGTAGATAAGCTTTCGTCCTGCGTATTTACCAAAGGGCATGACTTGGTTAATCGCTTCGCTGAGTGCTTTTGGATCATCTAACAATGGGATAGCCTATTGGATTCTATTATAAAAAGGTTCATATTATGTGCATGCAATATAACAAAATAAAGAGCAAAAATGACAGTTAAAATTACCCTTTGTAAAAATAATCAGCTTGGCTTGTTACGTGATATCTCGATAGAAACATACCGAGATACGTTTTCTGAGAGTAATAGTGAAGCATTGATGTTGCAGTACTTTGATGATGCGTTAACCCCTCAAAAATTATCACAAGAATTCAATGTTGTTGGAAGTCATTTCTATTTCATCTACTTAGGTAATGAAGTGGCTGGGTTCTTAAAAGTAAATGAAGGTGATGCACAGAGCGATCAAGTGGCTGAAAATAGCTTAGAGGTAGAACGATTTTATATCCGTAAACAATATCTACGTAATGGGCTGGGTAAAAAGTTAATGCAGTTTGCTTATCAACTTGCTGAGCAGTTAAACAAATCATCAATGTGGTTAGGTGTTTGGGAAGGAAATTTGGCTGCTTTAGCATTTTATAAAACACAGGGTTTCTATAAAATTGGAGAGCATCCTTTTGATATGGCGGGAGACATTCAAACCGACTTACTGCTCAAGAGGGATGTATAAGGAATCTTTTATTAGTTTGTTTATAGAATATTAATTCTACAGTGTAGTTGTCGTCTTTTTCTGAATTTATTCTACACTGTAGTGAGCAGTGTTTTGTGAGGGTAAATAATGATGAAAGAACAGAAAAAGCGTGGCAGGCCGAATCAAAAAGAACGTCAAATAAATCCTGAGCTAATTGTGTATATCGCAAAGTCATTAATGCGTGAACAAGGAAAAGTGCCGAGTATCAGGGGATTAGCACGTGCTTTAGATATTGATGCGATGGCCATTTATCATTACTTTGATAATAAACAGCGTTTATTAGAAGCGATGTTGATGTCGTTAATGGATAGTCTTTATTTCCCACCTAAACAACAAAATTGGCAAGACTCACTGCGCCTGTTATCTGAAAGCTACCTTAATTTATTGTGCCACTATGCTGGGTTATTGGAAGTCTTGGTCGCAATGCCTGCACAGGGCCCACAAATGGTCTTCTCTGAGCGCTTTAATAAAATTATTGCACCACTTCATTTACCTGCTGAAAAACAAAAGTCGATGCTGTTACTGTTGCTGAATGCTTTGCATGGTCAGGCTTTATGCTTAAAGGTGACACCTGAAGTCGATTTTAATCAGCAAGAATTTAATGAAACTTTCACGCTTTATTGCACGCTTATTAAATAAATGTCTCTTTTTTAACCTAGAGTGAAATACTTTTATCACTTACTGGGTCTAATGTTAAAGAGTTGTGAATGTTATTCTTGAAAAATTAAAAATGGTGAAAGTATGAATATTATAAATAGAAGTATCAAAGCCTTAGTGCTGTTATTTGTTATGAGTAGCACTTCAGTATTTGCAACAGAGCAAATACATACGGGTTATTTTAATAATAAAGCGGTATCTGGTTACGATGTCATTGCTTATTTTGAGCAAGCTAAACCGGTTGAGGGATCTTCTAAGTATCAGCTTGAGTATAAAGGTGCAGACTGGTATTTCTCATCACAAGCAAATCTCGACAAGTTTAAAGCGAATCCAGAAAAGTTCGCACCACAATATGGTGGATACTGTGCATGGGCGATGTCTAATGATAAAGCCGCACCGGGTAACCCTCCTTTTTGGACTATTTATAACGACAAGTTATACCTCAATTATGACCAAAATGTATTAGATACATGGCGTGCAGATAAAGACGGTTTTATTAAAAGTGCAGATGCCCATTGGGCAAAAACGGAAAAGGAATAAAAATGAAATTGAGTAAAACATCGGTTGTAAGCTGGGTTGTTGTATTGTGGATCTGCAAAGTATTCCTTTTATCATTACCGTACAAATTTACCTTACACCCAGATACACAACATATATTTGGCACTATTGGCCAGTGGATGAAAGGTTTTATTGGTGAATCAGGTGGTGCCTTATTTATGAATTATGGCTCTTATGCAGTGGGTGGTGTTGAGTTAATTACAGCACTTATTTTACTTTCTCCCGCATTGTTTTTTGCACTTAAAAAAATCGGTTTATTAACGAATACGCCAAGTATTAATTTAGTGCATGCTGCTGGTGGTTTATTGGCATCTGCAGTGATGAGTGGGGCTGTATTTTTTCACTTATTCACTCCACTAGGAATAGAAGTTATCCATGAAGGTAAAGGGGATGGTGGTTCGTTGTTTTATGCCGCTGTTTCTATTCTGATTTTAGGTGTGTTTATGGCCATTATTAACCTTATGAAATACAAGAAGGGCTAAATTTTGCTAATTCGATTATCACTTATTTTTACTTACATATTTTACTGTATTCGCTCTTGTGTGGCGCCATGGCGATATTTTCAGCTAAATGCACCTTACTTTAATGAGCAACGTAATTTGTTTTCTAAGTTAGATGTGGATAAGCGAATTCCTAAGCAGTGGTTACTTGAGCAGTTTATGGACCTTGGTGCACGTGATCCAAGTGCTTATCCTGTTTTTGTAAAACCTGAGTGGGGGCAAAATTCACAAGGTGTTGAACGTGTCGATAATTTATTGCAACTTAACGCATTACGAAAACAGCGTACAACACGTCATCCGTTTTATATTATTCAGCAGGCGGCGCCTGAAAAGAGAGAATTTGAGTTGTTTATGATCCCTAATGAAGGTGATTTACAACAATGCTCTATTTTATCGATTACAGAAACCTGTAATCGTAGTGATGATGTTTTACCTGTTAACGGCATTTACAACAAAGACAGTTATTATCAAGACTGTGTTGGGCAACTCTCTGCCGATCAGCAAAGTAAAATATGGGGACATTTAAAACAGATGGGCAACTATCGTATTGCCCGTTATGGCGTGCGTGCAAATAGCCTAGATGACTTAATTGCAGGTCGATTCCATGTTGTTGAAATTAACCTTTATGTGCCAATGCCTCTATTATTGTTAACCGAGCAGATTAGCCTTTGGCAGAAACTGCGCTTTATTAATAAAGCCATGAAACAGCTAGTGCTGGTCACTAAAACGATTCCGAGCACTCAGTTAAGTAAGTCAGTTTTTTTCAAAAAACTGCGTGTTGCACAACGTCTAAAATCAACCAATAAAACCATATAATAGACGCGCTTTAGTCCATTAATACCTATTTAGAAAAGAGATAACATGAAGCTTAAAAAAGTAATTTATGCCTGGATCAGCAAAACCTTTATGGATGGCTGTAGTAATTACAATAGTTTACAGGTGCGTAAAAGTTGCCGCAGTAAAGAACAAGCCCGTGATAAATTCAAAGAGGGCGGTATCAAACACGCGCAGGGTTTGATATTTTTTAATCCTTTTAAAGCGATTAAATTTGCTCAGCAACATGGATTTCCATTAGTCATTAAACCCAATGTCAGTGGTTTTTCTCGTGGCAGTCATTTTCCGATTAAAAATTATAAGGAGCTATGGAAGGCGATATTTTTAGCCAAAATTTGGTGGCCTTTCACTGTCGTTGAGCAATATTTACAGGGTCACAATTATCGCGTGGTAGTGGCGAATGGCAAGATCATGTCTGTATTAGAGCGTTATGCGCCCTTTGTGATTGGTGATGGAAAGTCCACGATCGAGCAATTGATTGATAAAGAAAATGCCATTCGTGAAGAAATGGGTTTGTACCCATGCATGTCACCATTACAAAAAGGCGTACAAACCACTTCTTTTTTGAAGAAATCCGGCTACCACTTACAAACCGTGCCAGCCAAAGATGAAAACGTAACCTTGTTTTATCGTATTTCTCTGGCGCCAGGTGGTGTGGTTGAAGTGATTGATAAAAGTCTGTTATCAGAAGGCAACCAACAATTATTTAAAGATGTACTTAAACTCTTTGATGCGAATATTTTAGGTATCGATGTGATCATGGAAAAAGGCATCGAAATTGATCATAGTGAACAAGAGATTATCTTCTTAGAGGTCAACTCGCGACCTTATCTGAAGATGCATGGTTATCCACGTTATGGCAAAGCTGAAGATCTTTCGCTACACTTCGATGAACTCGATAAGCTCGAAATAAGCCAGTCAGATATTTACTAACCAAGCAGAATACATTCCATGCCCATATTAAATCGTACCTTTTATCTTTTTTCCGCCATTCATTCTTTTTTATTGGGGTTATTGCCGATATTTATCCCGGTTATTCTCTGGGATAAAGGCTTAAACATTGCTGGAATTTCCTGGTTCATCGTATTAACTGCTGCTGGGTTCTTAGTGGCGTTATATGGCTGGGATAGATTGCGTGCTAAGGCGAATTGGACATTAATCGTTGCCTTATCATTCATATTGCAGATGCTACTGGTATTGGTCTTGCTCTTAGATTCACAATGGTTATTGTTATCGGCTGGTGCCTTAATAAATGGTGCTGCAGGCTGCTTTTATTGGTCAACACAACGTATTTTATTTCAAGCGATTACCAGCGATAAAAATAGTGGTAATACCTTTGGCAACTTTCAAATGTTAGTGATTTTCTCGTTGAAATTTGGCGTTTTAATTGGCAGTTTTATGCTCGACAGTGACTATATTAAAAGTCTTATTCTAATCTCGTTATGTTCTTCAGTGGCTGGTTTTTATTTACTCACTAAGTTATTGAGTGAAACGAATAATCTATTATCACAACAACAACCTGCCGCATTTTCTCTTTCTAGCATATTAACGTTTAAAGATAATTTTCACTCTAAAAAGATCTTTATGGTTGATGGCTTATTTCTCTTTTTAGAAAGTTATTTTTGGGTATTAACACTCTATATGTTGACCAAAGAGAGCTTAATGACGCTGGGTATATTGATTATCGTACTGAGTGTTCTCTTGGCGGTCATCTTTTTTGTGGTTAAAAAAGTAATTGATCGTACTAATGCACAGCGTATTTTTATCATCGCTATTTTGGGTTATGCATTTTCATGGTTATTACGTGGTGAGTTAGGCTTTCAAAACAATGATGCGGTACTTTATGGTGGCGTATTATTGATCGCGTTTTTAAGTAGCTTCTTTCGTCTTGCTTTTAACAAACGTTTTTACGATATGGCCAGTGCGAATAAACCCGTGTATTACATTGTCTCGAAAAGTTATTATTCACAATTTATGATTATTATCTTTTTTAGCTTAATTGCCATGCTGGCTTCAATGGGCAAAGACCCGTTAAATCAGTTACAAGTTCTCTATGACTTAGCGATTCCTCTGGTATTTGTGTATCTATTATATGGTGCTAAAAAAGACACTAAAAAAGGCATTAAAAGTGGCCTTTAATAGTGAATTATTAGATGGAATGGTTATTTTTGTTGAGCTGATTCAGGCGGGTAGCTTTACTAAAGCGGCCGATAACATGGATCATTCGACCTCTTATATTTCCAAAAAAATTAATAAATTAGAAGCGCGTTTAGGCGTGAGGTTAGTTAATCGCACGACTCGCTCAATCAGCCTCACCCATGAAGGTGAGCTCTACTATCAACAATGCCTGTCGATAGTCGGTGATGCAGAGCAAGCAGAAGCCTCCATTAATCAACAACAGAAAAAGCCACAGGGCACGTTAAAAATAAGTTGCTCAACGAGTTTTAGTTTATCGCATCTACGTTTTGTATTAATGCAGTTTATGCAGGATTACCCTGAGATTAATATTGAGCTCGATATCTCTGAAAATATGGTTGATGTGGTTGCGGATGGTTTTGATGTTGTTATTCGTGCGACCAATGCATTAGAAGAATCGAGCCTGATTAGTCGAAAATTAATCAGCTCTTATGGTGTGGCGGTGGCTTCACCCGGCTATTTAAAACAACATGGTTGTCCTACACACCCCTCTGAACTTGCTCATCACCAATTGATTGCTTACAGCAATATTAAGAACCCAACCCGTTTATTGTTTCATTCCCAGCAGGGTGAAAGCATTACGGTTGACGTAAAAAATCGTATGTTAACCAATAGCTCTTCCATGGAAGTGGAGTTAGCTGTCGCGGGTATGGGTATCACTCTTTTACCTAAATTTATTGTTGAAGAGCAGTTAAAAACAGGACAATTGGTTACCTTGTTAGAAGAATATAACCGCACTGAGATTAACATCTATTTGGTATATGCCAGTCGTAAACATATGGCCAGTAAAGTCCGTGTTTTTATTGATTTTATGATGCAGCAATTAGCGTCTTAATTTATATCGCCTACTCTCAATGTAGTGCCTGAATTTGGAATAAATACCCCCCTCCAATAGCCTTGCCATGTAACTAAAGTAATACTCAGTAATCCGAAATGTAGGTTAAACAATCTCTTAAAGGAATAAACATGCCGATCAAATATCGACTGATATTAAGCCACTCCACGATTCTTGTTTTTATGTTGGTAATGCTCGTATTTACAGGGCTTCGCTTTAACAGCACGGCTTCTCAAGTGCGTGATATTGTCGAGGGAGATGTCTTGCGTGCTGAGCTTGCAGGTGAAATTAATATACAAGCGGAAAGTGTCGCTGGGCGATTATTATTACTGTTTATATTGGAGGATCAACAACAGCGAACCGCTGTTTATAAAGAGATTGATATAAAAAACAAACAGATTGATGACGCATTAAAAAAGATCCAAATCTTATTAGTCTCAGAGCAAGATAAACGTTCGCTGCAAACTTTAATGACAGTAAGAAAAGCATACCATGAACAGTTTTTTGCAACCGTTGATGAAATAGAATTTGGAGGCCCCGATGAAGCACGAAAATTAATGACGGGTAAAACCATGGATGCGCTAAATGCGTTATTAGCCGAAGTGTCGATATTTAAACAACATCAACAGCAATCAATGAACGACCGACAGGCAAGCATTCTTACCATGACTGAACGCGCTTTGCTTATCATGATGATGCTCGGCGGAGGCGCATTGTTAATTGGTGTGTTGATGACCTACAAAATAATAACCAGCATTACATTGCCACTAAACCAGTCTGTTTCTACTGTCAGTGCGATTGCCGATGGAGACCTTTCTTTACCGATTCCAGAGGGCAGTAATAATGAACTGGGGCGTTTATTATCGGGTATGTCACATATGCAAGAACAGCTAAAAGAGATGATCAGTGAAATTGATCATGATGCTAAATCTGTGCACCAAAGTGCAACGGAAATTCTAGCGCAAACAGGCGATATGAAAGCCAGCTTAACCAAACAATGGCAAATGTCAGATAATATAAATAGTCGTATTTACAGTTTATCTCAGGGCATTAATCAAACCTCCACAGACGTTAAACAAATAGAACTACAAGCGGTGAAAACCCAAGCTCTGTCTGAGCAGGGAGTGGCTGCAATTACCCAAGCAACCTATGCAATTAAAGAGATTGCAGTGTCAGTCTGTGAGTCATCGGCATCAGTGGCGCGTTTAAGTGAGAGTGCGCTAGAGGTAACGAAGGCGATCACCCATATTCGTGAGATTGCAGACCAAACTAACTTACTGGCTTTAAATGCTTCTATAGAGGCAGCAAGGGCAGGGGAAAGTGGTCGAGGTTTTGCGGTTGTTGCCGATGAAGTGCGTGCATTAGCCAAACGTACTGCTGAGGTGACACTGAATATTGATGATGTGATTGGCACAATGAAAAAACAAACTAACCAAGTAGAAGCTGAAATTAGCCAAAGTGAGCAGAGCATCGAACGTGGGGTATTGTTGATCGAAGAGATCATTAAACCATTACAGGATATGCAACAGGAGGCTGCTCAATCACGACAAAGCTTGCAGTCTTTAGCGGAGTTAACCATTGAGCAAGCACTGCAGAGTGACGCTGTTGCCAGTAATGCGACCGAAATAATGGATATTGCACAGATTAATCAACGTGCGAGTGATAGTTTAGCTATCAAGAGTGATGCGTTATTAGCGACGGCTCAGCGAGTCGACAAAGCGTTAGCTATTTTTAAATTAGAAGCGAAATAAAACGTTATTTAGCTGACAGCTTTCGGCTGTCAGCTAATCGCTTTATTTAATCCATCAAGTGTTCAAGGCCGTAAACAAGTTCTTGGCGTTTCACGACTTCTTTACAAGCAAGACAAATACCCGGCATAAATGATTCACGATGTTGTGAATTATGCTCAATTTTAAGTGTTTCGCTTAAACCACCAAAGAATACAGTTTGCTGTGCAACCACACCCGGTAAACGTATTGAGTGTAATTTAACACCATGAAGTTCTGCACCACGTGCACCTTCAATAAGCTCTTTGTCGCTACATTCAATCGGTGCTTTAGTGCGTGCTGCAGCAATTAGCTCAGCAGTACGAATGCCGGTGCCAGAAGGGCTTTCTTCTTTTTGTGGGCTATGTGCTTCAATGACTTCAGCGTCTGGCAGGTATTTTGCCGCTTCAGCTGAAAACTTCATCATTAAGACCGCGCCAATCGAGAAGTTAGGGGCAATCAAACCACCTAGTTGTTTCTCAGTTGCTAAAGCTTGTAGCTCTTTGACTTGTTCAACTTGGAAACCACTGGTGCCAATAACAGGGCAAGCGCCAGCGTTTAGGATGATTTGTGTATTTGAAAATCCAGCTGATGCAGCGGTTAAATCAACAACAACTTGTGCACCACTGCTTTTAATTAATGCGCTTAAATCATCACCAAAATCACATTCAGCAACAAGCTCTAATGCGCTATCATTGTTGATCGCTTTAACTGCTTCACTACCCATGCGCCCTCTAGCGCCATTTACAATTACCTTAACCATGTTAATCCTTTTCTTATGCGTTTAGTGTAAAGAGATATCCAGCAAAGAGTGCCCAGCTAGTGACTAATAAAATCCACGGTAATGGTTTATTGTTACTTTTTGGTGCTACGTCTACGGTCTCTGCAGATTGATTATTAAGTTGTTTCTGTTTTTGTAATTTCTTTTGCGCTTTATCGGCTTGGCGATGTTTTGCTTTTGCTGCTTTTTTATATTCAACAATGCCTTTTTGAATACCCTGGGCAATTAAGCGTGTTTGCTCTTTAGTTTGGCCCGGCTTTTGCGTTTTTTTAGCAATGAGTAACGCTTCATCAACCGTTTCATTAGAAACGTCTTGGCTGTTATTTTTAGCCATCTTATTTATCTTGCAAAATAATGTTGGCGCGCTTTAATGCCTTGATGCTGGTTAACTCTAGAAAGCGTTCGGGATCATCGTAATTGTAATCCACAAGGTGGCCAACCAATTTTTTAACTAAGGCCTGTGTTTCTCTGATTTCGGTATGAGTGCGTCCGCATCCTTGGCAAAAAGTGCCGTCACTTGTGCAGTTGCTAGTGCATGGGCTAAATTTCATGGTTGAATCCTTGCATTAGGGGTATAATTTTTGTGTAGTTTAGCAATTTTAAAGGACGGATTCATAAATTTTAAAATTCTTTTACGGGTTATCCAAGGTGTTGTTTTGATTGCAGGCTCAGACGCCAATGAACGCGTAAATGCTAATGATGGAAACAGATAGCTACATTTCAAAATAATAATTAGGGTTATGGTATATAAGACGATAACGAAACAGAATAGGTGATTTATGACTTTTACACTGGATGCACGACTTAATAACGATTGTTTTACCCTTGCAGAAACACCAACAAGTGTGTGGTTACTGCTTAACAATAGTCATTTCCCATGGTTTATTATTGTGCCTAAAACGCAGATTGAAGAGCTTTATCTATTACCGCTCCCTTTACAGGCAGAGCTTCAACAGCAAAGCGCATTCATGAGTGAATTTGTGGCAACGCAGCTTCCCTGCGATAAGTTAAATGTGGCGGCTATTGGCAATATAGTAAAACAGATGCATTTACATATTATCGGACGGACTGAAACGGACCTATGCTGGCCAGGTGTGGTTTGGGGAACGGAGCATAAAATGGCTTATGAAAAGCCTGAAGTACTTGCAATTCAAGCTAAATTACAATCATTTTGTAAACAGAAAGTAATTAATTCTGTTGAGTTTGCGTCACTTCAATAAAGTACCGTACAAGCATTGATTTTATGCCCATTCCGGCTTAATTTAAGGCGTGTTAATTTATAATAAAAAAGGAATGTGAATGCTCGAACTTTCACAGCTATTTAAAGATGTAAAACAACTGCCTGTTTTACCCATCTTATTGTTAGAACTAATGGAAAGCTTCTCTGACGAGGATGTCAGCGTTGAAGATATCGCAAAAAAAATCGGTATGGACCAATCGATCAGTGCAAAAGTAATTCGCATGGCAAACTCTGTTGCTTATCGACGTGGCAAAGAGGTGGAGTCTATCTCACAAGCGGTTATTCGCCTTGGTTTCAACCAAGTGCGCAGTATTGTAGTAGCAGCAACGCTGTCTAATGTATTCCCTGATACGCCGGGTTTTGATAAAAATAAATTTTGGAAAGATACCTTTACCACTGCAAGTATTGCTAAAGCCTTAGCGAAACATGCGGGTGTAAACCAAGAAACCGCCTTTACCTGTGCGATGATGCATAATATTGGCGAGTTGTTATTACAAATTCTCAAGCCCGAAGAGTGCTCATTAATCGCAATGGCAATAGAAACGGGTGAGCCTCGTTTATCAGCGCAGCGTGAGACCTTTGGTTTCGATTACAGCCAAGTAGGTGCGGAGCTAGCTAAACATTGGGATTTCTCTGAAGTATTCTGTGATGCGATAGAGCAACAGCTAGATCCTCTTTCATACGAAGAACCTTCTAAAGCCGCAGTATTGATTCGTCTTTCTGTGTTTGCGAGTTTCGCATGGGGCGCAAACCTACCACCTGAAATGATAGTGGCACGTTTTCCCGCAACACTCACTGCCCACTTAAACCTCAATAAAGATGGTTTAGTGGAAGAGTTTGAAGGCATGATTGAAGCGGGTGAAGAGTTAGGCCGTTTAATGTCGAGTTAAATTAAATCGTCAAGATTAAAGTGCAATCTATGAAGTGGCTTTGAGTAATCAATGGCCATTTTTTTTGCCAAAATTTCAGCTTCATCTTGGTAATAACACAACTTATCCGCTTGTTGTATCAACGCCATATAGTGTTCATTAGTGCTGTAGGTTTCATCCGTTAACTGCCAATGAGAAAGCAAACATAAGGTACTTTCTAACGTTAAAACAGGATGATAAAACTCGCCTTGTAAGAGTGTTTTAATATTGGCTAAATGACCAGCGCCCGCGGGTTCAATAAAGAGTCGCTGAGGTTGATGCTCTTTAATCAGTTTATTTAACGCAACACGAAATGGCATACCTGCACTGCAACATAAACAACCACCATAAAGCTCTTTAACAATAATGCCATTATTGGCTAATTGTTCTTTTGCATAGTGTGTTGTACCCGATTCATTGACCAATACCACCCAAGTTTCATTTTCTTTTTTGGCGCTAAGTAATTGGTTAATAAACGTTGTTTTTCCTGCGCCAAGAAAACCACTAATAATATGTGATGCAATTTTTTGTTTCATTCCGCTCTCCTAAGGTGGGTGTCGATGATATACTGCGCGAGTAAATAATAACACAGAGGAAATATTATGATTTACAGTATGACTGCATTTGCACGTAAACAGATTAAAGGTGATTGGGGGACTGCCGTTTGGGAGATCCGCTCTGTAAACCAACGTTACTTAGAAACATATTTTCGTCTGCCAGAACAATTTCGTGGTTTAGAAGCAAAACTAAAAGAATCATTCAAGCAACGCTTACAACGCGGGAAGATAGAGTGTGGTTTACGTTTTGAAGGTGCTGACAATAGCCAAAAAGGTTTAGAAATGAACCAAGAGCTAGCAAGCCAGATAATCAAAAATGCACAATGGGTTGCCGAGCAAGCGGGTAATGCAACAGTGAACCCTATTGATATCTTAAAATGGCCTGGCGTTATGCAAGCACCAGAACAAGATGTTGATGCGATTACCATCGAGTTAATGGCCGGTTTTGAAGCAACACTTGATGAATTTATCGAAGCACGTAGCACTGAAGGTGCAAACCTAGCAGTGATGATAGAGCAACGTTTAGCAGGTATCAGCGAGCAAGCATCTATCGTACGCGGTTTCATGCCAGACGTACAAGCGTGGCAAAAAGCACGCATTTTGAAGAAATTCGAAGATGCTAAAGTTGACCTAGACAGCACTCGTGTTGAGCAAGAGTTAGTTTTATTAGCACAAAAGTCCGATGTAGCTGAAGAGTTAGACCGTTTAGACTCTCACGTTAGCGAAGCACAAAACGTGCTTAAAAAAGGTGGCGCTGTCGGCCGTCGTTTAGACTTCATGATGCAAGAATTCAACCGTGAAGCGAACACATTAGGTTCGAAAGTCATTAATACTGACATCACTGCAGTCGCAGTAGAATGTAAAGTCTTAATCGAACAAATGCGCGAGCAGGTTCAGAATATTGAATAGTGTTTAATGCTATAGAAATAACTTACTAAGCCCTGTTTTACAGGGCTTTTTTATGTTTGTTAATTTTTGTATGTACTTTAAGCGAGATTATTTACTATTTTTTTTCAAAAAGAAAGACCTGACCTGAATGGCACTGCATTAAGCTATAAACGCAATATTTTCAGGACATTAAAGGTCAGAGTAAATTTAATGCCTTTGGTAAATCAACCTAAAAACATGAACTTAATGGGTTAACTTGAATTCGCTCTCTCCCTGTAAAGCCTATTATCTATAGCTTTTAGGCTTAATGCAGTGCCATTCAGACCTGACCTCGACCCCTTGGATTGACGGTGACAAAGTCAGGCATTCAAAAAAGTTACTCGAATTAATTAAGACCGTTTGGTCTGATATGTCAGGTCATGTACCAACAATTCGTAACCCTTATTACTTTATTGATAATACAGAACAAAGAGCTGAAGCAATCTACCGTTTATCATATTTAGCAAAAGCTAGAGGGAAAACTGCAAGACCTAGCCAAACAAAGGATTATTCTACAAGCCGCATTAGTTGATATGATAATATGATTTTAATTTGCCAAAATACAGAGATTCTAAAGTGAATAATAATGATAAACATGGATTTTCTTCTGACCGCCCTATAAATACAACGAATGATGATTTATTAGGTCGATCGGGATTCTCTATAGATTTGGCAAACGTAATTGCTGATTGGCATGGTAATGATAGTTTAGTTGTAGCTCTTCATGGTGATTGGGGGTCAGGTAAATCATCTATTAAAAATATGGCTCTTGATGAGTTAAAAAAAACAGCTGAACATAACCCTGATATCATTGAGTTTTCTCCTTGGGAATGGGCTGCTCAAGACAAAATAACAGCCTCGTTTTTTAAAGAAATATCATCAACAATTGGTCTAAAAGACAAATCTGCTAATGGTAAAAAACTAGCTAAATTATTTAGCAGATATGGGCGCTATTTAAATACTGGTGAAATTGTTACTACTGGGCTAATCGCTGCTGTTCCTACTCTGATTGCTATCTTCGCTTTGTTTGGTTTGACGTTCTTTGACACTTGGGTAACTCAAGTATGTTTAGGTGTCATGGCTATTTGGGTAGTGGCATTAAAATGGGGTAAAAAGTTACTCAAACAGCTAGCTGGCAGTACTGACGCATCTGCTAAAGAAGAGGAATTGACTCTCAGTCAGTTACGGCATGCGCTTACAAAGCTATTAAAAGAGCGAGATAAGTCGGTAATTATTGTATTAGATGACTTGGATAGACTTACTACGAAGCAACTTCAAATGGTCTTTCAGCTAGTTAAAGCTAATACAGAGTTTCCAAATGTAGTCTTTCTTTTATTATTTCAAAGAGATCTAGTAGAAGATAAATTAACTGATGGGAAACAAAAAGGTAGAGATTACTTAGAGAAAATTATTCAAGTACCATTTGATATTCCTAAGATTGAAACTAGCAGAATCCATGAATTGCTTTTCCAACAATTGAATGAAATCCTCGATACGGATAAGTTTGCTATAACAAGCTTTAATCCAACATATTGGGGGAATGTTTTCCATAGCTCATTAGCTGATTACTTCAATAATTTGAGAAATGTGTATCGCTTTACATCAACATTCTCTTTTCATTTCTCTCTATATCAAGGAGAAAATGCCTTTGAAGTGAATCCGGTTGATTTAATCGCAATTGAATGTTTACGACTATTTGAGCCAGATCTTTATAAGAAAATATCTCAGTCTAAAGATTTTTTTACTAATTATGGCACTATCAACGATAGAGATGCCAGAGCTAAGGAAGAAGAGAAATATAATCAGATATTGAATCTAGCAAGTGGTAATAAGGATAGGTTGAAAGGTTTGCTACATCATATTTTTCCTGGCCTTGAAAGAATTTCGGGAACAACATATGCGAGTGGACACCATGAATCATGGTTAAGGGGAATGCGTATATGCCATTCATCTAATTTCGAAAAATATTTTCTGTTTTCAATGCCAAGTGGAGAGCTTTCGCATTCTGAATTACAAGAGATGTTATCTTTAACTAATGATAGTTTAGCTTTTAGCTCTTTCCTTAAAGAACTCCATAAAAGAGAAATCCTGAAAAACTCTTTAGGTCAGTTTATGGCTTTTATTGAAAAAATACCGACTGAAAATAGTAGAAGTTTCATTTGTTCCTTGCTGAATGCCTGTGATGAAATTGGCAATGATGATTTTTCATTTTCATTAAATTCAATCAATTATATGACTATTTATGTAGAAAACGTATTGAAGGGAATTGAAGATATTGATGAAAGAAGTAAATTGATTTTTGAATGTTTTAAAGAACCAGAATCTGGTTTAAATGTTATTGAATCAATACTTGTATATGAAGAAACCAAAAGGAAGGATAATAATGGTGAAACTTTACTATCAAATTCTATCTTTGAGCATTTGAAAATAGCGTTTGTTGATAAGCTTGATTTATTGTCTGTGAGTAAAGAGAATGTTTTAATTAGGCATCCACAAATAGGATCTTTTATTTACCGATGGAAGCGTTGGGGAAATGATGAAAAAGTAAGTTCATGGTTAATCGATCAAATTAAGGATCCAGAATATGGGCTTCTTTTACTTAAATCTTTTGTTCAAAAAGGATCTTCATGGACTTCTGGTAGTCGTGTTTCACGCAAAACAGCGGAAATAAATTTAGAAAACATAGAGCAATTTTTTCCCATTAACTTAATAGAAGATTCCCTTAAACACCTTAATAGAGAAAATTTAGATTCATCAGAGCAAGAAGCAATTGAAGCTTTTACAGATGCTATTGCTCAGAGAGAAGCCTCTTAATTTTCAATTCAGCTGGTGATATACAAACCTCCGGCTGATTATCTTGGGTATCCTCATTAATCTGTTCTTTTCTACGCTCAATACATTCATTAAAAGGCTTCCAAAGCAGAGCTTCAGCTGTTTCTTTTTGTTTTTGAATTAACTGATGCTGTTGCCGTTCTTCAATAAAACTTGGTAAGCCAATCGCTCCAACTATCAGGAATGATACAAGTAAAATCAAGCGTTGTTTTGTGATGCCATCAACAAGGCGAGAAGCCATAAAACAGCTACCAATTAAGCCAATATAAGTAAGGTGTTCGATAGTCATTATCTTTCTCTTACTTCGATTACCTGATCAGGGGAATTTTCCCACTTGATAGGTTCAAAGTGTGCCTCACAGCTACCAGCACGATGAAGTGAATAAGTTGTTATTCCTGTTACTTTGCCATCATAAAACCAGATAACTTTGTAACCACTAACACCAAAGCTAGTTCCTGTTTTACAATACTGCCAAGCTTCATTGTTACCTTTGAATTGTTGATCTTCAGGCTGGCCGACTAGATCAATAATTTGTTGCTTGTTATCGTTTGGCTGGATTGAAGAGTAAGCTTGATCAAAAGAAGCGCAACCACTAAGTAGCAATACAGTTAATAATAGATATTTCATGAAAATCTCTTCCGTCCCTAAGTTGGGTACGTCATATCTTGTCTCTAATATCGGGACAATGCTAAAATCAATTCATTCCACACAATATCAGACACTTATTACTTGGCTAAAAGACGCGAGATTAGCCCAAGGGCTTACTATGCGCGATCTTGCTAAGAAACTTGAAGTACCTCATTCGTTTATAGGAAAAGTTGAACAGTGTGAAAGGCGTATTGATGTGATTGAATATATCGCTTACTGTAGGGCGCTTGAACTATCGCCTGTTGATGGTATTAATTTATTGTTGGCCAATATATAAATTTTATTTGGAAAATATCAAGGATAGAGATGAATATGCTGAAATACCTTTGGGGAACATCAAAAAGGCGCCTAATGACAATTTCTGTACTAGCTTTTGGCTTGTATTGTCTAGCTTCTTTCATTGTAGCCAATTGTTTAATAATGGATTACTGCAGTTTTAATATATCGAAAAATGAAGCCGTGAGTACGGTTACTACAACAGAAACTGAAACGGATGATATTGGCCAAACTGATCCGCAAGCAATGTATGATTCATATATAGCCAATATTTATGATACGAGTATCTTTTTTATAGTGGTCACTTTAGCCATTGCTATATTTGGTTTTGTAAAACCAGAAGATGAAGTTTTTGAGCGTAAATTAACTTATTTGTTTCCTGATTTACATAGATCAGAAGAGGGGAAACAATATGTTTCTCAAAAAATTAATAAGATGGCAGCTATAAGCCCATTTAGCCGGCATACAGTTTCTTTTGATGAAGTTATACCTCTAGAGGATGATAGTTACTTATTTAAATGCGGTGGCATATATGAAGCTCAAATCTCTAATTTACATGGAAATAATAGCTATAAAGATGATTCTGTAAAAATTTCATTTGCTCTCGAGCAGATAGAGATAGACGAAATAAAAAATGCTACGAATGACTTTAAATGGGGGCAGGTAACTATGCTAAGAACCTATTCGGATAAATCCAGTGAGGATCCGATGCCTTGGCATAATGGTAAAAGTCGTAATTTTGTAAATAAGCTACATAGTTACGATATTAAGAAGTTAGAAATACCTGCGCAAGAGTCAATAAATATTGATGTTCATTCTTGGACTTGGTCTAAATTTGCTAAAAATAAGTATGATCATTTTTCAGTTCAGCGCTTTACTGAGAGCATTGAGTTGTACTTTATAAACAATCTCGCTGATAAAAAGTTAAAAGTAACTTATTGCGTGGCAAGTGAAGAAGATAACATTGATTTATTAATCAATGACGATGGTGATTTTTCAGATGGAAAAGAACTCGAAATTAGTGGTCATAAAGATTGTCGCTTTCAGAAGCAAGTTAAGTTTTTTAGACCAGATCAAGTTATCGTATGGAAAGTGAGAGTCATTACATAGTCTAATTTATGTACGATAATATATTGCAGTTTTAACTATTATTCTGCTATATTGAAGTTGTACGAAAGGATTTGAGTAGATCTCAAAATTCTGTATAATTCTTCATCTTCCAAAGGCAGTCGTAATTTTAAGTGAGAAATATATGAAAAACGGATTCACTGGCGTATAGTCAATAATCTTATTAACGTAGTCTTTATAAAGCCTTCTATGTAATTTTTACAAGAAGGTTTTTTTATATCTAAATTCTGAACGTTGACTTATTTCTTATGAATGGTTACACATGCTCTAACATGGGGCCATAAAATA
>NZ_PJBZ01000040.1 GCF_002835995.1 Psychromonas sp. Urea-02u-13 | reverse complement strand
CCCGGCTAAAAGACGACTGGGATGACGGAGTTCTGCATAGATAAACTAGCGATTCTAGCACTGAGATCCCGGCTAAAAGACTACCGGGATGACGGGCCTCTGCGTAATCGCAATTACTTAGCAAAAACCACGGTTTTTTTACCGTACAAGAAAATTCTATGTTCAATATGACAACGTACTGCCCTCGATAGCGTTTGGCATTCAATATCACGCCCTTTAGCGGCTAAATCCTGTGGCGAATAACTGTGGTCAACGGTTTCGACACCTTGGCTAATGATTGGACCTTCATCGAGATCGTCACTGACATAATGCGCTGTAGCTCCCACAAGTTTAATACCGCGTTCATAGGCTTGGTAATAAGGTCTTGCGCCTTTAAAGCCGGGTAATAATGAGTGATGAATATTAATCGCTTTACCGGAAAGCTTTTTGCTCATTTCATGAGAAAGCACTTGCATATAACGCGCTAATACCACTAAATCGGCTTCACAATCGTTAATGATTTTAGCGACTTTGGCCTCTTGTTGTGGTTTTGTTTCTTTACTAATAGGCAAGTGGTAATAAGGAATATCATGCCATTTAGCGAGCGCTTCTAAATCAGGGTGATTAGATATTATCGCGGGTATTTCGATATTAAGATCCCCCGTGCGGTAACGATATAACAAATCATTTAAACAATGATCGTGCTTTGACACCATGATCACCACTTTCGACTTATACGGGCTTGAGGCAAGGTTCCACTGCATTTCAAACTTGTTCGCGCGTGGTGAAAATTCGTTGCAAAAATCTTCTCGATTAAACTCGGCAGCCGTATCGGCTCTAAATTCGATACGGATAAAAAATCGCTGTTCATCGGTATCATCAAAGGAGTGAATATCATTAATATAAAACCCTTTCTCAAACAAAAATCGTGTCACTACATCCACCGTACCGGTCTGGCTAGGACAATCAGCCGTAATAATATGGGTTTGTACTAATGGTGTAGGCTGTACGTTAGAGAGTGGTTTGATATCGGGCATTTTCGATCCTTTATATTAATGTAAAAAGCAGCTAAGTCTGAGTATTCAAACTTAAAGAGTTTTATTATTATCGGAATTGAAACTTGTTTTGGGCTGACTCAAATTGAGTGCATCAACTAAACAAGGCGTATTAGAAAAGCATTTACAACAGGTACATTAAACAGTGTCAGAAACAAAAAAGGCGAACCTATATTGGTTCGCCTTTGCTTATACCCATGTGACCCCAAGATGCAAAGTCAGCAAGACAAATTGTGCCGAGATACCAGGCAGAAAATTGAACCTTTCGAGAGATTAATAAAAACACATAAATCCTCTATCGGTAGAATAAACATAAACACGTTAATTCCTTACTAGTTATTCTAAGTCGAAATTTGATAACGACGTAGATCGGTACAAGTTGCCTTGCCCTACGGGGCGCAAGCTCGAAAACCAGCTCGGTGTTACAACAATCAAAAAGTGAATAACAATAATGGATTAAAGTCTTTTTTTTAATCCCACCGTTAGAAGGTTCACGTAGTTAACGTTCGATAGGTTACCTCATGTTGTGCCTTGCCCTGATTATCGAGCTTGTGCCTGACAAAGCATCTTGAGGTAACATGGGTATAACTCATTAAATTTTAGAAGATTAATCTTCTACGTAATTTTCAATACTTGGGCACGAACAAATTAAGTTACGATCCCCAAATACGTTATCTACGCGATTTGTAGAAGGCCAGTATTTCGAATCTTTAGTGTGAAGCGACGGGAAACACGCTAACTCACGTGTGTAGTTATGGTCCCACTGTGCATCCATTAAATCCACTTGTGTATGCGGTGCATTCACTAATGGGTTGTCCGCTAATGTCCATTCGCCATCTTCTACTTGCTGCATTTCGTGACGGATTGCGATCATCGCATCACAGAATCTATCTAGCTCGCCTAGGTCTTCTGATTCCGTTGGTTCAATCATTAACGTGCCCGCTACAGGGAACGACATGGTTGGCGCATGGAAACCGTAATCCATCAGGCGTTTTGAAATATCTTCACCTGAAATACCAGAGGTTGCTTCAATCGGACGAATATCAATAATACATTCGTGCGCGACACGGCCTTCTTTACCAATGTATAAAACAGGGAAATGAGGACGTAAACGCTCCATTACATAGTTGGCGTTTAATATCGCCAGCTTAGTGGATTCGGTTAAGCCTTGTTCGCCCATCATGGCAATGTATGCGTATGAAATAGGTAGAATAGACGCTGAGCCTAACTCGGCAGCAGAAACTGCGTAATGTTTGCTATCAGCAGATTCTGTGACTTCGATATGTCCTGGTAAGAACGGGATCAGATGCGCTTTAACACCGATAGGTCCCATACCTGGGCCACCGCCACCGTGTGGAATACAGAATGTTTTGTGTAAGTTAAGGTGTGAAACATCTGAGCCGATGAAACCCGGGCTGGTTAAACCAACCTGTGCGTTCATGTTTGCGCCATCAAGGTAAACTTGACCGCCTGCGTCATGTACCCAATCACACACTTCTTGAATCGCTTCTTCGTACACGCCGTGTGTTGAAGGATACGTGATCATGATGCACGATAGATTTTCACGGTGTTTTTCGATTTTTGCTTTTAAGTCAGCATGGTCGATATTACCTAACGCATCACAGCCAACCACGACCACTTTCATCGAGACCATCGATGCGGTTGCTGGGTTTGTACCGTGTGCAGAGCTTGGGATTAAACAGATATTACGATGACCTTGGCCATTGCTTTGATGGTAACGCTGAATCGCGATTAATCCTGCGTATTCGCCCTGTGCGCCTGAGTTTGGTTGTAGTGAGAAACCATCGTAACCGGTTATTTCACATAACATGGTTGATAATTTCTCAGCCAGTTCTTGGTAACCAAAGCTTTGCTCTGTCGGTGCAAAGGGATGCATCTGTCCAAATTCAGGCCAAGTAACAGGTAACATTTCAGCCGCTGCATTTAGCTTCATGGTACAGCTTCCTAATGGAATCATACCGTGGGTTAATGAGTAATCTTTGTTCTCTAATTTTTTCATGTAACGCATCATTTGCGTTTCACTGTGATGCGCGCTGAAAACAGGATGCTGTAAGTATTTACTCTCACGGCGACAGCTTGCTGGAATGCCTGCAAATTCATCACTTGCCACTTGTGTCGTTAAATCAGCCACTTTTAATGCTGTGCCCGTAATCGCTAATAATAAGTCTTCAACATCTTGTGCTGTGGTTGTTTCATCAAGGCTAATACCTAATTGTACAGGCATGTTATCTGGTGTTGGGAATTTACGTAAGTTCATGCCTTCGGCTAATACACGATGATAAATCGCTTTACTGTGTTCATTAGTATTAATCGTTAAGGTATCAAAGAAGTGTTCGTTTTCAAGTTCAATGCCTTCAGCGCGTAAACCAGCTGCTAATATAGCGGTGAAGTGATGTACACGACGACCGATTTTACGCAGACCTTCAGGACCATGATACAAGGCATAAAAAGCAGACATATTGGCTAATAATGCTTGTGCCGTACAGATGTTCGATGTCGCTTTTTCGCGGCGGATATGTTGCTCACGTGTTTGCATTGCCATACGCAGTGCAGGTTTGCCTTTGCTGTCTTTAGACACGCCAATAACACGGCCCGGCATGGTACGTTTGAATTTGTCTTTAGTTGCCATGAAACCCGCATGTGGACCACCAAAACCCATCGGCACACCAAAACGTTGTGCGCTACCGATAACCACATCGGCGCCCATTTCACCCGGCGCTTTTAATAGCGTTAAGCTTAATAGGTCAGAAGCCACGGCCACTAAGGTCTTTTTAGCATGTGCGCTTTCAATCACATCGGTTAAGTCTTGCACGTTACCCGTGGTGCTTGGGTATTGTAAAATAGCACCAAATACATCGTGAGAATCTAGCTCTTCAACCGTGCCTGTGATGATGTCGTAACCGATGTATTCTGCACGCGTGCGGATAACATCGATAGTTTGTGGGTGTAATTGGTTGCTCACAAAAAAGGCGTTACTTTTGTTTTTGCCGGCACGTTTACACAATGTCATCGCTTCAGCAGCGGCCGTTGCTTCATCTAATAAAGAAGCATTAGCAATTTCCATTGCTGTTAGGTCCATGATCATTTGCTGATAGTTAAGCAGTGACTCTAAACGTCCCTGTGAAATTTCTGGCTGGTAAGGCGTATAAGCGGTGTACCAACCTGGGTTTTCTAATACGTTACGTAGCACCACATTTGGCACAAACGTGTTGTAATAACCTTGACCGATAAAACTACGGTTAATGACGTTTTTCTCGGCGATTGTTTTTAACGAAGTGAGCATATCAGCTTCACTTAACGCTTCAGCTAGCTGCATTTTTTCAGGCGAGCGGATAGCCGCAGGCACGGTTTGCTTTATTAGCTCATCAATACTGCTTAAACCAATGGTTTCTAGCATTATTTTCTGTTGCGCTAAATCTGGGCCGTTATGGCGTGTCGCGAAGTCGTTGTTATCACTTAATGAATCAAGAAACGTAGCATCAGTCATGGTTCTTCCTAAACGAGGTTATTTGTAATTATTAACACTTCTTAATATGAGGTGTTTAACAAACTGACAGTAAATGTTCAGGGCTAAGCCATTTAGGTCTAATTCAAGGCAAAAAAGCGCAGTTTAGTCGTTTAAATGAGCATTTTTTAACGAAGAAGTAGGCTTAAATGGCAACGGCCTGAGCATTTACTTAAAAAAAGCGCAGAGAATCTGCGCTGATATTATTGGTTTACTTAGTCTTCATCTTCTTCGTTAGCGGCCTGATAATCTTCATTTGATAACAGGTTATTTAACTCGCTTTCATCACTCATTTTGATTTTTACAATCCAACCTGCTGAATAAGCTGATTCGTTGATTAACTCAGGGCTATCTTCTAGCTCTTCATTAATTTCAATGATTTCGCCCGTTACCGGTGCGTATAAATCAGAAGCGGCTTTTACTGACTCAACTAACGAAAACGTTTCACCCGCTTCCACTTCATCGCCAACTTCAGGTAAATCAACAAATACCACGTCACCCAAGAAACCTTGTGCTTGGTTAGAGATACCCATAGTGATAGTACCGTCACCGTTATCAAGTGCCCATTCGTGCGTTTCAGAAAATTTTAATGTGCTTTCCATGTGTGATCCTTAATTGTTGTAATGATTGAATTGATTGTCTGCCAGTGTCTTGTTCAATATTAAGTTACTTTTGTTAACGTTATGCGAGCGCAGGAAAAAGAGTGCATAAGGTATTATTGGCACTATTTTCTACGTAATCATTTCCTGTGTTTCCTATAGTGGAAATTAAGCGCAAGGCTTCCACTCTCAACAAAAAACACACCACAAAAACATAACTCACTGATAAATAACAAAATATATCGCAATTGCATTGATCGCGCTAACCATTAACGTGATCTAGCCACTGAATTTTGTTTATTATATGGTCATTATCTCTTTGTGTTTAGTCATAAGTTTCCAAAAGGAAATATTGTTGCAGAAATGTTAAGTTGATCGGTTTTTCGCCAAGTAATTTTATTTTTGATAGTTACTATGTAATGCAATAAAGAAGGAAGTGTTATGAACGATGCTAACCAAGCAGAGGGTGATTCAATGAAAATCACCACGCCACCACAAGATGTTTATCCTTCAATGACCGTGAGTCATGGAGATGGCGAGAATAAAATCGCACCGATTAAACTCGGACAACGTTTAAAAGAGATCCGTAAAACATTGGGTCTGACATTAGAGGAAGCGAGTCAAAAAACAGGTTTAGCCCGTTCAACGCTTTCAAAAATTGAAAATGAACAAATTTCACCGACTTTTCAAGCGATGCAAAAACTGACCAGTGGTTTACAAATTGATATACCACAACTGTTTGCGGTGCCTAAACAGCTCTCAGCAACAGGTCGTCGTGATATTACTCGGTTTGAAGAGGGGAAAACACACCCGACATCAACCTATGAACACGAATTATTAGCAGTACAACTGACCAATAAAAAAATGATGCCATTTAAGTCATTAGTGCGTGCCCGTAGCTTTGAGGATTATTCAGGCTGGATACGTCACGATGGGGAAGAGTTCTTATTAGTCTTAGAGGGGGAAATCACCTTCTTTTCTGAATTTTATGAACCCGTTAACTTAAACAAAGGAGATTCAGTTTATTACGATGCCAATATGGGTCATATGCTGATTTCTGCGAGTGAACAAGATGCGCTAATTCTATGGGTTACTGCCTCTTAACGTGTGCATGCTCAGGTCGTCGCCATTTAATATTAATAGCACTTCGATTAATTCAAAGGTGCAAATACAACACATCATCTTATGGAGTATTAACCAATGACTGAACAACTGTTAACCACCCCGCTACACGCTTTGCATCTTGAGGCTAGCGCTAAAATGGTGCCTTTTGCAGGCTACGATATGCCAGTGCAATACAAACTAGGTGTGAAAAAAGAGCATTTACATTGCCGTGCGCAAGCCGGTTTGTTTGATGTTTCACACATGGGTCAACTGCGTTTAATTGGCGAGAACGCTTCTGCCTTTATGGAAACCTTAGTGCCTGTTGATATTATCGACTTACCTGCAGGTAAACAGCGTTATGCCTTTTTCACTAATGAGCAAGGCGGTATTAGTGATGATTTAATGGTCACTAACTTTGGCGATCATCTCTTTGTTGTTGTAAATGCGGCCTGTAAAACACAAGACATTAAACATATTCAAGCAACATTACCGAGTGATGTGCAATTAGAAATCATCGAAGACAGGGCTTTACTGGCATTACAAGGTCCACAAGCGGCGACAGTGTTAAGCAAATTAAATCCAGCAGCTAACGATATGGTGTTTATGGATGCACTTAAATTAGACCTTGCTGGTGTTGAATGTTATGTCAGTCGTTCAGGTTACACAGGTGAAGACGGTTATGAAATTTCAGTACCCGCTGCACAAGCCGATACATTAGCGCGTCAATTATTAAGCGATGATGCCGTTGAGTGGATTGGTTTAGGCGCACGTGACTCGCTACGTTTAGAATGTGGTTTGTGTTTATACGGACACGATTTAGACCCAACAACCACGCCAGTTGAAGCAAGCCTATTATGGGGCATCAGTAAAAATCGTCGCAGTGATGGAGAGCGCGCAGGTGGTTTTCCGGGTAGCGATTTAATTCTGGATCAAATCAAAACTAAAAATGTAACACGTAAACGCATTGGTTTAATTGGCCAAAGCAAAGCGCCAGTACGCGAAGGCACTAAGTTGTTTGATGCAGATGACAATGAAATTGGCATCGTGACAAGTGGTACTTACGGACCTTCAATTAAAAAACCTGTGGCAATGGGGTTTGTAACACTCGCTTTTACAGCAATTGATACTGAAGTGTTTGCCGAAGTACGTGGTAAGAAATTAGCCATGACAGTAAGCAAAATGCCGTTTGTTGCGCAGTCTTACTTCCGCGGTTAAGCAATAACAACACACTTTAAACGCGCGCTTATAAAAAGTGAGTGCGACAAAAAGGGATACAAACCGTGATAATCAGGTTTGTATCCCTTTTTTGTTAGCCAGTATTAAGCAAACAGCTGGTTTTTAGCGATAGGGTTCAAACACGCTTCCAGTTCTTCCTCTGTTGTTGGCATCATGCCCAGTTCAAAGGTTCTGTTAGATCCCAACATATAAGCACTCGTTTCACCATGATCGTGATGAAACCATTTTCCGTGAAGACTATACCCAAGTTACTTCAATATGCTTTGTCAGGCACAAGCTCGATAGGCAGAGCAAGGCACAACAAGAGGTAACCTATCGAACGTTAACTACGTGAACCTTCTAACGGTGGGATTAAAAAAGACTTTAATCCCTTATTGTTATTCACTTTTCGATTGTTGTAACGCCGAGCTGCCATGGTTGAATAATAAGCGAGCTTACGCCCCGTAGGGCAAGGCAACTTGCACCAATCTACGTTGTTATAAAATTTCGACTTAGAATGACTAGGCTTCAATTTTATGCCTGGCATCTCGGCACAATTTGCCTTGCTGACTTTGCATATTGAAGTAGCATAGGTATATATCCGTATAACATTTTGGCTGCATCAATAATTTCATAGTTATCCCTGTCTGTTTTTATACTAGTGAATAATAGAGTCGCTCTTTTCGTTAACATGCTATTAACGCTTTTGAATCCCCATAAAAACCGATTCAGCCATAAGACGCGTTGATTTAGATCAACCCGACGAATTAGTAAACAAATTGTAACCAGTTTGTGGCGACGAATGTGAACTCACGACAATAAACATAACCCGCGCATAATTGATGCCAAAACGCACTAAGATAAATTCAAAAGCCACTATAAATCATAAAAACATGAAGCAAATGGAATTTATGAGTTTTAGTTATTTAATTTTTTTTTCTTCATTGAAGGCAGATTTATTTTGTAAAAAGTGTTTGCATTTCATTACAAACATAGCTGACCTACGGACAAATGTTAGTGACTACCAACATCTTTTTTTATACGCAATTTATCCACAAATTATCCACGGAAAGATTAAAAATATTCACTTGAAAAAATGCTCAAACGCGTTATCTTGTGCCTCCTCATTTAACACAACACTACATGTTGTGTTTAAAATGAACAAATCACACAATTTACAAACAACCCTGTATTTGTTACATGGTTGTTATTCAACTTCTAAAAGTATTCGGGAAGGTAGTCATAATGAATAAAAACCTGTTTGTTACTAAACGTAATGGCAAGAGAGAGAGTATTGATCTCGAAAAGATTCACCGCGTCATCACATGGGCGGCCGAAGGCCTTAATAACGTTTCTGTTTCACAGGTAGAGTTAAATTCTCATATTCAATTTTATGATGGCATTCGCACCGATGATATTCATGAAACGATCATCAAAGCAGCTGCTGACCTTATCTCTGAAGAGTCGCCAGACTACCAATATTTAGCAGCGCATTTAGCGGTTTTCCACCTACGTAAAAGAGCCTACCAGCGCTTTACACCACCGAGTGTATTTGAACATGTGAGCAAAATGGTTTCCAAAGGGAAATATGATGCACATCTGTTAGAAGATTACAGCAAACAAGAATTTGAAGAGATGGATACATTCATCGATCATAATCGTGATTTGAACTTCTCTTACGGTGCGGTAAAACAGTTGGAAGGTAAGTACCTTATTCAAAACCGTGTAACCGGTGAAATTTACGAAAGCGCACAGTTTTTGTATCTTTTAGTGGCAGCGTGTTTGTTCTCAGCGTACGACAAATCAACACGTCTTGATTACGTTAAACGTTTTTACGATGCGACATCACAATTTAAAATCTCACTACCTACGCCAATTATGGCCGGTGTGCGTACACCAACACGTCAATTTAGCTCATGTGTATTAATTGAAACAGGCGATAGCTTGGATTCTATTAATGCAACATCAAGCGCCATTGTTAAATACGTGTCACAGCGTGCGGGTATTGGTATCAATGCGGGCCGTATTCGTGCAATGGGCAGTACTATTCGTGGTGGTGAAGCATTCCACACGGGTTGTATTCCGTTCTACAAGCATTTCCAAACAGCGGTAAAATCTTGTTCTCAAGGTGGCGTTCGTGGTGGTGCAGCAACGGTTTTCTACCCAATCTGGCATTTAGAAGTAGAATCGTTATTAGTCCTTAAAAACAACCGCGGTATTGACTCTAACCGTGTTCGCCATTTAGATTATGGTGTTCAATTAGGTCGTTTATTCTACCAACGTTTGATCGACAAAAAATCAATCTCATTATTCAGCCCTTCTGATACACCTGGGTTATATGATGCTTTCTTTGAAGACCAAGATGAGTTTGAACGTTTATACAACCTTTACGAAGGTGATGATTCAATTCGTCAAAAAAGCATTCCAGCTGTCGAGCTTTTCTCGCTGTTAATGCAAGAACGTGCAAGTACTGGCCGTATCTACATTCAAAACGTAGATCACTGTAATACACACAGCCCATTTGATAGTAAAGTTGCGCCGATTCGTCAAAGTAACTTATGTCTTGAAATTGCCTTACCAACGAAACCATTGAAACATATAATGGATGAAGAAGGTGAAATTGCGCTGTGTACGCTTTCAGCACTTAATTTAGGTGTAATCAATGAGTTAGATGATTTAGAAGAGCTAGCAGAATTAACAGTACGTGCGTTAGATAATCTATTAGATTACCAAGACTACCCAATTAAAGCGGCTGAAAACAGCTCAATGGCGCGTAGAACACTGGGCATAGGCGTGATTAACTACGCTTATTACTTAGCGAAGAATGGTGTTAAATACTCAGACGGCAGTGCAAACAACTTAACGCACAAAACCTTTGAAGCGATTCAGTTCTACTTGTTAAAAGCATCAAACAAGTTAGCGATTGAGCGTGGCGCTTGCCCTAAGTTTAATGAGACTCGTTATTCTCAAGGTATTTTACCGTTAGATAATTACAAAAAAGCAACGGATGCTATTCATAGCGAACCTTTGCATCATGATTGGGAAACACTGCGCGCTGACATCGTTAAGCACGGTTTACGTAACTCAACACTTTCTGCATTAATGCCGTCAGAGACGTCTAGTCAAATCTCTAACGCAACGAATGGTATTGAGCCCCCACGTGGCTTTATCAGTGTTAAAGCAAGTAAAGATGGCATTTTGAAGCAGGTTGTTCCTGAATTTGATAAATACAAAGATAACTATGAGCTATTATGGACAATTCCTAATAACAAAGGTTATTTAGAGTTAGTTGGTTTGATGCAAAAGTTTGTTGACCAAGCTATCTCTGCTAATACAAACTACGATCCTAAACGTTTCGACGATGGTAAAGTACCAATGACTAACCTGTTAAAAGACTTGTTAGTGGCTTATAAAATGGGCGTTAAAACATTGTATTACCATAATACCCGTGACGGCGCAGATGATGAAAAAGTGATCGAAGATGATTGTGCTGGTGGCGCTTGTAAAATATAAGCGAAACTAACAGCTACGGGCTACGAGCTACGAGCTACGAGCTACGGGCTACGGGCTAGAAGCTACGAGCTACGGGCTACGGGCTACGGGCTAGAAGCTAGTTACTAGCGATTAACACATAATAATAAAATACTGATATTTGGAGCATTTAATGGCTTATACAACTTTCTCTACCATTGCTAATGACGCAATGAAAGAACCTATGTTTTTTGGTAACCCAGTAAATGTGGCACGTTACGATCAACAAAAATTTGAAGTGTTTGAAAAACTAATTGAAAAACAACTGAGTTTTTTTTGGCGTCCTGAAGAGATTGATGTAAGTCGTGATCGCATCGATTTCATGAACCTGCCAGACCATGAACAGCATATTTTCATCTCTAACTTGAAATACCAAACACTGCTTGATTCAATTCAAGGCCGTAGCCCGAACATGGCATTATTGCCGATTGTTTCACTGCCTGAATTAGAAACATGGATCGAAACGTGGTCGTTCTCAGAAACGATTCACAGCCGTAGTTACACACATATTCTGCGTAACCTCTTTACTGACCCAAGTGAAGTGTTTGAAGATATCGTGACTAACGAAGAAATTCAAAAACGTGCGACTGATATTGCAGGTTATTACGATGCCTTAATTCATGCAGTGCAGTTCATGCAACTACATGGCTTAGAGCAAGACAAGGTTGAGTATTTCAACCTTGAAGGCAACCAAGAAAAATTAACACTACGCACGATTAAAAAGAAACTTTACCTGTGTGTTTGCTCTATCAATGCATTAGAAGCGATTCGTTTTTACGTTTCATTTGCTTGTTCTTTTGCTTTTGCAGAGCGCGACTTATTAGAAGGTAATGCAAAAATCATCAAGCTAATCGCACGTGATGAAGCATTACACTTAAACTCGACACAGCAAATTCTTAACCTTTGGGCTGACGGCAAAGACGATCCTGAAATGGCAGAAATTGCATTGGAATGTTTTGCTGAAGGTCGTGAAATCTTCTTAGAAGCGGCTGCACAAGAAAAAGAGTGGGCACAATACCTGTTCAAAGATGGATCGATGATTGGTCTTAATGAACAAATCCTTTGTCAGTATGTTGAATACATTAGTAATATACGTATGCAAGCGATTGGTTATGAAGCACCTTTTGAAGTTAAAACGAATCCTATCCCATGGATTAATCACTGGTTAGTGAGTGATAACGTACAAGTTGCACCTCAAGAAGCAGAAATCAGCTCTTACCTTGTTGGTCAAATCAACAGTAAAGTAAACAGCGACGATTTGAGCTCATTTGAGTTATAAAAAACATGGCTAACACACTGACTGTTGATGGTATTGAATATCCACTAGATACACAAAAAACCTTGCTTGAGAACTTAGAATCTCACGCAATAAAAGTGGAATTTCATTGCCGAGATGGTCATTGTGGCGCATGCCGTTGCGCGCTATTGGAAGGTGGCGTTGAATATGTCACTTACCCAATGGCCTATGTACGCGATAACGAGATTTTAACCTGCTGCAGTAAATCCTCTCAAAACATTAAAATAGCCACCTACTAAACGCTCAAAATATACTCCATAATAAGTAGCCTCTGTGAGTTTACTCACAAAAAAATATCTCCATTAAAGAAGATTCAACGACAAGTAACCATAAAATATCAAATGCCTTATACTTTAAGTATCTGCAATTTTTGGAAACCCACGTTACTGGATGTTTACGTTTTTTAGATTCACCCCTATTATGCTTTTTTTAGCAGCGACATTTAATGCTGGGGCATCGTCACATGCAGAATTCAATGCGGGTTATGACGCAGCGCAGTCAGGTAATTACAAACGCGCCGTTGCTCTGTGGACCCCACTGGCTGAGCAAGGTGATGCCTCTGCTCAATACACATTAGGCTGGATGTTTGAAAGTGGCCAAGGCGTACCGCAAAATTACAAACAAGCAGCATTTTGGTATACAAAAGCAGCTAAACAAGGTGACGTAGCAGCGCAATACGTACTGGCCACTATGTATAACAAAGGCAATGGCGTGCCATTAGACAACTTACAAGCGGTACAATGGTTTACTAAAGCAGCCAATCAAGGTGATGCGGTTGCACAGTTCAAATTAGGCGTTCACTTCCAAAAAGGCTCAGGGGTTGAACAAGACTACAAACAAAGCTTAGTCTGGTTTACTAAAGCGGCGGAGCAAGGCCATCTCACCTCACAAATCAACCTTGGTAAAATATATCAATCCGGCAGAGGCATTAAGCTCGATTATAAAAAAGCCATTGAATGGTATGAAAAAGCGGCTAATCAAAATAATGCATTAGGCTTATATCACCTTGCTTTTATGTATGAACATGGCCGTGGTGTGCTTCAAGACTTACTTAAAGCTAAATCCCTCTATTTGCAATCTGCCAACAGTCAATATGCCCCCTCAGCCTACAAACTGGCAGAGTTTTATGAACAGGGAAAAGGCATTGATATTGATTTTAAACGTGCCGGGAAATGGTACAAGCGTTCAGCTCAAAAAGGCAATAGTGGTGCACAATTTAAACTCGGTAATTTATACAAAGAAGGCAAAGGGGTAAGAAAAAACATTCGTACGGCCATTGACTGGTACATTCAAGCATCAAATCAAGATCATGCCCTTGCCCATTATCAACTCGGTGTTATTTATGAGAAGGGCGTGGTAGAAAAACAAAAGAGTCAGTCGGTTAATGTAAATTACAAAAAAGCATTACAACATTTTAAGCAGTCCTCGCAATTAGGTTACTTACGCGCACATGCTCGCCTTGCTTATCTTTACGAGAATGCACTCGGAACAGAAATAGACATTGATCAAGCGGTGGCGCTTTATCAACAAGCAACACAACCTTGGGCACTAGAACGCTATCAAATATTAACTAGCCAATTGGCTTGCTTTGATACCGCAACCACGCAATTGTTTTCAGTCAATATTGCTTGTACAACACGACAAATATTACGAGAAAAAATAAAAGAACAAAAAATAATCGCGATTGATGAAAACATTAATCACTGGTCAGACACCTATTTTACTGGCGCGATGATACCCGGCAGTAGCCAACTGCAGATAACTTACAGTCGCGAAGATTTATTTGTCAGCGCAGAATACACCTTTGTTGGGCGTAATAAACCAGCGCTAATCAGCCAAGTTAAAAACAAATTGGTTGAAAGATATGGCCCGCCTACAACACAAAGCGGTGAAGTGAAAGAAGGACCTGCTAGTTTTGAATGGGTGTTAGAGGATGGCATTCATTTAAGTGTCAGCCGCGCTTGGCCAGACACCACTACGTTTGTATTGTATACCTCGCCAGAAAAACAAAAAACACAAGAAGCGCAACAACTACAATCAAGCGATAAAACGTTTATACCACCTGAACAACAAGCAGGTGCTAAAATTGAATCCGAACTTTTTTAACAAAGCGTTTGGAATCATCATTTTATTCCCATAGAATCATATAGATAAACACTTATATAAGTTGAAATAATGGATACCACGTTACTCTTTTTCATCGGCACTGCATTTACATTTGGCATGGTCATTAACTTTACTGGCTTACCGCCTATGGTTGGCTTTTTATTGGCCGGTTTTGTGCTTAATTACCTTGGCTTTGAAGTCACTGAAGGGTTAACCACACTGGCTAATTTAGGGGTAACAATCCTACTTTTTTCAATCGGTTTAAAACTGGATATTCGCACCCTGTTTAAAGCAGAAGTATGGGCAGGCGCCTCGATTCACATCTTTGCTAGCATCCTCTTTTATGGGGCAATACTGTTTCTTTTAAAACACCTGGGTTTGCATTATTTTATCGACTTAGAGGTCAGCTCTCTCTTATTAGTCGCCTTTGCGTTAAGTTTTTCTAGTACCGTTTTTGCTGTAAAAATTCTTGAAGAAAAAAGCGAAACAAACTCTCTGTATGGTCGTATCGCCATTGGTATTTTGATCATGCAAGATATTTTCGCGGTGCTCTTTTTAACCGTTTCTGTCGGTAAAGTTCCCTCTCTTTGGGCGCTGTGCTTATTTGCATTGCCGCTTATCCGCCCGCTTCTGTTTAAATTATTAGACCGAGCAGGTCATGGCGAACTATTAGTTTTATATGGCTTCTTTTTAGCCCTAGTAGTAGGCGCTGGTCTCTTTGAGGCTGTGGGTATGAAAGCGGATTTAGGGGCGCTGATTGCAGGTATGTTATTAGCCGGTCATGCAAGTGCTAAAGATATGGCTAAATCGTTATTTAATATGAAAGAGCTGTTTTTAATCTGCTTCTTTTTAAGCATTGGATTAGGTGGGTTACCCGGATTTAATCATTTTGTAGTGGCGAGCATCCTTTCGGTATTATTACTTGGAAAAATTGCCCTCTACTTTTTAACACTCACTAAATTCCAGTTACGTTCACGTACCTCTCTTTTTGCAGCCTTCTCGTTAGCGAATTACAGTGAGTTTGGGTTGATTGTTGCGTCATTAGCCACTTACAAAGGCTGGTTATCTCAGGATTGGTTAATTATTACTGCGATAGCTGTTTCTCTTAGTTTTATTATCGCGTCTCTCTTTAATAAATACGCAGATGATATCTATACCCATTTCTCGCCGACCTTAAAACGTTTTCAATCTAAACACCTGCATAAAGATGATAGACCCGTACGCGTAGGTGACGCACAAATACTGGTGATGGGCATGGGACGTATTGGCGCAGGCGCATACGATGCTTTAAAGGTAAGTTATGGCGAACACGTAATGGGTATCGATTATAACCATCAAACCACCCTCAAACATCGTGAACTAGGTCGACGTGTGATCACCGGCGATGCACTCGATTCAGATTTTTGGAACAAATTACAGTTAACCGATAACATTAAACTTATTTTACTGGCCATGCCTGATCATAACGGTAATCGTTATGCGGCAGAACAGCTTAAAAAAATAGACAGTTGTAACTTTAAAGTCGCCGCACTAGCACATTATAAAAGTGATGAAATTGAGCTTAATGCACTGGGTGTTAACCCAGTTTTTAATATGTATGAAGAAGCGGGTTCTGGTTTTGCTCGACACGTATGGTCGGAGTTACAACCACAGATAGTGAACAGTCGTGGCGATCAAGAATTATAACCCTTTAACAAAAAGCAACATTCGCGCTTATTTAGGCAATTATTCCTCACTTACCGAGGAAGTGTGACTTGGTGAGTGCTATTTTGTGTGACTTTTTACACTTATTCTGTAAAAATCGCCGTTAATTAAACAAATTTATTGTTTAACATCGGTTAATTTAACTTATCTAAAACAATAAAATTATAAAGGTAATATTATGTGTTCTATTTTTGGTGTATTCGACATTAAAAGCGATCCAATCGCTTTACGTCAGCAAGCAATTGAGATGTCAAAGTTATTACGTCACCGTGGACCTGATTGGTCTGGTGTTTACGCAAGCAATAAAGCGATTCTTGTTCACGAACGTCTTTCAATTGTTGATGTAAATACAGGTGCACAACCTCTATACAACCAAGATAAGAGCCACATCCTCGCGGTAAATGGTGAAATTTATAATCACAAAGACTTAGAAGCAACATTAACCTGTGATTACCAATTCAAAACAAAATCTGACTGTGAAGTTATTCTTGGCCTTTACGAAGAAAAAGGTAACCAATTTTTAGATGATCTAAACGGTATTTTTGCATTCTGTTTATACGATACCAATAAAGACAAATACCTGATTGGTCGTGACCACATGGGTATTATTCCACTTTACATGGGCTGGGATGAATTCGGTAACTTCTACGTTGCCTCTGAAATGAAAGCACTAACACCTATTTGTGTAAAAGTTGAAGAGTTTCCACCGGGTCATTACCTTGATAGTGAAGTGGGTGAAGTAACAAAATATTACGTTCGTGATTGGATGGAATTTGATGCAGTTAAAGATAACGGTGGCAGCGCTGCAGAAATCGGTAAAGCATTAGAAGAGTCAGTTAAACGCCAACTAATGTGTGATGTGCCTTACGGTGTATTACTTTCTGGTGGTCTTGATTCATCGGTTATTTCAGCTATCACGCAAAAATTTGCGAAACAGCGTGTCGAAGATAATGATGAAACTGGCGCTTGGTGGCCACAACTTCACTCTTTCTCGGTTGGCCTTGAAGGTTCACCCGATTTAGCAGCGGCACAAAAAGTAGCTGAAGAGTTAGGGACGGTGCATCACCCAATCATCTTTACAGAACAAAATGGTATTGATGCCCTTAAAGAAGTTATCTATCATCTTGAAACCTACGATGTAACAACCATTCGTGCTTCTACGCCAATGTACTTAATGGCGCGTAAAATCAAAGCGATGGGTATCAAAATGGTACTTTCTGGTGAAGGTGCTGATGAAATATTCGCGGGTTACTTGTACTTCCACAAAGCACCAAATGCAAAAGAATTGCATGAAGAGCTAAACCGTAAACTAAACAAACTACATATGTTTGATTGTTTACGTGCTAATAAATCAATGTCTGCTTGGGGTGTTGAAGCACGTGTCCCATTCTTAGATAAAGAGTTCTTAGATGTTGCGATGCGCACTAACCCTGAACTTAAAATGATCAAAGACGGTCGTATTGAGAAAAACATTTTACGTGAAGCCTTTGATGGGCAATTATTACCAGAAGTTTTATGGCGTCAAAAAGAGCAATTCTCTGATGGTGTTGGTTACAGCTGGATTGATACGTTAAAAGCACATATCGAAACACAAGTTACCGATCAACAGCTTACAAGTGCTGAGTTTAAATTCCCAATCAATACACCCGATACTAAAGAAGCTTATTTCTACCGTAGTATTTTTGCAGAGCACTTCCCACTAGACAGTGCTGCACAATGTGTACCACATGGTAAATCAGTGGCTTGTTCAACCGTTGAAGCATTAGCTTGGGACGAAAGTTTCCAAAATAACGCAGATCCATCTGGACGTGCAGCCGGTATACATAACGACGCATACGTACAAAAATAATAAATAATCACATAGGATGTCGTGATTTAAAACTTACTTCATCGTTGAAAAATGCTAGTTTAGAATATTAAACTGCGCTTTTCCACCTTGAATTAAGCATAAATAGCTTACCCCTAAGCAATGTTCAATAGTATTATAAAGCGCTCATCGAGCGCTTTTTTTATGGCTTACATTTAAGCGAGAATAGAATAATGACAAATACTGTTGCAACGATTTGCCCTTGTAAAAGTGGTCAAGATTACCAACATTGCTGTGATGTTTTCCACAGTAAACAACAAAAACCTGCAAGTTGTGCGCAGTTAATGCGTTCTCGTTACAGCGCGTTTATATTACAACTGGGTGATTACCTGCTTAATACTTACCACCCTGATTTTCGTGGAGAGTTAACCATTGAGCAACTCTCAGAGAAAAGCTTAAATTGGTGCAATCTACAAATAATAGACACTGAAAGCTTACCAGAAACAGGATTTGTTGAATTTAAAGCCTGGTATTTCAATAAGGGTCAACTCTCATGTCACCATGAACGCTCTAACTTTGTGAAAGATCATGATCAATGGCTTTATTGCGATGGGACTTTTTATCCAGAAGAAAAATCAGGTAAGATAGCTCGCAATGATCCTTGCCCTTGTGCAAGTGGTAAAAAATTCAAAAAATGTTGTGCATTAAATAACAAGAACTGAGATAAACATGGAAATGGAAAAGAAAACATTATTGACCGATTGCCCAGATAGCAAAGGTCTTATCGCCCAAATTACTAATATATGCCAAAAGCATCAGCTGAATATCGTTAAAAATAACGAGTTTGTTGACCATCAGCATGGGCGATTTTTTATGCGCACCGAGATTGAAGGTATTTTTAATGACCACACATTATTAGCAGATCTTGATTACAATTTGCCTAAAGGCTCACATCGCTCTTTGATATCAGGAAAAAAGAAACGCATCGTTATACTAGTGACAAAAGAAGCGCACTGTATCGGTGATATATTAATGAAAAGTACCTATGGCGGTATTGATGTTGAGATTGCAGCTGTTGTGGGTAACTACGATATACTTGAAGATCTAGTCAGTAAGTTCAACATTCCTTACCACACTGTAAGCCATGAAGGTTTATCACGTGAAGAGCATGAAGAAAAAGTATTAGAAACGATTGCACCTTACACACCTGATTACGTTATCTTAGCGAAATACATGCGTATTTTAACGCCTAATTTTGTTGAAACCTATGCGAATAAACTAATCAATATTCACCATTCATTTCTGCCTGCCTTTATTGGTGCAAAGCCTTATCAACAAGCTTTTGACCGAGGCGTGAAAATCATTGGTGCTACGGCGCATTTTGTTAACAACGATCTTGATGAAGGGCCTATTATTACTCAAGATGTTGCACATATTGATCATGCTTACAGCGCTGCAGATTTAGCCAAAGCAGGCCGCGATGTTGAGCGTTCAGTATTAAGCCGTGCATTACAGCAAGTGCTTGATGATAAAGTATTTGTTTATGGCAATCGTACTGTTGTTTTTAAATAAGAACCTTACCTCAGGCTGCTGAGACTTAAGTAACCTGAGTTCTGGTTCACTATTAAATGCCCATTTCTTATGCCCTATTATTGGGCTAAATGGGCATCTTTCCCAATCAAGTTTTAGATAAAAGAAACAAACACCTACAATAAACCCCTCCCCCTAGATTATACTAAACTTACCAGTAACATGATGATGCTAAATTAGCGCATTAATCTATTTTGATACAATTATTTATAAATTCACTTATCGTTTATTTAATAGGAATCATTATGAAAAAATTACTTTCAGCAGTCGCAATTATAAGTGCCTTGAGCTCTATTTCAGTACAAGCAAGTCAATCCACATTTATGTACTCCTCGCTAAATGGTTACAATGCGCCACAAGCAGAAACAGTCGCTGGTGTTCGATTAGCGCTATTACACGGTGAAGTAAACGAAGTGAAAGGCCTTGATCTCGCTGTGATTGGCATGTCAGAAACCAATAAAACAACAGGGGTTAACTTAGGTATTTGGGGAGCGGCAAAAGTAAACCAAAGCATGACCGGCGCGTCATTGGGATTGTTTAATTGGATTCCAGGTCAAACCGTAGGTGCAAACTTAGGTATCGTAAATATTACCGGTGATGTAAAAGGCGCAAACCTTGCCCTTATGAATTACTCTGAAGGTGATACTGTCTTTGATATGGCAGCGGTCAGCATTTCTAAATCATCTACCGTGCAAGTTGGTTTTGTTAATATGACCGACAATATTAAAGGCGTACAAATTGGTTTATTAAATTGTGCAGATAATGGCTTCTTTAAATGTTTTCCCATTTTTAATTTTGCAAAGTAAAAACTAAAAATGAAAAGCTAAGTTTAAAAAAGGCCCGCTAATAGTGATATTAGCGGGCCTTTTATTTTTAGGTTTAGCGTTAGGTTTGCAAACTTAACGTTTTTATTAAGCTTTAGGTGCAACGTAAGCTTCTAATTCCGTAATAGAGGCAGTTGTTACAAACTCGCCGTCCATGTAGAAAGTAACCATGTCACCCTGTTTTTCACCACGTAACACCGCTTTCTCGCCATTTGTGTAAACGATATGAAAATCAAGTGTATCTGCATTAATAGCTTGAGCTTGTGCAGAATAAACAGATTTATCACCCGCCCCTATTTGTGTAATAGGATCAATCGGCGCTTCTTTTAGTGAAGGGTCTAAATCGTCATTAATGTTTAACATTGTTTTTGTTTTAGTATCAAAAATATGCGGTTTACCATTTAACGGGTTTTGGCCAGACCAAAATCCAATCGCATTGAATACTAACGCATCAACTGCAACTGTTAAGGCGTACACAGGTGCTAATAAAATATTTAGCCCACCACGCGCATAACGATTATCAACCGCTTCGAGGTTAAACTGCATCAACTTAGTCGTGACCGCATTACTACCGACACAACCTGCAAGGCTTGCGCTTAATGCAATCATAACGCCTATTTTCATTAGAATTTTTTTCATTGTCAGTTCCTTTAAATGAATTATTTTAAATCAAAGCCAAGTTTTGATGTTTTGTCCACATGACACTATGTGTCCAAAATGTAGCAAAAGAGAAAATAAAGTCAAAAAAAATTGATTTAAGTTAATGAAAACAGTGATTTTTTTAACAAAAGAAATGAATAAAGCGAGGAAGCTCACAGAGTAGAATGAAACTAAACTACATCACCCTCAACTTAACAGGCTTCTCATCGAGGTTTAAATCTTGGTATTTTTTTATTAAGGCGTAATCAACACCATTAGCTTCAGATGGGTTAGCTAACGCTTGGCTCTCTTTTAAACGACGCTGTGATAAAAATGATAAATTATCAACAACCTCAGGATCAAAGTTAGTATTGTTGCTACGTGAGAGAATAGCTTCATTATTTAACAGAGACTGTAAACGGATAGAAGAAAGGTCTTTTCTATGTGCAGCTAAACTTATGTTTTTAGCCTGTTGTAAAGAATGACCTTGGTTAACCAGTGGCTGAGCTTCCGACAAAGAAAACGACTCACGCAATTCCATTTCACTCAAAGCGCCAATTTTTGCTTTAGGCAAATCAAACTGTGAGAAATCGCGGGCATCATCTGACAACAAACTAAGCAGTAGATTAAATTTATTACGCGTGCCATTAGTTACCGCAACATTTAGTTGCGATCCTAATTGCCACTCGTTAATTAATAATCCAGCTTCCGCTTGTATGTTTTTCATTCGACTTTCATCTTTTGTCTTCGATAATAAGAGTTATCGGCAACAAACTGATTTTATTTAGTATTTTTTCTTATTATTTAATAGTTTTTTTGCTTTTCCTCTTCACAAAGAGAATTAATCTGATATTATTCACCGCGAAATGAAGGAGGGGTTCCCGAGTGGCCAAAGGGAACAGATTGTAAATCTGTCGCGTAAGCTTCGGTGGTTCGAATCCACCCCCCTCCACCATTTCATCCCTCAGCAATAACATTATCTACAAACTCCCCCAAGAATATAAAAACATAATATCTGTATAATATTTATCGATTAAATCCCCATAACTATCAGTTTCATCTACACTTTGTACATTGATTTTATTTGAAGGTTTGCAATGTTCAGTTACAAAAATAAACGTATTTTAATCGTTGATGATCAAAAGCCCTTTCATATAATGCTTAAAACTATGCTCACTAATCAAGGCGCTAAAAACATCAGCTTTGCTGATAGCGCAGACAGCGCAACAAAATTGGCTCACCGTAAAGAATTTGATATCTATCTGATTGATTACAACCTCGGCTCAGGAAAAAATGGATCTCAACTATTAGATCACCTTCGACATAACCAACTTATTCCACACAGCGCGTTATGTTTTATTATCACTGGTGATAGTAATAAAGGCATGGTATTAACCGCCATCGAAAAAGCACCCGATGACTACTTAATGAAACCCTTTTCGCAAACCCAGTTATTTAATCGTTTAAGTAAAGCCAGTCAAAAAAAATTAATATTGTCTGGTATTTTTGAGGCATTAGCTGAAGAAAAATATGATCAAGCGATACTGTTATGCAAAGAGAAAATACAAACAGAAAGTAAGTTTCGTAGTTTATGCAAAAGCCTGTTAGCTGATATTTTAATTACCACTGAACGTTATGACGCGGCCGAGCAAATTTTAAAAGCCCTTGTTGATAATCGCCCTTTAGTGCGTGTCAGCATTACCTTAGGTAAAGTCTACTGTTTACAGAATAAGTTTCCTGAAGCGATCAAAATATTAAAGGAGGTAATTTTAAATACTCCCTTACAAATGGAAGCTTATCAGTGGTTATCACGTGCCTACCAAGGCAGCGGAGAATTAAGTAAAGCGCTTGAGATCTTAACGCAGGCTGCCAATATGACCCATCACAGCATCGTTCGTCATCAAGAGGTCGCATTACTCGCTAATGAGATGAACGAGCATAAAATAATGCTCAGTAGCTATCACTCTATTTTATCCCTAAGCCGTAACTCTTTTTACCCCGATCCTTGTCATCTCGCTAACTATATTCGTAGTATTATTAATTATGCCAATGCGCAGGAAGAGATCAGTGAACGAAAAATTATATTAAAACAGGTGAACTCGACGTTATATCAAAGTCGTTTTGAAGAAGGCCGAAATAAAAGTTTTGATTTCAATCGCTTTGATGAAATCTGCCAAGCTAAAGTGTTCTTTGCTCAAGGTGAGAGCTTAAAAGCAAAACGCAGAATTTTAAATACCTTAGAAAAAAATGATACTCCCATTGATGAACTCGATAATACTTTTTTATGTGAGAGCCTTTTTTCACTGCTTGAGATTGGCGAGTTTGAATATGCAGCACCTTACATCACAGAATTGAAGCAACGAGATATCATCGATTTAACCACGCAAGTGGCTATTGAGCAGAAAACCGGTGAAATACTCGATAAACGCGTTAATGACTTTAAAGAGCATAATAAGTTAGGTATTCAAGCCTTTGCAGCTAAGTCTTTTGCAGTGGCATTAGACCACTTTAATAAAGCGCTTCATCTTGAGCCTTTAAATTCAGGGGCGCTACTTAATCGTATCCAGGTCTTTATTCAGTTACTTAAACAGAAACAAACAAGTGATCGAAAAAATCAAATAAGCAATTGCCAATCGAGCTTTAGCTTACTCAGTAATACTCAATTATCTGATGATCATGCAAAACGTTATCGTGAGCTCCATGAAGAATTCATAGCGCTCAAAAGAAGTTAACCTTTTAATTCGGTTAACTTTTGTTTCACTCTTTTTGCTGAAATAGGATAAGCAGTACCCAGTTGTTGCGCAAAAAATGAGACTCGTAACTCTTCCATCATCCAATAAACCTCTGCAAGCTGTTCATTTTCTTGCTCATTGCTCAACATCGTTTTACACAGCGCTAAATAGCGTTGCTCTAACTCATGCAACTCAATGGTATGCAATCGATCTTGATTAGGGCTCGCCACTAACTTCTCAAGACGTTTTTCTAGCGCTTGCAGGTAACGTTTTAAATCAGGTAGTTTTTTCTCGCCCACTTGGCAAGCAAAACCAGGGAAAATTAAACGTTCTAATTGTGATTTAATATCTCCTTGCGCCACTAACATGCTTAAATCGATTTTACCCTTCAACTTTTTACTCACTGCATGTGCCAGGGTCAATACTTGCTCCACTAATTGTGTGATCACCAGTGTTCTATCGGCAAGCTCTGCACGTACTTTTTCTTTTTGAATTTCAAAAGCATTGGCATCTTGAGGTGTTATTTCGCTTTGTAAAATCGAATCAACGGCACAAGCGATACAATCATCAATCAAGTCTTTTACCTGACCAAATGGATTAAAATAAAGCCCTAGCTTGGCTTTATTAGGCAGACTTTGTTGCAGGTACTTGATTGGCGAAGGCACATTTAACAAGACTAAACGGCGTAACCCCTGTTGATTTGCACGTTGTGCTTTCTCTTCACTATCAAACAGTTCAATAGCAACACTTTTGCTTTTATCGACTAACGCAGGGTAAGCTTTTACTTCGTAGCCACCATGATCCTTTTTAAAGGAGTTCGGTAATTTTCCAAAATTCCACTCTACTAAATCTGTTTTTTCAATACCCTGCTTAGACACTTTTGAAAGCGTTTGTTTCACCTCCCCCTTTAAATCATGCTGCAACTGAAACAGATCAGTACCTACTGCAATCACTTTTTTATTATCGTCGATAACATTAAATTTGATACGAAGATGTGTAGGTAATGCACTAACATCCCATGATTTTTCTGGAATTCTCACCCCAGTCATGCGTAACAATTGTTTTTCGAAGGCCTCATAAAGTGGTAATTTTAACGGCTCTAAATTGGCCATTGCTGCCTGTGCATAATTAGGCGCAGGCACAAAGTTACGACGAATAGGTTTAGGCAAGGTTTTAATCAGCGCAATTAATAACTCTTCGCGTAATGCGGGAATTTGCCATTCAAAACCTTCAGCCGTTATTTGATTTAATAACACCAGCGGAATCTGCACGGTGACACCATCCTGCGTAGTGCCAGGCTCAAAGGCATAACTAAGCTGAAGCTTAAAGTTACCCTGTTGCCAATAATCAGGATACGCGTTGGCTGTTACGTTGGTCGCTTCATGTGACATGATGTTTTCACGCTGATAATTTAACAGGTCAGGTTGTTTTTTCTTCTCACGGTCCCACCAACTATCAAACTGCTTTGCACTACATACATTTTGTGGAACATGCTCATCGTAAAAGCTATACAAGGTTTCATCATCAACTAAAATATCGCGACGACGTGACTTATGCTCTAACTCTTCAATATCATTCAGCAGTGCTTGGTTATCTTTAAAGAATTGATGGCGAGTATTAAACTCCCCTTCCACTAACGCATGGCGAATAAACAGCTCACGACATAATACCGGGTCTATTTTTGTGTAGATAACCTTACGTTTAATGACAATCGGCAACCCATATAAGATTTGATTCTCAAAAGCGCCAACCACACCTAATTTTTTCTGCCAATGCGGTTCGGCATAACTGCGTTTTATCAGATGTTGCGCTTGCTGCTCTACCCATTCTGGTTTGATACGTGCACTGATTCGACCAAACAGTTTTGAGGTTTCAACTAGCTCAGCAAACATCGCCCATTTAGGCTGTTTCTTAAACATGCCAGAGCCAGGGAACATGAAGAATTTACTATTACGCGCCCCGAGGTAATGCTGCTCTTTATCTTTAAAACCGATGTGTGACAGTAACCCAGCTAACAAGGCTTGATGAATATTATCGTGATTATTTTCGCTGTCTTTTTCAGTGCCGTTATTCGCATTAGCCCCATTATTAGACATCGGCTGGTTAACTTTAATATCTAGCTCATCAACCACTTGTTTGATTTGTGCATAAATATCCTGCCACTCGCGCACACGCATATAAGCCAAAAACTCTTTTTGGCACATTTTTCTAAACTGACCACTAGAAAGCGTATTACGTTGCTCTTTGATATAAGTCCAAAGATTCACAAAGGCCATGTAATCTGAGTCTTTGTCGTAAAAACGGCGATGCATTTCATCACTGGCTTGCTGTTTTTCCATTGGACGTTCGCGCGGATCTTGAATGCTCAGTGCTGCACTAATGACCATCACTTCATGCACACAATCGTGTTCTTTAGCGGCTAAAATCATACGCGCTAATCGTGGGTCTACAGGAAGCTTTGCAAGCTGACGGCCTAATGGCGTTAACCTTTTACGTGGATCTGACTCGCTTAAGTCAACCGCGCCAAGCTCTTCAAGTAAACTTAAACCATCTTTGATGTTTCTGTCTTCAGGCGGCTGTACAAAAGGGAACTGATTTAATTCACCTAATCCAAGTGCCAGCATCTGCAAAATAACCGAAGACAAGTTAGTACGTAATACTTCAGGGTCGGTAAACTCAGGACGCGATAAAAAATCGTCCTCTGCATAGAGGCGAATACAAACACCTGCGCTAACACGACCACAACGGCCCATACGCTGATTTGCGCTGGCTTGAGAAATAGGTTCAATTGGTAAGCGTTGCACTTTGGTACGGTAGCTGTAGCGGCTAATACGCACGGTGCCGGTATCAATAACATATTTAATACCCGGGATGGTTAACGATGTTTCGGCAACATTGGTTGCTAAAACAATACGTCGCCCACGATGTGACTGAAAAATCCGTTGTTGCTCAGACCCGCTTAGCCTTGCAAACAAAGGTAGTACTTCAGTATCACGCATTTGACGTTTATTAAGTGCCTCAGCAGTATCACGAATCTCGCGTTCACCATTCATGAAAATAAGAATGTCACCACGGCCTAAGCGTTGTAATTCATCAACGGCATTAAAGATGCCTTCGATTTGATCACCACCCGCGTATTCCTCTAAAGGACGATACAGAGTTTCCACTGGGAAGGTACGACCAGAGACTTCAATAATCGGCGCTTTGTTGCCTTTAGCATCACTAAAATGATTGGAAAAACGTTCAGGATCAATGGTTGCTGAGGTGATGATTATTTTTAAATCAGGACGGCGTGGCAATAAGCGTTTTAGGTAACCTAATAAGAAATCGATATTAAGACTACGCTCATGCGCTTCATCGATAATAATGGTGTCATATTTGGTTAAGAAACGATCTTGTTGAATCTCGGCTAATAAAATACCATCGGTCATCAATTTGATGTACGAGTTTTCACTGACTTTATCTGTGAAACGAACGCGGTAACCCACAACACCACCGAGCTCAGAATCTAACTCTTCCGCAATACGATTAGCAACGGTACTGGCAGCAATTCGTCTTGGTTGTGTATGGCCAATTAAACCACTCACACCACGGCCTAATTCTAAACATATTTTAGGAATCTGAGTAGTTTTACCCGAGCCCGTTTCACCCGCAATAATAATCACTTGGTGTTTTAAAATGGCTTCTGCTATTTCGTCTTTTTTCTGACTAACAGGTAGATCGGGGTAATTGATTTCTGGACGGTTATCAAAACGAAATTGACGTTTATCCATTGAAGTTTGAATATCGCAGGCGATTTTAACCAGGCTTAATTCAGCCTTTTCTTTATCTTTAATTTGGCTGTTATTTGCTAAGCGGCGTGAAAACTTAAATTGATCTTTAATTAAAACGTGAGAAAGATGTTTTTTAAGGGTGTTTACGGAGAGAGTCAAAATAGTTACCTAGCAAAATCAAAAAAGTGATCCTAGCAAGCGCAACAAAAAAGCGCAATGAGTTGCCCCATTGCGCTTAAGAAATTCAATTGGAATTTGAGTCAGTTAATCATCTTTTAAGGTATAAATCGCTGAAGATTTACTTTTCAGCTCATTACAACTATTACACCAAAAACTCACTGCCCCACATGCTTTTAAGCGCTCTATTTCATCACCACATTCATGGCAAGCAATAAACAATTTAAAATCGCTATTACAGCTTTCACAATGACGTTTTAATTCGCCACTGCGATCTAATTCATGCTCACATTTAGGACAATTCAATTCCATCTTAAATCTCTATTATTTTTTCTTAGTATGGTGGCTCATCATACGCTTACGTTTGTGCAGTTGGTTTGGTGTCAGTTTTTGACGACGACCTTCAAACGGGTTACTACCTTCACGGAATTCGATTCTGATAGGTGTGCCCATAATTTTAAGAGAACGACGGAAATAGTTCATCAAGTAACGCTTGTAAGAATGTGGTAGCTTTTTAACTTGGTTACCATGAATTACGATCAATGGTGGATTGTAACCACCGGCATGTGCATAACGTAATTTAACACGACGACTTTGTACCATAGGTGGATTATGATCATCTGTTGCCATGGTCATAATACGCGTTAGCATAGACGTTGAAATACGCTTAGTTGATGAGTCGTATGCTTCTTCAATAGACTCATAAAGATGACCAACACCCGTACCGTGTAATGCAGAGATAAAGTGAATTTTAGCAAAGTCGATGAAACCAAGACGACGATCAAGTTCGCTTTTAACACGCTCTTTATCGTAATCAGTCATGCCATCCCATTTGTTCACTGCAATTACTAATGAGCGACCTGCGTTTAGGGTATAACCTAATAAACACAAATCTTGCTCTGCAATACCATCACGTGCATCGATAACCAATAATACGGTATTAGCGTCTTCGATCGCTTGTAGTGTTTTAATTACCGAGAATTTCTCGATAGTTTCATTCACTTTTTTACGCTTACGAACACCCGCCGTATCGATTAAGATATATTCTCTTTCATCACGTGTCATCGGAATGTAGATACTGTCACGCGTTGTGCCAGGTTGGTCAAATACAACAACACGTTCTTCACCTAAAATACGGTTAATTAGTGTTGATTTACCTACGTTTGGTTTACCGATAATAGCCAATTTAATTGGCATAGCAGCAAGACGTTCCTGCTCTTTTAATAGTTTTTCTTCATCATCTTCGATGTATTCATCTTGTGCGAAGAATTCTTCGTCATCAAGTTCACCTTCAACAGGTGCTTCAAAGAAACCATCTAATGCTGTATCTATCATTTGGCGCACACCTTTACCGTGTGCAGCTGCGATATGATAAACTTCGCCTAATCCTAAACCGTAAAATTCAGCACAAGCTGAATCGGCATCAATACCATCGGTTTTATTAGCAACAATGAAAACTTTCTTTTCTTGTTTACGTAGATGATCAGCAATTGCTTGGTCAGCAACCATCATACCTACGCGGGCATCAACCATAAATAAAACGGCATCAGCTTCATCAATAGCCATCAAAGACTGCTCAGCCATTACAGCGTCTAAGCCTTCTTCATCACCAGTAATACCACCTGTATCGATAACGATAAATTCATCTTCATCGATTTTTGCTTGTCCATATTTACGGTCACGTGTGAGACCTGGAAAATCCGCAACAAGCGCATCACGTGTGCGTGTTAAACGGTTAAATAATGTGGATTTACCCACATTTGGACGACCTACTAAGGCGATCACTGGTAACATAAATTGTGTATCCTATAAAACTAAATAATACGCTTGCTTATTAAACGCGAGACTTTCTCAGTTCGTATAATTGTGCATGCTTTAAAACTAAAAATGCCCTAGTCAAAAAGGCGATAAGCTATTATACGTAGTAAATGTAAATTTACTATTTCTTATTATTTATGTGCGCTGTATAACAATAATTTCCACACAGAGAACACGAGAAAAACAGCTGTTAGCCGTCAGCTATCAGTAAATTCACAACATAAGTTCAAAAGCATTTCACCACGAAGCCGCGAACGCTACACGAAGAAAAAGAGCAAAACATGCTAGCTTTCCTTTTGTAGTTAATCGCTTTTAAATTGGGCTTTGAATTTATCTTTTGACCTTACTGACAGCTGATAGCTAAAAACTGATAGCTTGTTTCCCCCTCCCCTAAACGAAAAAAGCCTCTCGCCAATAAAGGCGAGAGGCTTATAAAGAGTAAATATACCTTTACTCTTTCTTATTAATTGACGGCTTCTCAATCGCAATCAGTTTACCACTACGTGTTTGCAGATAGAGGTAACTGTAGCTTTCGAAGGGTTGCATATATAAACCATCTGAATCTAATTCTTGTTGTGCGACAAATTGCCCGTTATCACGGTCAATCCAATGCAGGTAACCTTCAGCATCACCCACCACAATAAATTGATTAGCAATAGCAACACCGGTGAGATTACGATAAGTCAGCTGTTTATTGACCCAAATCTCATCACCTGTTGTTCTGTCGATAGCAAACAAATAACCGCGGTAATCACTCAGATAAATAGTACTACCCGATAAAGCGATATCGTTGTAACCCGAGTATTTACGTTCCCACAACTGCGTGCCTTTCATCAGGTCAATCGCAACAAGGTTACCGTTATAAGCTAATGCATAAATTACACCGTTACGAATAATCGGTTTCATGTCCGCATCAACAATACGATCAAGTTCCGTTGCACCATAAGGGCGGGCAACTGGCAACTGCCATAGTGGCTGTCCTGATGACAATAATGCAGCAGAAACAAATCCATCGGCGCGACCATAAATGATGCCACCTTGGGAAATAGTCGGTGTTGCACTACCACGTAAGGTTAATTTAGGTTGCTTGTTATTAAGTACCCAAACCTCTTCACCACTATTGCTATCAAGCGCAATCAGATCACCACGACTGGTATGAACAATCACTAGGCCGGTAGAATAAATCGGACTTGCAATCACTTCACCTGAGACTTTAACCAACCAGCGAAGGTCGCCAGAGTCTTTATCAATCGCTAAAACCTGTGCGTTTTCAGTGCCAATAAAAAGCGTATCCAGGGCTAAATGAACACCACCAGAGAAACGCGCAGAACGATTAAGCGCGTTACTTTCATGGTCGCCGAAGTCTTTAGACCACAGCTGTTTACCGGTCACTGCATTAAACGATTTTACTTCGCCTTCGCGAGATGCCACATAAACAGCGTCATCATCAGCGGCAGGCTGTAGTTGTGAATAGTATTTCTCAACACCACTACCGATACTTGCTGTCCAGGCGATTTGAGGTGTGTAGCTTGCTTCAAAAACGGGTAACTCAGCCATCGTAACAACATCTTCTTCACTTGAAAAAAGTGAACACCCGGTTAATAACAAGGTAGACGTTGCTAATGTTAGAAGCTGTTTAAGGCCTTTTTTCATTATTATCTCAACTATTGTTAATTGCCTAAAACGGGCTCAGTTGCTTCAGTTTCAACAGCGATTGCAATGTCATCAAACTGCAGTTGTAAAATAGGATCAATACGCCCTTTACTTGCATCAATGGCACTTTGAAATGCGATACGCGCATTATTTACATCGCCCTGTTGTAAATAAACAGTGCCTTTAATTTGCTCAGCTTTAGCGAGGAAGCCAGCTTCTGTAATCAAAGCAAGCGTTGATAATGCATCAGTTAACTGACCCAGTTCAACTTCAACACGTGCTAAACGCAAGTTAATAAGCGCATTCAGTGGCGCGTATTTGTTTTGCCCTTGCAACTGTACTAATTGTGTTTTTGCTAGCGTGAAATCTTTTTGTACGACGGCTTCTTTTGCTAATAACAAAGACGCTAATACTGCGTAGTTACTATCACCATTTTCAGTAATAAATGCTTGTACGTTATCAAGATCAGCGTCTGAACCTTGAGATTCAAACTGCACTAACATATCGCTGTAAGCTTGTGATGCTTTCTCTTGTCCTTCAACAACAGAATCGTTATAAAAACGCCAGCCCCAAAGTCCCGCTAAACCAACAACAGCACCAATCATTAATGTATTGCCGTTATCTTTCCACCACTGTTTAATAGCGTCAACTTGTTGTTCTTCTGTTTCGTAACCTTCAATAATATCAACCACAATCTTTTCCTTAATATATTATTTGTTCTAAAAATTATTATATAAGTGCTAATGTCCAGGGGTAAGGCATTTATGTCCAATTCAAGGCGGAAAGCGCAGTTTAATAATTTAAATGCGTATTTCCGCTTAAAATTTGCCTTAAACGACCTTAATCTAAAGCATGACCTTAAAAATAAGTCGCCAAAACCGCAACCAGTTCATCCATTGAAACAGTTTGTTGGTCAGCGTTGCCTTGTAAATCTTTAATAGTAACAGTGTTATCTTGTAACTCACTCTCACCAATAATTAACGCAATGCGCGCGCCGCTTGTATCAGCACGTTTCATCTGTTTTTTAAACTTGCCAGCGCCACAGTGATGCATCATTTTAAGCTGTGGTAATTCACTACGAATAAGCTCTGCCATTTTAAAGCCTGCAATATCGGTATCGTCACCCACAAGCACACTATAAATATCCACATCTTTTGTCACATCGCCATTAAGCTCAAGTTCGTTAAGCATTAATACAATACGTTCAAGTCCCATCGCAAAACCAACAGCAGGTGTTGCTTTACCACCAAGTTGTTCAACAAGACCATCGTAACGACCGCCAGCACAAATAGTACCCTGCGCGCCTAAGCTTGATGTAACCCATTCAAATACAGTGCGGTTATAATAATCAAGACCACGTACAAGACGTTCGTTGATCACGTATTTAATACCCGCTGCATCAAGGTATTGTTGCAGTTTTGCAAAATGAGACACTGATTCGTCATCAAGATGCTCAGAAAGTTTCGGTGCATCAACTAAAACAGCTTGAACGTCTTTGTTTTTGCTATCTAAAACACGTAATGGATTGGTTTTCATGCGACGTTTGCTGTCATCATCTAACTTATCTTCGTGTAATTCTAAATAACTCACCAACGCTTCTTTATATAAAGCACGAGCTTCATTTGAACCTAGTGAGTTTAACTGCAGCTCAACATGTGAGTCGATACCCAGTGCTTTCCATAAACGAGCAGAAAGTAAGATAACTTCCGCATCGATATCAGGCGTTGCAATACCAAAGGTTTCAATCGCAAATTGATTAAATTGGCGGTAACGGCCTTTTTGAGGACGCTCGTGGCGGAACATAGGTCCCATGTACCACATACGGCGTTCTTGGTTATAAAGTAAACCATGTTCGTTACCAGCACGAACACAAGAAGCAGTACCTTCAGGGCGTAATGTTAAACTGTCACCGTTATCATCAAAGGTATACATCTCTTTTTCAACGATATCGGTGACTTCACCGATTGAACGTTTGAAAAGCGCTGTACTTTCAACGATTGGCATACGAATTTCAGAGTAACCGTAACTACTCACCACGCTTCTTAAAAGCGTTTCTAATTTTTGCCAAACAGGAGTTTGCTCAGGAAGGGTATCGTTCATGCCACGAATAGCTTGGATCTTTTTTGCCACGATGAATTCTCAATGCTGGTGAATAAAAAATTAAAGATTATACCCGTTATCATTCAATATGCAAAATTCAGCAGCCCTTAGATGAACATAGTCGAGGCATGAAACCAAACAACGACTAGGCTCACGTACTGCTGGCTCATAAATTGTTAGTACTAAGACTTAATCAAAGCCGCTACATTTTTTTCCATCAATGATTCAAAAAAACAAACAATTTAACATACAGATAACTCTATAAATAAATCGCTTGTTTATCGGTCAATAAATACAAAAACAACCTAGAGCAACAGGTCCGGCAGCTCATGTCATATTTAGACAAACAAATATACAAATACAGCGTAGTTCTATAGTATTATTTTTTTAAAAAACCTGACTAGATCAATACTTATATCTGCATCTAGTGTTATTACAAATTGCAGATCAAACACCGACCAAAGGATACATACCCGCGTGAATTTTTTTTCAAGTTTTAAAGGCCGAATTATCACAGTTGTCATTTTACTGCTGACTATTACCCTAACGATTTCAAATGCCCTTTCATACCGCCAGCTATCTAGCGCAATGTCGGAAAATATTGATCAATACTCGACTTTAAAAGTGGAGACGACTTCAGCAAAAATAAACACGTGGTTTCAAACGATTAAAGAGGCGCTAATTGCGACGGCTCCAGACTTTGCGCAAGCACGTGGTGATGAACAAATTCATCACATGGTTAAACAAATTACAGCATCAACAAAAGCCTCTGATATTGTTGTTGGTTTTTCTGATGGCAGCACTTTCGGCGCAGCCAGTGGCAAACGAGACATCTCTCTTTACGATCCGCGGACACGTGATTGGTACATCCTCGCCCAAAAAGCACGTAAAACGATTGTCACGGATATTTACCAAGATGCACTCACTAAAAAATTATTAGTGAGCATAGCCGAACCTTTTTATCAAAATGGAAAATTAGAAGGCGTGTTATTAGCGGATATAGAATTAGATACGATTGAAGACATAGTCAAACAATCCCTTTTTTCAGGCGCCATGACAGGTTTATATGACCGTCGAGGCATTACGATAGCATCAACGGGTAACGTTGATATCCCAGGTAAAAGCAAACTCTCTGATTTTCCTGATCTCGTCGACTTGGAACATGAAGTACTAAACAACAACAAAGGAATCGTTAACTTCTCTTTGAATGGCATTGAGAAAATAGCCTACTTTCAATCTATTAACCTGAGTGATGACGTTAGCTGGCACTTACTTGTTGCTGTCTCTAAGTCTGTTGTTTACGCTGAAGTCGAAGAGGCATTAACCTCATTAATACTGACAGCAACCATCTTACTTTCATTCGCCATTGCCATTATCCTCCTTGTGCTTAATCAAATATATCGTCCTATTTTGGCATTGAAAAAAACTATCTTCGATCTGGCACATGGTAATGCTGATTTGACCCAGCGCCTTGCGGTAAATAGTGAAGATGATTTGGGCCAAATAGCTGAGTCTGTCAATAAATTTGTCAGTAATTTACAACAGATGATGTTAGAAATATCGGAGTCCACTGAGCATATTTCAGCAGGCGTTGAGCAACTAAAATCACAAACTGAACATAACAATGGCGTCTTACTTTCGCATGCATCCGAAACAGATCAAGTGGTAACGGCTGTAACCGAGATGAGTTCAACGGCTGATAGTGTCGCGCAAAGTGCAGCACAATCCGCTACATTCACTCAAAAGTCAGCTGATGAGGCGCGCCAATCTAAAATAGTGGTGGAAGGTGCTGTGCTTAGTGTTGCTGATTTGGTCAATGAAGTTGAAGCGATGGCAATTACTATTCAAACCATGAATGAAGATACAAAAAAAATTAGTACTGTGCTGGGTGTGATTGGTGCAATAGCCGATCAGACTAACCTACTGGCATTAAACGCAGCTATTGAAGCAGCTCGTGCAGGTGAACAGGGCCGAGGATTTGCTGTCGTCGCAGATGAAGTGCGAACACTGGCGGCAAGAACACAACAGAGTACTTCTGAAATCAATGCAATGCTGGCTAAATTGAACGCGGGCGCAGGCTCTGTTGTTCAAGCAATGGATATCACTAAAGTCAGTTGCCAACAAACGGCTGAAACGACATCTAGCGTCAATAATAGCTTAGATTCTATGACCGCTTCTGTCACCGAAATCAATGATCTCGGGATTCAGATAGCCACAGCAGCGGAAGAGCAAAGCTCAGTAACGGAAGAGATTAATCGTAATATGACTGCTATTCAAGATATGGTAGCTCAGCTTACTGATAATGGTGATAAAACAATGGATAGTACAAGAAGTCTAGCAAGTTGTAATGAACAATTGGTCGGTATTGTAAGTCGATTTAAGCTTAAATAGTTAGCTTCAAAAATCATCAAAAATAAAGTTGATACTATTTAATACCATTCCGCTTAATTAAGAGGCCTAAAATTGCGTAGGAAAAATTGATGCAAACAAGGCGTTTGATTGAGCAATAGCTGGCTATTGGGATTAAAAACAACGACGTTATCGTCGATTTTAACCAGCAAGGTAGATCAGAGAGTTAAGCGGATTGGTATAACAGCCGTTACCCTTAATAGACAATCAGGGTGCCGTTAAATTGGAAGTCAGCAGGTATAAAAAAACCCGTGATGCTTAAACATCACGGGTTTTCAACGTTCGAGTCTAGCGTTTACACTTTTAGAATTAGATTGTTTGGATCAGTACGGCTCACACGCGCACGAATTTTTGCTTCAAGCTGGTCGATAACATTGTCATTATCGAAGCGATCTTTTTGACGTTTACCGTCTTCATAAAAACCACTTTTGGTTTTACCACCGGTAATGCCGATATCTGAAATAAGCGCTTCACCAGGGCCGTTTACAACACAGCCAATAATTGAAACATCAATCGGGGTGATAATATCTTCTAAACGTTCTTCTAACGCATTCACCGTTGCTATCACATCAAACTCTTGACGCGAACAAGTCGGACACGCAATAAAGTTGATACCACGGCTACGAATACGCAGTGATTTTAAAATATCAAAACCGACTTTGATCTCTTCAACAGGGTCAGCGGCTAATGAAACACGTAACGTATCACCAATACCTTGCGACAGTAACATGCCCATACCCACCGCTGATTTAACACTACCGCTGCGTAAACCACCCGCTTCAGTAATACCTAAATGTAATGGTTGGATAATCTGTTTTGACAATAGCTGGTATGACTCAACGGCAAGTAACGCATCAGACGCTTTAACACTCACTTTAAATTGTTCAAAGTTAAGTCGGTCTAAAATATCAACATGGCGCAATGCAGAATCAACCAGGGCTTGCGCCGTAGGTTCACCGTATTTCTCTTGAATATCGGCTTCAAGCGATCCGCCGTTTACGCCAATACGAATTGGAATATTATGAAAACGCGCGGCATCTACCACACTGCGAATACGTTGTTCGTTGCCGATATTACCTGGGTTAATTCGCAGGCAATCGACGCCGTACTCAGCGACTTTAAGCGCGATTCGGTAATCAAAGTGGATATCCGCAATTAACGGAATATTACTTTGTTTTTTAATTTCTTTAAACGCTTCTGCAGCGTTCATAGTGGGTACTGAAACACGTACCATATCTGCACCAACCGCTTCTAAGCGTTTGATTTGTGCCACTGTGGCTGCAACGTCAGTGGTTAAGGTATTGGTCATCGATTGGACTGTGATCGGGGCACCACCACCAACGGGAACATTGCCAACCATTATCTGTTTAGATACGCGGCGAATAATTGAAGAGGTATGACTCATAAAAGCAACTCTGTGTAAAATTTAAGAGAGTGGTACGCTAAACTGCGCACTACGACCAGGTGTAAACTCACCTTCGATAATTTGGTCTTGATATTGTATCTCGACAACGCTGGGATCACCTAATTTTAGCTGAAAAGGAGCGCTGCCAGAAAGCATTAATACACGGCCAGCTTTGTACAAACCAAAGGCAATTCGGTCGCCCTTTGCATCAAATACTTCTGTCCAACAATCGGCATTAAAAGCCAGCGACAAAGCCTCTGGCCCTGCGGGTAATTCTTCTTCAATCGCGGCTTCAGCGGTTTCTTCTGCGAACGCTTGTTCATCGTTTTCAGTATCAGAGGCAACTGCTTCAAAAGCATCAAAGCTTGCTTCAACTTGTTGAACAGGTTCACTGCTGCTTTCTGCAGTGCTAACGTCTTCGATAACCTCTGTGGGCTCAACAAGTGGCACCGCGACATCTTCTGCAATGGGTTCAACAACATGCGCAACAGGTTCAGGACTAACGTTTACCTTAATGGCGTCTTTTTTTGCTTGTGTCGACGTCTCGTTAAGCGTGTCATTAGCGCCTGTATTTTCACTGTCTGTTAATTGCTTTTCACTCTCTGATGAAATATTTTCTGTGAGGATCAGCTTTGTACTCGAGCCTTCGTGTTCAACACTGGTTGAGAATGTTGAATTGATAGCCTGAAATACGTTCAGAAAGGGTTTGTTAAACAGGAACAATACCGCTGCAATGACAATAGATAGCATAATAAAAATAAATAAAACGGGTAAAAATTTAGAGCGTTTCTTAGTCAACGGAATAGTTAGAGAGGAGGAAGAAATGGATTTTGTTTTTTTCTGCACAGTGCAAAGTTGCTGATATTCAACAAACAACTCTAAGGTATTTAATCCAACTAATTTGGCATAGTTGACAAGGTAACCGCGTAAATAAATCACTGGGTATTTTTTCGTTTCTAACACACTGTCCAGCGCATCTTCAAGTTCATGTACTGTAGCAAGCCCTAAATTCAGCTTCTCTGCGACTTCATCAACCGATAATGAAGCCTGTAAACGTGCATCTTTTAAGGCTTTACCTAACGGGACAATAATTTCAGGTGATTCACTATCATCTATTTTCATTGTTAATAATACTCATGGTTTAAATAATCTAATGCACGCTCAGAGTCAGGGAACTGCTCTAATAGCTGCCCGGCATACTTGCTTAAACTAGCCCCTTTCTCGGTCGCGTAACTTAAGCGAATCCATTGCCATAAACTTTCTGCATTGGTTTTGCTTTTTTTCTGGAAATTAAACAAGTTTAAACGTGCGGCAGCATATTCTTTTTCATCAATATTCAGTTTCGCTAAAGAAAGGTTAATGTAAGATTTGTTAGGATTATGCGAAAGCGCATATTGGTAATAATAAAGTGCTTTTTCGGTGACGCCTGCTTTTTCTGCACACACAGCGGCATTCTCATAAGTATTTGCAACACCGGTATAAGTCGACTGCTCAACAGCGGTTACAAAAGCTTTTTCAGCTTCTTTATAACGCGCCAATTTACATAAAAAAGTGCCGTAGTTGTTATAGGTATCTGCATTTTTTGAGTCGATACGCAGTGATTTTTTATAATACTCTTCAGCGGTATCATTTTCGTTTACGCGTTGATAATAGTAGGCAAAAATTCGGTAAATATTGGCATCATTGGGTTGGTATTCTAAGGCTTTATCGAGGTTTTCTTTTGCTTGTTGCATATTACTTTTACGCAAATAAACCAATGCAAGTTTAACCCGTGTTTCAGCGGCCCCTTTTGGGTCGAACTGAGTTGCATGACCTGCGCCTGTATTTTTGGTGGTGATAGATGTTTCGCTAGAGACACAAGCACTTAAAAACAGAACAGATGAAAGAACAACAAAAAATAGACGCATATTTCCCTTAGACTATTTGATAAGCAAGATATACCCATAATCATCAACTACGTAAAGAAAGTATTTTGAAGAAATATGGGTATAGGCATTGTGACCGAAGTAATGCCATTTTTCATTCTATTTTGTGTGGTTTTCCTACTTCGATCATTCTGTATATTAAGATTTTATTTTAAGCTTCTGTAATTGAGATTGTTTCGCCTTGCTGACGCTTCTTAATCACACGTTTAGTACGGTCAATAACATCACCAACCAATTGACCACAGGCTGCATCAATATCATCACCACGCGTTTTACGCACAATAACGGTATAACCATATTCCATCAATACTTTGCTGAAACGATCAACACGACTATTACTTGGTTTTTCATAATCATTACCCGGGAATGGGTTAAATGGAATCAAGTTGATTTTACATGGCGTATCTTTTAAAAGAATGCCTAACTCATGTGCTTGATCCGTTGAATCATTGAAGTGATCCAATAATAAATATTCAATCGTTACTTTGCCACGGTTTGCTTTTGATTTTTCCATGTAGCGTTTTACGCCAGCAAGAAAATCAGCAATGTTGTATTTATCATTAATCGGCATCATTTGTGAACGTAAATCATCATTAGCAGCATGTAATGAGATAGCTAATGCAACGTCAATTCGATCACCTAAAATATCTAATGCAGGTACTACACCCGATGTTGAAATAGTGACACGACGTTTTGATAACGCATAACCGAAATCATCTAGCATCAGTTCCATTGCTGGAATAACGTTATTTAGATTAAGTAATGGTTCGCCCATACCCATCATTACAACATTAGTAATAGGACGTTTGCCCGCTTCACCCATCACACCGACAATTTTAGCTGCACGCCATACTTGACCAATTATTTCAGAAACGGTTAAGTTACGGTTAAAGCCTTGCTGCGCTGTTGAACAGAAGTTACACGCTAATGCACAACCCACCTGTGATGAAACACATAATGTCGCACGATCTTTTTCTGGAATATAAACAGTTTCGATATCTTGGTTACCAACACGCATAACCCATTTAATGGTACCATCGCTACTGCGTTGCTCTACTGTTACTTCTGGTGCAACAATTTCAGCGCGTTGCTTTAATTTTTCACGCAGTTTTTTATTGATGTTATCCATCAAATCGAAGTCTTCACAGCCAAAATGGTAAACCCATTTCATCACCTGTTCCGCACGGAACGGTTTTTCGCCCATTTCGACAAAAAATTCACGCAATGCCTCACGGTTCAGATCTAATAGATTTACTTTTTTAATACTCATTGGAGCCTCGATAATACAAAATGCTAAAAAAGAGGGATTCTACAATATTTAATATATATAGCTACCCATAAAAAGTAGTGCTCATTTAATATTCATTCTATTTTTAGTGAGTCGTAGCGTAAGTAGCTGATATATTTTTATTATTATAAATTATACAAGGGAATGGTAGAGGAGCACGCGATTTATGCTTAATTCAGTGTACTGAAATAAGCATAAATAATGCCCCCCTAATAAATCATTTTTTAAACGATTGATATCGAGGGGATTTGAGTGTCTGATGGATAACTGTAATAAACAAGTGGAGTGAGTTTTTCACCCCGTTGATGTAATGTTTTTTGTATTTTTCCTCGTTTTAACAAAGGCGACATTAATGCATTTAAACCCTCTTGGCGAAGATGAAAGTGCTTTAGCAAGAGAGATTCCTCTACCCGCCCAGCCTGTAAAACATAATCACAAATTGATTTTAAAATCATGACACTAAACTCACAGCCAGTACGTTACCGCGACGCTTGAGCATAAACACCACACCGCCCATAATCACAATCGAGACAATGATATACAAGACATGGCTATTGGGCTGCATTGAAAAAGTTGCTATTTGATAATAAGAAACCGACACAATGTACGCCACTGCGCTTGTCCATATTGCAATAAACTTAGCCCACTGCCCGCCCACTTCACGCACAATAGCGCCCATTGCTGCCGCACAAGGTGCATATAACAAGATGAACAATAGATAAGCAAAAGCGGCTTCTGGTGTCACAAAGGCATCTTGAATATTTTTAAAGATAGTTAAGTCCACACCTTGGTCTTCAGCTGCAGCTTGTAAATCGCCTAAATCACCGACATCAATACCTAGCGGATCGCTGACACTAATACCCATTAAGTTTTCAGGGATTGTCGCGACAGCCTCGTTGAGTTTTTCAAGTAACGTCAGTTCTGCTTCATCATCACTTTGCTGTGTTGAATAAAGGTTATTTAACGTGCCAACCACCGCCTCTTTGGCAAATAATCCAGTCACAATACCTACGGTTGCTGGCCAGTTATCCTGTGTCACACCGAGTGGAGAAAGCACGGGTGTAATAATTTGTGCGCTTTTACTGAGCAGAGAATCCGCACTGTCTTGGTGACCAAAACTGCCATCTAAACCAATCGAGTTAATCACATTTAACAGCGTCACTACGATAACAATCGTTTGCCCTGCGCCAAATAAGAACCCTTTTAATTTCTGCCATGTTTTAGTTAATGTATTACGTAATGTAGGAAGCTCGTAATCAGGAATCTCCAGGAACATATTTTCACTTTTTCCCGGTAATAAAGTACGACTTAAGATATATCCCGTTAGTACCGCGACCGCAATACCAATTAAGTAGAGAATAAAGACGATATTTTGGCCTCTGTCAGGAAAAAATGCGCTGGCAAATAAAGCATACACAGGTAATCTTGCACCACAGGACATAAAAGGAGACATCACAACCGTTAATAGTCGCTCTCTCTCTTTTTCTAGTGTTCTGGCCGCCATTACCGCGGGCACTGTACAACCAAACCCTACAATCATCGGTACAAACGATTTACCCGGTAAACCAATAAACTGCATCGCTTTATCAATCACAAAAGCGGCACGCGCTAAATAACCCGACGCTTCCAGTACCGCTAAAAATAGATACAAACACGCAATCACGGGAATAAAGGTCATCACCGTTTGAATACCGTTACCCACGCCATAGGCTAAAACATTAATTAACCAATCGGGGGCGGATATTGCGGATAATAATTGCGCACTGCCATCAACAAAAATAGCACCAGCGCTGATATCAAAAAAGTCGATAAATGCACTGCCGATGTTAATCGAAAACATAAACATCAAGTACATCACCAATAAGAAGAACGGCACACCCGCGTAACGATTCATCACAAGCGCATCGATTTTCTCGGTAATACTACGGCCTAACTTACCCTGCGTACGCACTGAATCTTGTGTCACTTGGTAAATAAAGGAATAACGTGTATCTGCAATTTGTAAGTCAATCTCTTCATTTTGTTGCGCTGAAAGTAGCGACTTTTGCTCAATAAAGATTGCTTGTTCAACTTTGGGCAATAACGACAGTACCGTTTCATCACCCTCTAGCAGTTTGATGGCAAGCGCCCTATTTTGTAGATGATGTGTCACCTTCTCTAATAGTTGCGTGCTGGTTTCGATAATAGGCGTGAGCGTTGAACCATAATCCAGCTCAATCGGGGTTGTTAAGTTTTTCTCTGACAAGGTTTGTAATTGTTGGCTTAATTTAGCAACTGATTTTTTATCATGTGCAGAAATAGTCACCACAGGGCAACCGAGCTTTTTAGCTAAGCTTTTTTCATTAATGAGCAGTTTTTTCTTCAGCGCGACATCCATTTTATTGATCACCGCAACAACCGGTAAACCCAGCTCTTTAAGTTGCACCGTCAAATACAAACTACGCTCTAAACAGCTCGCATCAATCACATTAATAATCACATCAGGGCTATTTTGCATAATGTAATCAAAGGCGACACGTTCATCTAGTGATGAACCTTCACTGTCATAATCTAAGCTATAAATACCTGGCAAGTCGATGATACGCACGTCTGTTTTATCACTGAGAGAGAAATAACCGGTCTTTTTCTCAACCGTCACACCACTCCAGTTCCCGACATTTTGATTTGCGCCAGTGAGCATATTAAAGAGCGTGGTTTTTCCTGAATTGGGGTTACCAATGGTGGCTATCGATAAATTCATTTCAACAGCTCCACTTTAATTTTACTAATGATCGATTTTCGTAACGCAATACTGCTACTTGCACAGCGAATTACCACAGGGTCGCCCATCGGGGCCAAACGTAATAACTCAACTTTTGCCTTAGGTAAGAATCCTAAATTTAATAATTTTTTACGCATCGCCGGCTCCATGGACTGCATATTTACTATTTGGGCAGACTGCCCTGCACTAAGATCTGATAAAACCATCAGTTATTTACCTTATCATTAATTGCTAATACCAATCACTCTCATTTGCATTAAATGGTAAAGTAAAAAATACGGGTAAACAATGTTTTTGATCAATCTTAAATGACTCTCTGCTAAACTGAGCTAATATCGTATTTTGTAAAGTAAGGAAAAAACATGGACTTAAGTGGACTTAATCTGGTTTATTCAACAGATGGTGGAAAGATAGAACAACCGAAAGAAAAAAAATCAGCACCTGATGGTGATGGGGTTATTCGCTTACACCGTGAAACAAAAGGCCGTAAAGGCAAAGGTGTGACGCTAATTAAAGGTTTGCAGTTAGACGAAAAAGAGCTGAAAGTTTTAGCGAAAGACATCAAAAAACGTACCGGTACAGGTGGTGCAGTCAAAGATTTTGTTATTGAGATTCAAGGTGAACAACGAGAAATAATCAAAACCTTGTTAGAAGCAAAAGGTTATACCGTCAAATTAGCAGGCAGCTAAAGGAATAAAAATGAAACTTTTAATTAAATTATCCATCGCAATCTTTGCATTACTGGCGCTAACAATTACTTTGTTATTAATCTTTGTTGACCCAAATGATTACAAAAGCGAAATTGAAGCACAGGTTAAAACAAACCTAAATCGAGATTTACATATTGTTGGTGATATTGGCTGGACATTTTACCCACAACTTGGGTTTTCTAGTGGCCAGATTGAGCTAGATAATTTAAGCGGTTTCAGTCAACCTCATTTAGTAAAAATTAATAAAGCTTCTCTCGGCATTAATATTTTACCCTTATTAAAAGGTGAAATTTCAATTGGTAAGTTAACCCTTGATGGTTTTGAATTAACACTATTAACGGATAAAAATGGCCTTTCTAACCTGGATAATATGGGCAAGAAAAGCGCTGAAACAGATCAACCTGCAGCGGTAAAAGATGCAACACCAGCAGAGGAGACGGTAGCTTCAGAGAAAGATGAACCTTTCTTTGCCTTTGATAAAACCCAACTTGCTGGCATTGATATCAATAACGCGATAATTGAGTTACAAGATCTTCAAGCAGGCAGTCATCAAAAAATTACTATTAATGAGATAAAACTGGGTGAGTTTGCGTTCGACAAAGAGACTGAACTTGTTATTAATACTAAGTTAGTGATTGATGATTTACAGGCAGAAATACAACTTAATTCACAGCTTCTTGTTAATAAAGATATGTCCAATATCAAACTTAGCAAACTACAAGTCGACACTTTAGTGACAGGTAAAGTATTACCTAACGGACAACTAAAAAGTGTGCTGAAAACCGATGTCGATTTTGCAGTGAATAGCAAAAAAATCACCTTGAGTGATTTTGATATCAATACCGTTATCACAGCAGATAACTTACCCAACAAAAAAGTCAGTACACAAGTTAATGCAACGATTAGCTACCAACTTGATGAGCAGCTTGCCACCATTAAGGCGTTGAAACTGAAGGTTGATCAGCTTGAATTGGCCGGTGAACTGAGCGTTCAAACCGCGAACATCACTAAAATACGTTACAACTTAGTGGCGAATAAGTGGGACCTTAATCACTACATGGCTAAAGCGGCCGATAAAAAAGACAGCGCGCCTGCTGATGCTAAGGCGAACGAAACAAGTAAGCCTTCTACAACCAGCAGTGCTGTAGAACAGGCAGCGGAAGTTGAGCCTGATTTAGCTTTTTTACATGATTTAGATATTGACGGTCATTTAAAAATTGCCGGTGTCAAAGTGGATAACATCAATATTGGTGAAATAAACAATCATTTGATTATTAACAAAGGCACAGCAAACGTAAAATTATTAACGGCTGAATTATACCAAGGTTTATTAACGCTAAACGCGCAAGTAAGCGACAGTAAAGGACGTAATAAATACCAAGCAACAAGCACATTAAAAGGTGTTCAAATACGCCCTCTATTAATAGATGCTGCAGAAATAGACCTGATTAGTGGTGAAACTAACTTTAACTTTAAAGGTAAAGGCCAAGGGTTAACCGCGACTAAGATAAAACAAGGTATTGTTGGTAAAGGTAGTTTTAGTTTACTTGATGGTGAGATTTACGGTGTTAATATTCCGCAAGAAATACGTGCATTAAAAGCAAAATTAACCGGTAAAAAAGCACCGACTGAGGATAATATTAAAAAGACCGATTTTGCCTCGTTAACCGGCGACTTTAGTATTAATAAAGGTCTGGTTAATAATCAAAAATTCTTGATGTTGTCACCTGTAATGCGTCTTGATGGCTCAGGACTGGTTCATATCATTAAAGAAACGCTTGATTACAAACTCAGTATTAGCCCACTTTCGAGTAGTAAATCAGATACCGATTATGCTGATTTGAATGGCTTAACTATTCCGATGTTAATTAAAGGCAGCTTTACTGATCCTAAAATTTCTCTGGATACCGACAGCGCCCTGAAAGAGCAGTTAAAAGCCAAACTTGATGTTGAGAAAAAACGTCTACAAGAGAAAGCAAAACAAGAACTTAAAAAATACGAAGATAAAATAGATGTAGAAACACAGAAAAAAATAAAGAAAGAGGGAAAACGTCTAGAAGATAAACTTAAAAAGTTCTTCTAAACATACCTTTGATAAGAGCGCCTTATAAAGGTGCCCTTATAAAAAGAGAGCGAATGGATAAACAATGAGGTTTATTCATTCGTTACCCATCAATAAACAACGACCCTCCCCGCTATTCATTTCAAAAACTTAACTTCCTTACTCACTACCTTGGCTAAAGTGCATCACATAACGTAATGACACATAGACCACCATTAAGGTAGCTAACGTCAACTCTACATAAGCGATATATTCAGCCAGTTCAGCTAATTGCACACTGTAACCATGAGTCAATAAATAGTGGCTGGTTTTAAACATCGCCGTTGCGCTAATCACCAATGGGAAAGTAAACGCTGAATAGGCAGGGCTAAAAGGTAAGCGTAACAGCTTAGTTAACGCGCAATAGATGAATAATGTCATTGAGAAAGCAATTGTGCCTAAGACTAATACCATCAAAAAATGTGGTGTATCAACAATGGTTAAGTACCCCGCTAAACTCAAACTCGCAGGGGCGGCAAATACCGCAATCGTTGGCTTTTCATGATCCGCTATTTTGTCATGTAAAAAATAACGATATAACACTGTGGGTAATAAAATGGCATAGGTCACTAAGCCAAAAATTAATAAGCCATTAGCAATATGTATCAGCGACCCACCCGGAAAAGAAACCACCGCAACCACGATACCAACAGGCGGAATAAACCAGCTCGGTAACACATGCTCGAATTTAAAATCTTTAATGCGGAAATAGCTAAACATAATCAAAAAGGTTAAGTGCAAACAGATAGCCATTAACCATAAAATAAGGGCTGCTTGATGGTTATAATAATTAACACTGTTAGCGATGACCATAGTGGCCATACTGAACGTCGGTACCACACTGCCACTCATATGATGAGCCAGATCTTTTTTCAGCAAGTCAGGGTTAAACAGGAACTTCAATAACAATGCACTCACTAAAAGAGAAGCAACAAATGCCCCGCTCATTTGCGCTTGCCCTTGAAAGTCGCCACCACTTTCCCAACACCAGCCTAAACTCGCAATACCTAATGCAAGACCGGCTAATGCGGTAGGTACTTTTGCACACCATGTCGCTATTTTATCTATCATAATTGCCCCCTTAGTGAATACAGCCTATTATATTCGCCACAACATGTTAAAAACAGTTTAAATTATTTAACTTAACGTTAACAAATAATGAACATGAGCAAACAATGAACATTACACTCAAACAATTACGGGTATTCATTTGTATTACCCAAGAAAAAACCATCACAGCGGCAGCTGAAAAACTATTTTTAACTAAACCTGCTGTCAGTATGAGTTTAAGTGAACTGGAAAAACAGCTCGGACAGCCACTCTTTGAACGTAAAAATAATCGCCTTTTCATTAACGACCTTGGTAAACAACTGTTACCACTTGCCGATGAACAAATTGAGCGCAGTAAACTCATTAGCACGCTTTTTAGCGACGCTAACCAGCTCAATGGGAAATTACGTATTGGTGCGAGTAATACCGTAGGTAATCACTTATTACCCTTGATGCTAGCAGACTTTAGAAAACAGTTTCAACATCAAAATCAATCTTTATTAATTGATAACAGCCAGACTATCAGCGAGCAAATAAAAGACTATGAATTAGATATTGGTTTAGTTGAAGCCAACCTTTTTGATAGCCAACTTGAGTCTACTAAGTGGTTGAAAGATGAGATGGTTGTTGTTTGCGGCAAGGATCACCCCCTCAGCCTTAAAAAGTATTTAAATATTGAAGATTTAGAAGATCAACAGTGGATTTTACGTGAGACAGGATCCGGAAGCCGTACCTTTTTTCTAAATCAAATAGGCCGAAAACTCAGTGATTATCAAATATCGTTAGAGCTTAAAAGTACCGAAGCGATTATTAACAGTACCAGTGCAGGATTAGGCATTGCCTGTATTTCAAAAGTAGCCGCCCGTCATGCGCTAGCAGATAAACGTTTAATACAATTAACGTTGAATATGGATATGCACCGAGACTACTGGTTAATTTGGCATAAAGACCGTTACCAAAGTCCATTACTTAAAACCTTCATCGATTTTAGTAAAAAATGGCAATTACCTTTCTAAAAGAAGCTGTCAGTCGATAGCTATCAGCTATCAGCTATCAGTGCAAGATAGTTCAGCAGTAAGGCGAGAATGCACAAGGATTTCAAGCCTTCAAGCCCAAATTTTAGATATAAAAAAGGTAGCCTTGTTCGCTACCTTTTATTTATCCACACTTGATTAGATTTATGTAATCTTTGGTGTATTCGTTACAACGTGCATGTTTTGTGCACGATGACGTAACAGGTGGTCAAGTAACGTGATCGCCATTTGCGCTTCAGCGATTGGCACAGCGCGGATACCCACACATGGATCATGACGACCTTTAGTGATCATCTCTGTCGCTTCGCCATCAACAGTAATAGTACGACCGGGAATCGTTAAGCTCGAGGTTGGTTTTAGTGCAATCGAAGCAATAATATCTTGCCCCGTTGAAATACCACCTAACACACCACCCGCATGATTTGATAAAAAGCCTTCAGGTGTCATCTCATCACGGTGCTCTGTGCCTTTTTGATTCGCAACCGCAAAACCATCACCAAATTCAACACCTTTAACGGCATTAATGCTCATTAATGAGTGTGCAAGTTCTGCATCTAAGCGATCAAAAACCGGCTCGCCAAGACCCACTGGAATACCTTGAGCAACAACCGTTACTTTAGCACCCACAGAGTTACCCTCTTTGATTAACGCTTTCATGTAATCTTCAAGTGCAGGGATTTTACTGGTATCCGGGAAGAAGAATGGATTATTTTCCACTTCGTTCCAATCAATCACATCAGGTGTAATATCACCTAATTGGCTTAAATAACCACGAATTTCAACACCTAATAACTCTTTCAGGTATTTTTTCGCAATCGCACCCGCCGCCACACGCATTGCAGTTTCACGCGCAGAAGAACGGCCACCACCACGGTAATCACGGTGTCCAAATTTCTGATGGTAAGTGTAATCAGCATGACCAGGACGGAATAAGTCTTTAATTTCAGAGTAATCTTTTGAACGCTGATCGGTATTTTCAATCAACAGGCCAATACTACAACCGGTTGTTTTACCTTCAAAGACACCAGAAAGAATTTTTACCTGATCACCCTCTTGGCGCATCGTTGTATAACGAGATTGCCCCGGACGACGACGGTCTAAATCATGTTGTAAATCTGCTTCACAAATTTCTAACCCTGGTGGAATACCATCAACAATACAACCTAATGCAACGCCGTGGCTCTCTCCAAATGTAGTCACTTTAAAAAGTTGACCAATACTACTTCCTGCCATTGTCTTATCCCTACTATCTAATTAACTGTTTGTTAGATGACGGCATAAACTTCAACCGACGACATGATTTACATGCCGTGATGTTAAGCCGTCATTAACACCTTAAATGCTAATATTATCCAGTTGTGCTTTAGTCAGCACAAATACGCCGTGACCACCTGATTTAAATTCGATCCACTCAAATGGGATTTCAGGGTAGCTTTCTTGTAAATGTACCTGTGAGTTTCCTACTTCAACAAATAACAAGCCATTTTCGTTTAACATACCGGCCGCTTGATTGAGCATCTTACGGACTAAATCTAACCCATCAAAGCCACAAGCTAAGCCTAACTCCGGCTCATGTCTGAACTCTTCTGGTAAGTTTGCCATATCTTCTTCATCAACATAAGGAGGATTTGACACGATCAGATCATACTTCTCATTTTCGATACCAGAAAACAGGTCTGATTCCATCGGAATCACTTGTTGCTCTAGGCCATGTCCTTGAATATTGATGTCTGCCACTTCTAATGCATCATCTGAGATATCAACTGCATCTACATAAGCATCCGGGAACGCATAAGCACAAGCGATGGCAATACAACCACTGCCGGTACAAAGATCTAAAATACGCTCAGGTTGCGTTGTTAACCAAGGTTTAAAACCATCGTTAATTAGCTCAGCAAAAGGTGAGCGTGGCACAAGCGTGCGCTCATCAACATAAAACTCAAGGCCTGCAAACCAAGCCGTGTTAGTTAAATAAGCCACAGGAATACGTAGTTCAATACGTTTAGCAATTAAATCCACCAGCATTTCACGTTCACTACGTAATAAACGTGCTGTTAACATCTCCGTGCCACCGTGTAACGGTAAGCTTAACGAAGGTAAAATAAGTTGCAGTGCATCGTCTAGTGCATTGTCTGCGCCGTGGCCGTAAAAAAGTCCGGCTTGGTTAAACTGAGTGGTCGCAAAACGCAACATGTCTTGAATAGTAAGCAGCTCTGATACTGCTTCTTCACGAAAATTCGATTCCAATTTTTTCTCCAACTACGTTAAACTGCGTTTACAAAATAGAGAGTTGGAAAAACCATGACAGATAAAAACAGTAATGATGATTTTTCGCTATTTAGCGCAGAATTTTCAGGTATTAAAAAGTTAACGCAGGATACCATAAAACTGCCACCTAAAAACATCAAGAAAAAGCAGGTTATTCAAGAAAAAGCGGCTGCTAATTTCGAAACAGATCATTTCTCCGATGGCTTTGAACCGCACCTAAATGAAGATGGCCCAGTGCGCTACAAACGTGATGATGCTCAGAAGTACCTGCTTAAACAACTACGTCGTGGTGATTTTGCACCGGAAATCATTCTTGATCTACATGGTTTAACACAGGTAGAAGCAAAACGTGAACTCGGCGCTTTAATTTCGTGTTGTAAAAAAGAGGGATTATATTGCTGTAGCGTATTACACGGCGTTGGTACTTATGTACTTAAAAAACAGGTGCCCCTGTGGCTCGCACAGCACCCAGATATTTTAGCCTTTCATCAAGCCCCACTTGAGTTTGGTGGACACGGCGCATTATTAGTCTTAGTTGAACTTGCAGACTGGCAGATGAAGCGAGAGTTTGAATAAAAGCGTCTACAACTTAGTAGCCGCCTCTATCTATATCTCGTTCCCACGCTCTGCGTGGTAATGCATAACTACCGCAAATAACCACCACCATTTAAATAAATTCAAAAGAAGTTAACCACGAAGGCACGAAGAAAAAGAAGGTTAACGAGCAAATTAAATTTTTGATATTGGTTTCTTCGTGGTCGTTTTTTATTGAAATAATAGGCAACAACCATTTACATCAAATGACGCCTTGAATTAAGCCGTTTTTACTACGCAAAATTTAGTTCACATACTTAGTGGAATTGGCATTACTTTGAACGATGAGATGAAGATGATTTTCAAGAATACCGCAACGAATTCAAAATAATATCCACCGTCTGCGCACGAGTAAAAACGGGTCTCCAATGCAATACCGTTAATGTGACAAAATGAGGTGCATCTTGTTGAACTATTTTGTATCTGCTTCTTCCCATGGTTACGCATTACCACGCGGAGCGTGGGAACGAGTTGCAACGTGTAACCGTACGCGAATTTAATAAAGGCAGTCGTAACTTAGTAGCAGCCTCTTTCTATTTTGAGAGGCTTACAATGAAAGCTTCGCAACGGCTTTTTGTAGTTGATCATTTAACTCACTGTTTGTAAGTTTCCCTGCTTCAACGTCAAAATTATCAAAGAAGCTTGGGATAGATAACGTACTTTTCACATCTGCAGCAAAGTAAGGTGCAGAGCCAGAAGCAGCAGCAAGTACACTTGATGCACCACCGGGGCCAGGTGATGTTGCTAGCATTAATACAGGTTTGTTTTGATACACTTTCATATCAATACGTGATGTCCAATCGAACAAGTTTTTAAAGGCTGCTGTGTAAGAACCGTTATGCTCAGCAAAAGAAATAATAATCGCATCTGCTTCGCCAATTTTACTAAAAAAGTCTTTGGCTTGCTGAGGTTGGCCTAATTGCGCTTCACGTTTATCGCTAAAGATAGGCATTTCATAATCATTAATATCAAGCACTTCAACATCAGCGCCCTCTATTAAATTAGCAGCATAAGTTGCTAGCTGTTTATTAATTGATTTTTCACTGTTACTTGCTGCAAATGCTAATACTTTCATGATAATTCCTTAGGCTGCTAAATTAGTGTTTAATAAGTGTTTGGTAACTGTTAAAAAGTATATCAACACTTAATAAAAGCATAAATAGCAATAATGGCAATTAATTATTTCCATATAACACCTAATAGACTACTTACCTCTTACCCCCCGCCACTGCTGTTTTAGTGTTTGCCTGTTTGTTTTACCTTTATCGAGACCAAAGCCAGAAACACTTTGATTATTACTGAGTAATAAACAGTTAAACCATCGATCCCAAATCGCTAATGCACTGCCAAAGTTTTTATCAAAATGCTTGAATTCAATACTGTGGTGTATTTGATGTTGCGCGGGGCTAATAAAGTACTTTTCCCAACGGCCAAATCCCAAGTAAAAAGGACTATGGCGCAAGTTACTACCGGCAAGATTAAACATAAACACAAACAGGTTAACGCCAATGATAGTAAAGACCGAAACCGTATTAGCAAACAGGTAAACAAAGAGGCCGCTGACCACCGCACCCACTAAAAAACTACGCAGGCTATTAATAACAAATTCAACGGGGTGAAGTCGATATAGCGTTAAAGGTGTTAGCGTGGTTGCACTATGATGAACGGCATGAAATGGCCAAAGGAAAGGTAAGCGGTGGAAACTAAAATGCACAATAAATTTACAAAAATCATCAATAACAAAGAGAGTAAAAGCAAAAAAAAGGGTAAAAACAGGCACACTTAACTTAAATAAATTCCCCGTTGCAAACAGATCAATCAGCGTGCTATTAACCCATAATGCAGCACTCACTTGCAGTGCAAAAAACGGCACGATCCACAATTTTAACAGTAGCTGATTAATCACTAACCAACCTAAATCAACGGCATAAGAAGCGCTCCACAGGGGGATTTTTTTGCAGGTTATTTTATGGCGAAATAACAAAATAAGTAAACCACTGCACAGTAGATATAACCAATAAATTCGCTTTTGAGGCTCAAATAAAAATACCAACGGTGACCATAAACTGTCCATTAAAAATGCGATCTTACTTTCCTTTTTTGTAAAATAGTTGTTAAAACACTTGATTTAATAAATGATAGTAATTACCATTCGCCAAAGATAACAATTATCAATACCAATGTAAATAGCGCTATAAACACCCATGCACCTATAAGGAAAGCCCTACTAATGTTCAGCTCAACTGGTTTTAAGACTTCATCATTTAGCAAAAAAGCACTATCAATCGCACTCGCTTCTGCTTTGTCATTCACTAGTGCCGTTGCCATTGCATCGTTTGCGGATAATCAACAACACCGTGGCGTAGCAACCTCTGATGTAACCATTGAGCAAGTAAAAGCGAATTACGTCACTATGGCTTATGCTGCTTATGACGACTCTTACCTGACAGCAAAAACATTACAAAAAAGCATTGAGGCTTTCCTAGCAAGCCCTTCTGAAGCAACATTAAACAGTGCAAAAGAAGCGTATAAATTAGCACGCGCACCTTACCAACAATCAGAAATTATGCGTTGGGATACAGATATTACCATTAATGCAGACCTCGCTAAAAAAGGTGGATTAGGCAGCGTTGATGATTGGGAAGGTCAAGTAAACGCATGGCCACTTGATGAGCAAGCAATTGATTACGTTCAAGGTAATAAAAATGCAGGTATCATCAACCAAAAAAATGGCGAACAAATTACAGCTGAATACCTTGTTAAACAAAACGGTGTTGGCGGTGAAGCAAACGTAACAACCGGTTATCATGCCATTGAGTTTTTACTTTGGGGTCAAGACTTAAACGGTACTAAAGCTGGCGCCGGTGAGCGTAGCTTTAACGACTTCCAAACAGATAAAAGCGGTCTATGTAGCGCAAGTAACTGTGATCGTCGTCGTGACTACTTAAACGTTTCAACAGAATTATTAGTTGATGATCTACAAGCAATGAAACTTGAATGGAATGAACCTGCAGCAACAACGGCAGGTACATTGGCACATAACTTTTTAAACAGTGATGACGCCATTCGTTACATGTTATTTGCACTAAAAAGCATGGCCACTGATGAGTTAGCAGCAGCTCGTATGAACGAAGGTTTAGAAGGTGTTGATCCTGAGCAAGAGCATGATTGTTTCAGCGATTTAAGCCACATTGCTATCTACCATAACTTCCAAGGTATTCGTAATGCCTTTTACGGTGGTTACCAAAGCATTGATGGTAAAATCGTACAAGGTGCAAGCCTAGCAGACCTTATCAACCAGAAAGATAAAAAACTGTTCAACGAATTTGATAGCGCATTTCAGGCAATCGAAAAGAACATGAGCAAAGTATTAAACGCTGGTGAACAAACAAATAATCCAATTCGTTTTGACCAAATCATTGGCCAAGCAGATAGCGCACCAGAAAAGAAAGCGGCACTAGATGCAGTTTATCAATTGGTTAGTTTAAGCAGTAGCTTTGACAAAGTAGAAGCACTACTGTCGATTGAAGCACTGACTCTAAGCGGTACTGGCGACTAGGTTTCAACACTTAGTCCCAACGAGTCAAGACAGCATACGCTGTCTTTTTTGCTTTCTGCCTTTAAGTGATTTTTATGAAAAACCAACTACTAACTTTTACCCTACTGCTTAGCTCTGCAGCCAGTTTTGCAAGCGACAAAGCACAACACCTTTCTGCCGGTGATACCACAGTCAAACGTACACACGCTTCTGCTTATTCAGCACATTCTGCCAACTTAAAAGATGTAAAAGGTATCTTAAAATTTAACGGTGGCAATAAATTTTTTGAAGAACCTTGGGCGCAAAGTGTCGGCTCTGTCAGCTCACAGGATGGTTTAGGCCCGTTATTTAATAACAATGCTTGCCAAGATTGTCATGTACGAGATGGACGAGGTCACGCGTCAGAAGCATTAGATAATCAACAAGGCACAGATTTTTCGACCATGTTATTACGTGCAGCTAAAAGTGATATTAGTGAATCACAAAAAAATGCTATGTCATTAGGTTTGCAGGCGAATGTGGGTGATACCTGTATTGGTGGGCAACTACAACATGAAGCCAACTTTGGTATTAAACAAGAAGCTTCACAAGCGGTCAGTTATCGCTACCAAGAGATTAGCTTTACAGATGGTGAAAAAGTCACTTTGCGTGACCCAATCTGGCATGTAAAAGGCATTAACTGTGAAATTGATGACGATACAGTACTCTCTGCTCGTGTTGCGCCACCGATGATCGGACTCGGATTATTAGCGTTAATCGACGAAAAACAGATATTGGCGCAAGAAGATATCAATGACAGCAATAACGATGCTATTTCAGGTAAAGCCAATAAAGTCTGGTCTGTTAAAGCGCAGCAAGTCACCCTTGGTCGATTCGGCTGGAAAGCAGGACAACCGACATTACGCCAGCAAACAGCGGGTGCATTTTTGGGTGACATGGGGCTAACCACTGACTTTTTTCAACAGGAAAACTGTTTAGAGCACCAATCAGATTGTAAACAATCACCAAATGGTAATGGCGATATGGCAGATGCTGATTACAAATTCGAAGTATCAACCAAAGTCTTAAATAAAATCACTTTTTATACTAATCACTTAGCGGTTCCAGCACGTCGTAATGCCTACAGCACACTGGTTCGCAATGGACAAAAACTGTTTAATGAACTGGGTTGCCAACAATGTCATACGGCCAGTTACACCACAGTGAAAAGTGCTGAGTTTCCTGAATTATCAAATCAAAAAATTTACCCTTACACGGATATGTTATTGCACGATATGGGCGAAGCATTAACTGATTTTGATAAAAACAGTAAAACCGTGAAAGGTGATATTCCCGTTGAGTTTCTCGCACAAGCCAATGAATGGCGCACTCCACCACTGTGGGGCATTGGACTGGCACAAACAGTTGATCCTAACGCAACATTTTTACACGATGGACGAGCACGTAATTTATTAGAAGCCGTTTTATGGCATGGCGGTGAAGCTGAGCAGAGTAAACAGAAAGTATTACAACTCTCAAAAAAACAACGTGTTGAATTACTTGCATTTTTAGAGGATTTGTAAAAGACTGAAGCGCCTCTTCCTTTAACAAAAATAACCTTGATATAAATGATGGATGTTATCCCGTCATTTATATTTATTGAATATATACTAACGGCCTTACTAGGTGACTAAAATACTAATCTCCTTCATACACAAATCGCAGGCAGACTCTTTTATCAACGTCACCATTAATCTATAAAAAACCAGTAACCTATCAGAAAAGTAATCTTACAAACCGATACAAAGTACACCTATTTTCCAGTCACGGTCGCTTATAAAATATAATTTAATTATTACCACTGGATTTCAATTATGCATAATAAGAAGTTATCAAAGGCAGCCACATGAGATCTTACCACTACCGCCATTTTATTAACTGGTTACAATAGTAAAACAACCACAGTGACACCTCCAACTTTGACCCCTACCTATAGCATCCTGCTAGATAAAGTGGATGACTATATTGATAATTTCAAACAAAACATTTAAGAAACCAACTAACATTGGATGGTAAAACGTACCCATTAACAAGTGATTTTACTGAAATAAATGACAACTACATTCTGAGTGAGTTCAATGCGGGATAGTTAATTCTTCCTTTTTATTTTAAACAAAATGAATCTCTGGCTAGGCTGAGAATTTTAATGGGAGACCCAAACCAAGGCTTTGAAGAGACCTCTTCTTATCAAGAATATACCGCCAAAGAAAAGCCTACGATTGAAGAGCAAGAAGATGATTATACCTATAACGTCGTCTTCATGGACCCAACCGGAAATTATCAGTACGACATGATACTAACCTATAATGAATCACTCATTGAAGCGGGCTCCAGTGAATTTAGCTATCAGGAAAACACTGTAATAATCACTGGTGAGCTAGGCACGAATACTTATATGCCAATGGAAAACCTGATCAATAACCACCCTAAGATTAAGATACTAGCGTTGCAGAATATCAACGGGTCGGTTAACGATGATATCAATATTTTTACTGGCCGTCTTGTACGTAAAGCAGGCATAACACGAAAAGTCGAAGAGGGAGCAAAAGTAGCAGTACACTCTTGGTGTTGTCTGATGATGGAAAAGCATCCAACCAGCTATCTAAAGAAGATAAAGCACACGGGCCTCAACTCACCTATTTCAGAGAGATGTTAGGCACAACACTCGGACCCGATTTCTATTGGTTTACTCTGGATAAAGCTAACTTGATGCCACAATTGAAGAGATGTAAATGTCGCAGCAAAAGTTACAGCAATACCAGCTAAAAGACTAAGCAATAAAATGAGCTTGTATCGTTCAGTGAATAATAATAGTTAAAGTTCAGCAACAAAGTTATCACCCTCTTCATGACGATACCCAAAAATCCAAGGTGTTAACACCTTGGATTTTTACGGTGCTTTCTTTTTCTGTGGGGCTAGCTGTTAGTTAACCTCAGTTCTGGTTAATGGGATTGAAAGCAGCATTAAGATTATTTAGTCTTTAACCCAAACAGACACGCTACCCGGCTTAGTTTTGAAATTCCCCCACCCTTTATTATTAGTGCAGACTTTGTCAATCGCAGCATAGTTACCGGTGATGTCGGTGAAACAAGCATTTTTATGTGCATCACCTGCTTTCATCCATTTATAACCTTCGTAGCTGTTATCCGTCATCAATACCGCTAGACCTTTCCAGTGCTCAGCATCTCCCTCACGTGTAAAACCGACTACGTCAGAATGATCCAAGTAGCTATTTTGAACGCCGTAAGCGTAGTCTCTACGAGCCTTCATCAAGATATCTAGCGTCGCTTTATGCGATTGCATGTTGATGGTGTAATCCTTACCATCGTTGCCTTTATCTGTATAGGTCGCACCGTAATAATCCGCGTAGAATACATTTGGGTAGCCTTCATTACGAAGCAGGATAAACGAGTAAGCCAACGGTTTGAACCAGTCTGCAACCGGTGATTCTAATGATTGTAATGCCTGGGTATCATGATTCTCAACCAAAGTAACGGCATAAGCCGGATTTGATTGCATTAGGGTCCCATTCATCAGGCTACCCATATCATAATTACCATTCGATGTTGAAGCGACATGAAAATTCATATGTAGAGGAGCATCAAATAGCGACATCGTATATTCCGAGTCGGCTAAGTAATTATGAAGAGTCGCAAGGTTGTAGGTCCAATATTCGGCAACAGTAAACATTTGTTGGCAGGTATGAGCACGTACCGCGTTAATCCAGTCTTTAGAAAATCCGGCATTAATGTGTTTTACTGCATCGACTCGAAAACCATCAACCTTAGTCAAATCAGCATACCATTTCCCCCAATTTTTCAACTCATTAACAACATCAGGGTGATCCATATCGATATCAGCGCCCATCAAGTAGTCGTAGTTGCCTTTTTCACTAGCAACTTTAAGATCCCAGGACTTTCCAGCACCACGAAACTTGAAGATCGTATTCTCTCTAGTGTTTGCATCGTAGTCCGTTCCATCAAAATGATACCAGCGCCACTTGAATTCAGAATAAGTATTATTACGAGCAGTAAAATCGAAAACAGTCCATGCGTCAATATTGACATCACCACCGTATTCATTGTTACGGTTATCCCAATCTACCCTTACCGCAGTAACAGACTCAGTCGCATCGGCCCCAATCTTATGATTGAGTACAACATCAGCATAAATTTGTACACCGGCAGTGTGCGCATCAGTAATAGCGGCCAAGTACTCATCTTTAGTCCCGTACTTAGTACGCACCGTCCCTTGCTGGTCAAACTCCCCTAAATCATACAGATCGTAAACGGAATAACCCACATCATACGTTCCACCCGAACCTTTATATGAGGGAGGCAACCATAACGCGGTAATACCAACATCAGATAAATTCTGCGCTTCTAAAGAGACCTTGTTCCACAGGTTGTCTGAAGCACTATTATACCAATGAAAATACTGCATCATAGTACCGTTAGTTTGTGCGAATGTTGGAGCTGACATTACTATTAAGCAGGCTAAGAGAGAAGCTTTAAGCCACTTTGCTTTGATCTTTAATTTTTTCATTTCTTATCCTTAAGCAGTAAAAAAAGACAGTACTTACTTAATGCCTTTTTTTCAACATATGTTTTATTAATATGTTTTTTATGAACGAAGGATTTTAACCACAAGGAAATTAAAGTACAACGCACTGTTTATTATTCTGCAAGTAAATTCCCAAAAATCATCGAAAAAAACCGTACCGCGCATCCTTTTAAGCGGCATAAAATGACAAGGTCATAAATCCTATTTATTTTTATTTTTCTTGCCAGACATCAAAAAAGTAAATTCCCTAGCCTTGCCTCAGACACTTTTAAAGTCACATGACCTAACCGGAAAACTGGCTATCCACTGCAAAATAAAGCTGCTACATAAACAAACGACGGTTACTTATTTCTCGATCGTTAAAAAATAAAGTACAACGAATTTCGACTTTCAAAACAAGCATCTATTGAATTGCTTGCAATTTCATTCGATTTATAAAAAACTGTATGACTGACATCATTGCGAACTAACCTTTGCTATGAACATTTACAATTTGCCTTTTAATTAAGCAATACAGCGAGGTGCACATGAAATTTTCAACACTAGGCTCAAGTAATCTATCGGTTTCACGTATCTGCTTAGGCAGTATGACCTGGGGCTTGCAAAACAATCAACAAGACGCCAACGAACAAATTGAATATGCACTCTCACAGGGCATTAATTTTATTGATACCGCTGAAATGTATGCAGTTCCGCCCTCTGCTGATACCTATGGTAAAACTGAAACCATCATAGGTAACTACATAGCTGCAAATCCAAATAAACGTAAAGACTTTGTTTTAGCCAGTAAAATAGCAGGACCAGGATTAGCCTGGGTACGTGATGGAGGCCCTATTACAGGCCAAGCGGTTATTGAAGCCGTTGATGCTTCGTTAGGCCGTTTACAAACGGATTATATCGACTTATTTCAGTTACATTGGCCAAATCGTCAAGCGCCTCATTTTGGGCAACATGCGCCAAATTCGTTTAAATTTACCGATTTAAATCGCGAGCAACAAACAGAAAACATGCTCGATATTCTTCAGGGTTTAGATAAATGTGTTAAAGCCGGAAAGATTAGATTTTGTGGCCTGAGCGATGATACTCCTTGGGGAATTAACAGTTACCTAAGACTCAGTAAAGAGCATAATTTACCAAAAATCGTTTCTATTCAAAACGAATTTAGTTTATTACACACGAAAGATTGGCCTTATTTAATTGAAAACTGTGTGCATGAAGATATTGCTTATTTACCGTGGTCGCCAATGGCAGCGGGTATATTAAGTGGAAAATACCTAAATGGTGCACGCCCAGCAGGAAGTCGTTTAACTTATAGTCAACGTAACCGTTTATTCCGCGATACACCAGCAGTGGACTCAGCGGTAAAAGCCTACCAAGAAATCGCTATCGCGCATGGCATGAGTGCTGCCCAACTAGCGTTGAAATGGGTTGATCAAGTTAATGGCGTCACATCCACAATTATCGGCGCAACAACCATGGCGCAATTAACAGAAGATATTAATGCCTTTAATTCACCTTTATCAGAACAAGCATTAACCGATATTGCCAGTGTATTAAAACAATACCCAGCACCGTTTTAAGCTAAAAAATAGCTGCCGGCAACTTACTCGCAGTTATACCCAAACCACCTGAAAATGCAGATTCAGGTAGTTTGGGTATAAACATAATTTCCCCAGCATAAGGGTGAAAGTATAGTTCCGATATTTAAAGCAATGGTTAACCAACACACACAACAGATAGATTTTAAGTATTTTTGATAATTATTAAAATATATAAAAATATGCTGTTTTTACCGTTGAAGTCCCACTTCCAAAAACACACTCCACCAAAATTCCCTTATAAGTAATCTTTAGCACGTATTAATCATAAAACCACAAAGAATAACAGAGCCAATAAACTCATTTTTTTCATGAATCAGCGCCAATGAAATAGAATAAACAGTCTGTTTTAGCGATGAACGAATTGGTAGTGGCCATAAAAATTTTAAGCGGATGGCGGGCATAAAGTTCATCACCTTTTAATACAAAATACTCCTCTAAACGTTCGACACCTAAGGGGTCTTTTGCAGTTAATAGCTTTAATCCATTAGGTCTTAGGTAACCAATCAACTCATCTTTAGTGAGCATGCCGTAGTTAAACTTGTCTGCCCTTAATGGCAAGGTAATCACGGCATTGTCTTGTGCTTGATGGCCATAAGCGACAGGTGCATTAGCGATAGTTTCAAGGCGTATGGGATTATGATAAACATTAACCGGATATTGCTCGTCATCCATTGCTAATACTTGTTGTGTAGAAAGATAACGATGCAAACCTTCTTGAGCAATCATCAATGAGGCGGCATCTTTTGCACCACCACATTCAATAGTTACCGTACACAAGTCTTGCTCGCTGAGTTCCATTAATGCCCCAAGGCGTAAATCCGTGACAATCAAATCATTGGTAAATAAAGAGGTTAATGCCACGTGGTTATTATCCTCCTTTATCGCCACGGCAAAAGCAGGACCCGAACCCGATGTATTATGAATATCAATCAAACACTCAGGGTTAACCAGATGAATCAGTTTAAGAATCGCATTCGCCACTTCACCTTGATGATCGTCATAAGGCGCGCTAAAGCAGCGGTTTAAATCTCGCTGTTGTGGTTGCATACGGTGGCTAAATAAAGGGTCTAAACTGGCGGCTTGTACCGATGCAATAATAAATAAGGTATTAACAACGGGTTTCTTTTTACTTTTTAAATAGTGAAAAACAGCACTGAAACCAGAGGGCTCATTACCATGTAATAACGTACAAACGGCGCGTGTACGAGTATGGTCTTCCCCGGTGATAAAAATAGCGCTGGTTTGGCCTAAATACTTTAAAAACGCTTGTTCTGAATCGCCGATTAAATCGCTATCAGGATCATGAAAAAATTGAATATAATCACAATTAAATTCGCCTAGCATCATAGATTATCACTCCACTCATGCACCGCTTTTGCGGTTTTATATTGTTGATAATAGTCTTCCACCATCATTGCTAGCGCATCTTCTCTAGCATGTTTTATTAAGTAGTGGTTAAAGCGCTTTAACTGCCATGTTGCTCCATTCATTTGAGTTGCTAACCCGCCACTAATAACCGCCATTTGTTCAGTGATCTCTTGTTCATCGACACCTAATAAGTGTAACCCTTCAACCGCCGTGGGTAATAGGTTAGACAAAATATCAATCACAGGCCGTTCAACTAAATGACCATCTTGTTTATTAGGCCAATATAACTTTGCTTGTAAGCCGTATTTTGCAGCCCGATAAAAGTTTTGCTCAGCAAAATAAAAGGGGATTGCAGGTAATAACGTGCTTATCTTTGACTCTAACCCTTTGATTAAACCACTCGCAAGGGCTGCATTAGCAACCATATTTTTAACGCTTGGGCCGGCAGGTAATGATCTTAATTCAATGCGTAAATGCCCGCCTAACACAGGGTCATAAATAGGACGATTCCATGTCCAAATACTGCCTTGGTGTAAACGTAACTCATCCAATGTGCTACGCCCTTTTACTGCAAATTGTGCCTTTGCAGAATGCGCCGAACAAACAGGTAATATAGGTTCAAAGAGGTATACACCTTCGGCAAAAATCTCATAAGCACTCTCTCTTACCCAGCCTAAGCCAAACAGAACCCGTGAGGGTAAATGCTGAGTAATCGCTTCTTTTACTCTATAGTCCGTCGCTTGTTTGAACAGCGCGATTCTTGTTTCATGCCAAAGCTGTTTTCCTAGAAAGAGAGGTGAATTAGCGCCTATTGCGATTAACAAAGGCGTGATAAGTTGCGCGGCATTATAAGCATTAGCAAAAGCTTGCGGGGTGACACGATAATGAAATTGAAATGAACTATTGGCCCCCTCAGGTGAAATATCTTGCCAGTGCAATGCTAAGGATTCAGCCCCTTTGATATGCAAATGAAAATCTTCACCGCGTTTATCACGTAATACTTTTGCAAATAACTGGTAGCGAGCTTCATCGGTGATGGTATCAAAACCAAGGTGTTTGCTTTGTAATGTAGGCAAAATGCCAATCGGTAAAATACGAGCTTGATGTAATGCCGATGCCCTTTCAAGTTTATCGAGTGCCGTAAACATCTGTTTACTGAGTTGCGTAAACGGCAATGCTTGTTGCTCAATAGGCGTAAAATTATATTCGAGATTTACATTGGTGAGCTCTAAGGATAGCTGCGAATCATTAATCTGTTTGTGTAATAGTTTATTAATAGGATAAGGGTTAGCGGCTGGGTCGATAATATACAGTTCAAGTTCCGCCCCAAATGATGGCGCCCCTTGACCAAAATCAGGATCGGCTAATAACTGTTTAAAGACATGTAAGTTATCTATTAAACGTTGTCGAAATAGCGAATGTTCTTGCTCAGTAAAATGTGTTTTCTTAATATTTTGTCCCACAGGCATCCCTTAACGAATGATTGTAGTCATCTTAGCGACTTGTCTATTATCGGTTAACCAATACCAACGAGCGATAATTTAAGAATAGCTAAAAATAGAAATCTCACAAAATAATAGCAGTACTAATGCCATAGCAAAAGGGGGCGCATAAACGGAGCAGTAACAAAAAAGGCTAGGTTAAATATTAATTTAACCTGGCCTTTTACACTGTAAGTAACTGCTCTGGGCTAAGCCCTTTAGGTCTAGTTCAAGGCGGGAAAGCGCAGTTTAGTGGTTTAAATACTTCGTACATCCTGTACTACGCCCTACGGGCCATCTTACAGATGTTCAAATTCATTCCCGATGAATTTGTGAGTATTTCCCAACGATGAAATAGGCTTAAATGGCAACGGCCTGAGTAGTTACACGTTAATTAAACACTAACTAACAGGGCTTCTTTATTGGCTGCTGTAGACGTAGAAAACGCTAAACCACTTTTATGAATCGCATTTAAAACAGCCTGTAGTGAAGCACTCACGATATCTTCACACTTAGCAGCTGCACAATAACGTGTGCCTTTAATACTCAATTGCACGTAAGCGATAGCGACCGCTTGCTCATTTTCAGCGCCTTTTTCACTTGGCATTGCGTGTTCGTTATAATCGATTAAGGCAATATCGGTGCTAATTGCATCACTTAAACCACGTACAAATGCATCTAAAACACCTTTACCTTCGCCATTAATCGCCACTGCATTATCTTCAACCACTATTTCAGCTTGTAAGACATCTTTGTTGCCATCACGATTAAGCTGATAACTGTTGATACTAATATTTTGCTCAGCCGCTAAATAAGTTGCCGAGAAAATATCATGGATAACAGTCGATGAAACTTCACTTTCACTTTTCTCTGCTACCGCTTGCACGTAAGGGCTGAAATCAACCTGCATCCAGCGAGGCATTTGAATACCATAATCTTGTTCCAATACATAAGCGACGCCCCCTTTGCCCGATTGACTATTAATACGAATCACTTGTTGATAAGTACGTCCTAAATCTCGTGGGTCTATTGGCAAATAAGCCACTTGCCATGCTGCCTCAGGATCAACGGCACGTTTTTTATCATCAATGACCATACATTTATTAATAGCGTCTTGATGACTACCCGAGAAAGCAGCAAAAACCAATTCTCCGGCATATGCATGACGCGGATGCACGGCTAATTGAGTACAGCGTTCAACGGTTGCAATAATACGGTCCATATCTGCAAAATTTAACTCAGGGTCAATACCTTGGCTGTAAATGTTCATCGCCATGGTCACTATATCCATATTACCCGTACGCTCACCATTGCCTAATAACGTGCCTTCAATACGATCAGCACCGGCAAGTACGCCTAATTCAGCGGCGGCAACACCACAACCGCGATCGTTATGTGTATGTAAACAGATAGTCACCGCTTCACGATGGCTAATATTGTCACAAACCCATTCGATTTGATCGGCATAAACGTTTGGTGTTGAAACTTCTACGGTTGCAGGTAAGTTAATAATCACTTTGTTAGCAACAGTGGGTTGCCAAACCGCAATAACGGCATCACACACTTCGACGGCATAATCCATTTCCGTACCCGTAAAGCTTTCTGGCGAATATTGGAAAGACCACTTTGTTTCCGGTTGCGATAAAGCACAATCACGTACCCACTGCGCGCCATTAACTGCAATGGTTTTAATTTCGTCACGTGATTTTTTAAAAACTTGTTCGCGCTGTACTGTTGAAGTGGAATTATAAAGATGCACAATCGCTTTTTTTGCACCTTTTAACGCTTCAAAGCTACGCGCTATTAATGGCTCTCTCGCCTGTGTTAATACTTGAATCGTCACATCATCAGGAATTAAATTTTGTTCAATTAACTGACGAACAAAATCAAAGTCAGGCGCAGAAGCAGCCGGAAAACCTACTTCAATTTCTTTAAAACCAACATCAACTAATAGTTTAAACAGTTCCAATTTTTGACTTGGGCTCATCGGCTCAATTAATGCTTGGTTACCATCACGAAGATCCACACTACACCACTGCGGTGCTTTTTCGATAACCTGATTTGGCCAACGGCGATCAGCTTTTTGCATTGGAGCAAAAGCGCGGTATTTTTTATGATTAAAACTTGTTTGGCTATTAGTTTGATTTGACACGATTCATTTCCTTGATGAGAGTTTTACAGAGAGGAGAGGTGAATTAGCGAGTTGACTCACCATTGTAAGGGTATTGTCACCGGTTTCCGGTTAGAAACGTCGCTCGCTATCCATGGCGTAACTATAGCGAGAATTATGGAGTGAATGGTTGCAAAGTCACCTTTAATTAACCACAATAATGCAATCTATCACTGCATAACAAACATTTATTAGTGAAATAAACCAAACAAGGAATTAATTGTGCAAGAACCCCATAATACAGCCACCAAATTTCCTATAAAATTAGATAGAACTGACAAAAAAATTCTTCAGCTGATGCAAGCAAATGCGCGCATCAGTAATTTAGAACTTGCTGAGCATATTGGTTTATCACCGACCCCCTGCTCGCGTCGCGTAAAACGCCTCGAAGAATCAGGCATCATCGATAAACATGTCACTCTATTAAAGCCACAAGCTTTAGGCCTGAACCTGACTGCGATGATAGGTATCACTATGGATAGGCATACCCCTGAGCGTTTTGATAATTTTGAAACAGCAATAGCGCTGTTACCCGAAGTCTTAGAGTGCTGGATTGTGACTGGTCAGTCTGCGGATTTTTTATTAAAAGTAGTTGTGCGAGATATGCAACATTATGAAAAGTTTTTACTCGGCCATGTAACCCGCTTAGAAGGGGTTACCGGTGTACACTCAAGCTTTGTATTACGTGAGGTCCTGAAAAAAACAGAATTGCCTTTAGATTAACTTAGCAGCCTGAATTAAAAAGGTGACGCTCCATGGTAATAATGGAGCTACTTACTACACAGGCTAAGCCGTGGCGTATTAGTAAATTAACGTGTATTAGTTTTCCCCAAAACATGAGCTGAACTTGAAATTACAAATCATAAAAACAAATATGCATCAACAAACATCATTTATTTATATTTTTTTACCTGTTAATAGGCTCAAAAACGCTTAATTAATAATAATTAAAACTCACAAAACACACCTTATCGCCTAAATATCATACAGATACAATCACAACACTGATTACCCTCTCCCCTATGACCTGACATCGCTCAGGTAATGACAATTATTTTCACAGGCAAAATGTATAAGATATTTGGCTATAGTCATTAAACAAGGAAACGGTCCTGTATTACAACAAAATGGTGATTATATGTATCAGAATTTAAAGTTATCAGTGCAATTAAACGTGGCGTTTGCAGTGATTTTAATCCTGCTCAGTGTTGTATCAATCGTTGCATATAAAGGCTTAGACAGTGGTTTTAATAACTTTAAAGAATACAGAGGCTTAGCCAGAGATACAAACCTAGCCGGTCGATTACAAGCCAATATGCTGTTAGTGCGACTTAATGCATTAAAATATTTAAAAGTGTCAAAAGATGACGTATTAAGTGAATATCATCAACGTTTTGAAAAAATGGAAAGTTTCCTCGAAGAAGCAAAACAAGAGATACAGAACCCGCAACGGGCGCAAAATGTGAAAGAGTCTATCGACTTAGTAAAAGAGTATAAAAATGGTTTTGAAGAAGTGGTTAATTTAATTGCCCATCGTAATAAAATAGTGGCGGCAGACCTTAACCCGAGCGGTGTCAAAATGCGTAAAAAGATGAGTGATCTACGCGAATTTGCCAATAACAACGGAATGGAATCTGCACATTACCAAATTGCCAAAGTGGCTGAGAACGTATTGTTAGGCCGTTTATATGTAGTTAAATACCTGGTGACCAACTCAGAAGATGATTACAAACGTGCCAAAGTAGAGTTAACGGATAACTTAAGAGCAGATCGTCAATCTTTAAATAGTCTATTTTCACAAGGAGAAGGAAAAAGATTACTTAATGAATTCGATGATTTACATAATAAATATGTGAAAACAATAGATGAAGTACATAACACAATTAATAGCCGTAACAATGTTATCAATAATACCTTAAATCGAGTCGGCCCCATTGTTGCTAATAAGATTGAGGAAGTTAAATTATCCGTTAAAGGCGAGCAAGACAAGCTGGGTCCTCAGGCACAAAGCACTGCACAAAGTGCAATTTCAATTGTAACCTATACCTCTATTGCCAGTTTAATTGCAGGTGTAATATTGTCTCTATTCATCACTAAAATGATTAAAAAACCCATTGGTGGCGAACCTAAAGACATCGCCAATATTACCCAAAATGTTGCTCAAGGTGATTTAACCTATCAATTTCCAGATATCAGCAACGCAACGGGCATTTATTTAGCTGTGGCCGAGATGACCATCAAACTGCGCGAGTTAATTGGCGGCATTGTTTCAACAGGTAATGACATCGCAACCAATGCACAACAAGCACAAAGCATTTCTCAACAAACCAGTGAAGCGGCCGGAGAGCAAAAAGAACGAACAACACAAGTTGCAACGGCCATTCAACAAATGTCTTACAGTATTCAGAGCGTCGTAAAACATGCATCTGAATCAGCAGCTGCAACGCAGGATGCTAAAAAGAAAGCCGAAGATGGCAAGGTAATGGTTGATAATACCATTATGTCCATTCAACATTTAGCGGAGCGAGTTGAGCAATCTGTTGATGTTATCCAGTCATTAGAAAAAAATTCTATTGAGATAGACTCAGTGGTTGAAGTGATACAAGGTATTTCAGAACAAACTAACCTATTAGCATTAAACGCAGCGATTGAAGCCGCACGTGCAGGTGAGCAAGGTCGAGGTTTTGCAGTGGTCGCCGATGAAGTACGCGGACTTGCACAAAGAACAAAAGAGTCAACGAGCGAAATTCAGAAAATGATTCTGTTATTACAAACCGGAACAAGTGAAGCGGTTAAAGTGATGAATGAAAGCCAAGTAGAAGCACGCGAGACAGCGACAAAATCACAAACAACGGGTGATGCACTGGACAGCATATTAGAAACCATTACCCATATTAATGATATGAATAGCCAAGTATCAACCGCAGTTGAAGAACAAGCCATCGTTGCAGAGGAGATAAATAACAATATTACCGCCATTAATGATTCAGCAGAGGTAACCGCAAATGGTGCAAATCAAACCTCTGAGGCAAGTCAATCATTAGCAGACTCAGCGAAGAACCTGCAAACAATTGTGGCAGGGTTTAAAATAACCTAATATTCATGTTAAACCTTTAAAAGGTAAGACAAAAAATAGCGACAAGTCATCAGACTTCTCGCTATTTTTTATGTTTAGCAGATTCATGTTTAACATTATCTTGGATAACTAAAATAATGTGTTTGTACTCGGTTAAACTAATATTCTTGTTTTGCTAAGCTTTCTTGAACAAAGCTGATAAACGCTTTTAATTTGGCGGAAGGATAAATTAACTGCGGATGAAGCACATAAATACTTAACCCCGGTACAGATTCGTTTTCTAATACCCTCTGCAATGTCCCTCGTTTTAGCGCTTTATCAACATAATAATTAGCCACACGAATGATCCCTTTCCCAGCTAATGCTTGCTGTTTTAGCAAGTGATGATCGTTAATTGTTAACCACCCTTTTACGGTGACGTCTGCTGACTTTAAAGGCCAAAGTTGTGTTTCTATTGCTGATAAACAATGATGCGAAGCCAGATCGTTAATGTTTTCTGGCATGCCGTATTCCGCTAAATACTCAGGAGAAGCACATAAACAATGTTGGTAAGAAAATAGCTCTTTTGCCACCATATTTTGTGGTGGCTGCGATGTTGCACGAAAGGCTAAGTCAAAATCATCCTGGTTCAAATCATAATTGATATAACTCGAATCGATAACAAAATATATCTCCGGGTACTTCAGCTTAAAATCATGGCAGATATCAAGCAGAAAACGTTCTGTGAATAACGTTGGCGCAGTGATCCTTAACGCGCCAGATATCGCATTATGCTCCTGATGAACGTTGCGATCCAAATCCAACATGGTGGCTTTTATTTTCTTGCCTTGGGTGAGTATTTTTTCTCCCTCAGCTGTCAAACGCACACTACGTGTCGTGCGTACTAATAATGGACACTTAAATTCAGCCTCTAGTTTTTTTATCTGCTCAGATAAATACCCTCTAGAGATTGATAGATTTTTGGCTGCTTTGGTAAAACTAAGCTGCTGAGCAATCTCAACAAATAACATTAAACATTCAATTTTTTTATGTTGTTGCATTATTGTCGCCCACAGCAAAAGAGAGTTATTAGCATTTAATTCTACGCTATAACAAAATATTAATTGAAACTATTTTTTATAGCGAACAATGATTTCATTATTGCCCTCTTAATGGATGCTCACCATTGTTGTTAGAATCAAGCCCTAAAAATATTTAATTGGAGTTTGTTATGAGTCATGTTGAAAAAGTATTAATGGCGCCACAGGGCCCTCAGTTTTCTAAATTAGTTCAGGGTTACTGGCGTTTAGGTGCTTGGGATATGAATGCTCAATCACGTTTATCTTTTCTTAAAGCACACGTTGAAATGGGCATTACCTCTGTTGATCACGCTGCGATTTACGGTGCAGGAGAGTGTGAAACATTATTTGGTGAAGCATTAAAACTTGATTCATCGATGCGTGATCAAATCGAAATAATCTCTAAATTTGGTATTAACGGCATTGCAACGGGTGCTAATGAAAAACGCGTTTCTCATTACGACAGCAGCCAACAAGCGATTTTAGCATCAACAGAACACTCATTACGCCGTTTAGGTGTAGAGCAGTTAGATACTTTATTGGTGCATCGCCCTGATTTTCTGATGGACGCAGACCAAGTGGCAGAGGCATTCACGAAATTAAAACAAAGCGGTAAAGTGAAACACTTTGGGGTATCAAACTTCACAGCCTCACAATTCGACTTATTACAATCTCGTTTAGACATGCCGTTAGTGACCAATCAAGTTGAAATTAACCCAATGAATTTTGATGTGATCGAGAATGGCGTTTGCGACCAATTACAGCAAGTACGTGTTCGCCCTATGGCATGGTCATGCTTAGCCGGTGGTGAAATTTTTAGAGCACAAACAGAACAAGCTAAACGCTTACGTGAAACATTAACTGAACTAGCGCAAGAGCTAGGGGCAAGTTCAATGGAGCAAGTTATTTTTGCTTGGGTATTAAAACATCCATCAAACCCAGTTGCATTGATCGGATCAGGAAAAATAGAACGTATAAAAGAAGCCGTTAGTGCGTTGGCATTACAAATGAATACAGAGCAATGGTATCGCGTTTGGGTTGCATCTAAAGGTTTTGGTGTGGCATAGAAGAGCAAGCTAACAAATAAAAAAATCACTATGACCATCGTTATAGTGATTTAGACTTTTGTTATCTGTTATCAACAACAAAGGTGCTTTCAACTTTCTTGTTCTCCTCTCCCCATTAACAATAAATAGTTCTGCTTTCAGCCAATTTAAAATATGCTTACTTACGCTTTAATTTTTTAACATCATTAGATAAAGCAAGTGCTTCTGTGTACCTAGAAATTCAATTGCAACCCTCAATATTAGCGAATCAGGCCTCAAGTCTCCTATTCAATATTAACTTCATAATGTGTTCAAAAAATACTGTATTCTAACTTTATCGCTAAGCCACCCTATTTACGTGGTTTAAGGTTGCTAACTATTATGGGTCTGGAGAAATAATGCAGAAATTTTTCATATTTATCATTAGCGTTTTAAGCATCAACAGTTATGCGCTAGATACAACCTACCTTCAATGCTACGGTGTTAAAGACTCTTTTACGCCACGTTCAGAGTTAATTAAAAAATCATGGGCGTTCGATGAAAATAATCAGTACCTAAAACTAGAGGGACATTGGAAAGACAATACCTATAACGCGATAACGGAAAACTATTTTATCGTAAAATCGATTAACGCCATCGATGTAACCTCTGCAGAAGTGCATGCAATACTAACAACCATGTGTAGCAATACTCTCGCTGAAAAGTATTCAGTGGACTTCACTAAAAATATTATTTATTTCGCAACCGATAATGCTTACGGTTACGAATATCCAATACTTAGTGAACAACAAGCATTGGCACTCAATAACACTGAACCCTCTTTCTCCTACAATAAAATACTGCGTTATGCCTTTGCTGCTAGTTATATTTACAGTACAGAGCCAGGCTCAAATTCATTCTCTTTTTATGACGATCCCGTGTTTACAAAATTGATGTTAGCGACTGATAGCAATCAAATCACGATCCTTGATACCTTTGTGGGTAACAGTGGAGTCTATGGTATCGCTATCAAAGTGCCCGCTATCCCTTCTGAAAACCTTGAAGAGGAAGTGATAATTTCATTCAAAGGTACCAGTAGTAATGGTGATGTGTTTCAAGACATTGAGTTAATGTTAGCTAATTTAACTGAAACAGATGAAGACTGGCAGCTTGATGCCTACAACTTTGTGCAAAGCGTAATAGAAAAGTTTCCACCGAATGCGCGTTCAATCGCTCATGGTTACCAAAATAAACAGACAGAAAAATCATACAATGTGGTGCTTACAGGACATTCGTTAGGGGGTTATACCGCAATTGATGCAGGTGTACGCACGGGTATATTAACGCGAACATTCTCATCACCAGCAACCCGTATTATAGAAAATTATATTCATGTGTTTGCAAATAAAATGCGTTATAGCAATGTCATCAATATGGTTCGAGAGAGAGATCCAGTTTCTACAATGTCTGGGCGTCATAATGAAAACATGATCTATTTCCCTGGTGCAACAGGCACCTTAGACCCAGGCCGTAGTCATTATTTAACACCGTTTATTAATGACATTCTAAAACCATTAGCGCAACAGCCAAACACTAGCCAAGCAAAACCTCGTTATATCTATATCACGGCAGAGACTTCGATAGGTGCGGGGTTAAATAATATTGGTAATTATTGGGGAGAGACAGATAATCTCCTGCGAGTTGATAATAAGCTTTGATAGCATATTAGCTCTTCAGTAATTCAAAGATAAACACTCCCACACAAGCTTCATTCTCAAAAATGAAGCTTGTTGTCGTAAAAATATATTTTCATAAATAATTGTTATCAAAAACATATTTCCCACTGTTAGTCTGTATAATCTGCATTTTTAAATAATTACAAATTATTAGGACATGAATATGAGTAACTTACATACCTTTTTGAAAGGTCTTGCAATGGGAGCAGCAGATATTGTTCCGGGCATATCAGGTGGGACAATCGCATTTATAACAGGTATTTACGATACGTTATTAGAAAGTATTCGCCGTGTTAACCCAAGCTTATTCTCTATTATCAAGCAAGAAGGCGTTAAACACGCTTTTAACCATATCAATGGTACGTTCCTGATTGTGTTATTTGCAGGTATTTTAACCAGCATATTTACCTTCGCACAGTTAATCACTTGGATGCTCACGACTCACCCGATTCCACTATGGTCTTTCTTTTTTGGTCTGATCATCGTGTCTGTTATTCACATGTTAAAGCAAGTCAAAAAATGGCAACTAACACGTATAGTCTCGCTCATTTTAGGGGTTGTATTTGCTTACGGCATTACCGTATTACACCCTATTAATATGGAACCCACACATTTAAACATGTTATTCGCAGGTGCCATCGCAATATCTGCCATGATATTACCGGGTATTTCAGGTAGTTTTATTTTGTTGTTATTAGGTATGTACGGGCCATTATTAATCGCAGCTAAATCCTTTGATATTATTACCTTAATCACCTTTGCATTAGGTTGTTTAATTGGCTTGTTATCATTTTCACATCTTTTATCGTGGTTATTACGCAGCTATCGCGATATCGCATTAACCTTCTTAACTGGTTTGATGATCGGTACTTTAAATAAGATTTGGCCATGGAAAGAAGTATTAACCTGGCGCACCAACTCAAGCGGTAACCAAGTACCATTATTAGAGCAGAATTTATCTCCTTTTTCTTTTGAGCAAGTGACAGGTACGCCGGCCTTAATCGCTTACGCTATTGTGGCTGCTATACTAGGATTTTTAGCGGTTTGGGGACTAGAGAAGTTTGCAGATAAAACAGCATAACGAATAAATCCCCCGCTTACTCCATCTTAGAAAGCCCTGTAATAGAAATGAATTACAGGGCTTTTTTTTAGTGCGCTGTTTGGGAAATGGAATTTTTGTATTGCTGGGTTTGTGGCGTTTGCAACAGAGGCAAGCCTAAAGGCTCACTTCCAAGTGATATATTGGTAGCGTGTTGTTTTACAGGCGAACATCAGTCCTGCAGGGGTTGTGGCGTTTGCAACAGATGCAAGCTTCAGAGAATTTTAGTAGCGTACTTTTGGAAGTGGGACTTCAGTCCTGCAGGGGGTTGCGGCGTTCGCAACAGAGGCAAGCTTAAAGGCTCACTTCCAAGGAATATGTTAATAGGGTTTTGTTTTGCAGGCGGACTTCAGTCCTGCAGGGTTTGTGGCGTTAACAATTGATTCCATAACACTGCATGGCAGGCGCGATTTATTAATAAGTCGGAGCAAGTGTTTTGCTGGATTGTCGGCTGGCTCTGTCGGCTTTGATTGCTGTTAATTGAGTCAGGGTTAAATCCCCTTTCTCAGAAATTAGAAAATTGGCACAATTCATCGCACCATTATGAATCGCCCACTTTAGCGCCCCATTATAGTTGGTCTTACAGCCATTACTGATTAACAATTTAGCACAGCTTAAATGCCCATTGCCACATGCAGCATTTAACGCTATCGAGCTATTTGCTTCACAGCCATTTTTAATCAGTAGCTCAGCACAGGCTAAGTGACCTTCAGCGCATGCGACTAATAACGCGACTTCATTCTTCACATTACATCCGTGAGTAATCAATAAAGAAACACATTGATGCTCATTACGTTCACATGATTCCAGTAACGCGTAGGCATTATCCGCATCGCAGCCATTTTTAAGTAATAACTCAACACTTTCATGAAACCCTCGCTTACATAACCACTCTAAAGCCACTGCGTTGTCTGCATTATAGCCACTGCCAATCAATATTTTCACATCAATTGGGTCGCCATTTTTACATGCATCTAGCAGCGTGACGTAAGAGGTACTAAGTAGTGTCATGTTTATCCAAATTATATAAATTAATCTCCACCAGAAAAAGTAACGATGGAGGTAAGGCAGTAAAAACTGATGCAACGGTGAATCTAATACGTTAAAGGGGCAGTTTAACTTAGCTTATAAATGGGCTTATAAGCTGGCTTGTCACTTACTTTAAAAGCAAGCAACTAAGCAGCCCCGTTACTGTATTACCGACAGACAATTCGAGCGCTTATTTTCCGGTGTGAATTTTCCGGTGCGAATTTTCAATAAAATACAACGGTAAAATAACATAAACGAGATTAATTTTAACCAATAAAAGGTTGAATATACGAACTAAATACGCAATAAGCGCCACACTCATGCGTAAAAATAAGAAAGCAAAATTAACGTATAAAATAATGCTAAATTTATGACTTAGATTATTTTAAACGTTGCTATTAAATGCAGTCAAAAAACAGGTGTTCCCCATTTTCGTTCTACATATTCTTTTACTTTTTGCTCTGCACAGGAGGAAGAATAGGACTCTGTTTTGTGGCTAAGAAAGCAAAAAAGCTCCACAGCACACTGATAGCAGCACAAATACTCAAGGGTAATAGCCAATTTCCTACCGATTCGTGCAATGCGCCTATCGCAATAGGTCCCGATGCAGCCAGCAGATAACCACAACATTGTGCCATACCAGATAGTGCAGCCGCTTGATGTGCACTTTGTGTACGTAAACTAATCAATGCCAGTGCAAGAATAAAACCTCCCCCCACACCCACACCAAAGAACAATACCCAAACAATGGCCAGCGAAGGTTGGGCGATCAATCCAGCGATACCAATAAATGCCAATAAGGACATCGATACCGTTAATGCACGTTTATCGTGAATTTTAGCCATTAAGGGGATCAAAATAAGAGCAGGCATAGCCGTTGCTAGTTGAAGCATACCGTGGATAAATCCTGCTTCTTGATGGCTATAACCATAATCGATCAAAATAACCGGTAACCAACTGACAAAGATGTACATCAACAGTGAGTTGAGCGCTAAGAAAATCGTAATATGCCAAGCACTCGCTGAACGCCAAAGGTAACTATGGTTATCAACTTCCGCCATCTCGGCCGTTGGAGCACTGTGTTTTTTTAATTGTGGTAACCAAAATAGTATCGCAATCACAGGAAAGGCAACAATGCCTGCTAAAGAGAATGCCCAATTAGGAATGAACGTAATCGATAATTCACTGGCCATGTTCATCACCGGAATAGCGAAACTCGCACTCAACGTGGAACCAACACCCATCATAAGTACATACACGGCGGTGATCGTTGTGACCTTAGTGGGAAAGTCACGTTTCAATAAACTGGGCAGTAAAACATTCGCGATGGCAATACCTGCACCAATAATCGCAGTACCGATAAATAACCAACTAGCAGAGCCCAGCGATCGTATAATAATACCCATCAGTATTAATACTAACGCCAACATCAAAGATTGTTCAAGGCCACGTTTACGCCCTAAAATAGCGGCAATAGGAGAGAAAAAAGCAAACGCTAATAAGGGTAAAGTGGTTAACATACCGGCTTGCATCGACGATAAATGTAACTGTTCGCGAATCACATCCAATAAAGGACCTAGCCCCGTAATAGGACTACGTAAATTCAGTGATATCAGTAAAACCCCCACAACAGTTAACAGGGAGAATGCTTTTGAGGCATTGGAAGATATTGAAGGTGTTAAAGATAAAGGTTGCTCAGCCATATAATGTGTCCGATTATTCACAAAACACTAGGTTAGCCTTTATTTCACTTACCGTATTGGGCTATATTGACAATATATATCTATAAACGGTCATTTCATGCTATCTCTTCCCCCTTACTTTCCCGCATTCGACTCCGATGAATACCCTCAGAAAGTGGTGGCTTTGCAACTGACAGGCGGTGAAAAAGAAGCTGAAACACCCTTTCACCACCACCGAAAATGCCAGCTAGTGATGCCCGTGACAGGGTTTGTAAAATGTAAAATATCCGATGCTATTTGGATGGTTCCCCAACATTTCGCAGTATGGATCCCCAGCCAAGTTCCCCATAGCAATAAAATATCGGCGGATGCCAATGTGTGTATGCTTTTTATCGACCCCGATGTTGTCAGTATGCCCAATAAGAGTTGTACTATTTCTATCTCTCCCTTACTAAGAGAGTTAATCGTTCACCTCACCCAGCAAGATCAGCATTATTTACCCACCAGCCAAACAGCACGACTCGCGGATGTATTAATAGAACAATTAACCACCATGCCGACGGAGCACTTTGATTTTCCTATTCCCGTAGAGCCAAGACTCAATGCGATCGCTTTAGGGTTACTCGCCACACCATCAGATAGACGCACAGTCGGTGAATGGGCTTCACTCTTTGCCATGAGTGAACGAACCTTGGCACGGCTAGTTAAACAAGAAATTGGCTTAACCTTTGGAAAATGGCGCGGACAACTGCATATCGTGGTCGCACTACAAAAACTTGCATCAGGTAACTCAGTACAACGAATCGCAGATCATTTGGGTTATGAATCAGTCAGCGCGTTTATTACCTTTTTTAAGAAAACGCTTGGACGTCCCCCAAAACAATATATGAAAGGCCGTGAAGCTTAATTTATCTCAAATAAAAGACCAACAAGAGATAAAACCTCTGCTAATTAGACTTGACGAACAACCATTAAAGCAAAGACAATACGCCACCTTTTTATACTGTAATACTATTTTTGCTTTTCACTGTCTAGAGTGTGGTTTCTGTTTTTTCAAAATTGCATTTTATTATTCGCAATATCAATCAGCTAGGACGATTCAGATCTCTACCATCATGCAAAGTGTAATATTTATTCATTGTTAATTATTAATGGTGTCAAAAATATAAACACTCGCGTTGATGTCTCTTTTTCGACCCACACTTTCCAATAACAACGCGCTAAGTAGCAAACTCAATTTACGGATATTAAATATGCACTCTGGTAAAGAAATCACCTTCCCTCAATCTGAACAGCTTATCTCTATCACTGATTTACAGGGGAAGATCACATACGTAAATGATAATTTTTGCAAAATAGCAGGTTACACAAACGAAGAGCTCGTTGGACAACATCATAATATAGTGCGTCATCCTGATATGCCTAAAGCAGCATTTTCTGATTTATGGCAAAAGCTAAAACGAGGAGACTCATGGAGAGGAATGGTAAAGAACAGCAGCAAGAATAACGATTATTATTGGGTAGACGCTTACGTTACCCCCGTTTATGAAAACGATATTATTATCGGTTATCAGTCAGTGCGTACTTGTCCAACAAACGATCAAAAAATAGCAGCGACAAAGCTTTACCAAACGTTAAATAAAGGAAAATCAGTTTCTGAACTTTCACTTAACATTACCTTAAAACGCATCGTAGCCATTATGGTTGCGCTATTAAGCCTTACGCTGGTTAATATAAACTACGGGTTACAAGCGGCACTTATTCAGCTTATAACCCTGCTTTTCCTGATCGCTATTTTTGCAGAAGAGATGTTTTCGTTACCACGATACGTTAAAAGCATTAAAGCCAAATATGATAGCCCGTCACGTTTATTATTCTCAGGCAAAGGGCTCAGTGCTTTACTCAATTACCCTCAACTTATACAAAAAGCTAAAATCCGCACTATTTTAGGCCGAAGCCGTGACTCTGGATCAGTATTAAATAATTTAGCGTCATTGCTCTCTCAAACATCAGAACACACATTGAACGGTTTAAGAGAAGAAGGTAATCAATTAAATCAATTAGCAACTGCGATAACTGAAATGAGTGCAACGATAAGCGAAGTCAGTAAAAACACCACAGAAACCCATGATAAAGTGGTTGAAATAGCCGATCAATGCAACCTATCAATTGGCACCATCGATAAAAGTGAAATGAAAATTATAATGCTTTCACAAGAGGTAGAAAAAGCAGCGTCAAGTGCTAACGATTTAGTAAAAGATGCACAGCATATAGCGACGATTATGGACGAAATCGAAGGCATAGCAAATCAGACTAACTTACTGGCTCTTAATGCCGCAATCGAAGCCGCTCGTGCTGGCGAACAAGGTAGAGGCTTTGCAGTCGTTGCCGATGAAGTAAGAACATTAGCAGGCCGTACTCAATCTGCAACCGAAGACATTCGCAAGTCAGTTATTACACTGCAAAATACCTTGTTATCCTGGAGCAACATCATGATAGCGAGCCGTGATGAGGCTAATTATTGTGTTGAACAGACACAAGAAGTCAAATTAAGCGTCAATAGTATCAAATCGATGGTTGAAAATGTCAGTGATATTACCGCTCAAATAGCAACCTCGGTTGAAGAGCAAAGCATTGTGGCTAATGAGATTAATCAAAACATTTACGCCATTGACAGCATCTCCAAACAAAACACAGAAAGTGCAGAAAACGTTAATAAAAACAGTAACAAAGTTAACGAAAATGCAGTCGCTTTAGAAGCGTTAAGCTCAACGTTCCGTTGAGTCTTAATGAGGAGAACTTATCCGGCAGGATAGGTGAAATCGAATCAGGGCTTCGGTGAATTTTCTAAAAATTCGTACTTTTAATACGCCATAGAACAAAAAGCCCCTGTAGTGGTCAAGTAAACAGGGACTAAAATGAAAAAACTGCTATTTAATTGCTTAGATAGCGGTTTTTTAAATGTTGTACTCAAGCGTTCAGCTGTCATTCGTCTAGGCCAGAAAACTCTCAAAGGATCCAAAAACTCATTAGAAAAATCTTTAGATCACTGGGTTTTACAACCATATTGTACATGCATTATTGGGAGGACGTGGTGAAAGTGCTCACCTTAACCACTAATACTCTAAATTATTGCTTCTTAAACTTTATAGTTTAAATAATTAATTTACCGTGACTCTCTTCACAAAGGATACGCTGTAGTTTATTATGTGATTTATTACTTACCCAATGAGGTAAAGTTCTTAATTTTAACTACACAGAGTACTCAAAGATGCTGTAGCGACTACAGTCACGCATTTGTGTTTAAATGCGCGGGTTAAACTACGGGTATCTATATTATCGAGATAGAAAACAACTCACTCACGACCCCCCTATATCAGACTAATTATAAAAAAAATTGAAAAACACTAAGAGTCCTTACAGAAAAAGACTAGCAATGCGACAGACTTTACTACTAATCGATAACTACTTAATTTTACAAAGTAATATCATGAACAACTTAAAGATCATTAAAAAAACAAAGTTTTTCATCTGCTATTTTATGGTTAATATCGATTAGTTAACCATTAGTTTTAAGTAATTTGTTTTGATTTAATAATGAAACCGTTATTTATGTGAGAGAAAGTCATTTTATACACAAAAAATTTACTAACAAAAAACAACATTAAAAACGCAGTAATTCTCATAATTTTAAACTAAGGAATAACCATGAAGTATAAATTAATAGCTGTTTCAATTTTATCTACGGCGATGTTGGGATGCGCAACACAATCTCCTCAAATGAAAGGTGTTGAAGGCGAACACTCTCAAGAGGCACAAGCTACAGCCCAAAAAGCGGCATTGGAACTTGTTGTAGCTCCCACACTGAAGCGAAAAGTAGCATTAGGCCGAATTACAAATGAGACAACATACGGTAAAAGTCTCCTTCGCGATGCTAAGGGAGATGTTTTGGGCAAGCAAGTGACTGACATGCTGTCTAAGTCTTTAACTCAATCAGGTCAGTATATGGTTTTTGAGAGACCAGATATTGCTCGCCTTCAAGATGAAGCAAAGCTCACAGGCGAGGAAACAAATTTGGTTGGTGTTGATACATTAATAATTGGTTCACTTACTGAATTTGGGAGAAAAACAGAGGGTGAAAGTGGATTTCTTTCCTCTACAAAAAAACAAGTTGCCCATGCAAAAGTTGATCTTCGTTTAGTCGATACAAAAACAGGACTCGTTTACTACTCTTTATCAGGTGCGGGGGAGTCTAGCTCTGAATCAGAGTCTGTAGCTGGTTTCGGATCTAAAGCAGGATATGACGGAACGCTTAATGATTTAGCCATCTCCAACGCGATTTCAGATGCAATCAATAAACTGACTCAAGAAATGCAAACCCGCCCTTGGAAAACCGATATTTTAACGGTTGAAGATGGTGTCATTTATATCAGTGGGGGTAAATCTCAGGGTATAAGAGAAGGCATGGTATTTAATGTTGAGACTCAGGGTAAGGAAATAAAGTCTAAGCAAACAGGGTTTGTGATTACTCTTCCTGGTAAAGAAGTGGCTAGTATCAAAATACTTCAGTTGTTTGGTGACAACGAGAGTAATGAAGGTGCTGTCGCATCAATCGTAAGTGGCTCTATTGATAATTATAAATTTAACGAACTTAATGTTTTGGAGAAAAAATAATGAAAACTAAATTTATTATGCTTTATTTTTATGCCTTTGTTCTGGCCGGGTGTGTTCAAATGCCGACGTTAGAGAGTAAGACTGTCGATAATAGACCGCAACTAACATTTAGCATTACTGGTGAGAGTAATGTTTCAAATTACTCTGTCTCTATCGATAATTTGGATAATGGCTCTATTGCCCCTTACACAGATACAAATGAAGCATTGAGAGTTCTTTCTGGAACGCATCTTATTGAAATATATAAAAATAATGAATTAATTTCATCTCGAAAAATATACCTTGGTGATGGCGTAACTAAGGAGATCATCATCAAATGAAAAAAATAATGATTATTTTTATCCTCACATTACCTTTTTTGTTGTCTGGTTGTCAGACAACAAAAAATTCACTTTATAGCTGGGGTGGATATCAGAGTGATTTGTATGAATATTATTATGATCCTGTTGGTGCGGCTGAGTTTCCAGCCATTCTAGAGGCGCATCTAAAAGAAATTGAGAAAAGTGACAAAAAGCCCGCACCAGGGCTTTATGCTGAAGTTGGTACTTTTGCTTTGCAGACAGGCGATATACCTAAAGCGATAGAGTTTTACAATAAGGAATCAAACGCTTGGTCTGAGAGTAAATTTTTAATGCAAGCGCTTGTGGATAATCTTAAGCTTCAATTACCAAAGGAAGATAAATAATGAGATTTTTTAAGCTAACACTAATATTTATTATTCCATTCGTGCTGAGCGCTTGTCAAACAACTAAGCCTATCGCTAAAGACATGAGATTTACAGAGCATAGCCCTACATCTATACTCGTACTGCCTGTTGTTAATCACAGCGTAGATGTGCAAGCCCCTTTAGCTGTATATAGTTCATTGCCAGTGTTATTGGCAGAGAAAGGGTACTACGTATTCCCGTCTTATACGGTAAAAACTGTTCTTGAATATGAAGGACTTTATGAACCATATCAAATCCAAAACCTACCAACTAATCAGCTAGCGGATATGTTTGGTGCTGATGTTGTGCTTTACGTTACGATTAATACTTGGGACACCACGTATTTAGTTTTGTCTAGTACAACGAATATTAACTTTTCTTATGAATTTAGAAATAAAGAGGGTGAAACAATTTGGAAGGCAACGAAAGCCATGGCTTATACGCCAGATAGTGGTTCGTCAGGCAATGCGCTTGTTGATCTGATTAGTATGTTGATTACGTCAGCAATAAATCGAGCGGCTCCTGATTATATGCCTTTAACAAATGCAGCCAATCAGCAAGTTTTTCATATCGATGCAGCTACATCTTTACCTAATGGACCTTATGCTTTGCCGTTAAAAAAATAGTAGTTAATATGATTGGTATATCTCATTAGGTGAATCTATACATTTATCATAATACCCGTTAAACGCATAACTTGAAGGCTACCTAATTGGTCAATGTCGATCATTTAAATATCTATGAATAAAAATAAAACAAGTTTGCAGATAGATAAAAACCCTCAATCTTATTAAAGGTAGGGGATTTTTTCAATCAAGAAACGGAATTAGTTTATAAGTTATTTGAAAAAAAGACTCATAGTACAGCAACGTTTTAACTGTTATTGAGACCATATGGATTGAGAGGCGTCATTAAAAGCAAGTATTCGATGTCGACGCTTACCAGCGGAACAAGCGGTATGGCTCATCATTACGATAGGTTTGAAAATTGGAAACATCCAACGCTTTAAAGAAGCCAATCGGGGACATATATGGTCACTCCTTATAAATCAAGGTTACACTGTTTTTTCTTTGCTATTTAATAATCGATATCGTGCAAAATAATCGTCGCCACTTAAACAGTAAGGGCTAGGTTTTCTGGTTAAACCTGTTTTTGCTCTTTATCGTTTTATTAGATAGATCACCTTTCCTGAATTGCTTTTTCACTGTTGAGATAACGGTTTCTTGACATATATCCGGCGTCTTAATGACTCTTTATGGGGAGTCGCGCCCTCCTGAATTCCAGAAGAAGTCTTACAAGCCTTTGCACCCACCAGGAAAAGGCAGGACACCCGAACCTTTTTCACTAAGCCTCAGTAGTTAAAATGATCCACTTCCATTCTGAACTAGAGGCAATGGAGACCTCTCCGAAGTGATGAGATGAGCGTTATTATGTCTCCTTGTGTTTACTGTCAATTTGGGTTATCCCGACTGAGTGCGGGTATAGGGAATCAATGCAGTAGCAAAGATTCCGTTTACGTTTTTCTTAGGTGAGTAACAACTTTAGCAAAAGAAATCATGGAGTGAATTGAACGACAGTTCAGGGTTATGAACGGGCTAAGCACTGAGTGCCCCTTGATTTTCATTAGCTTTTTCTTGCTGTTGAGAAGCATGATTCCCTAGAACTGCGAAACTACGTTTCGGTTTCTAATCATCGACTCGCCAAAAGGCGAAACCCCTGCCAATTAAGCTTGACGACCGACTATAAAAACCCCAAAAGGTAGGTTCCCTCCCCTGCGAATACCGGTATACGGAATCAATGTGACAACACAGACCCCCTATATCTTTTTCTTAGGTGAGTAACAACTTTAGCAAAAGATAAGAGGCATAAGCAGGCTAAGCACTGATGTGTTTTTTATTTATACCGCCTTTAAGTTAATCCTAGTTAGTTGATTAATTTGTGAATTTATAAGTGACACCTAAACTTAATCCCCAAGCGAGGTCTCGTTGTATAAGTGAACTATCGCTATCATGATGTTCCACATCTAATTTAATTAAACCTAACCACTTAGGCGTGAATGAGTAAATTCCTACTAGGCCAGCTTTATAAACAAAAGAACCATCAGCTTCAAATTCATTCAACCCTGATGCGATTGACTCGGTTGCTGAAACATTATAAAGATGCTGTGATAAATGCTTATCTCTGTAGTCAACTTCTGCGATAGGCGTTAGCGTAAAGCCTGTTAATGGCGTGTCAAATTTATAACCTAAATGGAGCTGTAATTCGTAACCATCATGAACATTTGTTACATCGTGTAAATAAGTTAACCGCGCACCAACAGTGCCTAGTGTTATCCCTAATTCACCATTACCATCACGGTCTTCGATGCCACTAGGAAGTGAGTCTACGTCATTCGATACTTCAGCGAATCGCCATTGTCCTGAAATACCTAAATAAGGCAATACCGAAACATTAACAAGGCCACCATCAACAAACCCATACTCGCCGTAATAGAATATATCCGGCACGACACTAAAACTGCCTTGCTCTTCTGTGAAGACTGACTGGCTATATTTTCCATCAAGACCAACAAAACCAAAGTCGTAATACTGTTCTTGTGCTGTTGCTTGAAAAGACGTTACCGCTACCGTACTAATTATTAAGCCAATCCATTGTTTACATTTCATTTGTTACTCTCCTAATTATTATTTAAAAGAGAACGGTTTTAGCGATAACAAATTGCACGATGGATTAAATTGTTTTTGGGATTTTAGATTGGCAGTTTATTATTTTGTGGAAAAATCGGATAACCCAGAGCTTTTAAAAGAAAAGAAAAAAGAGCTCCAATCGAGGACACCCGACTCTTTTTGACTGAGCTTCAAATTATCACAGAATCAAAAAAGGGATGCCCTTGATTGCTTCTCGATTGCTTCCTTCTCCGATTTAAAGTTCAACGATAGATTTTACCGCCAAGGTTAATGCACTCGCAGTACAGAGTACCAAGGTTAAGCTTTTTATCTGCTTCTTATCAATGCGATGCACTAACTTACTGGAAACTAGATAGCCCAGAAACAGAGCAGGGAGCAACATAATAGAAAGTAATAATTGATTCATATTTACAAATCCCGCGATGGCTAAAATCGCAAGAGAAATCAGAGAGCTAAAAATAAAAAAGGCAGAAAGTGTCGCACGGAATTGATTAGCTTCTTTACCCGCTAACAGAATCGCAATCGGTGGACCGCCTATATAGCCGCAATATTACCGAATATGCCAGATAATATACCTGCGATAAATAAATTTAAGCGATTAATATTGATATTGAATTTTAGTACGCTGAGCATGACAGTTAAACCAACAATACTTGCAATAACCAGCCCGAGTATCGGTTGTGGGGCTATCAATAACAATCCGACACCAATAAACCCACCTGGAATTCGGCCTAATAAAGCATATTGCATCCCATTAAATTTCAACTCTTTACGTTCCCTAAGTAAGGTTAATAATGAAATTGAAAGCCCCATTAGTATGATGGGAACAGGAACAAGTCGCGGATCAAGAATATAAAGAAAAGGAGCCGCGACCACGGCCAGACCAAAACCGATGAGCCCTTGAGTCAAAGATCCAAAAAATATGATGACAGAAGCTAATAATAATGTTGTTGGTTCGATAAGGCTAAGCACGGTGTTTCTCGATTAATCAAATGGTTTGAAATAACGATACCACTAAAAACAAAGATAATTACAAACAAACCGATAGCTCGGATTTATTTGTAATTAATTGCGATAGGGACTTCGGGTTTTTCGCTAATAGTCATTAAAACACTCTAATCTAGCGCATCAAAACCTTAGGGTGCAGTGTAGTGTTAAAAACGATTCAGCGATATAAACTTTAATTGCCTGCCTTGTGTTTGCTGTCAATTTGGATTATCCCGACTGAATGCCCCTTGATTTTCATTAGCCTTTGCATGCAAAGGCGGTGCGTTAAGAAGTTGCTGCTTACCTAAGAATAAAAAACGTTTCGGAACGGCACTTTTGGGTTACTTTTTCTTGCTGTTGAGAAGCATGATTCTCTAGAACTGCGAAACTGCATTTCGGTTTCTAATCATCGACTAGCCAAAAGGCGAAACCTCTGCCAATTAAGCTTAACCATCGACTGGATGAGCTTGACGAACGACCATGAAGCAAAGAGGGGATGTCCAGTTTTATCTATCCAGTTTTATCTACGCCTCAAAAGGATCAAGCAAGTCGATCCTTTTTGATCCTTAAATTAATTATTTTTAAGACTTTTTTAGGGGCTGAGTAGTAACTTGTTTTATTACTACTAAACGAGCTAAAACTTAAGGTAAACAGTATTTCATAAACAATAAGAAGAATAGAAAAGAATACTTTATGCAACAATAACCTCATAAAAAAAAACAACAAAGACATCAAGAAAACAGCTTGTTTTTACATGAAATTTTTTAGATCCTGCCAATTCTACGTAAGCGTCTGGGCAATGGCACCTAGGAAGCCAATCGGGGCATTCACATCTTGATATAAACAAAATCAGTAAGTTAAAATTATCATCGGGGAGCCCGAAAGTTTTTAATCAATATATATAAAGATCCAATCGGGTACCCGTGTCTTTTTGACTGAGCTTCAAAACCCACGTTCAACTTGGAAGTGCACTAAGTATTTCATACTAGATTTCAAAAGGTGTTTTGTAACCGATACACTTTCTTGGTCTTGAGTTTAGTGTGTTTTCGATCTCTTCTATTCGCTTTGAAGAGACTAAAATAAAGTCCGTTCCTTTGGGTAAATACCTTCTAATCAAACCCTTCACTTGCTCTACCGCTCCTTTTTCCCAGAAAAAAAATCCAATCGAGAACACCCATATCTTTTTGACGCAACTTCAAGTGCCCTTCTATGTTGAACAAGGGTGATTAATATCACCGAATCAATAAAGGGATGTCCTACTTTACTCAGTAACTTGATCTTGATTATAGAATCACCTCTAAATAGGGAGGAATCTACAGTTAATTCGATGATGCATTTGGAGTGCATTTCTAGCTCATGCTTACGAATGGATTCTTTACAATAGCAGGATCAATATCCTAATTTTTATTGTTAATAAAAATTTTTCATTAAGGCTTTGTTATGTCTCAAACAACTTACCTAGAACAAAATGAAACTACGTTAAACATTACAACTCGTACTGAAGAAGATTTGCTTGGTAAACGTCAAATACCAGCCGATGCTTACTGGGGAATTCATACTCTTCGTGCTATCGAAAACTTCAATATATCTAAGCACACAATTTCAGATGTCCCAGAATTTATACGTGGCATGGTCTTTACTAAAAAAGCAGCTGCAATGGCAAATAAAGACTTAGGCTCTATTCCTTCAAAAATTGCCCAATATATTATTCAAGCTTGTGACGTGATGCTTAATACGGGTAAATGCATGGATCAATTTCCATCTGACGTATATCAAGGTGGCGCAGGTACATCCGTTAATATGAACACCAATGAAGTTATTGCTAATCTAGCGCTTGAATTAATGGGTAAACAAAAAGGCGAATACAACATTATCAATCCCAACGATCATGTTAATAAAAGCCAATCTACCAACGATGCTTATCCAACAGGTTTTCGTATCGCTGTTTATAATAGTTTAATGAGCATGGTTGAATCGCTTGATTACCTTAGAAAAGCGCTTGAGGCGAAAGGCCTGGAGTTTGCTGATATCTTAAAAATGAGCCGTACCCAACTTCAAGATGCAGTGCCAATGACAGTAGGCCAAGAGTTTCATGCATTTTCCACTTCTATTAAAGAAGAAATTAAAAACATTCACTATACCGCTAATTTATTGCTTGAAATTAATTTAGGTGCGACTGCTATTGGAACAGCACTAAATACCCCCGAAGGTTATCAACCACTAGCAGTTAAATACCTTGCTGATATCACTGGATTAGCCTGTACACCTGCCGAAGATCTTATTGAAGCAACATCAGATTGTGGCGCGTATGTCATGGTGCATAGTTCGCTTAAACGTACTGCCATTAAACTATCTAAAATATGTAATGATTTACGTTTACTTTCGTCTGGTCCTCGCACTGGATTTAATGAGCTTAATTTACCTCAATTACAAGCCGGCTCTTCTATCATGCCAGCTAAAGTAAACCCAGTAATCCCAGAAGTAGTAAACCAAGTTTGCTTTAAAGTGATTGGTAATGACACCACAATTACCTTTGCTTCTGAAGCAGGCCAATTACAACTTAATGTGATGGAGCCAGTCATTGGACAAGCATTATTTGAATCTATTTCATTACTTAATAATGCGTGCATAAATCTAACTGATAAATGCATTATTGGTATTACTGTCAATAAAGAGGTTTGTGAACAATATGTCTTTAATTCAATCGGTATCGTCACTTATTTAAACCCATTAATTGGTCATCATGAAGGAGATATCGTCGGTAAAATTTGTGCTGAAACGGGTAAAAATGTCCGAGAAGTCGTTCTTGAACGAGGCCTGTTAAGCGAAGAACAATTGGATGAGATTTTTTCAATAGAAAATTTAATGCACCCTAAATATAAAGCAAGACATTACGGCTAGAGCATTAAGTTCAAACCACCGATAGCGTGTGATTGATAATAAAAACGCGCTATTTTTCCTATTTTTTTTCATTTCATCATTTATTTCATCATTTATTTCATCACTCATTTCACCATTCATTTCAAATAAAGGAATACCTCATGATTACTTTAGAATTCATCACCGTGATCGTCTTTATATTTATAGGCGCAAGAATAGGAGGTATTGGCATTGGCTTAGCAGGTGGAGCAGGTGTGATTTTTTTATCACTGGTGCTTGGAATGCCCACCAGCCAATCACTTATCCCTATTGATGTTATTTTAATCATTATGTCTGTTATTACCGCTATTGCTGCAATGCAAGTCGCAGGCGGACTCGATTGGTTAGTACAACTGGCTGAAAATTTTCTGCGTAAAAATCCCAAAAGAATAACTTTTTATGCGCCTATCGTCACTTATTTCATGACCATCTTTGCTGGAACAGGACATACCGCATTTTCAACATTACCGGTTATTGCTGAAGTTGCCAAAGAGCAAGGTATACGTCCATCTCGCCCTCTGTCGATTTCCGTTATTGCATCTCAAGTAGCGATCACCGCATCACCCATTTCTGCGGCTGTTGTTTTTTTCTCCGGCATATTAGAGCCTGTAGGTGTTAGTTATTTAACGCTTCTGTCTATTTGTATTCCAAGTACGTTTATCGCGTGCATGATTGGTGCATTTGTAGCGAATAAAATGGGCTGTGAGTTAAAAGATGATCCTGTGTATAACGAACGTTTAAAAAAAGGATTAATTAAAATGAGAGGAGTGACTAAACGTGAACTCCCTGCAAGTGCAAAACCTGCAACCTGTATTTTCATGCTGGCCATAATTTGTGTAATCATCTACGCAGCTGCGATTTCATCCTCAGTAGGTTTGATCCAAGATCCGACATTAGGGCGCAATGAAGCCATTATGGCGATCATGTTAACGGCAGCCGCTGCCATTGTGGTGTTTACAAAAATAGACGCATCAAAAATAGCCAATGCACCTACCTTTATTTCAGGTATGACAGCATGTATCTGTGTACTTGGTGTGGCTTGGTTAGGTAGTACATTTGTGAGTAATCATGTTGTAGGCATTAAAGAAGTTGCTGGTGCAGTATTGATTGATTACCCATGGACTCTTGCCATCATTCTATTTTTGGCTTCAATGTTACTTTATTCTCAAGGCGCCACCACCGTCGCACTAATGCCAGCCGCATTAGCTATCGGTGTCGCACCACTAACCGCCATTGCTTCTTTTGCAGCCGTGAGTGCACTGTTTGTATTACCCACTTATCCGACGTTACTTGCTGCCGTTGAAATGGATGATACTGGCTCCACTCGTATTGGTAAATTCGTCTTTAATCACCCCTTCTTAATCCCTGGAGTCTCGACCATTGCAAGCTCAGTGATACTCGGTTTCTTTTTTGGCGGGATGATCCTTTAATTATTATTCATTATTGTGGCTAATACCTGAGTCAGCATTAGCCACAATAAATAAAAAAAGGCAAAAAAGGTAGGGCCCCCGAACCTTTGGGCTAAGCCTTAGTCGTTTAAATAGCCGGCTTCCATTTTGAACTACTAGAGCTAATGTATATTTTCACAACGTTACGAGATGAACGTTATTGTCTGCCTTGTGTTTTCTGTAAATTTGGATTATCCCAACTGAGTATGGGTATAGGGAATCAATGTGGCTACAAAGATTCCGTTTACGTTTCTCTTAGCTGTACAGCAACTTTAGCAAAAAACAATAGAGTGAATTGAACTACCGTTCAGGGTTATGAACAAGCTAAGCACTGAGTGCTTTTTATTTATACCGCCTTTAAATTAATCAATAGTCAGTTGATTAATTTGTGAATTTATAAGTGACACCTAAACTTAAGCCCCAAGCGAGGTCTCGTTGTATAAGTGAACTATCGCTATCATGATGTTCGACATCTAATTTAATTAAACCTAACCACTTGGGCGTGAATGAGTAAATTCCTACTAGGCCAGCTTTATAAACAAAAGAACCATCTGCTTCAAATTCATTCAACCCTGATGCGATTGCCTCGGTTGTTGAAACATTATAAAGATGTTGTGATAAACGCTTATCTCTGTAGTCAATTTCTGCGATAGGTGTCAGTGTAAAGTCTGTTAATGGCGTATCAAATTTATAACCCAAATGGAGCTGTAATTCGTAACCATCATGAACATTGGTTACATCGTGTAAATAAGTTAATCGCGCACCAACAGTGCCTAGTGTTATCCCTAACTCACCATCACCATCACGGTCTTCGATGCCACTAGGAAGTGAGTCTACGTCATTCGATACTTCAGCGAATCGCCATTGCCCTGAAATGCCTAAGTAAGGTAATACCGATACATTAACAAGGCCACCATCAACAAACCCATACTCGCCGTAATAGAATATATCCGGAACGACACTAAAATTGCCTTGCTCTTCTGTGAAGACTGACTGACTATATTTTCCATCAAGACCAACAAAACCAAAGTCGTAATACTGTTCTTGTGCTGTTGCTTGAAAAGACGTTACCGCTACCGTACTAATTATTAATCCAATCCATTGCTTACATTTCATTTGTTACTCTCCTAATTATTATTTAAAAGAGAACGGTTTTAGCGATAACAAATTGCACGATGGATTAAATTATTTTTTTGGATTTTAGATCGCAAGCTTATTATTTTGTGAAAAAATCGGATAGCCCAGAGCTTTTAAAAGAAAAGAAAAGAAAAGAAAAAAGAGATCCAATCGAGGAGACCCGACTCTTTTTGACTGAGCTTCAAATTAATATCACCGAATCAAAAAAGGAATGTCCTCGATTGCTTCCTTCTCCGATTTAAAGTTCAACGATAGATTTTACCGCCAAGGTTAATGCGCTCGCAGTACAGAGTATCAAGGTTAAGCTTTTTATCTGGTGTTTATCAATGCGATGCACTAACTTACTGGAAACTAGATAGCCCAGAAGCAGAGCAGGGAGCAACATAATAGAAAGTAATAATTGATTCATATTTACAAATCCCGCGATTGCTAAAATCGCAAGAGAAATCAGAGAGCTAAAAATGAAAAAGGCAGAAAGTGTCGCACGGAATTGATTAGCTTCTTTACCCGCTAACAGAATCGCAATCGGTGGACCGCCTATGGCTGCAATATTACCGAATATGCCAGATAATATGCCTGCGATAAATAAATTTAAGCGATTAATATTAATATTGAATTTTAGTACGCTTAGCATGATAGTTAAACCAACAATACTTGCAATAATCAGCCCGAGTATCGGTTGTGGGGCTATCAATAACAATCCGACACCAATAAACCCACCTGGAATTCGGCCTAATAATGCATATTGCATCCCATTAAATTTCAACTCTTTACGCTCTCTAAGTAAGGTTAACAATGAAACTGAAAGCCCCATTAATATGATGGGAACAGGAACAAGTCGCGGATCAACAATATAAAGAAAAGGAGCAGCGACCACGGCCAGACCAAAACCGATGAGCCCTTGAGTCAAAGAGCCAAAAAATATGATGATAGAAGCTAATAATAATGTGGTTGGTTCGATAATGCTAAGCACGGTGTTTCTCGATTAATCAAATGGTTTGAAATAACGATACCACTAAAAACAAAGATAATTACAAACAAACCGATAGCTCGGATTTATTTGTAATTAATTGCGATAGGGACTTCGGGTTTTTCGCTAATAGTCATTAGAACACTCTAATCTAGCGCGTCAAAACCTTAGGGTGCAGTGTAGTGTTAAAAACGATTTAGCCATAGAAAAAACTAATCAGGTATAGGGAATCAATGTGGCTGCAAAGATTCCGTTTACGTTTTTCTTAGGTGAGTAACAACTTTAGCAAAAAAATAATGGAGTGAATTGAACGACAGTTCAGGGTTATGAACGGGCTAAGCACTGAGTGCCCCTTGATTTTCATTAGTTTTTGCATGCACTGGTATGTGTATTCAAAGGCGGTGCGTTAAGAAGTTGTTGGTTACCTAAGAATAGAAAACGTTTCGGAACGGCTCTTTTGGGTTACTTTTTCTTGCTGTTGAGAAGCATGATTCTCTAGAACTGCGAAACTGCGTTTTGGTTTCTAATCATCGACTAGCCAAAAGGCGAAACCTCTGTAAATTAAGCTTAATCACCGACTGGATGAGCTTGACGAACGACCATGAAGCAAAGAGGGGATGTCCAGTTTTGTTCATCAAGAGTGAAGCAACAATCGAAGACACCCGATCCTTTTTGACTAAGCCTTAGTCGTTTAAATAGCCTGCTTTCATTCTGAACAAAAGGTGTTCGATATTTCCACGACGTAATAAGGTAAAAGTTGTTGCGTCTCCTTTTGTTTACTGTCAATTTGGATTACCCCCAGCTGAATACAGGTATAGGGAATCAATGTGGCTGCAAAGATTCCGTTTACGTTTTTCTTAGGTGAGTAACAACTTTAGCAAAAGAAATCATGGAAGATTTCATTAGCCTTTGCATGCACAGGGATGTGCATTCAAAGGCGGTGCGTTAAGAAGTTGTTGCTTACCTAAGAATAAAAAACGTTTCGGAACGGCACTTTTTGGTTACTTTTTCTTGCTGTTGAGAAGCATGATTCCCTAGAACTGCGAAACTGCATTTCGGTTTCTAATCATCGACTCGCCGAGAGGCGAAACCTCTACGAATTAAGCCGAACCATCGACAGGATGAATCATTGAAGCAAAGAGGGGATGTCCCGTTTTGTTAAAGAGGCTGAATTGCATCAATGCATATATCTGCTTAATCAAACAGGCTTAACTGACGATGCAGATAGCATACTATTTACGGATATTGATGGGTTACCAAGCATCATCGTTGCAAAGCTATTTGGTAAAAGAGCTAAATGCTATATCGAATTATTAGGCCACATCTTACAACCACTGGCAAAATCCCCACTTACCCTTAATGACTTTGAATATATTGAGAAGGAGACGTTACTTAGCTTTCTCGATGTCGCTGTTAACAACTCCTTCAAGGGGATTAATGTCTTAATCTACGGGCTGGCACAGGTAAAACAGAATTCTCTAAAGTGGTGGCGAATACACTTAATGCAGAGCTTGTTAGTATTCAAACAATTGAATCATTTCAAGGTAGAGGTCAACACAAAGTAACAAGCTCAACTATTCGGTTACAATTTCTCAAATTAGTGCAAAATATCGTTAATCATAATGACAAAACCATACTGTTATTAGATGAATGTGAGGATGTTTTTGCTCAAAACCTATCAAACTATGGAGGAGGCAAAGATCTACTACATCACTTACTTGAGTCAAATGTGCTTCCCACTATTTGTGGTAACTAATCATATAGATGAAATCCCTCATAGCTGTTTAAGGCGATTTTCACATATAGTTAATGTGGAAATACCTGATAAACGCATCATGAGCAAGCTACTCGATACAAGCTTTAAAGGGTTAAGCATCTCAAAATCATTTAAAGAGAAGATCTTGAGGAATGACAATATAGCCCCCTCTCATATCACCAATGCATCCTTTATCAGCAAAAGCATCAAGCAAAAAGGAAAAGTGGCCGAACAGTCAATCGAAACATCGATCACGAATGTATTAACAGCATGTGGTTATGATTCTACCCACCAAGTGTACAAATCACAGATCCCCTTCTCCACTGAATTTATTAACTTGAAAGAAGGTAATCAGTCTATCGATGAGATTGAAGGTGCTATCACTAAGCATTGTGATGTACGAGTGTTATTACTGGGCCCATCAGGGACTGGTAAAACGGCTTTAGTTCATCACTTAGCAGAGCAAGCAGGGAAGGAGTTACGCACGATACGATGCTCAGATGTGTTAGATAACCTGAGTTCCGGTTAATGAGCGCTTTAACTGAATATTTATAATGTAATGATGCACTGTCAGCCAGTGCTGAAATTTTTGTGATTATCGAGGCAAATTGAGAAGTGAATAGCTGGCTATTCTGAGTTAATTTAACGAAGATAGGCGCCAAAATAGCAGTATTGGGGAGCGTTGCTTATCCAGAATTCAGGTTAGATAAGTATGTTGGAGGAAGTGAGAAGAATATAGCGAGGATATTTCAACAAGCAGATCACGACAACTGCATTCTCTTCTTTGATGAAGTCGACAGCTTGTTATTAGATAGACCAGGCTTGAGTCAAAGCCATGAGATACAGCAAGTTAATGAACTGCTCACACATATGGAATGCTTTAATCAGCCTTTTTTTGCCGCTACTAACTTTGCAGAGCGATTAGATAAAGCAGTGATGAGGCGGTTTGATTATAAGCTGTCATTTGACTTTTTGAAGCAAGAGCAAGTGCAAGTGCACCTACTTTACAAACAAACGACTAAATCAAAGACATTAACGAAAGCAATAACGTCACAGCTTAATCCCCTAAAAATCCTTACTCCCGGCGACTTCTCTATCTTAGCTAGGCGTCAAAAAATAACAGCTAACAAGCTTCTTGGACACGAATGTATTGGGGTATTAAAATCAGAAAATAAGAGAAAGAGTACAAGCAATAGTATTGGGTTTATTTAAGTAATTACATAAAACATTATCAGTAGTACGGTAAGGACACCCTTTTATATTAACGTTCCAATCTCTCAATAGGCTTTACCTGAGCATCATAGCACTCCATAGCACTCCCTTTGACTTCCTCTAAAATTAGTCTTTTCACTTCAGGGTATTGCGAAAAAACTTGTAACCACATTGAAAAGAAACCATCACAAGATCTAGCAGTCTGCCTTACCATTGCTGGCTCATTAGGTAATTCCAAAAAATCATTTAAGGAAACTTGAGCTTTTTGCCATGACTTTAACCTTGCAAAAGCCCTATCATCTGTCCTTCCAGCTGTATCTTTCTTTCTATTTAAACTCACCAAATTAAATGTAGCCAGCGCTAATGTTTTTACTTCTTCAGGTAGATCATCTTTCACAGAAATACCAGACTCATTATATTCAAATAAAAATGAAGTATTATGTTCGTCAGGAAATACATAACCATCTCGGTCGTCATTATTATCTGACTTTATGATATTACAACTTTTACAAGCGAGTAAGAAATTACTCCAACTATTAATTAAAACTTCATTGCTCGATTTTGGTTGTACATGTTCAATATCAGATTGGTTGCAAATATTCATTTCACAATAAGAACAAAAATGGCCGATGGAATTCTTTAAGTCATCTTTAGCTTGTCCGTATTGAGTGTAAACTTTATTTTCCCCATCAGAACCTTGAGGAACAGGCCCTCTTTTTATAGGCCTCACAGCTTGCTTTCCGTTATTAAGCGTTTCCTTTCTAAAAAAGCCACATATGCCATGTTATCTTCATAAAGAGCAGAAATTTCATCCAATCTATTCTTTATTTCAAGTATTTGATCTTCCGTTACATTGGACTTTTCTAATTCATCAAGCTTATCAAAATACTCATTTGCGCAGGTAAGCATAGCTTTTTTCTTATTGCTCATTTGAGGTATTTCTATTTGCTGAACCTCTTCCGCAATATCATCAATACTTTTCATAAATGGATCAATAACTTCTCCACCATCTAAATTAAGAACTTCATCAGTTTTTAGAGATTGAATAATAAATGGCGAATGAGTCGTTACAATAAATTGAATTTTGGGAAACGTTCGTTTTAAATCCTCAATAATTGTTTTTTGCCATTTTGGATGCAAATGCATGTCTAGCTCATCAATCAGAACTACACCACTTGTACTTAAAACAGCCATATCAGCAAGGTGAGGATTTAATTTTATAGCTCTGTAAGCGATATCAGCAGTAAGTCGAACAACATTTTTGTATCCGCTACTTAAAGTCTTATATGCAACCCAATCTCCCGACTCAACTTGACACAACATATCATCAGCTTCCCAACTGAATACTACATTTTTCCACTCTGGAATCATATTTTTAATAGCTGAAATAAAAGCATTATAGAGAGTTTTGTCTTTATTGAATTTCAGAGCACTATCTTCAAATGTTTTAAACCAAGATAAAAACTTTTGTTCAAATGATCTTGGATCTAGAGCACTATAATATCCATCAAGCCTAGAGCTTTTTTTAGCGTATGCGCTTTTTTGAAATTGCTCAGATAATCTTTCAGTTCCATAGTATGCAATCAATGGGAGGTTAACCTCCTCACCATTTCGAACTCTTTCAGTTAGATCTTTAGCTTTATTAATTAAGTCTCTAGCTTCTTTTTGGCTTGTTACACCGCTACGAACTTTGTTAGTACTTCTTTTCCATTGATAATTTATATTATCTAAAGAATGCTCTACACCGATGCAAAATGGTAATTGAACTTCAACGCTTTCAGGTGAAGCAATAACCCTTCTTTTTTCTGAATTGCTCAAAGGGCGAGATTTCACTCCATCAACTCCCAAAAAGAAAGTTCCCAATATAAAGGATAATGCATCTAAAACAGTTGACTTTCCTGTTCCATTATCACCTATAAGGACTGTTACTTTAGGGTTAAATAAAAACAATTCATCTTCAAATCTCTTAAAGTTTTTAATGCTGATATTCGTTATTTTCATTTTGAGCCCGTAATTATAAATTTATTAAATATTTTTCATATATCATAAGTCTGTATGATAACAAGAAACATTAAGTGCGACTAATTTCATTCACGCTCATCTTAATTTTCAGAAGGTATACCTATATCCCAAAACATTAAAGTTACTACGCGTAACCCTATGTAGAGTGTATTCCAAACGCTTAGATATGTGTTCAAAAGATAGAATGTTAAATGTATATGGCCTTGCTATACAATAGAATAAACTCTAGGATTCACCATAAATGAGATACAATTCCAATTCAATTTTCAAATAAATTATTACTAATGAAATACCGATTATTAGCAAAGCTTTTTCATAGCTCAGAACTTAAAAAACTTGCCTCTGGTAACTTAGATACGATTCATGAAACTATCGAACACTTTGAAGAGCTATCATCAAGTCAATGTGTAGCTGACTTTTATGAGCTAGCGTATTCTTTGCTAGTAAGATATTACAGAAATGAATATGTGGTAAAAAATGAAATTGCCAACAAGGTCCTTTTAGGGCGCCTATCAATGAACACTACATCAATGCTTAGTGAGCTTAGAACAGGCTCTAATATCGCAGATTGCCTACTCATAAACGGTAGCTCGACCTGTTACGAAATTAAAACAGAATTTGATTCATTATCTAGACTAAATAGCCAATTAAACTCATACAAGCAAGCATACGATAAAACTTACATAGTGGCGCACAGTACTCACCTAAAAAAAATAGACCAAGTTCATAAAGCATCTCCATCATTCGGGATTATTGAACTAACTAAGAGGAATCAATTAAAGAAAATTGAAGAAGCGCCTCAATGCGATGAATTCAACTTTGAAATCACGTTCGAAACTTTACGCAAGCCAGAGTATTTATTTATTGCAAAGAACCTGTTAGGTGAAATCCCGAATATGCCAAATACAAGCATTCAAGATTACTGCAAACAAGCTTACTTTTCACTTTCACCAGATGTAGCCAATAAAACTTTCAAAAAAACACTTAGAAAATTCAGGGCTAATGATCACAATTTTATAAATAAACTACCTAAGTCATTAAAGAACATCGGTATTAGCTACCAACTCAATAGAAATGAAAAAAACAATATTTTATCATCACTGACTAATGACATTCAGTCACACTCAGGAGAAAGAAATGTACTTTCCATTTTTACGAGGCAAACGCCATGAATTATCTGCACTTCGTAAGTTAGCTATAAAGGTAAACTCAAATAAAATTAAACCTATAATTGAGCCAGTTAAAGCTAACACCAGTGCTCTGTACCTTACAATCAAAGAGTTAAATAACAATCAAATCACACCATTAATAATAGTTAACCCACTCATAGGTGAAAAAGAAAACAGTAATAGTATTGATTTTTTTAATGAACTCTCAAATGAGAATTTTTCATTTATCCCTTGCGTTGCTTACAGTCATCAAAACTCCACAGCGGCCAACCAGCTTGCCACTTACTTTATGAATAACAATCAAGCCTTTAGTACTTATTTTAAAGACCAACCTAGTACCTTAATGCCTAATATAACTTTAAAATCAGCAGTTAACATAGTCCGTATAACCCCAAATACACCTAGTAACTTTTTCGTTAATTTACCAAGGCAAGTTAGACTCAATGATTCTTTTGAGTCACAAAGCCGAAATGCAGACTACCCTACTGGTCAATATCATTTTTCGGATACTATTAATACACACATACAGCAACCAAATACAATTGGTTTTGGTGATTATCAAATGGTTGGTGAACCATACTCAGAAAAAGGAGGCCCAGCTAGAGCTGTAGCCATCCATATTACATTTATCGATTCACCCAGTAATTCCATCACAATTAAGCACTGTGTATCTACTAGCAATAGTGGAACCACAACTTATACAGCACAAAAATTCCTAGAGGCATTAGATCAACTCATATTATTTGCTAATCAAAACCCACAGCTAGATCAATCTACTACAGGGTTCCAAGAGTTTGTTGACCTTCACGCTCGTAGGCACTTCCCAAATTTGGGGCCAGTGAAAGAAAATTCGATGATGCATCATATTGAAACAATCACTAATTACTTATAATGATTTAAGCGAGCCTCAACCTTTAATGCTAGAGGCTCGTTGTAGATAAGAAAAAAGGTAGGACACCCGAACCTTTTCGGCTAAGCCTTAGTCGTTTAAATAGCCCGCTTCCACTCTGAACCACTAAGAGGTAATGGATATTTCCACAACGTTACGAGATGAACTTTATTGTCCGCCTTGTGTTTGCTGTCAATTTGGATTATCCCGACTGAGTACGGGTATAGGGAATCAATGTGGCTGCAAAGATTCCGTTTACGTTTTTCTTAGGTGAGTAACAACTTTAGCAAAAGAAATCATGGAAGATTTCATTAGCCTTTGCATGCACAGGGATGTGCATTCAAAGGCGGTGCGTTAAGAAGTTGTTGGTTACCTAAGTATCAAAACGTTTCGGAACGGCACTTTTTGGTTACTTTTTCTTGCTGTTGAGAAGCATGATTCTCTAGAACTGCGAAACTACGTTTTGGTTTCTAATCATCGACCCGCCGAGAGGCGAAACCTCTGCCAATTAAGCTTGACGAATAATCATTGAAGCAAAGATGGGATATCCCGTTTTGTTCTTATTTCAGAAACTTATTTTTGATTAATACCATCGAATCAAGAAAGGTATGTCCTCTTTTACTCTTGTCTAATCATCGACTCGCCAAGAGGTGAAACCTCTGACAATTAATCTTGACGAACAACCATTGAAGCAAAGATGGGATGTCCAGTTTTTCTGATGACAATTAAAGGTTAAATATTAAAGACAGGCCCCTCCATCCTATAAAAAGCTATTTGACAAAAAATGCAAGACTACCCCCGATATTGTGAGTATTATGTTCCTTTAATATTTTAATTTAAGACAACATAAAGAATGGGTTATCTGACTTTTTCACTCAAAAAACCATATAAGTTATATCACGCTTTCAATATTTATTTCGTTACTACTCTTGTGTTAAATGTTTATATAATAACTATTCAATTTGGAGTAAATGTAAAATGCCAATCTCGCTTAATTACGTAACAATTCATAAATTAAATAAAGATAAAAATGAGGATATTCAAGAATCTACTATCCGGGAAGAATTGTTTCCTACTGATGACTTATCTGTAATAAAGCTAATTACAAATGTTAGTAAATTATACGGTCAAAAAAACAATAGTGCTCAATATGGCGTTTTTGTTGAGGGAGAAGGTAGAGGTGATTTTCCAGATAACTTTATCGAATATTACGAAAGTAATAACATTGATGATGATGACTTCCATGCTTTATCAGTAGGTGCAATGACTTCTCTTTTTACAAGCGCATCTAGTGTTAATTTTGCAACCGGCGGATATATTATATTTGCAGACTATGAGTCAGAAAGTGGTACTCGTTTTTTACTTATTGCAATGATTAAGCAGAAAGATGGCGTTAGTATTAGTGGAGATCTAAATATTGAACAATTACAATACATAGACGACAGTAAGCTATATCAAGCAGCACGCATTAATTTTTCAAAATACCTAGAGTATATAAATATACCTGAAGTTGAAGTTCCAGATTTAAACTACCTAAGTTTTATCAGTCCTAAAGGGTCTAATGCAGGATATTTTATAAAAGCAATTGGCTGTAAATCAGGTTCTCCATCAGCAGCAGCAACGACTAAAATAGTTAGTGAAACAGCAAGGTTTTTTAGTGAACATGATGAGCTTAGTCCATTCAAAAAAGAGATAAAGCGTGACATAGTTCAATACTTACATGAAGTCGCTGATTCAGAAGTACATCGAACAGCCAAGCTATCTGAAATTGAACCCTTGGCCAGACAATATATACCAGCAGATAATGTTGAGCAAGCAGACCAAATTATTGAAAATTTACACACTAGGTTAAACAGTGATGAAGTAGGGATCCCTTCTGAGTTTAATGTCAGTAAAACTGCGTTGGGTAAACTAACTCATATTTCCCATAAAGGAGATGATTTCAGCATTAACTTTAAGAAAAATAATTTAGGAACAGGCACTGGTAATCGCTTCAGGTTCCACAACGATACGCTTATAATTAAAGACCTACCCCAAGAGCTAAAAGATCAAATTTTAGCTCAAATTAATGATATAGAGAACTAACATTGCCTTTATCTGATGTTGTAGACATATATAGAAAATCCGGTAAACCGCCTTTTTTAAAAGAAGGTTTTACGGCTATTCTTCCTGCATCAGAAGATATAATCACATTAATAAAAAAAATAGTTCAGGCTAACGACAATTACCAAATTGATGAAGTACTTATTGATGGTAATGAGATTGAAGTTGAAAACTTAACGGTGTCAGAATCACAGTTAGCTGTTGTATTTGACCTTGGTAGCGAGATTCGTCACTTCCAAAATATAGAACAACTTATATCAGAATCCTCAGATATCAAAAAAGGTGAATTACCTGTTGAATTTTATCTTTTTGACGAAGATATTTATTACCAAAAGGGCAATGATGTTCATGGGGACTTATTAAAGCTTAAGCAACTCTGCGTCTTAATATCAAGCCTACTCAAGCTAGCACATTACCATAATGTAAAAGACTTAACTGAAGAACATCATCTCATCTTTTTAAGTGCAGAAAAGACTGACTCCCCACTGGTTATAGCAATGATTCCTTCAGCTGATTTATTGATGGGTAAGCTGAGTAAGGTTTCTATTCTAGATGATCTAATCGCAGATGAAGCTTCAACAATTGATACCCATCATTCAGCTAAAATCACTATTTTTTCTACAACCCTGAAAGAATTTTTACCACTATCACATAACCCTAAAGATGCATTTTACTATTTAGTATTGAATTGGGATGATTTTGCAGATCTATATTTAAACAACCTAAAAACTTATTCAAGTGGATTTGCCTTTCATAAAGCTAAAAAAGAAGTAGCCGAAGCAGAAATAACTTTTTCAGAACAACTCGCAAATATCATGAGTGATATTACAGGAAAGATACTCTCTATACCTGTTTCCTTGGCTGCAATTATTGCGATGGCTCCAGCCTCCAATTCAGTATTAATAGATTGTTTGATACTATTTGGGTTAATTATTTCCTCAGTATTTATTGTCGGCTCAATACAAAATCAACAGAATCGATTCAGCATAGTTAAGCAATCACAATATATAGTTTTTGAAGCAATCCAAGGTACGGCATTAAATTTTCCCGAAGCGTTAGAAAAACGTATCAAGGATATGAAAGATACGACAAACCGTAATATATATATAACACAAAGCTGGTTACAATTATTTAGAATAATTGCATGGTTTCCGTGCCTATTAGGCGCTGTATTTCTATGTTGGAAATATGATATTTCTAAAGAAACAATTGAATATATTATTATAGTATCCCTTGTAACTATTTGTATTCTCCGAGCGTTGCAAAAGCTTCATCATCACCTACAAAAAACCTGATTTAAAAAGCCAATCGGGATATCCAAAAAAGAAAAAAGATGGGACACCCAACCTTTTTAACTAGCACTTCGCCACTAAAATGGTTTTGATGGTTATAGCTTTTGTTCTTAATTCCAAGCTCTTTTTCAAAAACTGAAATTAAAAGCGTCTGTCATTACACAATGCACACTTCAATACTCCCGTTGTATTCCCTTTGGTTTAAAGTTTGTTTTAGCAAGGCCTGACAGGAGGTCAGGGGTAAGTGCGCTTCAGAACATGGATGTTCTGTAAGCACTGGTGCGGTTAAAACAATCTTGAAATCAAATGAAGGGAATAATCGGGCGAGCTCTTTTCTGCTCGCCAGAAAAGAGTAACTCGCCTCTGGCGAAACGACGGTAATGTAAGATCAAACCTTGCCAGAATAAGCGTCAGCGTTACAGAATTCAATGCGTAAATGAAATCAAGTCTTGTCGTTTTGATGGTTGTATTCTTTATTTTTAATTCTAATAAGGGAGTAATAAGGGAGGACACCCACATCTTGATATAAACAAAATCAGTAAGTTAAAATTATGATCGGGGAACCCGAAAGTTTTTAGTCAATAGATATAGAAGTAGAAATAACCAAACACCAGAAATGAAAAAACCGCTATCTCATTGCTGAGATAGCGGTTCTTCAAATGGTTGTAGTCAGCCGATAAGCCGGGTTCTGTCGTGAACCGTCATTCGTCTAGGCCAGCAATCGCTCACTGGCTCAAGCAACCTACCCGCTTCCAGCATGGGTCATGCCTCAGGAAGCCTATTTGGTTTTGCTTCGGGTGGAGTTTACCTTGCACTAATGATTACCCATTAGCCGGTGCGCTCTTACCGCACCCTTTCACCCTTACCGACTAATAACAAGTTATTAGAAGGCGGTCTCCTCTCTGCTGCACTTGTCGTTAGCTCGCGCTACCCAGGCGTTACCTGGCACCCTACCCTATGAAGCCCGGACTTTCCTCCCCCTCTATTACAAACAACAAAAGCCGTAAGTAATAAAAGCGGCGACGATTTAGCCGACTACGGGGCGGATTATATAGGAGTCGTTTTAAGGAATAAAGTTATAAGTTCTCTAATCCCCATTTATATAGGTCATTTTTCTTCTGATCGTGTATTTGTGCCGTTAGAGCTGCTGCTTTTTTGAGCGGAAGCTGTTCTTTTAACAATTTCAGGGTATTTAATGCTACTTGAGGAATTGCATCAGTATCAATAACCGCACCTGCTACCATTAATACAAATTCACCACGACAATGGTTCGTATCTTCTTTTAACCACGCGAGCATCTCAATGGCAGGTAATGCGTAAAAAGACTCGAAGGTTTTTGTTAGCTCACGTGCAATCACTAATTTTCGGTCTTCGCCTAATACATTAACCACTTGTTGCACCGTATCGATGATGCGACGTGGTGATTCGTAAAACACCATAGTGCGCGTTTCTTCAATCAATGCGGTTAGTTTGTCTTGTTTGCCTTTTTCTTTCGCTGGTAAAAAACCTTCAAATGAGAATCTATCGGTTGGTAAACCAGCAGCACTTAATGCAGCGATCGTTGCACAGGCGCCAGGAATAGGCACAATTTCGACACCATTTTCACGACACTCATTCACTAAATGATAACCGGGATCACTAATCAAGGGTGTACCTGCATCTGAAATTAAGGCAACAGATTGACCGGCCTTTATTTTTTCAATTAACACTTTTCCACGTTCACGTTCGTTATGATCGTGTAGTGGGAACATTGGTTTTTTGATTTGATGATGGCTAAGTAATTTTCCACTATGGCGTGTATCTTCTGCCGCAATAAGGTCGACTTGTTGAAGCGTTTCAATCGCACGGTAAGTAATGTCACTCATATTGCCAATAGGCGTGGCAACGATATACAGTTTTGCAGGGAGAGTTGATGGCGATTCGCTATGTTGAGACATTTTATTAGCCTATTAAAGAATGAATAAGATTGTTTAACGCAAGCCACAATATTACACTACATAGTTATTGATACCTATACAGAAATTTTGCTGCATATAAAGGACTCTACTTTGAACGTTTTACTAAAAAAACGCATAAGCCGCTATTTAACCGTGATTGCAACGGTAGCTGTTATGACGGCTTGTACCACCACGGCAACGGCACCTGAAGATGTTCCGCCAGCTCTTTTTAGTGAGTTAGAGGCTGACTCTGCGTTTTATCTTAATAAAGATGAACAATTAGGCAGTGATACAAATTTAGCGTGGCAATTTCTTGCGATACAAGCATTGATCAAAGAAAGACAATTTGTCATGGCAGATGCGGTGATTGATTCTTTGCAAGCGAAAGTCTTAACGCCTGAACAATCGGCAACATTAGGGTTATTAATCGCAGACAAGTTTTATGCGCAGAATAAATTACCTGAAACACAAACGTCATTAACTCGTCTTGATGCGCAAGTGTTGAGTTCCACCGATTTAGTACATTATTTAAAACTACAAGTGGCGTTACACATTCGTAATGAGCTACCACTTGAAGCTTCTGAAAGCTTGTTGTTATTAGCACCACGTTTAAACGTTGATGCTGATAAGCAAACGTATAATGATCTGTTATTAGCGCAGTTAACACTTTTACCTGCACAAACACTAAACAGCTTTAAAGTAGCAGAAAAGATCCCTGCACCTGAGCCTGCACAAAACGTTTCAGAAGCAGAAACGATCAGCGCTGATGTGCCCATTATTGTGGTCGAAAATAAATTACTGATCGACCCTGATTTTAAAGCGGGATGGTATGCACTAGCGAGTCTTTATCAAAGTAACCGATTACGCCCGAACCGTCTGACTCGCAGCTTAGATGAATGGAAAGTCGCTCACCCCGAGCATGCTGCTTTAGCGTTTATGCCACTGGTATTAACCGACATTGAAGCTTTTAGTCCTTATCAACCGGATAACATTGCGGTGTTATTACCGCTTTCAGGACGTTTTGAGAAACCAGGTAAAGCGATTCAACTTGGGTTGTTAAATGCTTATTACCACCAGCAAAAATCATTAAGCGATGAAGACAAAAAGATGCCTAAACTGCACTTTTTTGACACTCAAAAAACCAGTGCAGAACAGTTAGCCTTGCAATTAGAAGCGGCTAATATCGACTTTGTTATTGGCCCGCTGATGAAAAAAGAAATTGACGCGCTTTTACCTCTGCTTAAAAATACGCCAGTGTTAGCGTTAAATCGTTTTGCTGAAAAAATGAAAACCGCTAAAAGCGCATCAACAGCATCGGATGCAAGTGACGAAGAGAAACCAGCAGAAACAACCCCTGTTTCATGGCATTACGCATTTCCATTGTCTCCTGAAGATGAGGCCAAACAAGCGGCAATGATGATTAATGCTGATCAACATAAAAACCCGCTTATTATTGTGCCAAATTCTAATTACGGAAAACGTGTAGCCAAGGTATTCAGAGACCAATGGGCGGCATTAACACCGACAAGTGACGTGCAAGTAGAAGCACATTATTTCGAGTCAAAAGCAAAACTAGGTCGATTTATTGACGATGTTTTACAAACCAATAAAAGTAAACGTCGTATTAACCAGATGAAAGCAATTACGCGACTCTCACTAGAAACTGAAGTACGTAGTCGCCGTGATATTGATGCTATTTATATCGTCAGTAAACGTGATGAACTTATTCTGTTAAAACCTTTTATCGATGTTTCTGTTAGTCCTTTTGCACAAAAAATACCGCTTTACGCCAGTTCACGCAGTCATACTTTTGACCGTAACAACATGCAAAATAAAGAGCTTTCAAACTTAGTGTTTTCTGATAATCCTTTTTTATTAGACCAACAAAGTGCGCTCAGTAAAGAAGTACAACAAGCTTGGAAAAGACAGTCTTTTTCTACCTTACGCATGTTTGCTTTAGGGTTTGATAGCTACCAACTTATTGAGCAATTAATTTACTTACAAAGCAGTGAAGATGCTGTTTATAAAGGATTAGTCGGCAATCTTACTTTAGATGCTGGCAATAATATTGACGCGACACTAAGCTGGGCAAAATACCAAGATGGAGCGCTTTTTGAAATTGCCTCGCCTATTACAGCCGAGTAATTCAACGGGTGTAATAGCTGAGAAAAAAGCATTAGCTTACTTACGTAAGCAAGGTTTAACACTGCTTCATCAAAACTATTATTGTCGTTTTGGTGAAGTTGATTTAATCATGTTAGATGAAGATACCTTGGTTTTTATTGAGGTACGCTATCGCAAGAACGGTGATTTCGGTGGTGCATTAGCTTCTATCAATCAAACCAAACAACGAAAAATAATCAAAACGGCCAGCCATTATTTGACACAGTTAACTTCTGAGCCCTATTGCCGTTTTGATGCTATCGCTTTAAACGACTCTGACAACACACCCCTCTGGGTAAAAGACGCGTTTCAAGCATAAAGAGAAGACAAGCAAATGATAAATGAAAAAATACACGCTCACTTTGCAGAGAGCATTCAAACCAAAATAGTGGCCGCAGAGGCATTACCTGAGTCTATCGAAAAAGCTGCATTGGCTTTAACGGCAACACTGGTACGTGGCAACAAGATATTAGTGTGTGGCAATGGTGGCGCAGCTGCCCTTGCACAGATTTTTTCTTCTCACTTACTCAATAAATATGAAACGGATCGCCCTTCGCTTCCTGCCATCGCAATTACCGCCGATTCTGCGTTAGTTTCTGCCATTGCAACTGATAGTCATTTTGACCAGATATACGCAAAGCAAATCTCTGCGATTGCACAAGAAGGCGATATTTTACTGGTTATTAGTCACGGCGGTAATAGCCGTAATATGATAAAAGCGGTAGAAACAGCGCTTAGTAAATCGATTCAAATCATTGCGCTGAATGGTGTTGATGGTGGTGAATTAGCGGGTTTGTTAGGTTCAGATGACATTGAAATTCGTGCGCCTAGTGATAAGGGATCACGTATTGAAGAGATACATCTTTTGGTGATCAATTGTTTAAGTGATCTTATTGATCAACAACTTTTCCCTCAACATTAAGTTATCAATATGAAAATAAAATTTACGCTTATTCCTATGTTGCTAACCTTTTTGCTACTGCAAGGCTGTGCGGGCGGCTTGATTGTTGTCGCAGGTACTGCGGTTGCAGTGACCAGTGATGAGCGCTCAATTTCAACGCAAATAGATGATGATAATTTAGCCTTAGCGGCACTCGATAAAATTACCGAACTCGATTTAAACCATCGTGATATACGTATTAGTTTAATTACCAACAATGGTTATTTACTCGCTATCGGGCAAGTAAATAATGAAGTGCAAAAAAACATGATCGGTAATCAACTTAGTACGCTAAAAAATGTAAAGCAGGTTTATAACCAGCTACGTGTGAGCAAACCGATTGGTTTTGTACAGCAGAGCCAAGACAGTTGGATCACCACCAAAGCAAAAAGCCAATTAACGGCACATGATGAGATTAATTCTTTCCAAATAAAAGTAGTGACGGAAGATGCTGAATTGTTTTTGATTGGTAGGGTTGATAAAGAGACTGCAGATAACGCGACGAATGTTAGCCGTAAAATATCAGGTGTTAAACGTGTAAACCGAGTTTTCCAAATTATCCCAGAGAAATAATCTATTCTATAAAACAAACTAAGGTGTCATTTTATTAAAAATAACACCTTAGTCTTGTGTTCAATTCGTTTTAATCAATATCTAAATATTTATGCACCTGCACCGATAAACGCCAATTACGCTCAATACAGGTTTGCATACACAGCGCCGTTGCTTTGGCTTTTTGTGAAATAGGCTGCAAACAGATGGTCTTGTCTTTAAGCGATTTTAGAGGCTGTAAAAGCGCATCTAACTGCTCGATGTCTTTCTCTGTACCTACCGGATGTTTTATTTCATTAGCACGCTCAAGTGCCGATAACAGCACCTCTTTCTTAGCACGCATATTCACTTTAGGTGAAACCGTTACCCAACTGTAAGCATCAACTAAAACAGGGTATGTCCCGCTAGTTTCAATTTGAGCATGAAAACCAAATTCATGTAATAAATGCGTTAATTCGCGTAAATCGAACATGCACGGTTCACCGCCGGTGATAACCACCAATTTTGCCGTATAACCTAAGCGCTTAATTTCATCGATAATGCCCTGTGCACTTACACTCGACCAACAATCTGACTCATTACTACGATCGGTTAAGAGGTTAAGTGATGTTTCTTTAGCGGGATCAATTTCCCACGTATGCTTGGTATCACACCAGGCACATCCAACATCACACCCTTGTAAGCGGACAAAAATAGCGGGAACGCCAGTATAAAACCCTTCGCCTTGAATGGTCTGAAATAGCTCATTTACTTTGTAATTTTTCTGCATTAGCGGTTATACTCAACGGTTGATATGGGTCACAAAATGACTGACCTGATTTATAATGAAATAAAGTGGGAAATACAAGCAAAATGCAAAAAAAAGTCGTTGTTATATACTCGGGTGGAATGGACTCTTATACGGTTTTACATAAAGCCATTGAAGAGGGTTTAACCCCTTATGCTTTAACATTTGATTATGGACAGCGTCATATCAAAGAGATTGATGTGGCACGTTCAGTCTGCTCAGAATTAGATATTAACCACAAAGTGATTGATATCTCAGCTATTAATCAGCTTATTGGTGGCTCTTCTCTGACCGATGATTCAATTGATGTTGCAATTGGCCACTATCAAAATGAAAATATGAAAAGTACGGTTGTGCCCAATCGTAATATGATTTTACTTTCATTAGCGATAGGTTATGCCGTTTCAATTGGTGCAGAGCAAGTTTATTACGGTGCTCACTCAGGCGATCATGAAATCTACCCAGACTGTCGCCCTATTTTTGTAGAGAAAATGAATGAAGTAGCCGCCGTTGCCAATTATGAATCTACTGAGATTTATTCGCCTTATTTAACCAGTAATAAGATTGGTATATTAAAAGATGGCATACGTATGGGTCTTGATTACGGTAAAACGTGGACTTGTTATAACGGCCGTGAAAAAGCCTGTGGTTTATGCGGTAGCTGTGTTGAACGTCTTGAAGCATTTGAGAAAAATGGTCTTACTGACCCAGTTGAATACGAAGATCTAAACGCCTAAGTTTATAATCTTGTATCAATAAAAAAGGTAAAGTGAACATTCACTTTACCTTTTTTAGTTTTAGCACCTTCTAGTCTTTCAACTTTCCAGTCTTATTCGCTCATTACCATGGTTTTTGCATAGGTAAAGTCAATCGCATCACCTGACTTACTTAGCTCTACGGTTACACTACCACCGTCTTGTAACTGACCAAACAAGATCTCATTCGCTAATGGTTTTTTCAATTTATCTTGAATTAATCTTGCCATTGGTCTTGCGCCCATTGCTTTATCGTAGCCATGTTCAGCTAGCCACTTACGTGCGCTTTCACTCACTTCAAGGGAGATCTGTTTTTTATCTAATTGCGCTTGTAGTTGAACAATAAATTTATCAACCACTTGATAAATGACTTCAAGGCTAAGATGCTCAAACCAGATAACATTATCTAGACGATTTCTAAACTCTGGTGAAAACAGTTTATTAATCTCATCCATTACTTTAAGTGAATCTTCTTGGTCTTTAAAACCGATACTGCTTCTTGTTGTTTCACGTACACCGGCATTGGTTGTCATCACTAAGACGATATTTCTAAAGTCAGCTTTACGACCATTATTATCCGTTAGTGTGCCGTGATCCATTACCTGTAGCAGAATGTTATAAATATCACTGTGTGCTTTTTCAATCTCATCTAAGAGTAATACCGCATAAGGATGTTTGATAACCGCATCAGTCAACAACCCTGCTTGCTCATGACCAACGTAACCCGGAGGCGCGCCCAGTAAACGTGAAACCGTATGTTTCTCCATATACTCTGACATATCAAAACGTAATAACTCAACGCCCATCGCTTTCGCAAGTTGTTGTGTTACTTCTGTTTTACCCACACCCGTTGGTCCCGCAAATAAGAATGAACCAATCGGTTTAAACTCTTCAGATAAACCAGAACGATTTAAGTGAATGGCGTCGGTTAATTGATCTATCGCTTCATTTTGACCAAATACAGTCATTTTCAAACGTTCAGGTAACTTAGCAAGTTGATCTTTGTCTGAACTGCTCACTGAGTTTTTAGGGATACGTGCAATTTTAGCAATGATGTTTTCTATCTCTAAAACACCAATTGTTTTTTTACGCTTACTTGGCGGTAATAAACGCATTTGCGATCCCGCTTCATCAATAACATCAATCGCTTTATCGGGTAAATGTCTGTCATTAATGTATTTAGCGCTTAACTCAGCTGCCGCCATCAATGCTTTATTGGTATAACGAATATCGTGATGTGCTTCATAACGAGAGCGAAGCCCCAGTAAAATTTGCCCTGTTTCTTTAATCGATGGCTCAAGTACATCTATTTTTTGGAAACGACGTGCAAGTGCGTGTTCTTTTTCAAAAACCTGTCCAAACTCTTTATAAGTTGTAGATCCCATGCAACGTAACTTACCACCACTCAACAAAGGTTTTAATAGGTTAGCCGCATCTAGCTGGCCACCAGTTGCTGCACCCGCGCCAATAATGGTGTGTATTTCATCAATAAATAAAATGGCGTTATCTTGCTCTTCAAGCTGCGTTAATACTGTTTTGAAACGTTGCTCAAATTCACCACGATATTTTGTTCCCGCAAGTAATGCGCCCATGTCTAACGAGTAGATAATATTGTCATTAATAACATCAGGTACGTCACCGTTTACAATACGGTATGCTAGCCCTTCAGCAATGGCTGTTTTACCCACACCCGCTTCACCAACCAGTAACGGGTTGTTTTTACGACGACGACACAATATTTGTACGCAACGCTCAACTTCTTTATCACGGCCAATTAGTGGGTCTATTTCACCCGCTTCTACACGCTCATTGAGGTTAATGGTAAATTGCATCTCTTCTTTTGCTTCCGCAGGTTGCTCTATTTGTTCTTGTTCATGATAAATAGCCGGTGCCGTATCTGCCGATTTACTGATGCCATGCGAGATATAATTAACCACATCTAAACGAGATAGATTCGCTTTTTTCAGTAGGTATACCGCTTGTGATTCTTGCTCGCTAAACATGGCAACTAACACACTACCCGCAGAAACTTCTGTACTACCAGATGATTGCACATGGAAAATAGCACGTTGTAAAACACGCTCAAAGGCAATCGTTGGCTGAATTTCTATCTCTTGGGTATGGACTTCAGGTACGGCAGGGGTATTTTCTAAATAGGTTAATATTTCAATGTGCAGAGAGACCATGTCAACCGAGCAAGCGGTTAACAATGTTTTTATTTCTCCATTTTCAAGCAACGCAAGTAACAAATGCTCAACGGTCATGAATTCATGCGATTTTTCAAACGCAAAACGGAAGGCTAAATCTAAACTATTTTCTAAGGCTTTATCTAACATAGAGACCCCTTAATGGGTTGATTACAATTTACGACTCTTTTTCCATTGAGCAACGTAATGGGTGCTCATTTTGTTTTGCGTAATTTAATACTTGCATCACTTTTGTTTCAGCAATTTCAGCACTAAATGTGCCACAGATTCCAACCTCTTTATAATGAACGTTTAGCATCACTTCGGTGGCGTTTTCGCTATCTAAACGGAAAAAACGTTGTAATACATCAATCACAAAATCCATCGGCGTATAATCATCGTTATGTAATAACACGTTATACATCGATGGCGGCATTAATTTTGTTTCTAACCGCTCAATGGTCGCCGATTCATTACCTGTTTGCGGGGGATTTTTATCACTCATCTTTCAGTTTAGTCTTATTATTAAAGTTATGGGAATTATATACCCATGCTACTTCAAGGTGCAAAGTCAGCAAGGAAAATTGTGCCGAGATACTAGGCATAAAATTGAAGCCTAGTCATTCTAAGTCGAAATTTTATAACGACGTAGATTGGTATAAGTTTCTTTGCCCTACGGAGCGCAATCTCACTTGTTATTCAACCATGGCAGTTCGCGTTACAACAATCAAAAAGTGAATAAAAATCACCTCTCGTTATCGAGCTTGTGCCTGACAAAGCATATTGAGGTAACATGGGTATATACCGCATGCTTTTTTTGGCACTCAATAGAATACTAAAGAAAAGGAAAAACAGGGGTAGATTGGAATAGAGTAAAGATAACTAAAGCAATGTGCAAACATCAGGCTTAAATAAACATTAAGCCTGTGAAGTTATTAACTTATTTACGTTGTAATTTAGCTTTAAGCCTTTCTTGAACCGCTTCAACTAATCTGTCTGGCTGAAACTTTGAAAGCAACGCATTACAACCTACTTTTTCAACCATTGCTTGATTGAAGCTACCACTTAGCGAGGTATTTAAGACGATATATAATTCTGACATGTCGGGATTAGCACGCACTTCAGAGGTTAACTTATAACCATCCATAATAGGCATTTCAGCATCGGTGATAAGCATTAAGATTTCATCTTCAATACGCTTACCCTCGGCAGCCCATGATTTTAAAATCTCTAGCGCTTGCAAACCATTTTCAGCAGGGATAATTTCAATACCAAGCTGTGACAATGTTGACTCAACCTGTTTACGCGCAGTAGATGAATCATCGGCATGTAATATTTTAACACCAACAAGTTCATCAACAATCTCGTTATCTAATACGCCCTCAGAAATAGACACATCGTATTCAATGATTTCCGCGAGCACTTTTTCTACATCAATAATTTCAACGATTTCTTCTCGGTCACCTTTTTGCAATTTTGTAATTGCCGTTAGGTAATGATCTCGCCCAACACTGCTCGGCGGATGCATTATTTCCTTCCAGGTCATATTAACAATACGTTCAACTTTGCCGACTAAAAAACCTTGTATGGTTCGGTTATATTCAGTAATGATTAAATTACATTCTTCATCCACGTCAATAGGTCTGAAACCTACCGCTTCACGTAAATTAATAACTGGAATTGACTGCCCACGAATATTGGCCACACCAGAAATTTTAGGGTGTGCGTTTGGCAAACGATTAAGAGGAGGCAGCTTAACGACCTCTTTTACTTTAAATACATTTATTGCAAATAGTTGACGACCTTGCAAGTGAAACAATAAGAGTTCTAATCTATTTTCACCTACTAAATTAGTACGTTGGTCAACACTATTAAGAAGACTTGTCATCGATATTTCCTACTTTAAAATTTAGATAAAAGAGCTCAACATTTCTATCAACACCACTTTATTCTTCGAGAGTACATTTAAGACGATTTGTAATATTTATTGCCATCAAGCTCGGTGAGCTTCTTTTGCTATTTGCTAAAAGCACATAATCTTTGCAATTAGATTAGATATTAGTTCTCTTAGCCATAAATGCGAGCGATGCGGCATCAATGGTGCGCTATATCTTTATTTTTATGTGCTTTGTTGCTGGTTTAGCACTACAGAGAAGAATTTGGTTTCCCTGTAAGTCCGCTGAAACATCATGTTCATAAATAATCTGCCCGGCAACAAGTTCAACAGTGCAAGCGCCACAATGCCCACTACGGCAACTGCTCATAGGAGATATGCCCGCACTTTCTGCAAAATCTAATAAATTTCCATCCGTCTCGGACCACTGCAGTGTTTTATTTGATTCACTAAATTCAACGGTTGCTTGTTTTACTACTTTTAATTTTGAGGCTGAAAAAAACATACTGATTAGACTCCTTGTCACTATACCGAAAGAGGACCATTTAGTATTAATATTAGTACAAAGCTAAAAATATTCGGTGCCAGCGTGTTAAAAGCCAGCTTATGCCTATTCTTAATAGTGATATTTAATGGGGATAGGTATGAAAACACTGAAAATTCTCTGCTGGATCGCAGACTTCTGATGGAAGAGCTATTAGAAACACTTTATGCGGGTATCGCTAACACGCGTAATTGGGCACTCTTTTGTGAAAAACTAAGCCAACTATTTAACGCTAACTCCGCCACGCTCATTTCTATAAACCAACCTTTTAACCAATGCAAATATGCAGCGTCTTACGGTATTTCTAAAACGACACTTGATCAACTTGCTATTTTTCTTCCCAATAATGATCCACGTATCAATATTGCCAGAGAGCAACCAGACCGAGGGCACATTTTTGATAGCGGCAGCATGCTTTATAGTAACCCCAATAACCTCTTTTCATCTTCACTTATCTATTTAGATATTCTTCGACACAATAACATTGAGCACCATTTAGTGCTGTCTCTCAATATTGATGAAAATGAAGATGTTTTTATTCTCTTAACCAGAAAAAAAGAACAATCAGTATTTACACTCAATGATATAACAAAGTTAGAATTACTATTAATAGATATTAAACGTGCTATTAAAATTCAAAAAAACAATGAAACGAACGAAACCTATATACGTGCAGGCCTTAATAGCTTAAAACTTCAACCGATAGGCTCTATTATTGCTAACGCTAACAGCCAAGTTTTCCACTATAATGATTACGCGAAAGCAATTCTTGAAGAAAAAGATGGCCTGTTTTTGCTTAATAACACCCTATACCAAGGCAACCTTAAAATATCATCTCTACTTTCAAGTAAAATAGATCTTAGCTTAGATGCCGACCCCGAGAATTTAATCAGTATTAATCGTAAAAATTCCACTCATGCCTATCAATTAATGGTGAAACCTTTTCAGGTTCGCCACACGCCCTTTCAAGGAAAAGATAACGCAACCAATATGGTGCACATCTTTATTCTTGATCCCGATAAAGAGCCTAATATTACCATCACACTGCTGCAAAACATCTTTGGTCTTACCGTAGCAGAGGCTAAGTTAGCCTCGACGCTCACCAGACACTGCAACTTAAAAAACACGCAAAATGAATTAAATATCAGTGCCAATACTGCCCGCACTCACCTTAAACACATCTTCCAAAAAATGAATGTTTCTAGCCAAGTTGAACTGGTTAAATTAATCACCACCAGCTACCTCTGGTCTTCAGAAAAATAACGTCCCTCACCCATATGGGTGATAAAAGAAAAACTAAATTCACCTAGTTGGGGGATTTTAAGTTTGAGGGGGGCTTCTATAGTTAATGAAATATTTCATGCAGTAATTCATTCATAAAAATGCTTACAGGCCCGCTACCGTTCAAAAGTCAGGAGAGCAACATGAAGAAAAATATGAAAATAGGATTATTCCTCATCTCATTGTTATTTTCTCTTACGGCACAAGCCGTTATTCTTACTTTTGATGATGCAACAACAGCTCCGCTCAATCCTTATGGGAGCAATGGTTTTACACTACAAAGCTATAGGCTTGTTAGTACAGCTGGGCCAGCAACCAATTCGTTCACAGCAAACGTCAATAGAAAAAACTTTCCAGGACAGTTCAACTACGGTGAAAATTACCTTACAAGCAATACAGGCGATCCAGCTGCTCATTTAACCCACGGTGCAGGTAGTGCATTTGATATACATAGCATTGACTTGGGAAGTGGAGTCAATACTGAATACGTTAATATTACTTTAACTGCATTAGATGAAAATGGCTTGACTCTTCATACACAAACTTTTTTAAACCAAAATGTACTTACCGCACACATTTTGCCTGGGTTTGTTGGTATTTCTAAGTTAGTCATTAGTGCATCGAATCGCTTTAGTATTGATAATATTTCAGTAATTGAATCAGTCCCAGTTACTAATGAAACGATCATTAATGAAATTATCAGTGACCCAGAATCTGCTGATAATATGTGGGCTTACTCGGAGTTTACAGGTAGTAACATCAACTCATCATTTTCTCCGACGTTAATAGAGTTTGATGGTGTTGAAACACTCGGTTATGTCGAAAAATTAGTCAACGATAGAGGCACAAGCGCTTTTCAATCACAAAGTGCTAAACAACATACTCGCCATCGATTTTCAACCTACATCATGTCCTCTATTACACAATCAATTGAAGTCGTTTTTAATGGAGACGATGGTCATAGTTTATATGTGGATGGCACGTTATTAAATGGCACTGCGCAGGGCGGCTTTGGTATTGGTGTTGTCGAAGAGTTATTGCTGGTTGCTAATGAGCCTGTTCGCCTTGATCTCTTGTTAGCGAATTCTGGTGGCGGTTGGTATGTCGAGGTAGGGGTAAGCCAGACTGTTTTATCCGACCATGTAGGAAATGAGTTTATTTACCCGCTTTCAAATTTTTCTGAGCACAACTTAACTATAAATGCTGACGGTATAACCCCAGTCACAGTGAGTTATCTTTTTGAGACGGTTTATGACTCACAAACCGAGGATGACTGCGTCATATATAACAATACTACAAATTATTTTGATAACAAAGAATTGGCATTTAGCACTCGCTGTACTCAGCAAACAAATGAAGCAAGCAATTATGTTTATAGCATAAAGCATACTGTTCAAGACGCAATCGTAGAATTAGCCTCAGCAACTCAAACTCGAAACTTAGCCACCGGTTTAACGAATTACACAGGGACGTTAATTACTAATAACTTCTTTCAAAATGAGCATCTAATGCCATCGCAATATATTTACAAATTTACCGAAACACCTCCACAAGCGATATTTCAAGGTAGCAGTCGTGCCACAGATGCTGACGGTTATATAATATCAGATAGTGGCATCTTAAAAGCAACAACGGGTAACCTAACCTACTTAGTTCGTAATTCAGATTTTCGCGCTCAGTACCCTCGATTTAATGCTCAATACCTGGATAGCGATCAAGATCAACTTGTTTTTCACGCACAACTTATGTATTACAGGAGTTATTGCTGGTACTACTGCTCTTCTTATTCTGGTTATACATTATCCACATTAATGGTGAATGACAATGGCATAAATCAAGAGGTTTTACGTTACGGTTATAGGTATAGCCGTTCAAATTCTTGGCCTTACTGGAGTAGTTATAGCAAAGCAAACGGAGCTGACTTTTACCGAATATACGATGCGGTTGTATTAAAAAATGATATCTACTTTATTGGTGTTAAAGACTATCAACATCCATTAACACCTAAGCTATACCGTTATAGCAATGGCAGTTACGTGGAGGTTCTTGCTATTGATGAAAAACTACCACAGCAAGCAAATACCGAAAGAGTGACTTATATTAAATTAGGAGATGTGTCCGAAGATCAAATATCAGTGACAGTCTATTTCAATGTAACAACACCAAAAATATATTCATTTGATGGGCAATCATTTACCTATCAACGCGTCGCGCCTATTTCCTTTGTTAATGAAAACGACCAACTTGTTAATACCTATACATCCGAATTTGAAGGTAAACAGTTTGCCTTTCCTTACCGTTTGGACGTGAATAGTAGCTACTTAATAAGTAACATAAGAGGCGGTGACGACGTTATTCCCGTTGAGAACAAAGATCAGACAGCCACGAGCTGGTATATCTACAATATAGATATTGGCAACAGTGCGATTGCCTATTACAAATACTCATATTCAACTTCAATGAGTAATACTAGTATCGATATACTACAACTAGATAGTGATTCCGACGGCTTTGCCGATGTGAATGATAACTGCCCTACTACAAATAACCCAGACCAATTAGATAGTGATAATAATACCCAAGGCGACCTCTGCCAAGACAGTGATTCTGATGGTATTTTGGACTTAAATCTATACACAGGAGAGTTTGATAACTGTCCATTAGTGGTTAACTTTAATCAGCTTGACCAAGATGCCGATGATGTTGGTGATAATTGTGATAACTGCTTAATGAGTAATAACCCTAGTCAATTTGATTTAGATAATGATGGTATTGGTGATAGTTGTGACCCAGACATTGATAACGATTTAGTGCTCAATGATGTTGATAACTGCCCTGATACGAGCAATTCAGATCAAGCTAATTTTGATAATGACCTTAATGGTGATGCCTGTGATTTAGATACCGATAATGATGGCATTGTTAATGCGATTGATGGCTCATTTGATGGCCTAGACTTTACCGACAGTAGCTTTGATAGCACCAATAAAAGTTTTACCGATAAACATCTTGGCGGTAGCAGTTTTGGTAACGTAACAGCTGGGAATTTAGTTTTTCTTATCGAGGACTTACCAGGAAGTGAGGGCTTTAAAGTAACAGGACTAGAGGGGCTCAATAATGCAAAAATATCATTCACTATCTGTGACTGGAAAGTAAACGACGGTGGTAAGTTAAGTCTATCATTAGGCTCAGAAGCGACCATCACCTGTGGTTCCGTACATCTTGGAAGTCAAGGCACGCCTATTGAGCTATTTATTAACGATAATGCAATCGTTTTTGTCGCTCCACAATCTGCAGTGGTTGCAGAAGAGTTAGAAGATGGAACATTTAGCCTAGAAGTAGACGCTAATAATCAGGAAGAGGTAGTTGCAATATTTGGAGATACTTTCGTTACCTTGCCAGCCAATGCAATCATTGAGGTAACAGAGCAAGCAGAACCAGGCAACTTTAGCATCAACAATACCGGTGAAGAGCCTATCATTGCATTTATTGGAGGGCAGGAACTTACTTATCAACCAGGTGAATCAGGCATTAGTATTATTATTGATATAAAACCAGATGATACGATTAATGCAATTAACTTAGGCTCAAAGGGTAACATTCCAGTCGCGATTCTAAGTACAGCTAGCTTTGATGCACGTACTATTGACCCTTTAACGGTTAACTTATCGGGTGCTGGTGTTAAATTAAAAGGAAAAGCAGAAAAACCGATGGCAAGCTTTAAAGATGTGAATGGTGATGGCCTAATAGACCTATTAACACACGTTGATACGACTGCGCTTGAGATTCCAGAAGGGGAAGCATCTGCAATATTAAATGCACAAACATATAGTGGGGAAGCCGTTAGAGGTAGCGATATCATCACTATAGTAAAATATTAATATCCGATACTTATTTCTCTTCTTAGGATGCTAAGAAGGGAAATAAACTTGGTGTAGCACTATTCAAACCTGTGTACTATTTGATTACTACTACCCCGCCATTTTAAATTTTTATCGGCTAAATCCTGTTCAAACTTACCATCAATAAACACATCAACAAGACCGATAATCGCTTGCTGTTGTGCACTAAGCTCAGCTAACTGATAACCACTCCAAAGCCAGATATCTTTATTGAGACACTCCGCTTTAACACGCTTGACCAGCTTTAATACTTCACCGACATTAGCAGGATGTAGAGGATCACCACCCGAGAGCGTTAACCCCTGTTTTTTTATGCGTGTATCGTTAAGATCTTTAATGATTTGATCGGCGAGTTGCTCAGTAAATAGATTCCCAGCATCAAGCGACAAAGTCGACTGGTTATAACACCCGCGGCAGTTATGAATACAACCCGATACAAACAAAACACAACGTGTCCCTTCACCATTTAATACATCAATGGGGTAATATTTACTGTAATTCATGCTTACCTCTTTATTAAGTATTCAAGTTATAAGCTGGCTTTGCATAGCTATAAAAATGGTTCAATGCGTATACATCAAGTTTCCATTACATTTTTCTGCTAAAAAGCATTACTTTAGTAAAAGAAATCATGGATGATTTCTTTAGTAGTTGCATGCACAGGGATGTGCATTCAACTACGGTGCGTTAAAAAGTAATACTTTCTAGCAGATTAAAAAATGTTTGGAACGGCACTTTTTGGTTACTTTTTCTTGCTGTTGAGAAAAAGTGACTCGCCCACAAGGCGAAACAACAACCGCAAAGTAACGCTGAACATAATTAAACCTTTGCCTATTTCCAGAAGGCGAATCACATGCCTTATAAATATAATAAGCTAACTCAAAGATGCTTAACGCGACGTTTCACTTCTTCTTGTTTGCCTTCATTAAACGGTCTGGAATCGGGACTGCCTAAATAACCACAAACACGACGAGTGACAGCGACTTTTTCAGCGTCTGAATTCCCGCAACTTGGGCAAACAAAACCTTTACTGGTGCAGTCAAATTCACCGTGAAAACCACATTCATAACATTCATCGATGGGTGTGTTAGTGCCGTAATAAGGCACGCGTGAATAACTGTAATCCCAAACATCTTCTAATGCTTTGAGGTTATGTTGCATATTCGGGTATTCGCCGTAACAGATAAAACCACCACTGGCGATCTCTGGATACGGCATCTCAAAATCTAACTTGTCGTAAGGGTTAACCTGTTTTTCAACGTCTAAATGAAAGCTATTAGTGTAATAACCTTTATCGGTAACACCTTCTAATACACCAAATTGTTTCGCGTCTAAACGGCAAAAACGATCACATAGATTCTCAGAAGGGGTTGAATAAAGGCTAAACGCGTAGCCTGTTTCTTCAGTCCAAGACTCTGTCGCTGTTTTCATGTAACGGATCATTTCGATGGCTTTTTGTTGCTTCGTTTTATCATCAAAAAGATGACCATCAATACCATATAATGCGTTTATCGCTTCATGTAAACCGATGTAACCTAATGAAATAGAAGCTCGACCATTTTTGAAAATATCCGCAACACAATCATCGGCTTTAAGACGTACACCACAGGCCCCTTCCATATACAAAATAGGGGCAACGCTTGCTTTAACATCAGACAAGCGTTCAATACGTGTATCTAATGCTTTTCTCGCTAAGCTTAATCGCGACGTTAATATCTCATAGAAGCGCTTTTCATCACCCTCCGCTTCAAGTGAAATACGTGGCAAGTTAAGGCTAACTACGCCGATGTTATTACGTCCATCATGAATTAATTCGCCATTCTCTTCATAAGTACCTAAAAAGCTACGACAACCCATTGGTGTTTTGAATGAGCCTGTTATCTCGACTACTTTTTCAAAATTAAGAATATCTGGATACATGCGTTTAGACGCACACTCTAAAGCGAGCTGTTTAATATCGTAATTTTGATCTTGCGCTTTATGATTAACGCCATCTTTAATCGCAAATACCAATTTAGGGAAAATAGCGGTTTTACGGTTTTTACCTAAACCAGCTAAACGAATTTTGAAAATGGATTGCTGAATGAGTCGCGCTTCCCATGATGTTCCTAGGCCAAAACCAAAGGTAACAAAAGGCGTTTGCCCGTTCGCGGTATGCAACGTATTCACTTCATATTCTAAAGATTGAAAGGCGTTGTAACATTCTTTTTCAGTTTGCTCATTGGCATAAGCTTGTGCATCATTGATGCCCCACTTCTCTGCGGTAACAAAGTGTTTCTGATAACTTTTAGTCACATAAGGGGCAAGTGTTGTATCGATACCATTAATCGTTGTTCCGCCATAAATATGACTGGCTACTTGCGCAATAATTTGTGCGCAAACCGCGGTTGCCGTAGAGATTGATTTTGGCTCTTCAATTTCAGCATTACCCATTTTAAATCCTTGGGTAAACATGCCTTTAATATCGATTAACATACAGTTAAACATCGGGAAAAAAGGTGCGTAATCAAGATCATGATAATGGATTTCACCTTTATCATGGGCGCGTACGATATCACGTGGCAATATGTATGATTTTGCATAATGCTTAGCCACAATGCCCGCTAACAAGTCGCGTTGTGTCGGAATGACTTTTCCATCTTTATTGGCATTTTCATTTAATAACGAGGCGTTACTTTGCTCAATAAGCCCTTCAATTTCATTGTTTAAATGGCTTTTACGCTCTCGTGCAATGTCTCTGTCATGGCGATATTCGATATAAACACGGGCTAACTCAAGGTAACCCTTAGTCATTAGATGCTGTTCAACTTTGTCTTGAATATCATGAATATCGACTTCTAATTGGCCTTTTAAGTCGTTTTCAATTTCATTTGCAATCGCAAAGGCATCCACACCTTTACAGCGCACCGCACCCGATGCTTTTAATATTGCTTCCGCAATACGTTGAGCATTAAAGGGGACTTGGCTACCATCGCGCTTAATAACGACCGTTTTCATAATAGAACTCCAAAAAGAAAGTGACACAACATCTAGTGGGGCGAAACTATACATAACACTATATATGCACATATTGATGTGTATCAATTTTAAATCGGGGTGCTTATTTAGTGATTAAAAAGATGCGACACAACCTGAAACAAAAACAAATAAACATCATTCACGTTATTTTTTGTCATCTTGTTCTTGCACTTCTGCAGCGCCTTGATTAACTAAATCACAGCGTGTGAGTGGCAATACCAATTCCACTAAAGAACGGATCTATCTTGCTGGTTAAAAAAAGCGATTTCCGCGTTGAAACTTTTGTAAAGGGAACAACCATTAATGAATTAAAGTCTTTAATTTAATTCACCGATAGAGGGCTAACGAAGTTAACCGCTCGAAAGGTAGCAAATTTCGCCTTGAACTCACTTATTTTTCCTGCGCAATATTAGACCATTAAATTAGTGGAACTGGTATAACTCACTGCCAATGCAGGACAAACTATGGCTCTGTAAAAAAACATACTTTATGTTGTTATTTTTACGGGGGTTGTTTGCTATAATCACGCCCAACTATCGATCTTCCAAATCCCCTATCCAGCTAGTGGAATTAAATTCTTATGAGTGATTATTTTTTACTGTTTTTTGGCACTGTACTGGTCAATAACTTTGTTTTAGTTAAATTTTTAGGTTTATGCCCTTTTATGGGGGTTTCCAACAAAGTTGAAACAGCCGTGGGTATGTCATTTGCGACAACCTTTGTATTAACCATAACAGCGGCCCTTTCGTATATTGTTAATACATTTCTATTAATTCCCTTAGATCTCATCTATCTACAAACGTTGAGCTTTATTCTGGTTATTGCGGTTGTGGTGCAATTTACGGAAATGGTGATGCACAAAACCAGCCCGACCTTGTATCGTTTATTAGGTATATTTTTACCTTTAATCACCACCAACTGTGCCATTTTAGGTTTAGCATTGCTTAACATTAATGAAAATCATGACTTTGTTGAATCCGTTATCTATGGATTCGGAGCAGGTATTGGTTTCTCATTAGTACTCGTGCTGTTTTCTTCAATGCGTGAACGCTTAGCGGCTTCAGATATACCAATGCCATTCAAAGGCTCTGCGATAGCGATGATCACAGCCGGTTTAATGTCATTAGCATTTACGGGATTCACCGGATTAATTAAATAATGAAAAGTATTGTAATTGCTATGATTGAAACCCTAAATGCAAAAGATAAACCTCTCGCACCTTTGCTTTCCACGGGACTAAATTAAATGATGACAAGTATTGTAATTGCTATTGTCGCATTAGCCGTCCTAGCTGCGGTTTTTGGGGCATTATTGGGTTATTCATCAATTCGTTTTAAAGTAAAAGCGGACCCAATTGTTGAAGAATTAGATGCAATGCTGCCACAAACACAATGTGGCCAATGTGGTTACCCGGGTTGTAAACCCTATGCGACAGCTATCGCAGCCGGTGATGACATTAATAAGTGTCCGCCAGGTGGTGATGCTGTCATGCGTCAACTTGCTGAGCGCATGGGCATTGAGCCAAAAGATTTAGAAGGCGAAGAGAAACCGAAGCTCATTGCCTATATACGTGAAGATGAATGCATTGGTTGTACTAAGTGTATTCAAGCCTGCCCCGTTGATGCCATCATGGGTGCCACAAGACAGATGCATACCGTTATTACCGATGAATGTACTGGCTGTGAATTATGTGTCGCGCCCTGCCCAACAGATTGCATCGATATGTTACCTATTGAGATAACCACGCAAAATTGGCAGTGGAATCTACAACGTATCCCAACAAAAATTAACACTGAGCTTTAGTATGACTGATAAATTTAACCTGCTTTCCGATGAACAATTAGACGCAATTTCATCGGGTAAGTTATGGAATTTTCACGGCGGGATTCACCCCGAAGAAAACAAACTTCAGAGTAACCAGTATGCGATTCGTGATGCGGGCATTCCTGCAACACTGGTTATTCCTGTTGAGCATAAAGGTCATACACCAGAGCTTTTGGTAGCCGTGGGTGACATGGTTTTAAAAGGCCAACCACTGACCAAAGTCTATGGGGCTTTAGTGGTGCAGCATGCAAGTAGTTCAGGTGTTGTTATCGCTATTGAAAAACGCTGTGATTTACACCCTTCAGGTTTGGGTGTATTAGCGGTTGTTATCCAAACAGACGGTCTAGACAGAACGGCCGAATATGTGAAACCACAAGATTACCAAACCCTTGCCCCCGCCGTATTAGTCGAGAAAATTCAGCAATCTGGTATTGTCGGTTTAGGTGGCGCTGGTTTTCCGAGTCATCTGAAGTTAGTCCACCATAGCGACATTAAACTGCTCTTAATCAATGCGGCAGAATGTGAGCCTTATATCACCGCCGATGACCGATTAATGCAAGAACAATCCTTTGAAATACTTGAAGGTATTGAGGTGCTTAATCATATTTTGCAACCTCAGCTAACAGTGATTGCGATTGAAGATAACAAAGTTGATGCGATTAAAAGCTTACAAGAAGCCCTGAGCAAAAATCCTAATAAAGATAAAATCCGCCTGCGTATTATTCCAACGATTTACCCATCAGGCAGTGAAAAACAGTTAATTGAAATTATTACCGGCCAGCAAACGCCCTTAGGTAAACACCCAAGTGAGCTTGGCATTGTCATGCAAAACATCGGGACTGTATTTGCGATTAAACAAGCCATTATTGATGCGAAACCATTGACCTCGCGCATTGTGACCCTTACCGGTGACTCACTGCAACAAAGAGGCAATGTGAGTGTGCGTATTGGCACACCAATTCAATATCTACTCGATAGATATTGGGTGAACTCTACGTCAGTCAATCAATTGATTATTGGTGGCCCGATGATGGGTTTTACCATCGAAGATACCTCCGCACCGGTGACCAAAACCTGTAACTGTATTTTAGCGCCTACTGTGCAGGAAATGCCCGCTTCTCCACCTGAGATGCCTTGTATTCGTTGCTCTGAATGTGCGGAAGCTTGCCCTGCTCATTTGTTACCCCAGCAACTTTTGTGGTATTCAAAAAGCCAAGATCACGACAAACTTGCTGAATATAATTTAAGTGCGTGTATCGAATGTGGTGCCTGTGCTTTTGTATGCCCTAGCCATATTCCCCTGGTTGAATATTACCGCGTTGCCAAAGCAGAAATTAACGTCGCTAAAAATGAAGCTCAAAAAGCAGAAGTTGCTCGCATTCGTCATGAAAAACGAGAAGCACGCTTAGAGCAGGCAAAACTTGATAGACAAGCAAAACATAAAGCCGCGGCTGAAAAACGCAAAGCACAATTACAAGAGAAAAATGGTGGTGAAGATTTAATCGCTGCCGCACTTGCTCGCGCGAAAGCCAAGAAGGTGTTAGACGGCGCATCAAGCGATGCTTCAGATTCCTCAACAGAAAAGAAACCTGAAAACAAAAATAGCGCAGTAGCAGCTGCGATTGCCCGCGCAAAAGCTAAAAAAGCGGCGAAAGCCCAATCATTAGAAAATACAGAATCATCAGAGAATGCTGAAGAGAATTCACAAGATAACGTTTCAATAGCAGTAGATCCTAAAAAAGTAGCCGTAGCAGCCGCCATTGCCCGCGCTAAAGCTAAAAAAGCAGCAAAAGCCGGATTAGAGACAAATAGCGAACCAACAACAGCAAAAAATACGGATGCGAGTACCGATGAGCCTGCAGCCATAGATCCTAAAAAAGCAGCCGTGGCAGCCGCCATTGCGCGCGCCAAAGCTAAAAAAGCAGCTAAAGCCGGATTAGAAAACATCCAAGAAAACAAAGAAAAAAGTAAAAACATTGGTACTGATGAACCTATCGCTGTAGACCCCCAAAAGGCGGCCGTGGCAGCTGCTATTGCGCGTGCAAAAGCGAAGAAAGCAGCAAAGGCAGCGCAATCTGAAAACCCAGAAGAAAACAGTGAAAGCAGTACAAGTGAACATGAAGCAACAGCAATAGATCCAAAAAAAGCAGCAGTGGCAGCCGCCATTGCACGAGCGAAAGCGAAGAAAGCAGCAAAAACGGCACAAGCGCTTGATGCTCAGAACTTAGAAACGACAGCGCCTACCTCTGCTGAACTACCCGATAATAGTAAAGTCATCGCAGAGCGTAAGTTACGTAAAGAGCAAGCACGTCTTCATAAACAAGAAAAAGAAGAGGCTGTTATAGCAAGGCAACAAACGATTACAGTAGAAGCGCAAAGCGATATAACACCTTCAAGTAGCCCAGAGCTTTCTGCTGCCGACATCAAAAAAGCTAAAATTGCAGCCGTCGTAGCGCGGGCGAAAGCTAAAAAAGCACAGCTAGCGAAAGAAAGTGAAAACGATATAGACAACAAGGAACAACAATAATGGCATTTATCAGCGCAAGCTCGCCACATCAACGTACTCGCCGTAGTAGTTCGCAGATTATGGTTTGGGTCATGTTATGTTTAATACCCGGCGTTGCATTGCAAAGTTATTTTTTTGGACTCACTAATATAGTGCAAATTTTATTAGCCGGCATCGTTGCACTCAGTGCAGAAGCCGCTATTTTAAAATTACGTAAACGTCCTATTATCAATACATTAAAAGATGGAAGCGCGCTGCTAACCGGCATACTCATCGCCATTTCTATTCCTCCACTCGCCCCTTGGTGGGTGGTTGTTATTGGTACTTTATTTGCCATTATCTTTGTAAAACAGCTTTATGGTGGTTTAGGGCAAAACATATTTAACCCCGCGATGGCGGCTTATGTTGTTTTGCTTATTTCATTCCCAGTACAGATGACCTCTTGGTTACCAATGCTAAGCTTGCAGCCTTTTGAACTGTCGATACTGGATCAGCTCAATACTGTGTTAACCGGCCACACCCTTGATGGTTACAGCGTGGCACAAATGAGTATTAGCATCGATGGGCTCACCATGGCCACACCGCTTGATACCCTAAAGAACAGCTTGAAATCAGGCTTCACGACAACAGAAATTTTCGATAGTGCCACCTATAAAGCGTCATCATCACAGGCGATTATGTGGGTAAACTTAGGGTTTTTATTTGGCGGTGCCATTTTACTCGCTAAACGCATTATTCTGTGGATGATCCCAATCAGCTTTTTAGCCGGCATGATGTTGTTTTCGTTTATCGCCTTCGCTTATCAGCCAGACCTTAACGGCTCACCACTCTTTCATCTGCTCTCCGGTGCCACTATGTTAGGCGCGTTTTTTATCCTAACCGACCCTGTGAGTGCATCAACAACGGTAAAAGGAAGACTCTTTTATGGATTTTTAATCGCCTTTATTGTGGTCTTAATTCGTAATATTGGGGGTTATCCTGATGCTGTCGCCTTCGCCGTATTACTCGGTAATATGTGTGTACCATTAATTGATTATTATACTCAGCCTAAGGTTTATGGAGGAAGAACATGATCTTATCAGCAATCTCTCGTAACGGTTTCCTATTAGCGGCTTTTGCTATTATTTGCACCGCGGCCGTTGCAACGGTTAACCAATTAACTAAACCTGTTATTGCTCAGCAAGAGCAAATGGCCTTAATAAAAACCATCAATCAGCTAATTCCTGAAGATGCCTACGATAATGAAATTTTTGCTAGTTGCTTTGAGATAAGTGATGACCAATTATTAGGTAAAGGGCAAACCCAACAGGTATTTGTCGCTAAAAAAGGCAATAAACCTGTCGCACTGATGTTAGAAACCAGTACCTTTAAAGGTTATGCCGGTGAAATAAAACTCGCAATTGGTATTTTTGAAGATGGGAAAGTAGCAGGTGTTCGTGTTATTCGTCATACAGAAACGCCCGGCTTAGGAGATAAAATTCAAACCAACAAGTCAGAGTGGATCTACAGCTTTAATGACAAAGACTACCAAGTTGCACAGGATGCACGCTGGGAAGTTAAAAAGAATGGCGGTGATATTGATGCATTTACGGGTGCAACCATCACACCACGTGCTGTTACACATGCCGTTAAAGATGCACTTATCTACTTTGCTAAACATAAACAGCAGCTATTCAATCAAGTAGCCAATTGTGGAGACTTATAATGAAATCAGAAACAATACAGGCGACAGACAATAGCGAAGCGGCTGATGTTGTTCCGCTAACAGCTGACGAGAACAAAGCCATTTATAAAGAGCTTAGATGGCAAGGGTTATGGAAAAACAACCCAGGTATTGTACAGCTACTCGGCTTGTGTCCGTTACTTGCCGTCACGAATACCGTGACTAATGCCTTAGGGTTAGCTATCGCAACATTGTTTGTTTTAGTGGCCTCTAATACGTTAATTTCTCTTATTCGCCACCATGTGCAAAAAGCAATTCGCATCCCTATTTTTGTCATGATCATCGCTTCACTCGTAACCTGTGTGCAACTGCTGATGAATGCCTATACCTACGAATTATATTTATCACTGGGTATCTTTATTCCTCTTATTGTTACTAACTGTATTATTATTGGACGCGCAGAAGCCTTTGCCTCAAAGAACAGTGTTAAGCATGCGGCTTATGATGGTTTAATGATGGGCCTAGGATTTGGTGGCGTATTATTACTATTAGGTGCGATACGTGAAGTATTAGCGCAGGGGACACTGCTTGATGGCATTGAAACCATGCTTGGCGAATGGTCTTCTGTTTTAACCATCACGCTTTACCATACTGATACCAGCTTTTTATTAGCGGCCTTGCCCCCTGGCGCCTTCATTATTATGGGCATCATTATTGCCTCAAAAAATGCAATCGACTATCACCTAGAGAATCGCGCTAAAAAGAAGCTCGTAAGCCAAGCCGAACAAAGCATTGAGAATAAGGGTTAAACGTGAATAAAGAAAAACGCCTAGAAATGTTAACACGCTTACGCGATAACAACCCTAAACCAGAAACAGAGCTCAACTTTAGCTCGCCTTTCGAGTTATTGGTTGCGGTGACCTTATCCGCTCAATCGACCGATGTGGGTGTGAATAAAGCCACCGATAAACTGTTTCCTATCGCCAATACGCCCGAAGCTATCTATGCATTAGGTGAAGATGGGTTAAAAACCTATATTAAAACCATTGGTCTATTTAACAGTAAAGCGTCCAACGTGATTAAAGCCTGTAAAATGTTGATCGATTTACACAACAGTGAAGTACCTGAAAATCGCAATGCATTAGTTGCCCTACCCGGTGTTGGCAGAAAGACTGCAAATGTCGTCTTAAATACCGCCTTTGGCTGGCCTACGATTGCGGTTGATACACATATTTTTCGTGTCTCAAACAGAACTAAATTGGCGATGGGTAAAAATGTAGATTTAGTGGAAGCGAAGTTATTAAAAGTGATTCCCGCGGAATTTAAAGTGGACGTACATCACTGGCTTATTTTACACGGACGTTATACCTGTATTGCGCGCAAGCCTCGCTGTGGCTCATGTTTGATAGAAGATTTGTGTGAGTACAAAGAAAAAACAGAAAGCTAATCTATTAACATAAAACTTATAAGTAACTACTCAGCACCCTGCTAAAACGTATGCGTTTCATACGAAAATAGACAGTAACTGATCAGAACTAAGCTATTTATGCTTAGTTCAAGGCGAAAAAGCGCAGTTTAGTCGTTTAAATGAGCATTTTTAACGATGAAATAGGCTTAAATAGCGACGTCCTGAGTAGTTACACTTATAAAAACAAAAAACCGAGCAAGGCTCGGTTTTTTTATGCTTATTAAAAATGTTAAGTGAAATTACACTTTAGTTTCATTTTCTTTTTCAGCACTCGTACCACGAAAACGCTCTGTAATGCCGTTTAAGAAGTTACGTAATAATTGATCGCCACACTCTTTATAGTTGCGGTGATCTCGCTTGCGGAATAGCGCAGAAAGCTCAGATTTAGAAACTGGGAATTCAGCAGAAGCCAATGCATCAAGCATATCTTCTTCTTTAAAGTTCAAAGCAATACGTAGTTTACGTAAGATATCATTATTACTTAAGATAGCTTTAGCAGGTAAAATAACTGGGCTTGAACCCTCTTTTTTACCACGTTTTGCGTTAATTAAACCATCTAAGAAAAGAGAAAGAAGACTGTCGCGACAGAATACAAAATTTTCTTCGCCTTCTTTTTCCATGATGCTGTGTAGGTAGTTTTCATCAATTGCATTATCAACCGAAGCAAAAATATCTAACATTTTTTTATCGTTTAGTTGTAGTGCGTAACGTACACGTCGTAAAACATCATTAGTGATCATAGCGTCTCTTATTAATCAGTTAAAATAAAAAAACATATCATACAGGGTATTTCCCTACTCTGCTAATCACAAGCTTGTAAAACCACAAGCAACTCATTAGCAATGAGTGTAATTAAGTCCACTGATACCGCATTACCCGCTTGTTTATAGAGTTGCCCGTTAGCCATTTTTTCTGGCAGAGAATAACCATTACCAATCGGAAAGCCCTGTAACTTAAAGGTTTCAGCAGGTGTTAGCTTACGTACGCCATCTTTAACCTTAATTAGCGCAACATTGTGGCCACCAGTCCCCATGTTGGCCGTTAATGTAGGGCAAACACCATTTGCATTTTTACGCACGTACATACCACGGCGTACTTGGTAAAATTCAAACTCATCCGTTATCTGCTCAGTAATATTGATACGCTCTTTTTTGCGTTTATCAGCAGGCAGGCTGTTATATTGTGTTTCGCTTAAAAAATAATTGGGATATTTCTCACGGGTATAATAATAAGCTTGTAGCTGTTGCTTATTTTTATCCAGATCTAATACCTGGTTAATGTTTTCTCGACGCACGCTGTCTGAATGTTTTAATTTAAAGTCTTCTAAGCGTTCAAACATAGTAAATCGTTCAGCATCAGCTTCATGTAAAAAACAGACAATAAACATACGCTCACGATTTTGTGGTAAATGCGTATATTCTTTAGTATTTAAAACCGCATCTTTGACGATATAACCCGTCGCTTCTATTTCAGATTTGATCGTTTGATAAGTACGCCCTTCATCGTGACCACGTAAGTTTTTCACATTTTCTAAAAACAGAATGCGTGGTTTATGAGACGCTTGGTGTAAATCATTCACTAAATCGATAATACTGTAAAAAAGATTACCGCGATGATCATCAAAACCTTTACGACCGCCAGCAATACTAAAAGCTTGGCAAGGGAAACCACCGGTTAATATATCAATCGGCTCAGCTAAAATAGCCGCTTTTTTCTTTTCAAACTCAATCCGTGTTTCTTCACTTTCAGCACGCTCTGGTTTCACTATTTTTTCAATATCACCAGCAATTAAAGCATGATCAAAATTATGCTGATAAGTTTTACCTGCATTTTCATCAAGTTCATTTGCCCAAACTAATTGGTAACCGCCCTGTTCATTGGCTGCATTTTTAAATCCTAAACAAACACCACCAACACCGGCAAATAAACTGCCTACTTTATAATTCATTATTGTTCCTAAAATATAGTTTTAAACTTATTAATTTTTGCAGGCAAACACTACTCAAACTCTTTAATGAAAAACTCATAGGAGTCAATCTCAGCGAAGTTAATTGCATATGTATTGTCTTGAAATTTATCTATTCTGACAGAATCTATACCGATACTGTGAAGCCTTGCATAGGAAAGTAACTCTCCTTCTGCAAGCTTTAATACATCACGTAAAATCCACTTGCCAAGCTCTTTGTTAGAATAAGACATTAATGCTTTACTCCCATCTTGGCATAATTTAGAGAGTAGAATTTTATTGTTTGGTAATAATAAATCAAATGATTCATCTCTCGAGGGAAAGAACCCTGGCTTACATTTATGCACCTGAGCAGGTATCGGTATATAAGCCTCATTAGGGTCTCTTGCTCTACCAGAGGCATTCCATTGATTTAATGCACTACGCTCACCAACAACTTTATTTCTTCCATAAAGAGGCAAATAAAGTGTATCAACAAGGTCTGTATCTTTTATTTCGGCGACAGACTGCATTTTATAATCATCATTAATTTTATTATTTTCAAGATAATAAAATGGGTCATCTAAAATACCCACGGGGAATGAATGCAGTATCTTATCTGTAATAAACCTTTTTAAAAGCGTTGATTTACTCACATTGAAATTATACTCATGTAAACCATCAGAAAATATAACATTTGAAGTTTTAGAGGGGAGCAATTTAATCTTATCGATTTGAATTAAATCCATTGTTTCTTCAAAAATTCTAAAGATCCCTTCATCTCGCAATACACAGTGGTAAATAGCAGAATCAAGTTCATAAGCATTTTGCGTAAAGCTAATACGGTTATTTCTCAGCTCTGAAACCTTCTTTACCATTTCCAGCGCGGGTAAATCACTATAAGTTGATCGCTGGCGATTAAATTCAGCTATTTTTTGAAAGGATTTTCCATTAGTAATAAGAAACGTTTTTAAACCGACACCTATTTTTAGGTTATCCATGATTAAAACAGCGTCACTGGCAACATCACCTCTTGATAAATCATCTGCATTAAAGCAGTCGCAATAAATTTTCTCTGCGACACGGTAATACAAATAAGGTGTTTTGGATGAGGAGAATAGGTTTGAAAGCTGACCAATGAGTTGTAATCGTGATTGGTATTGTTGGCGCTCAGGTGCAGATAGATTATTGAAGTACATATAAACTCATTCGGTAGTGAAGCCCTATCCAATGAGCTAATTAAAATGCACCGAGTAAATCAGAGACTCGATTGCATTCATTTGATGCTAATTAAGCGTTACCTTTAACTTTAAGCTGTTGCTCTGCGGCAAAGTTAAGCATGCGATCTAGTGACTTCAGCGCACCCTGAGCAACATTTTCATCAACATCAACTTCATGGCCGGTTGCATCAACTAACGCATCGTGAATCGCTTTAAGGCCATTCATTGCCATCCAAGGACAGTGAGCACAACTGCGACAAGTTGCGCCTTCACCGGCTGTTGGTGCTGCAAATAACTCTTTATCTGGACAAGCTTGCTGCATCTTATAAAAGATACCGGTATCCGTTGCTACGATCAGCTGTTTATTAGGCAGTGTTCTAGTCGCATTGATTAGCTGACTCGTTGAACCAACGACATCAGCCATATCAACCACACTTTGCGGTGATTCAGGATGCACTAAAATAGCAGCGTCAGGGTAAATCGCTTTCATATCACGTAAACCCGATGCTTTAAATTCATCGTGAACGATACAATCGCCCTGCCACATGATCATGTCGGCTTTAGTTTGCTTTTCAATATAAGCACCTAAATGGCGATCAGGTCCCCAAATTATTTTCTTATCTTCACTGTCTAAGTGCTCAACGATCTCTAATGCAATACTCGATGTAACCACCCAGTCAGCACGTGCTTTTACAGCAGCAGAGGTATTGGCATAAACAACAACCGTACGATCTGGGTGTTTATCACAAAAATCACTGAACGCTTCAACAGGGCAACCAACATCTAATGAACAAGTTGCTTCAAGTTCAGGCATTAACACGGTTTTATGAGGCGTTAATATTTTAGCGGTTTCGCCCATGAAGCGAACACCAGCGATGATCAATGTCTTTGCTTTATGATCTCGTCCAAAACGGGCCATCTCTAAAGAGTCGGCAACATAACCGCCAGTTTCTTCAGCTAATGCTTGGATTTCAGGGTCGGTGTAGTAATGAGCAACTAAGACAGCATCTTTTTCAATCAACAGTTTTTTTATTTTTTCTTTGTAGTCTGATTCTTCCTGTACAGATAACACAACAGGTTTTGGGGGAAATGGATAATCAGATCCTACAAGGGGAGAAAATTGGCTCATCATCGACTCTATGATTTTTAAATGGGAGCAAATTATACCCATGCAGCTTCAAAATGCCAAGTGATAGCGCTGATTGCAATTTAAAACAACCTAGATTGCATTGATTTAATGCCGACAAGCATGAGGTGAGCGTAATGGTAATTACCAATCAGCTTAACTATCTGCTCTATCTTGCTGGTTAAAATCGATGATAACGTCGTTGTTTTCAATTCCAATAGCCAGCTATTGCTCAATCAAACGCCTTTTTCTCATCAATTTTTCCTACGTAATTTTAGGCCATTTAATTAAGCAGAATGGTATAAGGCAGAAAACAGCACTGAAGTATTCGTTATAACAAAACCGATTATGTAAATTTTCAGATCAAGTGAGCTAATAAATTATGTCGAAATTATTAAAAATCATTAAAAATTATTGGTGTTTAAATAGAAACTTATTACAGGGGAGTATTTCAGGATAAATCTAGAAGTGGTGGGCCGTGAAGGATTTGAACCTTCGACAAATGGATTAAAAGTCCACTGCTCTACCAACTGAGCTAACGGCCCATATATAGATATTTAGCTTTCGGCTATCAGCTGACAGCTTTGGCTCTTACTTACAGCTGACAGCTAGAAGCTGAAGGCTTAAAATAAGTGGTGGGCCGTGAAGGATTTGAACCTTCGACAAATGGATTAAAAGTCCACTGCTCTACCAACTGAGCTAACGGCCCATATATAAATATGGTCTTGGTTTTTAACTCTACCAACTGAGCTTTATATTCACTTTAAGAAAAGTGGTGGGCCGTGAAGGATTTGAACCTTCGACAAATGGATTAAAAGTCCACTGCTCTACCAACTGAGCTAACGGCCCATATATAAATATGGTTTTAGTTTTATTCTTTAATACGCTTTAAATTAAAAGTGTATCAATAGCTCTACTAACTGGGCTAAGTTCCATATAAATATGGTTTTGGTTTTAAACTCTACCAACTGAGTTAATATCTATCTTTTGACTTTACTTATAGCTGACAGCTAAAAACTGACGGCTTAAAGAAGTGGTGGGCCGTGAAGGATTTGAACCTTCGACAAATGGATTAAAAGTCCACTGCTCTACCAACTGAGCTAACGGCCCATATATAGATATTTAGCTTTCGGCTATCAGCTGACAGCTTTGGCTCTTACTTACAGCTGACAGCTAGAAGCTGAAGGCTTAAAATAAGTGGTGGGCCGTGAAGGATTTGAACCTTCGACAAATGGATTAAAAGTCCACTGCTCTACCAACTGAGCTAACGGCCCATATATAAATATGGTTTTAGTTTTTTTCTTTAATACGCTTTAAATTAAAAGTGTATCAACAGCTCTACTAACTGAGCAATTAAATTGACATACGTCGCTTTAATATCTAGTTATTAATTAACATGAACCAAGTCACATTCCCTAACAACTGCGGCGTATAATATACAATAATTTAAAGAGCGCAACAAAAACATTACGCTTTTTTTCTGTTTGCTGAGGAAATAAACAAATTCGCATATTTTGCCTATAAATTCCCTTTATTTCTTCGTCTTACAACGCTTTTAAGCGTTTACTCGCAAGGCTGGCTGCCGATGAATCAGCATACTCTTTTAATACTTTTTCATAAAAAGCTCTAGCCGAGTCTTTTTTTCCAAGATATTCGTCAATAATACCCACTTTAAACAATGCATCAGCACGTTTACTAGAATCTGGATATTTTTCTGTCACGATTAAGAAAGCAATACGTGCTTCATCGCGTTTTTTTCCTTTATAGAGCAGTTGTCCTAACCAATACTGAGAGTTTGCAATAAGCGATGACTCAGGGTGATCAATAACAAAGGCTTCAAAAGCAGTAATGGCTTGTTCATAGTCTTTTTCAACTAATACAAGATCAACGGCTGACTGATAAGCTGCTTTTTCATCTACAGCGACAGATTCATTACTTTCAGGGGAATTTTTGATGGGCGCTTTAGCGACTGCATTTTTTTGCTCGTCAATAAGCTGATATAAATTACGTTGACGATTTTCGATTTGCTCAATCTTGTGATTAAACAACTCAATATTGCCACTTATCTGACTCACTTCTTGCGAAAGCTCATCAAGCTGATTTTGAAAACGTATTTGCATTCTATTACGACTTTCAAGAAGACGCGTTAGATCATCAAGTTGTTTTTCTATCTGTTTATTGCTTTTAACGCTTGTTACATCACTCACGGGAGCGTCGGCAAAACTAGAAGCAGATAAAAACGTGGCCATAAAAATGGCCACGTTGAGATTAACTTTTTTCATACTAATACTAAATTAGTAAGTAAGTTCAGCACGACGGTTTTCAGCGTGAGCGGCTGCGTCATGGTCTAAATTAACAGGCTTCTCTTCACCGTAACTTACAACACTAATTTGGCTAGCAGAAACACCCATGTTTTCTAGGTAAGTAGAAACAGAGTTAGCACGACGTTCACCTAGAGCGATATTGTACTCAGGAGTCCCTTTTTCATCTGCGTGGCCTTCAATTGTTAAAGACTTATCAGAGTTTTCTACTAAGAATTTTGCATGTGCATCAAGAATTTTTGTAAAACGAGGTGCAATAGTTGATTTATCAAATTCAAAGTTGATTGTAGTTTCAAGAATAGCCCAAGTGTACTTTTGTACTAGTTGCTCTTCTTCTGACAATTCAACTGCTTCAATCACATCAGTTTCAACAGTGTTATCTGCTGCATTTTCTGCTACTTCTTCAGTCGCTGCTTTCTTGTTTACTTCTGATGATTCAGCATCGCTATCACTTGTAGAGCTACAAGCACCTAGTGCTAACATTGGTAGTGCAATTAACAAGCTTTTTGAAATCGTTGATAAGTTCATTTTATTTCCTTATTTTACTTTAAAAAATATTGATACCAATCCGTCTAAATATTGGGTCATTTTTACTCGTTAAAACAGCCAACATCGGCGTTGCATTCAATCGTAATAGCTAGCTATTAGCTCAATCATGCGCCTTGTTCTTGACTATTTTTCCTTCGCAATATTTGACCCTTTATTAAACAGAATGATATTAGTTTAAAAATGGGGACCATGCTGGTGATTTAACGTCACCGTTTTTTGCTGGAATATTCGCTTTAAAACGCCCATCCATCGAGACTAACGCTAAGCCTTTCTTGCCTTTATAAACAGTACTGTAAATAATCATACTGCCATTAGGCGCGATGCTTGGCGATTCGTCTAGCTGAGTTTTAGTCAGTGTTCTTAACTCTCCAGAATCAAGATCTTGCACCGAAATTTTATAATTTCCGTTATGACGACTCACTAACACAAGACTATCACCATCAGGGGTTATTGTGCCACCTAAATTCATTTCGCCTTCCCAAGTTAGGCGTTTTATTTTGCCGGATGTGAGCTCGACTTGATAAATTTGTGGTCTTCCTCCACGTTCCGAAGAGAAAATTAAGCTTTTACCATCAGGTGACCAACTTGGCTCAGTATCAATAACACGATTACGAGTAATACGTTTTAATGCCTTGGTAGTTACATTTAAAACATAAATTTCTGGTTGACCATCTTTTGATAAAACTAATGCTAGCTGTTTCCCGTCAGGTGACCAGTTAGGTGCGCCATTTATTTTCGGAAATGAGGTGATTAGCTCACGTTTTTGCGTATATAAATCTTGAACGTAAATTTGTGAACGCTTTTTCTCAAAACTAACATAAGCGAGTTTTCGTCCATCGGGAGACCAAGAAGGTGACATAATCGGTTGTTTTGAGCGTAAAACTAACTTTTCGCCGTAACCATCATAATCAGAAATACGTAGTTGATATGGGTGTGTACTTTTATGATCAACAGCAACATAAGCAAGTCGCGTTAAGAATGCGCCACGATCTCCGGTTAGCTTCTCATAAACAACATCACTAATACGGTGCGAAAACTGACGTAATTGTTTCGTTTTAACCGTGCTGCGACGCTTTTCCATCACCGGTGAATATTCCTGCATGCCCATGTTACCTGTCACGACATCAAGTAATTCATAGGTAATAGTGTACTTACCTGCTTTTGTTGATGGTTTTACTTCACCCATGACAATCGCTTCAACACCAATTTTATGCCATAACGCATAATCTAAGTTTTGACTGTTAGAAGGCGTTTTAGGCATTTTATCAATACTAATCGGACTAAACTGGCCACTACTTCTCAGGTCATTAGCAATAACTTCAGAAAAGTTTTCAGGTTTTTTACCTGAGCCTAACCATTTAAAAGGGATCACCGCGATTGGGCGCGCTGTATTCACGCCTTCAGTGATCAATATTTCTAAGCGAGCCTGAGCCTGCACAGAGACCATTAATAATGAAATGGCGAGTGACAGTGGTAACATTAAACGTACGAACATTTTCTATTTTTCCTTACAAGTCAGGCTCTAAAGTGATATCAAAATCGCGAAATTGTGGCGCTATTTCAGGATCTTTGGGAATCGGTAATGTTTTGGCTTTTAACGTTGCGCGTCGAGCAGAATCACAGAGTTTCTGATCACCTTTACTACGGCTCGCACTCAATACTAAACCATCTGGCGCTAAACGAATCGCTAAGGTACAGCTTTTACCTTTCATGCTTGATTCAACCTGCCAATTACGACTAATTTTATCTTGAATCAGCGCTTTGTATCGGGCAATTTCAGATAACTGTTTTGAGCTTTGTGCACTTGAAAAAGAATCAGCAAACTCAGCTTCCATCTGTTTATCAAGTTCAGCTTGACGTAAACGCTCTGCTTTTTCTTTTGCTTTACGTTGCGCTGCTTTTTCTTTAGCTGCTTTATCCGCTTTTAATTTTGCGTCTCGTGCTTTTTTCTCTTTTAACGCTTTTGCTGTCGCGAGTTTCTCTGCTTCAACACGTTTTGTTTCAGCTTTCTGTTTTTTAATACGATCGGCTTCTTGTTTCTTACGTACTTTTTCTTTTTCAACACGTTTTGCATCAGCCACTTTTTTTGCTTTTTTAGCTCTTAATTCTTTTGCAGCTACTATTTTTTCAAAAAGAATCTGGTCTTCTACTTTTTGCTTACGTGCAACTTCGGCCTTTTCAGCTTTAACGCGTTTTGCTTCTGCTTGTTTGCGTTTTTTGTCCGCAACCTGTTTCTCTCGTTTAACACGCGCTTTTTCTGCACGTTTTTTGTCTATTTCTCTTTTGGCAGCCGCCACTTTATCGGCAGCGTTCTGTACCCTCTTTTGGGCTAAATCATCAAATAACTTTTGGCTGACCATCGAGGCGTTGATAATAACAACTTCCTCTTTAGGTTTGTCTTTAGGCAACGAGAAGTCCATGCCTAATAACAACAACGCACCAACAATCAGGTGTAGTGATAACGCTGTAATAAAAGCAATAAAAGTAGTGCTATTTTTCATTATCCACCGGCTCAGTCATGAGGCCTAAAGACGGCACCCCCGCATCTTGTAGCAATACCATTAAGGCAATAACACTTTTGTAAGGGACATCGCCATCGCCTTTAACAACAAACTGAGCTGTTTTATCCGCACTTAACTGCGCTTTAACTAACGCACTCATTTCATCAGCACTCAGTGGTGTATCACCGCTTTCACCAACATCTAAATAATACAAACCTTGTTTATCAATAGAGGCGATCAGTGGTGGCTTACTATCAACAGAAAGCGCTTCTGCCGTAGATTGAGGAAGATCGACCTTCACACCTAGCGTAACCGTAGCCGCCGTTGCCATAAAGATAATCAATAAAACCAACATAACATCGATATAAGGCACGACATTAATTTCAGCGACGATTTTACGTCGAGGCCTACGATATGAATATTGCATAGCTACCCTTACTCGCTTTCTGTCATCGCTTGGCGATGTAAAATTGAAGTAAACTCTTCCATTAAATTAATGTAAGCCGTTTCAATTTTTGCCATGTTTGTAGAGAATCGGTTATAAGCGATAACCGCTGGAATAGCTGCAAATAAACCCATTGCTGTTGCAATAAGGGCTTCTGCGATACCAGGTGCAACCATGGTTAACGTCGCTTGTTGTACTTCACCGAGTGCGATAAATGAATTCATGATGCCCCAAACAGTACCAAAAAGACCAATATAGGGGCTAATCGAACCGATCGTTGCTAATGCAGATAAACCATCTTCTAATTCTTCAACTTCACGAGATAAGGTGACTCGCATGCTACGGTGTGCGCCTTCTGTAACACTATCCGCATTACGTCCCGGCATACGGTGCAGTCGAGAAAATTCTTTAAACCCGCTGTGGAATATTTTTTCACCACCCACAATACGATCACTGCGCGCAGCGGTTTCTTTGTATAAACGACTAAGGTCATGACCCGACCAGAAACGCTCTTCAAACTGTATTAATGCTTGTTTGGCTGACTTGAGCATTCTTGCGCGTGAAAAAATCAGCGTCCATGAATAAACTGACATGCTAAGTAGCAACAGCATTACACATTTCACTAGAATACTTGCCTGTAAAAACAGACCTATAAAAGACATATCAGCGTGCACTTGTCATTACCTCAATAATTTCAGCAGGAATTGCTGTTGGTTTCATTTTCTGTAGATTAACACAGGCGATTAGAGTAGAGGCTTGGCAAAGAAGTTCCCCACTTTCATTAAATATCTGTTGTTTAAAGACTAAGCTCGCTTTACGGTAGCTCTCAACCTCTGTTTTAACCGATAACAACTGGTTAAAACGTGCGGACTTAATACAGTCCATTTCTACTTTTTTTACCATAAAAGCAATGTGTTTTTCTAACAGCGCGTCTTGCTCGACATTAATTTCACGTAAACACTCTGTGCGTCCACGCTCAAAAAACTTCATATAGTTAGCATAATAAACGACGCCACCAGCATCGGTATCTTCGTAATAAACTCGTACAGGTAAAGTAGAAATCAGCACTCTGGTTTTCCATCAAAAATTAATAGGACTACTTTTACTATAAAGTGTCGTTTTTGTCGAATTATGTCGTTCTTTTATATAAAAAAATAGAGCAAAGTATAATGCTTCACGTTAAACAATAACGTTATCAGGCGCTTCTACGTTAAAGTGAAGATCACTAAAAATTAAAATATTAGCGAGATAATGCCCATGAATAGAGCGTCTTTTTTAAATCAGTTTTTGTTATCTCCTCAAGCAAGCGCGTTAACCCAACCCCATGCATCAAAAAACCTTAAAAACGCGGCAGTATTAATCGCCTTAGTTGAAAGAGAAAATGGCCTGCATGTTATTTTAACCGAACGCGCATTACATTTACGCCATCATCCAGGCCAAGTCAGTTTCTCCGGCGGAAAATATGAAAAGGTTGATAACAGTTTGCAGCAAACGGCATTACGAGAAACACAGGAAGAGATAGGTATTAACACAAAATGGGTTGAGGTAATTGGTCAACTCGCCCCACTGAGTACGGTAAGTGGATTTAATGTATTCCCCTTTATCGCCTTTGTAGATAATCGTTTTATATTAACGGTTGATGCGCAGGAGGTTAAATCTGTTTTTGAAGTACCCTTACGTTTTTTGTTAGATCCTCAAAACTTTTACAAACAGCACTTAGTCGCCAATAAAAAACGTCACTTCACCTATTGTATCTGTTATCAAAATCATCTTATTTGGGGGGCCACAGCGCAGATACTAAAAAACTTACAGTTGGGCTTGAATCATAACGACCCAACGACAAGTATTTAAGCGTAAAACTTATTGATATAACGCGATACGTGTATTGACACGTTCAAGATAATGCTTAGTTTCATCATAAGGTAATCTTGCTAGCAGTTGTTGGTAAACTTGATCCGCAGTGAGTTGATTGATCACTTTTGCTGCTTTATTAATATTACGAGAACCGTCTTTATTAAAAACGCGCGCCACATTACCCGCCCCCGTGTTGTAAGCTGCAATCGTACAATACAAACGACTCTGATCATCTTTAATCGACTTTAAGTAACGTTTACCTAATATATTGAGGTAGGCACTGCCTGTCTCTACATTGATTTCTGGTACATAAAGATCTTCAGGGTCCATTGGTTTGTCAATGTTACGCACTAGTTTATTTACGTCATGACCCGCTGTTCGTGGCACTATTTGCATTAATCCATAAGCCGGTACCGGGGATTTTGCTCTTGGGTTAAACGCCGACTCAGAATGCATGATAGCCATAATTAACGGTGCAGGAATATGATTTTTCGCACTCTCTTTCTCAGCAAAACCTGCATATTTACTCGCGCGCTTATGTAAGCTGTTTTTGGGCAGTTTGACAGTATATGAGACAATTTTAGTTTCTTTTTTGGCATTACTTTGTGCAATCGAATAGTTCTTGTCACTCTGTTCTAAGCGGGCTTGACTGCTTTTTAATAGTTCCATTTTTTCTTGAGTGGCTAATACACTTGCTTCTTTTTCAGTCAGCGAACTGTCCGCAAGTAAAACACTGTCTGTTTTTTTATCTATTTCTTGCGCTAGGGCCTGGGTTTGCTTAACAATAATTTCTTTGCTTTGTTGCTTATTCGCCTCAGAAAATTCAATATCAGAAATGCTAAAATCTCCTTTATTACTGATTTTATTGTCGTTAAAAATCTGAGCAATGTTTGATTCTTTATCTGCCAGTAGCTTCTCTAATTGCAGCTGTATTGCCTTTTGAGCATCTTGTTGCGATAAGTTTTTATCTACAATTAATTCAACTTTTACCTGTTCATTTTGATAATCGATCACCGTTTTACTGTTTTTATCTTCACTAAACTCAATATCATATTCAGCTTCGCTTAGCTCCGACTTGCCCCATTTCTCAATCACTGACTGTTGGAATTGATCAAATGCTTGCAAATACTGCTGTTGCCATACTTGATAATCGCTTTGTTGTGATTGCACATAGTATTGAAATTCATCGCGCATCTCTGATGAGTCTGGTTTTTCAGATTCAAAACGCGCCATTTCATTATCTAATTCATCAAAATGATCATTTGCGACAGCCACACTGCAACTAGTAAATAAAATAAGCAAAACATAAAGACGTGACATGATTACTCCTTATAAGCAAATAGACTAAACAAAAAAACTTAAAGTGCAGTACACTCTATACCTGTAAATTATAATATACTATTTCCATCGGATAAAATCATGCCCTCTATCAAACAGATTGCACAGCATACGCTGTTGTGGCTCTCGCTTCTCTTATTTGCTAAGACGCAAATATATTTCGAGTACATTGGTGAGCCCGCTGAATTTTTTGGCGAAATCTTCATGTTAGCCGCCTGTTGCAGCTTATTACTTGAAACGCACCGCTTAAAGCTGGGTTGGTTAATGACGATCGGCTGGTTTCTTTACGGTTGCTCTTTAATCGCAGATGTTCTCGATGAATATTACGTCCCTAAAAACGTCTCTGACGTCCTTGACCTCGCCGATGACCTTTTAAAAATTGGTGTTGTTTTTATCGGTTTTTCTTTTTATAACGCGCTCAAAGAAAAAAAAGTGTTAATTAACAACTTGCAACTAGAGATCGAATATCGTCGTGATCTGGAAGCTAAATTACATGAAGTCACTCGACTTGACGAGTTAACTCAGATTGGTAATCGCCGTGCATTCTTCCAATGTTATACAAAACTGATCACTGAATATAAACGCCCACTGCTTATCTTTATTGACCTTGATAATTTCAAACAACTTAACGATACCCAAGGTCACCAGCAGGGAGATGAATTGCTAAAGAAATTTGCAACCTGTTTAAGCAAGCACTGTGTTGGCAAGGGTGAGGCTTACCGTTTTGGTGGAGACGAGTTTGTTATACTTTACGATGCCCAAGAAGGAGAGTCTTTAATTAGCACCATTAAACACGATATGTATGATCTTTTTGAAGCAACAAAAGTTTCGATTAGTTATGGTTGTCTCGAAATAAACGACCAGCAAGATGCCGATACACAAATTTTAAAAGTGGATGAACTGATGTATAAAAACAAATTACATCGAAAATCATTAAGAAAGATCACGCGCCCAGAGCTTATCTGAGCGCAACAGGTTAAGGTACTAGGCGTTTTATCAGCGGTATTTTAACCAAAAGCATAGTGCAAGCGAGTGAGAGCAATAACACCACAATCGTAATCACTGGAATCGCTAGCCAGTTTGAGCCAAAGAAACTATAAAACCCGTTGTCCAACGCACGTACCGGAATCAATAACAGTGGGTGTAATAGATAAATACCTAAACTGTATTTTGATATCTGCGAAATAAACGCTCGAAACGGCCCCTTTATATTATCCGCATAAGTTTGTGCCACAACAAATAACATGCCCCCAATCAGCATAGTATTAAGAGTTTTATAACCCATAAAAAATGAGCTATATTGACCGGATTTAACGGCTAATTCCCACGAGCCAAAGAAATTCAATAACAGCATAGTACAGCCCGCAATCACCCAATGCTTTAACTGCACTTTATTATCTCGATTAAACAAGTACCAACCTAGAATCAGGTAACCTGTATATAAAATAAGGTTCTGTAATAAAAAGCTTTCTACTTTTAACCATTTCATTGAAAACATCACCAAACAGGTAACAATAAGCAGTTTTATCAGCTCTGGTGTTAATTTTTTAAGTAATGGAATTAAAAAGGGGATGACAAAATACAGAGGAATAAAGTCATAAAAGAACCACAAATGATACCAAGCAGGATCGTTCGGAGAGTTTTGGATAACAGAGAGTGTTTGCGCAGCAGACCACCCGCCTGCCACAAACCCAGCGACAATCGCATAAATGAGTGTCCAGCCGATAAAAGGAATGGCAACTTTAGAGAGACGTTTTGTTAAATAGTGCTCACAATTAAAAGGCCTTTCAGTTGATAATAAAAGTGCGCCACTGATCATCATAAATACAGGCACGGCCCAGCGGGTTATACTGTTAATGCCCATGGCAGCTAACCAATCGGACTCCGGTATTTCGCCGTAAAGAAAACGAAAAGGCCCTAATACATGAATTGCAATCACTGCAATAGCGGCAATAAAACGTAAAAAGTCGATATAAAAAATAGAAGGTCTTTGGGTAGCCATAGGTTTACTTGTTAAATTATTGTGAATATTATCTGAGATTAACAGTTCATTTATGAAAAGCAATTTTGTTATCGCAGAACTTAAAAATGGATCTGAAAACGGTCCTGTTACCCTTTAACTGAGCAACAATATCAAAATGGACAATAACTCTTAATGGCAAAAAAACTTAACTTAACGGCACGTTTTAGTTGCCTATTTTTACTCTTAACTTTTTATGCTTCATCACTTTTTGCAGACGTTAATTTTGTTGCTTGGGATAAAGAAGGTGACCAATGGTTGCAACAAACATCTGAGCATTTCTCTGTTAACTACCTTAAAGTACATCAAAAAGACGCAACTCAAGTATTAAAAATAGCCGAGCAAGTCCACCAGCAACTACAGCCTTTTTTTAAAGTAACACTACCTCAACGCACTGAAATTATTCTCTTAGATAGCACTGATAATTTAAGAGGTAATGCATCCACCTTAGAGTATGGTGAGATACGCCTGCTTATGAGCCCCCCTTCTAACATTAATAATGTTGAGATTGAAGATGATTGGATACGCCTCTTTTTAGCTCATGAATATAGCTATCTTTTACAGATGCAATTAGGCCAAGGTACATGGCGAGGCCTCTTTATCTCTGCAGAGTTTACCCCTGAATTACTGCTTGAAGGAATGGCTATCTATCTAGAAAAAAATAATCACCTCAAAACAGATCGTTTATCTTCAAGCAATTTGAATATGCAGATGCGTATGCAAGTATTCAGCGGCCAACTACTCGACTTAGAAAAAGTGATTATTAAAAATCGCGAATGGCCACTTGCTTCCACTTATATCTACGGTGCTTACTTTATTAATTATCTTGCTAAAACCTACGGAGAAGAAAAACTATTACAGTTTTTGGAAAATTATAGCCAAAGCTTGTTTTCCTATTTACGTTTAAACAATGAAACAATCCGAGTTTATGACAAAACGTTCCTCACCCTATGGGAAGAGTTTAGAGGTTATTTAAACAACGAATTTAATGAAGAAATACAAACATTAACAGCCAACAAAGTAGAGGGTGAATTATTATTAACATCGCCCTTTATTCAAGCAATAACCAATAATGAGCATGGTTTATTAGTTAATAAAGTGACCGGTGAAGATAGACACCAGATTCAGCAATATCAACAGGGCAAATGGCAAGTGATCACCGCTACCAATCAACTTCGCGATATGGATAGTCACCCTGAAACAGGTTTAATGACAACACGCTATATCGACTATGTAGATGGTCATCAATACAACGATATATTCCTTTATAAACAAGGAGAATGGACACGTTTAAGCGAACGAAAACGTTTTAAAAACATTCGTTTCATGCCCGATGGTAAAAAAATATTAGCATCGCGTATTGTGGCAGGGTTAAGCGAGTTATGGTTACTTGATATTAATCACGATAATGCAGTCTACAAGCCAGAGAATGCACAGAGACTTTGGCAAGGTAAGCGCAACATGATTTTAGGCGAGTTTGATATTGATCCCTCAGGTCAGTTTGTTGTAGCTTCCCTCAAACATCCACTTAGTGAATGGAAATTAGCTAAGTTTGATTTAACAGAGCGCCACTGGGAAACGATGATCGAGCAAAACGGTCACGAAAATTCACCAAAATTTTTAGCCGATGGTTCGCTGGTTTTTAGTGCAAATTACACGGGTATCTCAAATATCTATCACCTTGATTTAGCACAATCCACACTCGAGCAATGGACCAATGTAATAGGAGGTGCTTTTCAGCCTCTATGGCAAGAAGGTCTAGGTCTTGTATTCCAAAGTTATGATCAAGAGAGTTATATGATCCGTCATATTGAAGCGCCTGAGGTTATTGCTAGGCTGCCACTCTCTAATTTACAACGCCATGAAAAACCCTTGGTCGATATCGACAATAATATAACGCTTTCTGAACCGAGCCCTTATAGCACCTGGGAAACCATCCAGCCACATTCATGGTTACCGGTACTTTATGTCGATGAAATACGTTCATTAGTCGGTTTAAATACTTACGGTGGCGATGCATTAGGTCGCCATAACTATGAAGCTTATGCACTTTGGGATGCGCAAAACCAATTAGCCTCTTATATGTTCGAGTATCGTTATGATAACCGCTGGTCACTGGCATTCTTGCAAGATTACAAGTTTATAAATGTTGGCTTAGAACAAACAGATCATGAATATCAAATCAGTACCAATCAAACCTATGTATTGCAACGTAATCATCTGTTTTCAGCGTGGGAAGATAATTTAAGTTTACATGCCGGTGCATCGATGAGCTTTGAAAGCCTCTATTACCAGCCTGAAGTGGAATTGATTCCTGTTAATGTTGATGCCACAAGTGAGGCAACAGAGGTAACGATGGGACTCGCATTAACCTTTGATAATCAAGAGTTTTACCTAAATGTACCCGCCGTGGGTTGGGGCCATTATTATGATTTTACCTTTGAAGAGAATATTTTAGACAGTGACTTTAGTGGTCAAAAATACCAAACCCAATGGCGTGCGACTTGGGACCTTCCAGGGCGAGTCACCATACTGACACGTCTTGCTGCCGGTTATGCCAGTGAAGATGCTAAAAAATATACTTTAGGGGGTAATAACCTGAAAAATGAAATGAGTCTTTTTGACCGTAATAGTCAAGCTATCCGAGGTTATGACGATATAGCCCAACTAGGGCAAATATATGCAACACAGCGATTTGAAGTGAATACTTGGTTAGGCCGCTTTGAACGTAACTGGGGACTTTTCCCATTAGGCATGGGTGATATTGCCGGTACCTTCTTTGTTGACTCAGGATCAGCTTGGGATGTTGGCGGTAACTACAAGCCAATAACAGGTGTCGGGGCTCAGGTTCAGATAGAGTTTAAATTAGGTTATAACTACCTTACCGATCACTCTCGGTTACGCTTATGGCACCGATGATACCTTAGGTAAAGATTACCTGTATTTAAACTTTGGTAGTACGTATTAAAAGTTAAATCATCACGTCAGCCAACTACAAACCTTGTTCTTTATATTGCAGATCTCTTTTTTGTTGTGCTTTTAACAACTCCACTTCAAGTGTTTTGGTTTTTTGTAAAGCCTCTAGTTGAATGGCGGGAATAATGACCTGCTCAACTTTTTTATCTTCTGTGCAAGCAGAGACAGAAAAGAGCAATAATAGCGCTGAAAATTTATACATTGAGACCTCTATAAATACTTGTTTTGTTTGAGCATCTCTTTATATTAGAGATGACTATTTCTTACACTCCAGGTTACCACATGTTAAAGCTTTTTAAATACTTTGAAAATTTAGTGCCCGCACTAAATGATGCAGAGCCTACCCAGCCCCCTAATACGCTTGTTGCGTTTTGTCTTCATTATACAAAAGGTTATGGTAAAGCTTTAATTTTAATGACTATTTTAACGTCATTATTAGCGATGTTAGAGGTTTCACTGTTTGGTTTTATGGGCCAATTAGTTGATTGGTTAATCACTAAAAATCCAGAAACACTCTTACAAGATGAAGGCATGAGGCTGCTCATTATGTCTTTAATTATATTAGTGTTAATCCCTGTTTTAACGCTTTTTCATTCCTTAATTGTGCACCAAGTTTTATTGGGTAATTACCCAATGTCTATTCGTTGGTTTGCGCATCGCTATTTACTTAAACAAAGCGTGTCATTTTATCAGGATGACTTTGCTGGACGAATCGCCACTAAAGTAATGCAAACCGCCCTTGCCGTACGTGAAACTGTGATGAAATTGCTCAACGTGATGGTTTATGTGTTGGTTTATTTTATCTCTATGATCGTGATGGTCGCACAGGCAGATTACCGTTTAGCGATTCCAATGTTAGTGTGGTTAGCCGTGTATATCGGTTTGCAATATTACTTTATTCCACGCCTTAAAAAAGTAGCCACAGAGCAAGCGGATGCACGCTCAACAATGACCGGCCGTATTGTAGATAGCTACACCAATATCTCAACGGTAAAACTCTTTGCACATACAGATTCAGAGTCCGCTTATGCTAAACAAGGCATGGCAGGATTTTTAGATACGGTATACAGACAGATGCGCTTAGCGACAGGTATTAATGTCACAGTGCAAATTTCAAATTACATTCTTGCTTTTGCTATTACCGCATTGGCCATTTCCCTGTGGATGCAAAGCGCAATCACAGTGGGCGCCATTGCTATCGCAGTCAGCTTAGCGCTACGTTTAAACGGTATGTCACATTGGATAATGTGGGAAATGAGTGCCTTATTTGAAAATATCGGTACGGTAACGGATGGCATGCGCACCCTTGCTAAACCCAATATTATTGAAGATAAACAAGACGCAAAACCATTAAATGTGGCTCACGGTGCGATTCACTTCGACAACATCAGCTTTCACTACGGTCAAAACAAAGGTGTGATTGATAACCTTGATTTGAAGATTAAAGCCGGGGAAAAAGTCGGTTTAGTCGGCCGTTCTGGCTCTGGTAAATCAACCTTGGTAAACCTATTACTGCGTTTTTACGATGTTGAGCAAGGCAAAATCTCCATTGATGACCAACCGATTAACGATGTTCAGCAAGAAAGCTTACGTTTACAAATCGGCATGGTAACGCAGGACACCTCTTTATTGCATCGCTCAATCCGTGAAAATATTCTTTATGGACGCCCCGATGCCACTGAAGCGCAAATGATTGAAGCTTGTAAACAAGCAGAAGCACACGACTTCATTATTAGCTTAACCGATAGTGAAGGTAACACAGGTTACGATGCACAAGTTGGCGAGCGTGGCGTTAAGCTCTCTGGGGGTCAGCGTCAACGTATCGCTATTTCGCGTGTATTACTTAAAGACGCGCCGATTTTGGTATTAGATGAAGCAACATCAGCACTCGACAGTGAAGTTGAAGCAGCTATTCAAGAAAGTTTGTATGAGCTAATGCAAGGTAAAACAGTGATTGCCATTGCGCATCGTTTATCAACCATTGCCGCTATGGACCGATTAATAGTGCTTGATCAAGGTAAGATTTTAGAACAAGGCACACACCAAGAGTTAATCCAAGGCAAAGGCATTTATGCACAACTTTGGGCACATCAAACCGGTGGTTTCTTAGGCATTGATTAATATTCGTTAAACATTTTAGGAAGCTGGGTTAAATAACCTTCTCAGCTTCCTCTCTTTCATCTAAACGACGTCTTTACACTCCTAAATATCATCCTCTGCACGCTAAATTAAGTGTAAAACAATCCCCGCTAGCACTACAGGCGAAACAAAAAATCGCGTACAATGTCCCACTTTTTGCATGGATGCTATCACTATTATTAAAGGTATTATCGTGACCAACGCTAAATCACCACTGGCAGTAACGCCCTCATTTATTGCACTGTTACCCCTCTTTTTGTTTCTATCTCTGTTCATTGGTGCAGGCCTTTACTACCAGCATTTAGGCGTAGACTTTGCCTTTTATCAACTGCCAAGTGTGGTCGCTATTTTACCCGCGATTATCTTTGCGCTACTGATTTCAAAAGAAAAATTAAATAACGCCATTGAAACCTTTATTGAAGGTATCGGCCATTCCAACATCATCGCGATGTGTTTAATCTACCTATTAGCGGGCGCATTTGCAGCGGTAGCAAAAGCCACTGGCGGCGTTGATGCAACGGTTGCATTAGGTCTTTCGCTCATTCCTTCAGACTTACTGTTACCTGGATTCTTTTTAATTGCTGCTTTTATTGCGACTGCAATGGGGACTTCAATGGGCACAATTGCAGCTGTTGCGCCGATTGCGCTTGGCGTTTCCCAAGAGGCCAATATCGATTTAGCCTTAATGGCCGGTACAGTCATATCGGGCGCATTGTTTGGTGATAACCTTTCTATTATTTCAGATACCACCATAGCAGCAACGCGTACCCAAGGTTGTGAAATGAAAGATAAATTCAAAGAGAACATCATCTTTTCATTACCCGCAGCAGCCATCACTATCGCTATTTTAATGTTTGTTGGTCAAGGTAGTGTTGAACTGGCACCGCAAGAAATTGATTTCTTTAAAGTGCTGCCTTATTTAACTATTTTAGCGTTAGCCGTTTCTGGCTTAAACGTCTTTGTTGTTCTGAGTGTTGGTATTGTCTTGGCGGGTTTCACAGGATTTATTAGTATTGATTATTCAATAACACGTTTTGCGAGTGATATTTTTGATGGTTTTAAAAACATGCAGGAAATTTTTATACTTTCCATGTTAGTGGGTGGCTTAGCAGCCTTGATGCAACAGCGTGGTGGTCTTGCTTTTATCAGTCAAAAAATTGAAGTGATTATTAAGCGTTTCTCTAAAGAGCAAAGTAAACGAGTGACTGAATTTGGCATTGCAGGTTTAGCCTCATTAACCAACGCCTGCGTCGCCAACAATACGGTTTCCATTATCGTGACCGGTAATATTGCCAAAGAATTAGCACAAAAAGAAGGTATCTCAGCAAAACGTTCAGCAAGTCTATTAGACATATTCTCTTGTGTTGTACAGGGCGTATTACCTTACGGCGCTCAAGCGTTATTAGCGGCATCAATCTTTTCAATATCTCCATTAGCAGCGGTCACTAATGCTTGGTATTGCTTTGTATTAGCGGCCGTTTCTATTGTGATTATTAGTTTCCGTAAGCAGTAGCGATCTATTAAAACTCACCCTATTATTAGGGTGAGCCTTTTTAGGAGTTAATTATGTTGCATAAAATATATCTACTTCCACTTCTTTCGTTACTTGTTAGCCTGTCATCACAAGCCTGTAATATCGACATTTATGCTAACGGTGATATGAAACCTAAAGTCTATCTTGAAGCAGGTAAGCCAGCGGGTATTTTAATAGAAATGCTGTTATTTGTAGAAAAAGATATTGGCTGTAAGTTTAACTTCAAGTTTTCTACCTGGGCACGCGCTTACAAAAGCATGCTAAATGGTGAAGGTGCGGTGATCGGCTTATCTAAAACAACCAGCCGTGAAAAACTGATCGATTATTCTGATGCCATGTATATTGAAGATATCTTACTGGTAACCCACATCAATAACGCCTTCCAATATTCCGAGATTAATGATTTAGCAGGAAAAACCGTCGCATCGTCACGAGGCGCTAATATTGGTGATGAATTTGAGCATGCAGTAGAGAGTAAACTCTTCACTTTTATGGTTGATAATGGGGATATGTCAAAACGCCTTGAACGTGTTGCAAAAGGCCGCGTTGATGTCGCGATTGTCAGTCCCGGTAAATACGCATTTGATAATGCATTTATTAAACACCCTGAGTTACTTGAAATAAAAGATCAGCTGTACATAGTGCCCACTGTTTTTCGTAAAGATCCCAATTTTTTAGGTTTTTCAAAGAAATATGAGCATCAAGGATTTATGGAAAAACTGAACCGTTCAATGGAAAAAGGACGTCAATCAGGCATCTTTCAAGCGATTGAAGATAAGTATCATCAGCGACAACAATAATCCTCTTCATACCCATGCTACCTCAATATGCTTTGTCAGGAACAAGCTCGATAACCAGAGCAAGGCACAACATGAGGTAATTGTTATTCACTTTTCGATTGTTGTAACGCTGGGCTGCCATGGTTGAATAATAAGCGAGCTTGCGCCCCGTAGGGCAAGGTAACTTGCACCCATCTACGTCGTAACAAAATATCGACTTAGAATGACTAGGCTTCAATTTTATGCCTAGTATCTCGGCACAATTTTTCTTGCTGACTTTGCATCTTGAAGTAGCATGGGT
>NZ_PJBZ01000232.1 GCF_002835995.1 Psychromonas sp. Urea-02u-13 | reverse complement strand
GTTATAAGCCAAAGGAGAGTTGCAATGTTTATAGATTGGCTTAAAGAGTTTTCTGGTATGAGTGGGGGAGCAATATTTATTTCTATAGTTGGTGCTACTTGGCTTTTGGCAAACAATATTTATATGCTTTCTCTTAAATCAAAATCTAAGCTGATTGAAAATGAAACATCAATTAGATTAAACCGATTAGCAGATAAGCAACTAGATGTTATGTTACTTTTATATGAGCAGTTCGCTGAACTAGATGGTAATTTGCAATATTATTCAGGACCGTTTGATTGGAATTTACTAGCGAAAGATCCAGATTTTATATCTTTATATCATGGCATCTGCGAGTTCCAAAAGAGCTTTAATAAGTCCAAGGTGTTCTTACCTAAGTCACTTGAAAATGAGTTTGTGACATTTATAAACTGCAGCATGAAGATCAAGTCAGTTTTCAGAACTATAACCGATCCAAATTTTTCATTGTCAGATGAAGATTACCTAAAAGACAAAAGTTTAGATGATATGAAGCATCTAGCTACAGAAATACCAAAAATCAAAGAAAGTATTGAGTCTAAATATCGTCAAATACTGCATGTAGGCTTATAACAAGGCGTTTAAACGGAACTAAAACAGTGGGTTACGTTTCGCTTCGCTACACATTTTAACCCACAATTTTAGTCCGT
>NZ_PJBZ01000231.1 GCF_002835995.1 Psychromonas sp. Urea-02u-13 | reverse complement strand
GTATCGCCCAATTTCTGTCCGCTTAATGTGGGCGTTAGAGCTACTTTGACATTTACCCTCCACGTACATACAATGTACATATGATAAAATTCGAATGGAATACAGCGAAAGCTGTAACAAATGTCAAAAAGCACGGTGTTTCTTTTGAGGAAGCTAAATCCGTATTTTTTGATGATTTCGCATTGCAGTTCTTTGATCAAGAGAACTCCGATACTGAAGATCGTTTTTTAATGCTTGGAATGAGTAATGAAACGAATCTATTACTTATTTGCCATTGTGAACGCGACGATGGAAATACTATTAGATTGATTTCTGCTCGAAAAGCAACTAAAAATGAAAGTAAAAACTATCAGCGAGGGCATTAATTATGAAAGCAGAATATGATTTATCTACAATGAAATCACGTAAAAATCCATACGCTAGTAAATTGAAAAAACCGGTGACGATGCGTCTTGGAGAAGATGTTATCTCTTATTTTAAAGGTATGGCAGAAGAATCTGGCGTACCTTATCAAAGCCTTATAAATCTTTATTTACGGGACTGTGTTGCAACACATAAAAAAATTGATATAAATTGGCACGCGTAACGTAGCTCTAACAAGTCGTTTAAACGGAATAAAAACAGTTGACCATCGCTTCGCGATTATAGCCAACCATTTTTATCCGCTTAACG
>NZ_PJBZ01000230.1 GCF_002835995.1 Psychromonas sp. Urea-02u-13 | reverse complement strand
GGCGTTATGCTTACAATCCGGAGGTTATGCGTGTTTGAAGATTTTGAAACAGTAAATATAACTCCAACAGAGTTTGAGTTGTTGGTGAAAAACTGGCTTGAGATGTCGGCTGGTAACTCTATTAAAGATCTAAAAGTAACTCATCTGGCTATGTTAAAAGGCTCAAGTGGTGATTATGAAATTGATGTTCTCGCTGAATTTGAAGTGTTTGGTGGTGCAAATATGAAGATAATAATCGAGTGTAAAAAATACGCTAGTGCATAAAGCGAGATGTGATGATGACACTCGATGCAAAAGTACGAGATTCAGGTGCACAAAAAGGTATGTTGTTTACAACATCTGGTTTTCAAAGTGGTGCAATTGAGTATGCCCAACAACGTGGATTAGCTGCTGTAGTTATCCAACCAGGATATGTTAAGTACATTGTCAACTCTACATGTGATGACAAAAACATTAAAAAACCGATTCTTACTTTGGCCTCTGAACATATTGGTTATTTATACACAATAAATGAAGAGGGCTATGAAGTAGCAAGTACTATAGATGGTTTAGAATATAATCCTTTAGCTGAGTTCTTTGAAAAGTAAGCATAACAAGGCACTTAAACGGAACTAAAACAGTGGGTTACGTTTCGCTTCGCTACACATTATAACCCACAATTTTAGTCCGCTTAG
>NZ_PJBZ01000229.1 GCF_002835995.1 Psychromonas sp. Urea-02u-13 | reverse complement strand
GGCGTTATGTTTACATCACCTAAGGAGTATTTATGAAATCAAGAGATTTATATACTAGGCACGATCTTATCGCTAGTAATTATACTGTTACAGAACTTTCAAATGGCAAGTTTTTACATCAATTCACTCCAAGTACTACTGATACAACTTATCAATTTGAAGCCAATGGTAGCCCTATAATTGTTGAAGGTGAGAGGTACAATATTGGTTTCTTTGTCGATGATAATAATAACAATATAATTGAGTTATCTGCGTTATCAAAAACATCAGAAGTTAGCCCTATGTTTAGCTATGCGTATTCCCTTCAGTTAGCACGTGAAGACCATATTGTAGAAAAAGAAAAAAATGATAGTAGAGTTACGCATAGTGCCAGTGATGGCTATTATTGGGGTAAAAAATATGCATGGAGAATGTTCGGGACAGTTATCTCTGATAATGCATTCTTCAAATACCTAAAAGAAATAAATCATCCAACAGTCTCTTGTGTAACTAATAATCCTGATCTGCCATATTCAAGTGATCCTTCTACAGCGTATAAAGAAGAAGGTTTAGAAGATGCTATGAGAAACTTAATATCAACAGCTGAAAGAGTCACGCCTGCTTACTTTAAATCCCCTCTTTATTCAAAGAAGTTTTCAATTAAAGGCATTAAAGCTATCACAGATAAAAAGTAAA
>NZ_PJBZ01000228.1 GCF_002835995.1 Psychromonas sp. Urea-02u-13 | reverse complement strand
CAGCGATGGTTGATGAGCAATGTTCACCCATCGCCAGCGTATCAAGTGAAGAATCAGACTCAAGATAGTTACTGTTGACTAACGTCGACAGGGATTTTTTCGTTTAGAACGTTTATATTTAAATTATTATTGTTTGGACAGAAGAAAATGATTAATAATCATTTTTGAGATGCTTCAAAACAACGACTGGCAAATGCGTATAGTGAGTTTGCCGACAGGCAAGGTTTACGAACAATGTCCACCCATCGCCAAGCGCTGCGTATCAATAACTCCAAGCGAACAATCAAATCCAGATAATCCCTGTTGACTAACGTCGACAGGGATTTTTTCGTTTAGAACGTTTATATTTAAATTGTTATTGTTTGGACAGAAGAAAATTATTAATAATCATTTCTGAGATATACCGAAGTGGCGAGTAGCCGATAAGTATATGATAGTAGGGCGAATGTTGCGTAGCGGTCGTTTACGAACAATGTTCACCCATTGCCTGCGTATCAATTGCACCCAGCGAGTAATCAAATCCAGATAATCCTCATTGACTAATGTCGACAGGGATTTTTCGTTTTAGATATTTTAGCATCGGACTGAAGGAGATGATTGACTCTCACATATGACATACACTACACCTAGATAATGAATGACCAAAACGTATAGCGAGTACCTGGAAGGGTAAGTT
>NZ_PJBZ01000227.1 GCF_002835995.1 Psychromonas sp. Urea-02u-13 | reverse complement strand
ACTACACTGTGATTGAAATAAATATGATGGAAGGTCGTAAAATTGAGACCAAAAAAGCATTAATAAAGTAACTATTTAAAAATATTGAAAATCACCTCAATATTTCACCTATCGATATTGAAATCACTATTAAAGAACAGCCTAAGCATTGCTGGGGATTTCGAGGTATCACCGGTGACGAAGTTAAAGATTTAAAATATACAGTAAACCTATAAGACCTTTAAGCGAAACTAAAATAGTGGGTTAAGTTTTGTGACTCAATATTATAATCCACTATTTAGCCTGCTTAATGCAGCGTTACACATTCAGGAGAGTTACGTAATATGGAAGTTACTTCTAAGAAAATATCGAAGCGTTCTTTTTTTATGCTTTTATTAAAAAGTATTGGAATTGGAATGTTCATCACAAGCTTCATTTTTGGAGTGTTTGCTTTATTTGGTTTTGAAACTGTATCCATGGGGGGGACTCCTGTTACCGGCTTTCCTGGATTTATACTTTCAATTATCATTGGTCTAATTATGAGCATTATTTTTACATGTATTATGTGTGTGTATGGATTGTTTGGCTTATGGGTTTACTCGTATTTTGGAGATATAAAAATAAACTTCAAAGAACTTGTAGAGTCTGCTGAAAAATAATGTTTAGAAAATTTTAAACTAAATTAAAACAGTGGATTGAGTTCCATTTTC
>NZ_PJBZ01000226.1 GCF_002835995.1 Psychromonas sp. Urea-02u-13 | reverse complement strand
TAACGCCGCAATAAGCGGTAAAAAATAGTTGGCTATACTTTGTGAGGTACGAACAAAAGCCAACTGTTTTTTGTCCGACTTAATTGCCTTGTTATATTTTTTATACCATAATCTAATATATATTGGTATTAACTAAAAGGGTTTTAACAATGGCTAAAAATACTAGCGTTACTTTAGGTGATCATTTTGATCAGTTCATAAGCCAACAACTTCACTCTGGTCGCTATGGTTCAGCAAGCGAAGTACTAAGAGCCGGCTTGCGAGCATTAGAAGACCAAGAGAGCAAGTTACTTAATTTACGTAATATGCTAATTCAAGGTGAGCAAAGTGGCACCGTTGACTATAGCTATGACTCGTTACTAGCTGAACTTGATAAAGATAGTCACTAATGAACAAATTCGTATTATCAGCTAAAGCAAAGTCAGATTTAATTAAAATAGCAAAGTACACCCAGTTAACATGGGGACAAGCACAGCGAAATAACTATTTAAAATTACTAGATAACTCATTTCAATTATTAGCAGATGAGCCCGAGCTAGGAATTAACTGCAATTACATTAGAGAAGGTTATAGTAAGTACCCTCAATCCAGCCATGTAATTTACTACAAAGAGCATAAAGCAGATCAAATACTAATTGTTCGCATTTTACATAAAAGCATGGATGTTAACCGTGCTCTATGAGAAAAATATAAC
>NZ_PJBZ01000225.1 GCF_002835995.1 Psychromonas sp. Urea-02u-13 | reverse complement strand
GTTAGCAGTACAAATGAGGTATGCAATATGAATTGGTTATCCTGCCCTAAAATACAAGGGAAATACGTTACATTAGAACCATTGAGTGTTGACCACGTCGATGAGCTTAAAGAAGCTGTTTTAGATGGAGAATCTTGGAAGTTATGGTACGCCAATGTACCATCTCCGGAATTAATGGCTGATTATGTAGATAAAGCAATTAGTGAGGCGAAGTGTGGGAATATAGCATTTTCTGTAAGGTGTATTAATACCAATAAGATCGTAGGAACAACCCGTTTCTATGGTGTTGACGCTAAAAATAAAAGAGTAATGCTTGGGTATACTTGGTATTCATCTTCAGTCAGACGCACACCTATTAATACCGAGTGTAAGTTATTGTTACTTAATCATGTATTCGAAGAACACTCTGCAATTGCAGTTGAATTTAGAACTCACTTTTTCAATCAGGGTTCTAGAAAAGCAATTGAAAGGTTAGGGGCCAAACAAGATGGCATTCTTCGGAATCATCAGGTTTTAGATGACGGTTCTTTCAGGGATACTGTTGTTTATTCCATAATCAATTCAGAATGGCCTGCCGTTAAGAATAATTTGCAAAGTAAGTACTGCTAACAAGGCGTTTAAACGGAACAAAAACAGTGGGTTACGTTTCGCTTCGCTACACATTTTAACCCACTACTTTTGTCCGCTTAACGCGGCGTTA
>NZ_PJBZ01000224.1 GCF_002835995.1 Psychromonas sp. Urea-02u-13 | reverse complement strand
AAACGCTCAGCCTCAACACTATCAAGATCTGAGCTTCAATGAGCGTTTATCATTGTTGCTTGATGAGGAGTTAACCCAACGAGAGCAGTGTAAAATCGAGCGTTTAGTCAAACAAGCTAAATTCCGATTACAAGCGCACCCAGAGCAGATAGAGTATCGTGCAGGCCGTGGTATTGAGAAAGCAAAGGTACGGAGTTTACTTGAAGGCCATTGGTTAACTCACCACCAAAATCTTATTTTTACAGGCGCAACAGGCTGTGGAAAAACATTTATGGGTTGTGCCATTGGGCAGCACTTCTGCCAGCAAGGCAAAGTGTACGCTACTTCAGGCTAAAGGGATTACAAGAGCACCTTCAGCAAGTGCATGGTGATGGTGATGGTGATGGTAGCTACCCACGGTTTCTGGCGCAGCTTAATAAGTGCCAAATTCTGATCATTGATCATTGATGATTGGGGAATGGAGAGCTTAACGGGACAACAGCGCAGCGATCTCCTGGATATTATTGATGCACGACATGGTGAAAGATCAATGATCTTAATGAGCCAACTACCGATCTCGAAATGGCATGAGTTAATTGGAGAAGCGACTTATGCGGATGCGATCATGGATAGATTGGTTCACTGTGCGGAGCGATTTGAACTAAAAGGTGAGTCGATGCGGAAAATGGGAGCAAAACTGTTGACGGAAATTAAATAAAGAATTACAACTCAATATCACCGCAAAGTGACAAGAAAAAGTGA
>NZ_PJBZ01000223.1 GCF_002835995.1 Psychromonas sp. Urea-02u-13 | reverse complement strand
TTAAGACTAAATCAGGCTTTATGTGACAATCCCTTTTTGTAAAGTCGAAATAACATTACCGACTTCAATGATATCTGGGATTGGCATTTTAGTTATTTTCTTGAAGTCTTTTTTAAATTGGTTCGAGTATTCAAGAAGTAACATCGTTAACTTTGCCTTCAGTTAATTCTGAAATAAGTGTTGTGACACTTTCTGCTTTGTTGCCTTTACCTTGTGATAGTTCATATATTGCATTTGCCGTCACACTGTTAGGTTGTTTTACTTTAAGCTCGAAAGGAATGCCACCGTAGTTAATCACGGCGCGAGCAAATAATTTAATAGCTTGTGATGGGCTTAAACCAACTTCATCACAAATGTGTGTAAAGGCCAATTTAGTATCATGGTCAATGCGAGTTGTTAGCATTTCTGTTTTCATAATAGTGTCCAAGTGTATGTGTTTGTATTACATTGTAGTACAAAGGAGTGCAAACGTATACAAATACACACAATGTTCTGGACACCCAAATCTTTTTTCAAGTGTTGATAAATCTGAATATACCTTTGTTTTTGAATGCATTCATAACAAGAAAATGAATCAAAAAAGGGATGTCCGATTTCACTTCTTCTAACAAAAATGCTATTAACGTTCCACGAAATAGGTAAACAAGACAATGCGAGGTTATTTATAAATATGATGGATTTTAAAAGGGGATGTGAGGTGTTTCATGTTTGAATTTAAGACAATCGCGCTTTTTGGTATTACCAGCCAA
>NZ_PJBZ01000055.1 GCF_002835995.1 Psychromonas sp. Urea-02u-13 | reverse complement strand
TTAAGGCAGAGCTGAAGCTCTACATCCTGCTTTTTATTTCGGATGTGATGCTTTAGCTTCGCGTTTTTTGTTTTTATTGTTGATACAGTTAAAGCAGAGCTGAAACCCACTTCCTGCTTTTGACTTCGGATGTGATGCTTTAGCTTCGCGTTTTTTGTATATATAAAACAAGCGAAGCCCCGTTTCCAAGTGATCGGTAGTTTTAGTGGAAGTAGAGGCCTTAATATTTAGTGATTTATTACAGTGATATAAACGGAGCTATTTTTTTCAACGTCCCTTTACCAATGCCTTTTACTTTGACCAACTCTTCAACACTGACAAAATCACCGTTAGTTTCTCGATACTCAATAATTGCTTGTGCTTTTTTGGTGCCGATGCCTTTAATGGCAGCGAGTTCTTTTGCACCTGCTTGATTAATATTTATTTTCTCTGAGACTTCTATTGCGCTGTTTACATCTAAAACCTTCTCTGTGGCTAACACCTGTGTGCTGGTTGATAATAGAAAAAGTGAAGCCACGAGTAGTAAACGATAAGTGAATATTTTTAACATGGTATTTTCCTTTTTTAAATGAGAGATGATATTTAAATTAGACTATATTTTGACTTGAGCAAGTGGATAGGATAAATACTTGTGAAATCACGTAAATAAATAGGTCTCATTTGGTGTTGTTTTTGGAAGTGAAGCTTTAGCTTCGAAGAGTTGTTACTTTAAGTTTTTTGTGAAAATGAAATCCAAAGCCACTTCTGATGAAAAGACACCCTTCATATATATTTTCCAATCGTTATTCAAAAAATACTACTCCCTCACTTACGTGAACGTCTTGCTGTTATTACTACTATCGCCATTTAAATAATGGGGATATTGCAGGCGAGTGTGCGATATCATCACTCTACTTGAGATAATAGCTATTACTAGGTATATGTAATGATTGTTTTTAAATTTTCTAATAAATTTATAAACTTAGGCCACACTTTATAATTAGCGACTCTGTAGAATATTATCGTTAATACTTTGATTTTAAAAAGTTATTTTTTTGTTAACTAATTTTTTAAAAAAATGAGATCTTGCTCTAACTGTGATTAGTGATTTGCTTCTACTCGCTTGTTTGCACGTGATGAGTATGCGATGATTTATTTACGCAAGGTTGGTCTTTTTATACAAAACGTTGAATTTTTACTATTTAGAATAAGTGGTTTTTCTGTATTGAGCTAAGCTATTCACTGTAAAGAGTAAAATGTTGTTGATACTGTTTAACGATGTTTTAATGTTATTTATAAAATGAACCTTTCACACTTAAGTTTATTTTACTAAAGACCTGGTCAAGGACGCACTTTTAATAAGTGCAGAAAAAGGCAAGAAAAGGATTTCTGTTAGTATCAAAAAAATATACTAATGCCTGTTTTTAATAAGATTAACTTTAAACAACGATTCATCGGTTCCTCTCTTACAGGTCATGCTGGAGAAATCAGTGAGAAACGAAAATGGTTGTAAATTTTATATTAAGGAAAATAAAAAATGAAAAAAACACAAAGTGGTTTTACATTAATCGAACTATTAATCGTTATCGCGATTATCGGTATTTTAGCAGCGGTTGCGTTGCCTGCTTATAATACATACACACAGAAAGCTAAGTTTTCTGAAGTTGTTTTAGCTACTGGCTCTGTCAAACAAGCGCTAGATCTATGTGCTCAAATTGATGATGATTTCACTGATTGTACTTCCTCTACAGCTGCAATTGCTGGTGCAACATCAATATATACAAATGCAGTTGCAGTTGTTCTAAGCGTTTCTGATTCAGTTGCTACAATAACGGCAACATCACAAACTATCACTGATAACAACCCTGTATATGTTATTGTTGGAACGGTTCAAGGAACAGGGCAAGTGCAATGGGTACAAAATGAGACTCTTCCAGTAGCTGGAGCTGGTGAAAACTGTGCCTTAGTTGGTCTTTGTTAACTCTTAATGACCACTCATAATATTAGTGGCCTGGCTTCTAGCCTGGCCACTCGTGGTTTACTGCCCCTCGATAAACTCCAACAGATTACTACCTCTGCTGCTAATGCAAAAATATCGTTGGTCAGTTATTTGGTGGAAAATAGTTTTATCTCTAGCCTTGAGCTTGCGCAGTTCTGCGAAGCTGAATATGGTATTCCTCTATTAGACTCTGATACCTTAGAGCTTGATAATATTCCTGAAAAGTTTATTAATCAGAAGCTTATAGAGAAACATCATGCGTTGCCTGTTTATGTGCAACAAAAAACGCTTTATATTGCTATGTCGGATCCTACTAATGTAGGTGCGCTTGAAGACTTTGGGTTTAGTTTCTCGATGCATACTGAAGCCTTGTTAGTTGAAGAAGATTTTCTTAAAGAAGCAATCGATAAATTACTTGAGAGTGATGAAGATTCTCTTGATGACATGGATATGGGCGACATTGACGATATCGAAGTTGATGAAGCCGATTCACGATTAGATGAAGCACAGGGCGTTGATGATGATGCGCCAATTGTTAAATATATTAATGGTATTTTGATTGATGCCGTACGTAAAGGTGCATCAGATTTACACTTTGAACCTTACGAGAAAAAATACCGTATTCGTTTTCGTATCGATGGTATTTTAAAAGAGATGGCGACGCCACCTGTTAATCTTGCCAATCGATTTTCAGCACGCTTAAAAGTAATGTCAAAGCTTGATATTGCAGAGCGTCGTTTACCTCAAGATGGCCGTATCAAGCTCAAAATATCCGCTAAACGTAGTATCGACTTACGAGTGAGTACCTTACCTACTATGTGGGGCGAGAAGATCGTAATGCGTATTTTGGACTCCTCTGCAGCCGCCTTGAATATTGATAAGTTAGGTTATAGCGATGAGCAGAAAGCGAAATATTTAGCTGCGCTTGATAAACCCCAAGGTATGATTTTAATCACAGGCCCGACGGGTAGTGGTAAAACAGTTTCTCTTTATACTGGCCTTAATATTCTTAATACCGTTGAACGTAATATATCAACGGCAGAAGACCCTGTAGAGATTAATTTAACCGGTATTAATCAGGTACAAATTAACCTTAAAGCCGGCCTAACGTTTGCTTCTGCCTTGCGTTCATTCCTACGTCAAGATCCCGATATTGTGATGGTGGGTGAGATTCGTGATTTAGAAACTGCTGAAATTGGCATAAAAGCAGCACAAACAGGGCATTTAGTTTTATCTACGTTACATACTAATTCCGCTGCAGAAACATTAACACGACTATTAAACATGGGCGTACCGGCCTTTAATATTGCATCGTCAGTGTCATTAATTATTGCGCAGCGTCTAGCACGTCGTTTATGTCCAGAGTGTAAAGAAGAAGATAATTATAGCGATACAGAGTTAAAAACGATTGGTTTTAATGCCAGTGATATAGAAAAAGGTTTTACAATTTATAAACCTGTTGGTTGTAAGCTATGTAGTGATGGTTATAAAGGTCGTGTGGGTATTTATGAAGTGATGGTAATGACAGATAATATCGGACATATCATTCTTAATGATGGTAACGCAATGCAAATAGCTAGTGTCGCTGAAGCTGAAGGTATGTATACATTACGTCAATCTGCTTTACATAAAGCCATTGAAGGTGTGACTAGTTTGAAAGAAGTGACAAGGGTTACTTAGTTTTTATTAAGGCAGAGCTGAAGCTCTACATCCTGTTTTTACCTCGGATGTGACGCTTTAGCTTCGCGGTTTTTGTTTTTATTATTGATGCAGTTAAGGCAGAGCTGAAGCTCTACATCCTGTTTTGACCTCGGATGTGACGCTTTAGCTTCGCGGTTTTTGTTTTTATTATTGATGCAGTTAAGGCAGAGCTGAAGCTCTACATCCTATTTTCACCTCGGATGTGATGCTTTAGCTTCGCGGTTTTTGTTTTTATTATTGATGCAGTTAAGGCAGAGCTGAAGCTCTACATCCTATTTTTACCTCGGATGTGATGCTTTAGCTTCGCGTTTTTTTGTTTGTTGTTGATGCAGTTAGGGCAGAGCTAAACCTGCTAAAGATAACTTAATAGAATCATATTTCAGTATTCAGCCCTACTCAGAGGTTTTATGAAATATTCACACTTAGCGCATATCGATGACCTCAACTCCTATCAATTTATTACCTTTAGAACGCAAGCCAGCACGGATGATTTTATCTCGCGTTTACCGAGTGAAAAGCAAGATAATCAACAATTTCAATTAGCTTCAGACGAGCATTTAGATTTATCACCCAAGGGATCATATTTATCGGGTGATATTTTAAGGTATTTAGTCACACAGTTCAAAAATGCTAATAAAATAGACTACGAATTAACTGCATTTGCTATTATGCCTAATCATGTACATCTATTATTAAAGCCTATAATAAGGTTACCTTTGTTGATGCAAAAATTGAAAGGTAATAGTGCGAGAGATATAAATAAATTACTGTCATTAACCGGACAGTTTTGGGCGCATAGTTATTATGATCGAGCTATTCGTTCACAGAAGCATTTTGATGTTACTTATCAGTACATTAAAAACAACCCCATTAAACTTATTAATGATATGGAATGCGAATTAAGGTTTTATGGTGTTTTTGAATAGTGGATTTAAGGCAGAGCTGAAGCTCTACATCCGAAAGGTTGATTTATATTTAGGATGTGACGCTTTAGCTTCGCTGTTTTTAGATCAGTTTTTTAGTATGTAACAAATCGCATTAAAGGGTAGCCCCTATAAATTAAGGAAAATATCATGGCTGCAAGTAAAAAAGTGAAAGCCACCGTAATTCATACTTTTAAGTGGAAAGGGATTAACCGCAAAGGTAATAAGGTCTCGGGTGAATTGCAAGGTGAGTCGGTTGCTGAAATAAAAGCTGAGTTACGCAAGCAAGGTGTGAATGTTACTAATACGCAGAAGAAGGCTAAATCGCTCTTTTCATTTGGTGATAAAATTACACCAATGGATATTGCTGTCGTGTCGCGCCAAATTGCTACTATGTTGAGTGCGGGTGTGCCTTTAGTACAAAGCTTGCAACTTATTGCTAAAAGTAATGAGAAAGCACCTTTGCGCGAATTAATGAGCTCTATTGCTAATGAGGTTGCTTCAGGTACGCCTCTTTCGCAAACTTTACGTGGCCATCCTAAATACTTTGATGATTTATATTGTGATTTAGTGGATGCGGGTGAGCAATCTGGTGCACTGGAAACAATTTACGACCGTATCTCTATTTATAAAGAGAAGTCGGAAGCGTTAAAATCTAAAATTAAAAAAGCGATGTTTTACCCGGCAGCTGTATTAGCAGTGGCGGGTATCGTAACAATGTTGCTATTACTGTTCGTAATTCCACAGTTCCAAGATATCTTTGAAGGTTTTGGTGCTGAGCTTCCTGCGTTTACGCTGTTTGTTTTGGCTATTTCTGATGTGGTACAGGGGTACTGGTATATTATGGTCGCAATCGTAGTTGCTTCTGTTATTAGCTTTAAAAAGGCACATCTTAAATCGCAAAAAGTACGTGATAATACCGATAAGTTTGTATTAAAAATTCCGGTGATTAGCACTATTTTAGATAAAGCCGCAGTTGCTCGATTTGCTCGAACGCTTTCAACTACGTTTGCTGCAGGTATTCCATTGGTTGATGCGCTTATTTCCGCTGCTGGTGCATCAGGTAACTATGTTTATCGTACTGCGATAAATAGCGTTCGTTCTGAAGTCATGGCGGGTATGCAAATGAATGTCGCTATGAAAACGACAGGTGCTTTTCCTGACATGGTTTCTCAAATGGTGATGATTGGTGAAGAGTCTGGTGATTTAGATGGCATGTTAAGTAAAGTTGCCGACATTTATGAACAACAAGTTGATGACGCTGTTGATGCCTTAACAAGCTTACTAGAGCCGATGATCATGGTTGTATTAGGTGTGGTAGTTGGTGGTCTGATTGTTGCGATGTACTTACCTATCTTCCAATTAGGTAGTGTAATAGGTTAATTTATTAGCTGTCAGCTGTCAGTCATTAGCTGTCAGCTGATTTTATATGTTCGCTGATAGCCGACAGCTTAAAGCTGATGACTTCACTTTTTAATAATGTGGTGGGCGCATGTCCACTTGATCAATACCGCCTGTATCAGGCTCTGCATCTTTTAGTTTGGTGACCAAATGCATGACTTGCTCAGTGAGTAACTGTAGCTTACGTTGCTGATCAAAGATCTCGCTATTTAATGTTTCGATGTTGTCATCCTGGAACGAAACTTTCATCTCTAACTGCTCAATACGGCTTTCTGTTGTCATTTTTTACCTAACTTTTTAATTGGCCAGATTTCAAGGAATCCAGCGGAGCTTTCAGTGGCAATATTATCGCCATCCCATAATGTGGCAGAGTATACTACAGCTGTTTTCGGGCGTGTCTCTTTTCTTGGTGTGACCATCCACTTTTGTAAACTTAAACCACTATTTACGTCCCACAAACGCACTGTTTTAGTGCCATTTCCTGTCAGTAATTGTTTACCATCATTAATAAAACGTACCGAAGAGAAGATTGACTGACGTGCAGTGTAGATTAACGTACTTTGTAATTCACCGGTTTCTAGATTCCAAATTTGTGATGATTTTTGATTATCAGCAACAAAAGCATAACGGCCTTGGTCTTCTAGTTTGACCATTGAAACACGATTTTTGAAGTTAAATTGTTGGATTATTTGTGCTGTTTTTGTATTCCATAAAAAAGCCCGATGATCGTTACCACCTGATAGAGCGTACAGCCCATTAGCAGAGAGGTCGACACTGTTTACTTTCTCGCTGTGTATCGGCATCTCTAATCTTCGACCTGTTTTCAAATCGATATGAACTACTTTGCCATTTACTTGTCCATAGAGAACATAACGCCCACTTGCAGATAATCGAATATCACGGATAGGGGAATCACTCACTTTATAAAAGCCAACGGACTGGCCAGTTTTGATGTTCCAAATTGCAAATTCATGTCGACTTGCTGAAAGCGCGTAACTATTGTCAGCAGAGATGCGCACAATATAAATATCGTTACTTTCAGCATTACGATGTTGCCATTGATAAAGTAATTTATTATTGCGGTTATCCCAAAGGCCTAATCCATGATGAATGGATGAGGTTATAGAATAGTCGCCATTTTGTGAAATTTCGGCTGCAAATGCACCTTCTACAGCATGTTCGTATTGTTGCAGAGGAGTATCTGATTGTGAGCAGGAAAAGACAAAAATGAGACAAGGTAATAAAAACAGTAATTTAAAAGGCAATCTCAATAACATTTTTAATAACATTCGCTAATTAACTTTTGATGAAAAGAATCATTAAGGTTAGTATAAGTACATAATTTTTGATAGTGACATGATTGATAAGTTGCTATCTACTAACAAGTTTTTATATATATTTGGAGTAACAATGAAAAACGTATTTAAAGTTTCTTTATTAGCAGCTGCTGTTGCATTCACTGTTGGCTGTAACGAGCAAAAAGAAGAAACAACAACAGTTTCTTTCGAAAATAGCCAAGAAAAAGCAGCTTACGCAATTGGTGCATCTTTTGCTAGCTACGTTAATACTACGCTTGAAAAGCAATCTGAGTTTGGCATGGCATTAGATAAAGAGATTATCTTAAAAGGTATTTCTGACAAGTTACGTGACAAGTCTCAAATGACTGAAGAACAGATGATTGAAACACTTAAAGCATATGATGCTGAAGTGAAAATTGCTGCAGAAAAAGCACAAGTTGCAAAAATTGCAAAATCTGCTGAAGATGCAAAAAGCTTCTTAGCTGAAAATGCAAAAGTTGAAGGCGTAACCGTGACTGAGTCTGGTCTACAGTACTCTGTAATCACTAAAGTTGATGGTCCTAAACCTACTGCTGAAGATACAGTTTCTGTACATTATGTAGGTACATTAATTGACGGCACTGAGTTTGATAGCTCTGTTAAACGTGGTCAACCTGCTAAATTCCCTCTTAACCGTGTAATTCCTGGTTGGACTGAAGGTGTTCAGTTGATGAGTGTTGGCGAAAAATACAAATTTGTTATTCCTGCTGAACTTGCGTACGGCGAGCAAGGTGCTGGTTCTATTCCTCCTGGTTCAACGCTGATTTTTGAAGTTGAATTATTAGAAATTGCTGCTGTTGAAGCACCTGCTGCTGCAGAGTAATTTGTAATAGATGAAGTGCTAGTTTTATAGCTACTTTAAAAAGATCGCCTTGTGCGATCTTTTTTTTGCTTTTATTTTGGGAAGTGGTGCTTCATCTTCGCCGTTTTTGTTTTTATTGTTGGTCCGTTAAGGCAGAGCTGAAGCTCTACCTCCTATTTTGACCTCGGATGTGATGCTTTAGCTTCGCGTTTTTTGTTTTTATTGTTAGTGCCGTTAAAGCAGAGCTGAAGCTCTACGCCCTTATTTTGACTTAGGATGTGACGATTTAGCTTCGCGTTTTTTGTTTTTATCGTTGGCGCCGTTAAGGCAGAGCTGAAGCTCTACGCCCTTATTTTGACTTAGGATGTGACGATTTAGCTTCGCGATTTTTGTTTTTATTGTTGGGCCGTTAAGGCAGAGCTGAAGCTCTACACCCTTATTTTGACTTAGGATGTGACGATTTAGCTTCGCGTTTTTTGTTTTTATCGTTGGTCCGTTAAGGCAGAGCTGAAGCTCTACATCCTATTTTGACCTCGGATGTGATGCTTTAGCTTCGCGTTTTTTGTTTTTATCGTTGGCGCCGTTAAGGCAGAGCTGAAGCTCTACATCCTATTTTGACCTCGGATGTGATGCTTTAGCTTCACGATTTTTGTTTTTATTGTTGGCGCCGTTAAAGCAGAGCTGAAGCTCTACCTCCTATTTTGACCTCGGATGTGATGCTTTAGCTTCGCGTTTTTTGTTTTTATCGTTGGCGCCGTTAAAGCAGAGCTGAAGCTCTACCTCCTATTTTGACCTCGGATGTGATGCTTTAGCTTCGCGTTTTTTGTTTTTATCGTTGATGCGGCTAAGGCAGAGCTGAAGCTCTACATCCGAATGCTGCTGGATGTTTCGGATGTGATGCTTTAGCTTCGCGTTTTTTGTTTTTATTGTTGGCGCCGTTAAAGCAGAGCTGAAGCTCTACCTTCTATTTTGACCTCGGATGTGACGCTTTAGCTTCGCTTTTTTTGTTTTTATCGTTGTTGCTGCTAAGGCAGAGCTGAAGCTCTACACCCTTCTTTTGACCTCGGATGTGATGCTTTAGCTTCGCGATTTTTGTTTTTATTGTTGGCGCCGTTAAAGCAGAGCTGAAGCTCTACCTCCTATTTTGACCTCGGATGTGATGCTTTAGCTTCGCGTTTTTTGTTTTTATTGTTAGTGCCGTTAAGGCAGAGCTGAAGCTCTACCTCCTATTTTGACCTCGGATGTTTCGGATGTGATGCTTTAGCTTCGCGGTTTTTGTTTTTATTGTTGATGCTGCTATGTTGGGCTAGTTTTTTTTGTGGTTGTTTTTGCTGTATCCTTAGGGCCTTAAATTAAAGGGGTTATAGTTGATGTGGGATGTAATAATCATTGGTGCTGGCGCATCAGGGCTAATGTGTGCAATTGAAGCGGGAAAACGCGGGCGTAAAGTCTTAGTCTTAGATCATGCTAAGCGTGCAGGGCAAAAAATAATTATGAGTGGTGGTGGACGTTGTAACTTCACTAACCTCTATGTAGAGCCTGCTAACTTTCTTTGTGATAATCCGCATTTTGTTAAATCAGCACTGAGCCGTTATACCCAGTGGGATTTTATCGCGATGGTCGATAAACATAACATTAGCTGGCACGAGCGAGATCACGGACAACTGTTCTGTGATGATAGCGCTAAACAAATTATTAAAATGTTATTAGATGAAGCATCTGCTGCCGGTGTGACAGTGCAACTGCAATGTGAAATATTCTCTCAGCAAAAAATAAGTGAACATAAATTTGCTGTGCAAACAAAGCTTGGTAATTACGAATGTCAGTCGTTAGTTGTGGCGTCTGGTGGTTTATCACTGCCAAAAATGGGCGCATCACCACTCGCTTATAAAATTGCAGAACATTACCAACTACCGGTTAAAACAACACGTGCAGGCTTGGTTCCTTTTACCTTACATCAAGCACAAAAAGAGAAGTTTGCAGACCTCTCTGGTATTAGTTTTCCTGCCACTGCAAGTTGTGAAATTAAAGTCGGTAAAAAGACCAAACAGGTTAGCTTTACCGAAGCATTACTGTTTACCCATCGTGGTCTGAGTGGTCCGGTTATTTTACAAATTTCAAACTATTGGCAACCTGGAGAGCCTTTAACATTAGATCTTTTACCTAAAATGGATCTTCTACAAGAATTGCTTATTACGCAACAAAATCGTCCCGAACTAGGCTTGAAAACGCTCTTAAGCCATCAATTGCCTAAACGTATTGTGGAATGCTTATTAGAGAGTGAAGAGATACTTAGCGTGCCATTAAAGCAGTATAACGAAAAACAGCTGCAGCAAATTGCACAGTTATTTCATCACTGGTCTCCAGCTATTAACGGCACAGAAGGTTATCGTACCGCTGAAGTCACGCTGGGTGGTATTGATACTGACTTTATTTCATCTAAAACAATGCAATGTAAGTCTGTAGAAGGGCTTTATTTTATTGGTGAAGCGTTAGAGGTTACTGGTTGGTTAGGTGGCTTTAATTTTGCTTGGGCATGGAGTAGTGGTTGGGCTGCAGGGCAAGAAGTTTAAATTTTTTATTGTGTTTCAATTGTTTGGTTATGCGTTTATCGCTATTGATAAGTATAGCGTTTTATTCAATTGGTGCAGTTAAGGCAGAGCTGAAGCTCTACATCCTATTTTGACCTCGGATATGACGCTTTAGCTTCACGATTTTTTTTTATCGTTGATGCTGCTAAGGCAGAGCTGAAGCTCTACACCCTTATTTTGACCTCGGATGTGATGCTTTAGCTTCGCGATTTTTGTTTTTATTGTTGGCGCCGTTAAAGCAGAGCTGAAGCTCTACCTCCTATTTTGACCTCGGATGTGATGCTTTAGCTTCGCGATTTTTGTTTTTATCGTTGGTCCGTTAAGGCAGAGCTGAAGCTCTACATCCGAATGCTGCTGGATGTTTCGGATGTGATGCTTTAGCTTCGCGTTTTTTGTTTTTATCGTTGGCGCCGTTAAAGCAGAGCTGAAGCTCTACCTCCTATTTTGACCTCGGATGTGATGCTTTAGCTTCGCGTTTTTTGTTTTTATTGTTAGTGCCGTTAAGGCAGAGCTGAAGCTCTACATCCGAATGCTGCTGGATGTTTCGGATGTGATGCTTTAGCTTCGCGTTTTTTGTTTTTATCGTTGGTCCGTTAAGGCAGAGCTGAAGCTCTACATCCGAATGCTGCTGGATGTTTCGGATGTGATGCTTTAGCTTCGCGATTTTTGTTTTTATTGTTGGCGCCGTTAAAGCAGAGCTGAAGCTCTACCTCCTATTTTGACCTCGGATGTGACGATTTAGCTTCGCGATTTTTGTTTTTATTGTTGGTGCCGTTAAGGCAGAGCTGAAGCTCTACCTCCTATTTTGACCTCGGATGTGATGCTTTAGCTTCGCGGTTTTTGTTTTTATTGTTGCTGCTAAGGCAGAGCTGAAGCTCTACACCCTTATTTTGACCTCGGATGTGATGCTTTAGCTTCGCGATTTTTGTTTTTATTGTTGGCGCCGTTAAAGCAGAGCTGAAGCTCTACCTCCTATTTTGACCTCGGATGTGATGCTTTAGCTTCGCGTTTTTTGTTTTTATTGTTAGTGCCGTTAAGGCAGAGCTGAAGCTCTACATCCTATTTTGACCTCGGATGTGACGCTTTAGCTTCGCTTTTTTTATTTTTATTGCAGCAAAAGCGAAACATACAGACTGTCGTCCCACTATAAGTTCTTCTGTTTAGCTGAGTGATTGCTCTTTTAATAAATCTTCGAAAGGCTTTGCAGTGATCGGTTTTGAAAATAGATAACCTTGGTAATATTCACAATTTTCATCTTCTAATAATTGGCGCTGTTCTTCATGCTCAATGCCTTCTGCGACAATCTTCATTCCTAAGTTTTGCCCAAGCTGAATAATCGTTCTGACCACCATGTGATCATCTCGATTGGTGACACAGTTATCGATGAAGCATTTATCTATTTTTAATACATCAAGCGGTAAACGTGCCACTTGGCTAAGTGATGAATAACCGGTACCAAAATCATCCAATGCGAGGCTAATGCCAAGACTTTTGAGTTGTTTGAGTATATTGATATTCTTTTCTTGGTCGTTCATTAGCCAGCTTTCTGTTTGCTCTATTTCCAACCATTGTGGCAGACAATCAGTGCGCGCTAAAATCGTTTGTACGGTATCGGTGAAATTCAGTGCGGTGAGCTGCACGGAAGAAACATTAACCGCGACATTAAGTAGTTGGTATTGTTTTTTCCATTGTGTTATTTGCAGGCATACTTGCTCTAATACCCAATCACCGATGGGGATCATATCGCCACTTTTCTCTGCGATGGGGATAAACTCAAAGGGGCTAATTAAGCCATATTTAGGGTGTGTCCAACGTAGTAGCGCTTCTGCAGAGGTTATTTTTCCTGAGACCATATCAACTTTAGGTTGATAGAGAAAATGCAACTGTTGCTTCTCTACGGCTCTTTTAAGATCGTTTTCTAACTCATTACGTCGAGCAATGGTTTCTATAAAGCTGGTATCAAAATAGGTTGTTGAACTGTTACCCACGGCTTTTGATTGATACATGGCTAAATCTGCATAACTACACAGCGTTTCAATATCATCACAGTCATCGGGAAACACTGAAATACCCACGCAGGCAGAAATATAATATTTATTGTTATGTAGTCGGTAGGGAAGTTTTACTTTACTGCTGATTTTATCTATTAAATTGTTTGTTTTTTTATGTTGCTCTGTTTCATCCGCGATTAAAAATGCAAATTCATCACCCCATAAACGATAGGGATTACCCATTGTTTTAAGGCGTTTAGCCACCATGCATAACATATCGTCCCCGGCTAAATGGCCAAGTTGATCATTGATATTTTTGAATCCATCTAAGTCGATGATAATGAGCGCAAAAGGCTGATTTTTTTCTGTAATGCAAACATGTGTTTCATTATTTTTTTACGATTAGGTAAGCGGGTTAAATAATCGGTGTAACTTTCATTACGAAACAGGCGCATTTTATCGAGAGAGTTTTGTTGGAAGTAAGTCATGATGGTCGCAAAAGTGGCAATAACCACTAATTCCAATCCGTCTTCAATGACATCTGAAAGTTCATTATTTTCAAGGCTAGGGTAATAAGCGCTGAGTAATAGAAATGAGATTAAAATGGGCCACATTGAGCCAGGTAAAATAAGCAGATAGAGAAAAGGGATGAAAATATACATCTCTTCAATTTCTTCTATATCACTCACAAATAAGAAACCGGAAGCAACGAGGATAACGACTGAGATAGCCGCTGCGTAATATTTATAGTTATCAGGTAAGCGTAACAATTTTGAAAAATAGGCGGTCAATAATAAGGTTGCCGCACTTAGATAGGTCAATAACGCAATGGGAGTGTGGTGTAAGTCAATATAGGTCGAAAATACAATTGCTATTAGGAGCAAGAAAAAGAAGGCAGAATAAAACGCTGGGTTAGTCTATTTATATGCACAAAAAATCCTAATGATGATTGATTCATAAGAATAGCCGATAAATCGTTTTTTTACTGATGAGATGTTGGAAATTGTGCCTTAAATACAAAAAAGCCCACAATAAAGTGGGCTTTAACTTAGTAAGGATTGTTTTTTATACAGCTAATTATGCTTTAGCTGATTTTTTTGCTTTGTTAATTGCTTTATCTGCTACTTCTACTGCTGCTGGTGCATCCATTACGTCTGCATAAGCGGTGCCGTAGTAAGAAGCGATTAATACTTCTTTTAGCTCTTTGATCAATGGGTAACGTGGGTTAGCACCTGTACATTGGTCATCAAATGCATCTTCAGCTAATTTGTCTACTTTAGCCATAAACGCAGCTTCATCAACACCGGCGGCTTGAATTGACAATGGAATATCCAATGCAATTTTAAGCTCTTCTAACCAGTTAAGTAATGCATTCACTTTCGTTTCAGTATTACCTTCACGGTAACCTAAATGCTCTGCAATTTCAGCGTAACGAGCACGTGCTTTCGGACGATCGTACTGAGAGAATGCAGCTTGTTTAGTTGGGTTATTTGTTGCGTTGAAACGAACTGTGTTCGAAATCAACAATGCATTTGCAAGACCGTGTGGAATGTGGAACTCAGCACCTAATTTATGCGCCATTGAGTGACACACACCTAGGAAAGACTGCGCAAAAGACATACCCGCGATAGTTGCTGCATTGTGAACTTTCTCACGTGCAATTGGATCTTTCTTACCGTTAGCGTAAGAGCTTGGTAAGTATTCTTTAAGCATTTTAAGCGCTTGCAGAGCATGACCGTCTGAGTATTCGTTCGCAAGTACAGAAACATAAGCTTCCATTGCGTGTGTTACTGCATCGTAACCACCGAATGCACATAAAGACTTAGGCATATCCATTACTAGGTTAGCATCAACAACAGCCATGTTTGGCGTTAGTTCGTAATCAGCTAATGGGTATTTTTGACCCGTTTTTTCGTCAGTTACAACAGCAAACGGTGTTACTTCAGAACCTGTACCAGAAGTCGTTGTGATACATACTAATTCAGCTTTTGAACCCATTTTAGGGAACTTGTAAATACGTTTACGGATATCCATAAAGCGCATTGATAGATCTTCGAAATCAGTTTCTGGATGCTCGTACATAACCCACATGATTTTCGCTGCATCCATTGGTGAACCACCGCCGACTGCTAAAATAACATCTGGTTGGTAGCTATGACATGCTTCTGCGCCTGCTTTCACTACTGCTAATGTTGGATCCGCTTCTACTTCATGGAAAATTTCTACTTCCATGCCTTTTTCTTTCAAGATAGAGCGTAAGTCATCAATGTAACCGTTGTTGAATAAGAAGCGGTCAGTTACGATTAATGCACGTTTTTTACCTTCAAGGTCAGTCATTGCGATTGGTAAACAGCCGCGACGGAAGTAGATAGATTTTGGTAGTTTATGCCACAACATATTTTCTGCTCGCTTAGCTACAATTTTCTTGTTGATAAGGTGTTTAGGACCTACGTTTTCTGAGATAGCGTTACCACCCCAAGAACCACAACCTAATGTTAATGAAGGTGCCAATTCGAAGTTGTAAAGGTCACCGATACCACCTTGAGATGCAGGTGTATTCACTAGGATACGTGCTGTTTTCATCTTGTCGCCAAAGTAAGCGATACGATCTTCGTTATTATCTTGGTCAGTGTAAAGTACTGATGTATGACCAACACCACCTATGTCTAACACGATACCCGCTTGGCGTACTGCATCTTCAAAGTTTTTCGCTTTGAATAAACCTAGAGTAGGAGATAGTTTTTCATGAGCGAATTCGTCATCCCATGAAGCTTCTAAGCCTTCACCGATAAGAATTTTAGTAGAAGTTGGTACTTTAACGCCTGCAAGTTCAGCAATTTTGTATGCTGCTTGGCCAACGATTTTAGCGTTAAGTGCGCCATCGATAAGTAATACTTTACGTACTTTATTTGCGTCTTCTTTGCTTAAGATAACCGCGCCGTATTTAGCAAAACGTGCTTTAACTTCGTCGTAGATTGACTCAACAACAATAGCTGCTTGCTCAGAAGCACAGATAACACCGTTATCGAATGTTTTAGACATTAAGATTGAAGATACTGCACGTTTGATATCAGCAGTTTCATCGATAACAACAGGTGTATTACCCGCGCCAACACCGATAGCTGGTTTACCTGAAGAGTAAGCCGCTTTAACCATACCAGGTCCGCCAGTAGCAAGGATCATGTTGATATCGTCATGTTTCATTAGTTTGTTAGAAAGCTCTACAGACGGTACGTCAATCCAACCAATAATGTCTTTTGGTGCGCCGGCTTTAACTGCTGCATCTAATACGATTTTAGCTGCGTAGTTGGTTGCATTTTTAGCACGTGGATGTGGCGAGAAGATACAGCCATTACGTGTTTTAAGACAGATTAACGCTTTGAAGATTGCAGTAGATGTAGGGTTTGTCGTTGGAACGATTGCACAAACGATACCTAGTGGTTCAGCGATAGTAATAGTACCACCTTCATCGTTACGGTCGATGATGCCACACGTTAGTTCGTCTTTATATTTGTTGTAGATAAATTCAGAAGCAAAGTGGTTTTTGATTACTTTGTCTTCCATGATACCCATGCCAGACTCAGTTGCTGCCATTTTAGCAAGTTCGATACGTGCTGTTGAAGCTGCTAGTGATGCAGCGCGGAAGATTTCATCAACTTGCTCTTGTGTGAAACTTGCAAATTCTTGTTGTGCTGCTTTAACACGTGCAACCATTAGGTCTAGTTCAGCGACATTGCTTACTGTCATATATTTCTCCAGAAAATTATAATTATATAAAATCAAAGTTTAAAAATGTTTTAGTAAAATTAAGGTCTTATTCTTGAAAACCTATCTTAGTAAATAACTCTTAAAACGATTATAAGAAAATGTGATTTTTGCGGTATTGATCGAGATCATGTTGTAAGTAAATTACAGAAAATGCTGTCGTAGATAGCTTTTTAATCGATTTTTTAGCCGATAGCGAATGACTTTACTTATTTTGTAACAAACTAACTGCTGTTAAGCGAACAAATTCAAATTGTTAAGCTTATGTTGTAAGTTTATTACAAAGCGACTCTGCGCTAATAAATATGGTAAAAAATAGCGTTACCTGTACAGTATTATTTTTGCTCATAATATGGACTAGTTATGCCTCAAATCCCTGCGTCTGCCCGTACTGCCCTTTATTGCGCTGCTATTGTTATTTCTTTAGCGGGCATAAAAATAGCAGCACCGATTGTGGTGCCTTTTTTACTTTCGTTATTTGTCGCCATTATTTGTAACCCGGCAATTAATTTACTTGCAGAGCGAAAAGTACCGCGTGGATTAGCGATTACCTTAGTGATCTTTTTTATCTTTTCTTTATTTATTGTATTAGGGGGCGTCATTGGTAGCTCGGTGAGTGGGTTTCGTTCTGCATTGCCAAGCTATGAAGCACAACTTTCTAATGAATTAGATTGGATTATCGGTTGGATGGCGAGCCATAACGTTTCAATCTCCATGACTGAAGTACGTGGCTATTTTGACCCAAGTAAAATAATGGGTTTAGTTACCAGTACCTTGAGTGGCTTTAGTAGCGTGTTAGGTAATATATTTTTACTCTTACTGACGGTTGTTTTCATGCTCTCTGAAGGGCAAGGGTTTGCGAAAAAATTACATGTCGCTTTTGATGATTCCGCAGAAACGGAAAGAAGGTTGGATCATTTCTTAACCTTGGTAAACCGTTATATGGCGATAAAAACCTTAATTAGCTTAGCAACAGGGTTAATTATCGGTTTTGTACTGTGGTTAATGGGTGTGGACTTCTTTGTTCTTTGGGCTTTGTTGGCATTCTTATTAAATTATATTCCTAATATTGGTTCTATTATTGCCGCCGTACCCGCCGTTATTCTCACTTTTTTACAATTAGGTTTGATGCCTGCTACTTTTGTCATCGGTTTGTTTGTCTCAGTTAATATGATTATGGGTAGTGTGGTTGAACCTAAATTTATGGGGCGTAGTTTAGGGCTCTCAACGCTAGTGGTGTTCCTCTCATTGATTTTTTGGGGGTGGTTATTAGGCATGGTAGGTATGTTATTATCTGTGCCTCTAACCATGATCTTCAAGCTTGCCTTGGAAAATAGTACCGAGGGACGATGGTTTGCTATTTTATTAAGCTCCGACGAAGAGATTGATGCACTTGTACAGCTAGATGAAAACACAGAAGATAAAGAATGAAACTATTAGAAAAAATTAACTGGTCAGCGATTAAAGCCTTACCAGAAACAGAATGTCAGCGCTTATACCATGGTAGAGGTTTTCATTTTCCTGAAAGCAGCCATATCAATATTGATTGGTTATCACCGGTTATTCTGATTATTTTATATAAAGAAGAAAACAGTGAATGGCTAGCGAAACTGACGAAAGACTTATTAGCCAAAACAGCTGAAATAGGCTTTAACGTTAAAAGTGTACAAGTTCAATTTCGTTGTCGTGACTTTGCGCCTACTGAGGTGTTATGGGGCGAAACAACAACGGATTTTGTGTCCACAGAAAGTGAGCTTAAATATAAGATCAGCTTAGGCACCAATCAGAATTACGGCATTTTCTTAGATATGAAAAACGGCCGTAACTGGTTACGTGAAAACGCGTCAGAGAAGTCAGTGTTGAATTTGTTTTCTTATACTTGTGCTTTTTCTACTGCTGCCATTGCTGGTGGCGCGTCGAAAGTCGTTAATCTTGATATGAGTAAAGCCGCATTAGCAGTCGGTCGTGATAATCATCGTTTAAATGAGCATGATTTAAGTAAAATAAAATATCTGGGTCATGATCTGTTTAAGTCGTGGGGAAAAGTGAAACGTTTAGGCCCTTACGATATTGTGATTGCAGATCCACCTTCGTTGCAAAAAGGCAGTGTGAATATTAAACGCGATTACCCTAAGATTATTCGTCGTTTACCCGAGTTACTTAATCCAGGTGGACAAGCGTTACTTTGCTTGAACTCGCCAGATCTTGATTTTGCGTTTTTAGAAGAAGTGATAAAAACGGAATGCCCTCAAGCTAAAATCATACAAAAAATCATGCCCGAAGATCATTTTATCAATATTAATCCAGATCGTGGTTTGAAGTGTCTGCTAGTAGAATTAGAAAGCTAGAAAGCTAGAAGGCTGAGAAGCTATCAGCGGTCAGTTTTTAGCTGTCAGCTGAAAGATAACGGCAGCTTGCCGTAACAAAAAGGCCCCGTTCATTATGTTAACCATAATGAACGGGGCCTTTTTTATGTTTAACTGACAGCCGATGGCTGACAGCTAAAAGCTGGTTTTAACTGACAGCTAAAAACTATTTTTATACAGTCGCGATTAGCGCTTGCTTTGCTTCTGCTTCTTTTTCAGCTGCTTGTGTTGCTTGAATCGCTGTTAATGCGATTGTGTAAACGATATCGTCTACTAGTGCACCACGAGACAAATCGTTCACTGGTTTACGCATACCTTGAAGCATAGGACCGATACTGATTAGGTCTGCACTACGTTGTACTGCTTTGTAAGTAGTATTACCTGTATTCAAATCTGGGAAGATAAATACAGTCGCTTTACCCGCTACTTTAGAGTTTGGCGCTTTACTTGCTGCTACGTTTTCCATTACCGCTGCATCGTACTGTAGTGGTCCATCAATTAATAAATCTGGACGACGTTGTTGTGCGATTTTAGTTGCTTCACGTACTTTCTCTACGTCAGATCCTGCGCCTGAATCACCTGTTGAGTAACTGATCATCGCTACTTTAGGGTCAATACCAAAGGCAATTGCAGAATCAGCTGATTGAATCGCGATATCTGCTAATTGATCCGCTGTTGGGTCTGGATTGATTGCACAATCTCCGTAAACCAATACTTGATCAGGTAATAACATGAAGAAGATAGAAGAAACAATGCTCGCACCCGGTGCTGTTTTAATTAACTGTAGCGGTGGACGAATAGTATTAGCCGTTGTGTGAACTGCACCAGAAACAAGACCAGCCACTTCATTTTCAGCCAACATCATTGTGCCTAGTACCACAGGATCTTGTAATTGCTCACGAGCAACAACTTCTGTAAGACCTTTAGCTTTACGTAATTCAACCATTGGCGCTACGTAGTTTTCAAGTACATCATTTGGATTAATGATTTCAACATCATCCGTTAATTTAATGCCTTGTTGTGTTGCAATGCGGTGTATCTCTTCAGGGTTACCTAATAAAACAGGTTTTGCGATACCACGTTGCGCACAGATAAGTGCAGCTTGGATAGTACGTGGCTCTTCACCTTCAGGTAATACGATACGTTGGTTCGCTTTACGTGCTAGCTCCGTTAAGTGGTAACGGAATGCTGGTGGCGATAAACGACGTGTTAATGAAGAATCTTCAGTTAACGTGTTTAACCAATGTTTGTCGATATGACCCGCAATGTATTCTTGTACTTTTTCAATACGTTCAACATCATCAACTGGAATTTCCATGTTGAAATCTTGTAGACGTTGCGCTGTCTGCCACGTATTACTCTTGATTAATAGAATCGGTAAACCAGATTCCATTGCACGGTTACACAGTTTCATTACTTCTTCTTCAGGTGGGTAATCACCTGTTAGTAATAAACAACCAATTTGCATGCCATTCATTACTGCTAAACACGCTGCGATAATTACATCACTACGGTCGCCAGAAGTTACTAACATTGAACCCGCTTTAAAATGTTCAATCATGTTAGGAATAGAGCGCGCACAGAAAGTTACAGAATGTAAACGACGGTTTTCTAAGTCACCTTCGTTTAATACTTTTGCTTTAAGGTGTATTGCTAAATCTTTTACACGTGGTGCAATTAAGTCTGCACTCCACGGGATACAACCTAAAATCGGTAATGGGCTCTTACTAAACATTTGCAATACTTCAAGATTGCTATGCGTATCAGCCGTTGGAATATCAAACATTTCGCTCATATCTGGGCTTTGTTTGTCATTTTCATCCATTGGTGCGCCAACTTTGTTAATCACACAACCCGCGATACGTTTGTTATTTTTACCACCAAACGAGGAAACAGCAATTTCCATACGTTCTTTAAGCTGTTGCGAAGAATCATTGCTTGGATGTGTTACAAATACCATCTCAGCGCTTAATGCTTTAGCGATACTGTAGTTTATTTCGTTAGCAAACTGATGTTTGTCAGTCGGTACTAATCCTTCAACAATGATCACATCACTGTTTTTTGTGCCTTCTTGGAAGCGCTCTACAATGTTTTCTAATAACTCAGAAGAATTACCTGATGAAATTAGGTTTTCTGCATACTTCATTGCAAAAGGTTCTGGCGGATTGATTGATGATCCATTACGTAGTGTTGTTGTTGAACGTTCAGGACCAGTATCACCTTTACGAGGCTGTGAAATAGGTTTGAAAAAGTTAACTGCAACACCTTGGCGTTCCATTGCGCGAACCATTCCAAGACTAACAGAAGTAACACCGACACCAGAGCCGATGGGAATGAGCATAATTGTACGAGACATGACGCTTCCTTTTTTAATAAGGATGTAAAATAAAAAAGAGGAGTAATACTCCTCAAATAAGTTTTGTATAGATGCTTAGATAGTTTTTATCTAAATATCTTTGGAAATACATCCGTGTGTTTCATCGTCTTAACTAAGCTTCAATGGCTGAGTTATTCGTGTTTTATTGGTATTTTATGCGCTTTTTGAAAGCGCATAAACCGCTATTTGACGATGATTTTTTAAATTATAGATTAAGCTGAAACAAGTGCTGCAGAATCTTGTGCAATCACCCATTCTTCATTGGTTGGAATTACCATCGCAATAGGGGAGCCATCTTTGGTGATAATACCTTGCTTACCGAGTTTTGTAGTCGCATTTTTTTGTGAATCTATTTGATAACCAAAAACAGCGAGTAAATTAAGTACTTTTTCACGCATTAGGTCTGAATTTTCACCGATACCGCCGGTAAATACAAGTGCATCTACACGGCCTAATGGCACTGCATAAGAAGCAATATATTTTGCTAAGCGGTAACAGAAAATATCACGGGCTAAAATGGCATTTTTATTACCTTCTTCGCAGGCTTCTTGAATATCGCGAAAATCACTCGATACGCCAGAAATACCTAATAGACCACTTTGTTTTTGTAACATGTCCATCACACCTTCAAGGCTATAACCTTCACGTGTGACTAAGTGCTCAATAATACTTGGGTCGATATCACCACAGCGCGTACCCATCACTAAACCTTCTAATGGTGTCATGCCCATACTAGTATCAACACTTTTACCGCCTTTAACCGCGGTAATTGATCCGCCATTACCTAAATGTGCAGTAATCACATTGGTTTCAGCAATGGGTTTATTGAGTGCTTTAGCCGCTTCGCGACTCACAAAAAGATGACTTGTTCCGTGCATGCCGTAACGACGAACCCCTTTTTCTTTGTAAAGGTTGTATGGCAATGAGTATAGGAACGCGGTTGCAGGCATAGTTTGGTGAAATGCCGTATCAAAAACAGCAATTTGGTCTAATTCTGGAAAGGCTAATCGTGCTGCTTTAATGCCCATAATGGCAGCTGGATTATGAAGAGGTGCTAAAGATGCACATTCTTTAATGCTTTCGCATACGTCTGGCGTGATGATGACTGACTCTGTAAATTTTTCACCACCATGTACAACACGGTGACCAACAGCAACAAATTGCTCTGAAAGTCCCTGCTCTTTTTTAATAATTTCTTCTACAATATAAGAGATGGCTTCGGAATGTGCGCTCTTTGAAGGTAAATGAGCCGCCTCTTTCTTTCCTGAAATATTCCATTTAATACGCGCATCGGGAAGGTAAAAACATTCTGCAAGACCGCTGATTACTTCATCGCCATTAGTGGCATTGATGACAGCAAATTTAAGAGATGAACTACCACAGTTAAGGACAAGGACTAATTTATTGCTCATGAAAGATTCCAGTAATAAAAGTTGAAAATGTAATACACCAAACTCGGTGTGATTAACGAAGTGATAGCATGGCATCTATAAATTATTCAGTTTCATTAAGTGATGCCGCTCACATTTATATTTTTAAAGTCTACGCTTCTGTAATAAAATTACAAAGTGCATTTAGGGAAAGATTATTTAAAATCAATTTTTTGATTAACTATTTAAGCTTTCGTTGTTTATGGTAATCTGTGTGCTATTTATTGACACATTTAGGAGGTTATTTTTGAGTATTTTCTTTGATATTGTTAGACAAGGCGATTTTTATCTTAACAATTGGCCTAAGCAAAAAACCTTAAATTGTTTATTCGTTGATAGTAAGGTGGCTTTTTATACGCGCCTATCAATCAAAGTTATTCCTGCTTTTATTATGTTAATCATCAGCTTTAATGTGTTTTTCCCGACAATGTTAGATTGGCCTGCAACCGCAACCTTAGTGCTTTTTTTGATGGGATTACCGGTACAAGGTTTGTATTGGTTAGGAAAACGTTCAACCGCTTTCTTACCTAATAAATTATTACCTTGGTATGCAGCGATAGAGAAAAAATTAAATAACAGTAATACAAGAGATGAGATTATGGTGCAGCGACCACGTTATTTAGACCTAGCATTATTGCTTAAAAACGCCTTTAAACGTGGTGGTGATAATTTCTTACAGAATAATGAATTGATTTAACAAAGCTTCGAGTTATTAGCTACGAGCTTCGAAAGGCGTAGGCTTCGAGTTATTAGTTGAGATCGTTCGAAACGCATGGTTTCGTAGCTAAAAGCTCGTAGCCCGTAGCTCAAAGCTTTTGATATATCTCAATATTAAAATCACATTCAATCTTCCACTTTTCTTCTGCTAACAAAGCCTGCATTTTTTCATCATTAAACTTCCATGCAAACGGTGTCATTTGGATAAGATCTTTTAAGATCTGCGCATCGCTAATATTTAATGGATAGTTAAGGTTTATCTGCTCAACTTTAGTAAAACCAGCGGGTGCTTCATTTTCACTAAGATGCGCATTAACTTGCTCGTAGATTTTTTCACGTAATTCAAAAAGGTGGCGTGGGGCAGGGGTGACGGTAATCAGGTAACCATCTTGCTTAATTAAACGCTGTAACTCACTGTCCAGTGACGGTGCGTAAATGCGAATAAGCGCATCAAGACTGTCGTTTTCAAGCGGTACATCGTAAGCACTGGCAACACAAAAATTTATCGCTTTATAACGCTTGGCGGCATAACGCACTGCGACTTTAGAGATATCTAAGGCGTTAATAATGGTTGATTCAGGCAAATGAGACGCTAAAAAATCAGTGTAATAACCTTCGCCACAGCCTAAATCGAGCAGTGTTGCTTGGTCTTTATCTGCCAGTAATTGTTGTACTAAGGTTGTTAATCTTTCTGCCAGTGGTAAGTAACCGCCACTGTTTAAAAAAGTACGACGTGCCATCATCATCTCTTTATTATCGCCCGGGTTTTTAGAGTTTTTAGCATTCACTGGTAACAGATTAAGGTAACCCTCTTTGGCGATATCAAAATGATGGTTATTTTCACAAATTTGCGTGTTATTGGTTTGTGAAAAAGCGCTTTGGCAAAGTGGGCAGATAAATGGGGACATGAGGACTCTTAAATTGCTTATTAGATATGAATGTAAGGTTAGCATACCTAAGTACGCAGGTATTTAGGAAGTGGGACTTTAGTCCTGCCTATTTTGCATGTGGATAAAAATCCACAACCACGAAGCCACTTCGTTACACAGAGAACACGAAGAATAGACTGATAAGTCTTAGTATTCCTTACCAGCATGTCTTCGTGGTTAATCGCCTTTGAACTTAGGTAGGCATATTTATAATGCGTTTACCCTGAGGTTGTTAATAAAGAACGTGCTCAGTGTATTGCAGAAGGATATTTTTAATCTCTTCCATTGTTGCACGCGGTGGTGGATTAACACCGTCTAATGGGTAAATCTCGCCCATTGCGGTCCACTTGTGCTTGCCTAGTTCGTGATACGGTAACATCTCTACTTTTTCGATGTTTTTCATCGGCTCGATAAATTTACCCAGCGTATGCACATCTTCAATACAGTCGGTATAACCCGGTAACACAACGTAACGTAAATAAACGGGTTGGTTTTGCTCGGCTAAATAGCGTGCAAAATCAAGCGTATACTTGTTACTAACGTGAGTTAAATCGATATGTTTTTTGTTATCCATCTGTTTGATATCAAGCAACACTAAGTCAGCGACATCAAGCACGGCTTTCGTGGTTTCATCAATACGGCGTACAAAACCATTAGTATCAAGACAAGTATGAATACCCTCTAAACGGCAGGCTTCAAACATAGCTTTAACAAATTCAGGTTGTAACATCGCTTCACCGCCGGAGATAGTGATGCCACCACCGGAAGCTTCTATGAAGTGTCGATACTGAAGTAATTCAGTCATTAATTCTTCAACAGTCATATCTTTACCGCCATCAAGATCCCAAGTATCTCGGTTATGGCAGTATTTACAGCGCATTAAACAGCCCTGTAAAAAGATGATAAAACGAATACCAGGGCCATCAACAGTGCCACAGGTTTCAATAGAGTGAACGTGTCCAATTACTGACATTAAAAACCTCAAAAAAATTAATTATTTGTATGGTTTCTTAATAAGAAAACAGAAAAATAATTACTTATATACAGATAAAAAGAAAGGCCTCATCCGTGAAGATGAAACCTTTTTTATTATACCCGTTAGCAACTAATATGCAAAAGCCAGCGAGTGGGAGGGGAGCAGATTCTAGGCAGATAGTTGAAGATCTAACGAGTTAAATCAAAATTATCTAACAACGAAGCTGTTTACCTCCCACTAGCCCTATGGGTCACTAGCTCAGATACTAATACTGTGTTGCAACACTTGATAAGGGCTTGCCATTACCATCATGTTGCGCCTTGTCTTAGTACCCGAGCTAGTGACTGGCTAAAGCGTATTAGTTACTAACGGGTATCTAACAGGCAATGATTAAAGATTGCCTGTTTATCGTATTTATTACAGGTTAGCTGTAAATGTACGTGTAATTACGTCTTGTTTTTGCTCTGGAGTTAGCGCGTTAAAGCGTACTGCATAGCCAGATACACGGATAGTCAACTGAGGGTACTTATCAGGATATTCCATTGCATCTAATAACATTTCACGGTTCATTACGTTTACGTTTAAGTGCTGACCACCTTCAATTTCAGGGGTGTGCTTAAAGTAACCGTCCATTAGACCAGCAAGATTCGATTTTTGTGAATCGTCTGTTTTACCTAATGCGTTTGGTACGATTGAGAATGTGTAAGAAATACCATCCTGTGCGTAAGCAAACGGAAGTTTAGAAACTGATGTTAATGATGCAACCGCACCTTTCTCATCACGTCCGTGCATTGGGTTAGCGCCTGGTGCAAAAGGAGCACCCGAACGACGACCGTCTGGTGTGTTACCTGTTTTCTTACCGTATACAACGTTAGATGTAATAGTAAGGATAGACTGAGTAGCACGTGCGTTACGGTACATTTTACGTGATTGAATTTTCTTCATGAAGCTTTCAACAAGCTCACAAGCGATATCATCAACACGTGAATCGTTATTACCAAATTTAGGGTAATCACCAGAGATATCAAAGTCGATAGCAATGCCGTCTTCATCACGAATAGGTTTAACTGTTCCGTATTTAATTGCCGCTAAAGAATCCGCTGCAATTGAAAGACCCGCAATACCACATGCCATTGTGCGTTCAACATCACGATCGTGTAATGCCATTAACGCAGACTCGTAGCTGTACTTGTCATGCATGTAATGAATACAGTTAAGTGCAGTCACATATTGCTCAGCCAACCAATCCATGAAGTGATCAAGATTTGAGTAAACTTCATCAAAATCTAATACTTCACTTGTGATTGCTGGAATCGTTGTTGGGCCAACTTGTGCTTTAGACTTCTCATCTACGCCGCCGTTGATGGAGTACAATAATGTTTTAGCAAGATTGGCACGCGCACCAAAGAATTGCATTTGTTTACCAACAATCATTGGTGAAACACAACATGCGATAGCATAGTCATCGTTATCGAAATCAGTACGCATCAAGTCATCATTTTCATACTGGATAGAAGACGTATCGATAGATACTTTTGCACAGTATTTTTTGAAGTTGATTGGTAATGCTTCAGACCATAAAACAGTAATGTTTGGCTCTGGAGAAGGACCCATAGTGTATTGAGTATGTAGGAAACGGAAGCTAGATTTAGTCACTAGCGTACGTCCATCAACACCCATACCACCGATAGATTCTGTTGCCCAGATAGGGTCACCAGAGAATAGGTCATCATATTCAGGTGTACGTAGGAAACGAACCATACGTAATTTCATTACCAAGTGATCGATAAGCTCTTGCGCGTCACTTTCTGTGATAGCACCAGATTGTAAATCTTTCTCTAGGTAGATATCTAAGAAAGAAGCAGTACGACCAAATGACATTGCTGCGCCATTTTGAGATTTGATTGCCGCTAGGTAACCAAAGTAAGTCCACTGGATTGCTTCTTTTGCGTTTGTTGCTGGACCTGAGATATCGCTGCCGTATTTAGCCGCCATCTCTTTCATTTGGCCTAAAGCACGGTATTGCTCGAAGATCTCTTCACGCAATTTCATTGTGTCTTCTAATGTGCCACCATCAACAAGATCTTTTTCTAAGCTCTTGTGTTGTGATGCTTTCTCAGCCATTAGGTAATCAATACCGTAAAGAGTTACACGACGGTAATCACCAATGATACGACCACGGCCGTATGCATCTGGTAAACCTGTTAGTACACCAGATTTACGACATTTAAGAATGTCGCCAGTGTAAACATCAAATACACCTTGGTTATGCGTTTTACGGTGATCTGAGTACATTGTGCGGATACCAGCATCAAGCTCTTTACCGTAAACTTTACAAGATCCATCAATCATACGAATACCGCCGTTAGGGATAATCGCACGTTTTAGTGGTTTTTCAGTTTGTAGACCAACAATCGTTTCTAAATCTTTATTGATGTAACCAGCGTCATGCGCTGTGATCGTAGAGATAACGTCTGTATCGAAATCAACAGGTGCATGTGTTGCATTTTCCTGTTTGATACCAACCATTACGTTTTCCCAAAGCTCATCCGTTGCTTTAGTCGCACCAGCTAGGAAACTTTCGTCGCCTTCAAAAGGTGTGTAGTTGTTTTGGATGAAGTCACGAACATTAACTTCAGTTTTCCACGTATCGCCAGCAAAACCGGTCCATGCTGATGCAAAGTTTTCGTTAAGTTTTGTCATAAAGATTTACCTTTATAGTTAGAGATTAAAGAATGATATATAAAAATCGTTTATAAAATTGTTTTCTGTTTCTGCGCCGGACGTAAATAGATCATCCAATGCATTAAGCCTACGATCACGCCACCACCAATAATGTTGCCGATAGTCACGGGAATTAGGTTGTTCACAATAAAGTTGAAACTTGTAATATCTGCAAACTCGCTAGGAGAGTGCCCTATAGCGGCCCAAAACTCGGGTGGCGCATAGTGGTGAATCATAATGCCCGTTGGTACCATAAACATGTTCGCAATACTGTGTTCAAAACCAGATGCCACAAACATAGCGACGGGTAATAAAACAGCGACCATTTTGTCGGTAATCGTACGTGCACCAAATGCCATCCAAATTGCTAAACAAACCATAATGTTACATAAAATGCCAAGGGCAATTGCTTCAGTAAAAGAATGGTGCAATTTATGCTGTGCAACTTGTAATGCGTTAAGACCCCATTGGCCATTATCGGCGTTATAAAGCCCTGCAAAAAATATAAGAAAAACTAAGAATGTTGCACCTACATAGTTACCAAAATAAACAACGGCCCAGTTTTTTAACATACGAGCTGTTGTGATTCGATGGCTCGCTTTAGCGATTAAAGTCAGTGTGCTACTTGTGAAGAGCTCACCGCCAACAACAACGACTAATAAAAGTCCCATGCTAAATGCTAAACCGCCGACTAATTTACTAATACCCCAAGGCATTTCTTGTGTGCCTGTGGTGACGGTAATATAAAATACAAACGCCAAACTAATAAACATACCTGCTGTAATCGCAAGATAAAAAGCAGATAAAAAAGCTTTTGTTGCTTTGCTATAAGCAATATCGTCTGCTTTTTCTGTTAATTGATGCGGTAATAACTCATCAATTTTATTTTCTGCTTCGTTCATTTTTTTTCCTAGTTCTTGGAACAAAATCAGTCTAACAAATGATTCTGCGACAAACTTGATGTAAGTCAAAAACGTGGGTTAAGTTGTAATTTTATTACAGTTTTATCCATTTATTGCATATTTTATCTGATAAATGTTACATATTTAGGTAAAAACAGCTGAAAATGTAGCTAATTTTCTTAATGGTGTGATCTGGAGGCGTGCTTCTGTAGACAAAATAGCGCATTAACAGGCTGTGTGTTAATTATGCTAAATAACCATTTTCTATTAATGGTTTATAATTGCATTAGATGTATAGTAAATAAAGAAGTGATAACAATATGATACATCTATGTTTTGGGGAGTAAGTTTATGAGTGTTCAAATAATGATAACCGTCAGCGGTTCAAACCAAGTTGATTTAATCAAAGTGCTATCCGATAAAACACACGCATTAGGGGGGAAATGGTTAAACAGTAAAATTAGCCATATAGATAACTATGTTGCTGGATTAATAAAAATTGAGCTGGAGGCTGATAATGTTGAAAAACTGCTTACTGCATTTAAAACCATCGATATTAAGATCGAATCGATTGATTTAGGCTCTGTGACCCATGAAAAAGCAACACCGCTTAATTTATGCATTGATGGAAAAGACCGCCCAGGGTTAGTGCGTAATATTACTCAAGTGCTCAGTGATAACAGTATTCAAGTTGATAATATGGAATGTAACCGTTTAGGTGTGCCCGCTATTGGTGGTACGTTATTCACCAGTCATTTTAAAATTGTTGTTGATGAGCAATTTAATAAAAGTGCATTAGTCTCATCGTTACAAGAAATCGCCGATGATCTTATTATTGATTTGAGTGCTTAACAGAAAGGAAGCTGTCAGTTTTTAGCTGTCGGCTATCAGTAAAACCATACGCAGCCACTGAGCTGCGTTTTTTATGGTTGAAAGAAAGCTATCAGATAAAGAAAGCTGTTAGTTATCAGCTAAGGTCAAAAACCAATTCTGAAGCCGTCAGTTATCAGCTGTCAGCTTTCAGTTAGGGTCAAAAACATTGTTCCCATGTCTGCCTAGCTGCACTAGTCGTAGGTGGATAGGATTGATTTTTATTTTGATTTTGGTTTTACTGACGGCTGATAGCTAAAAGCTGACCGCTTTCCTTCCAGATACAAAAAAGGCTATAACGTTTGCACGTTATAGCCTTTTTTTATTAGTCGAACTATGTGGTTATCAGGGGCTTGCCTTTAACTGACAGCCGATAGCTAACCGCTGGTGGCTATTTTTACAGCCAACCTGCCAGACCGTATTGGCTTTCAAACATACCTACCGCAAGCATGGCGATTAAACAGATAACTAATACACCACATGGGATAACGATTTTATCGACAAAAGATAAACGTTTTGCACGTTCTTTATCGCCAATTAAGCCGTTGTTGTCTAAGAACATGGTTAATGCCCAAGCAAGTACTGGGTTAAATACAGCTGCAGAGAAGATACAAATACCCGCAGACTGAGAGTCTTTAGTATTTTTAATCATCTGCATACCCGCTTCAAGTAGTGGTAAGAAAACACCCACTAACAAAGCAATACGCATTACCGGTGGCCAAACTGCAACATCCATTGGGAAACCAAGAATCGCAATAATGATACACAATGAACCTAATAGGATAGAGCCCGCTGGAATTGGACGTTTCGCAATGGCCGCTGGAATCATATAAGTACCCCAAGATGATGTGATATTACCACCACCCACAGCGGTACCGACGATTTGGCGAATAGAACAGGTTGTCATCGTATCATCGACATCCATTAATACTTTTTCTGTATTGCGCGGATAGTTAAGCTCTTGGAAAATACGGTGGCCTAAGAAGTCAGGCGACCACATTGCCACGGCTAAAATAGCGAAGGGTAGTGATGCAATGAAATGCTCAAGATTAGGAAGCCCTAACATCCAACCTTCCGTTGTGCTTCCCCACCAGTAAACAGGGTTTAAGTTTGGTAGACCCATTTCAGTGGTGAAGGTTAAATCGAAACCTGCGCCAAAGGCTAAGGCGATCACTAAACCGGTAATAGAACAGGCTGGAATCGCTAACCAACGCTTGTTGATTTTTGCAAGATAAGCATACAAAACCACATTAACCGCTAATACGATTAAACCAATGTGGCCCATATCAATGCTTTTTGCCCAATCTTGAATTTGCCCAATCTGACTAAATGCCCCTGTGAAACCAAGGAAGACTAATAAACCGCCAGCAACCCCTTCGCTGGTTAAGTTAACCAGTTTTGAGCCACCTTTAAAGTAACTGAGTAAAAGACCAAAGATGCCCAATAAAATAGCTAATGCTAATGGATGTGCACCTGCTAATGCAATTGCGCCGATTAATGGAATCATCGGGCCGTGGTTACCAGCAAGGTTAGCGCGCGGGTTTAAAAATCCAGAGGCGATAATACAAAATAGAAAGGCTGGAATTAACATCTCTACACGTGCCACTTCAATGGCAAACTCTTTGCCTAGTGTTACGTGTGGCCAAGCTTGTGTTAAGCCGTCTGCCCAAGACATCATTACCGCTGAATACATTGCGATAATACCGATAGTGCCGGCGATTGCAGGTACAAGATCTTCCCATTCAAAATTGAAATCACGACCGGGTAAATTAAGCGCCCAACGACGTGGTTTCATGATTTGTAGCTCATGATCTAGGTAATCAGAACGTGTTTCAAATTCACTGGCTGGTTTATGCAGTTCGCGATAACTCTTAGTTTGTTTATCATCCGACATAATTCGGGGTACTCCCTTACGGTTATGAGGTTTAAAATTAAATAATGTTCATGGATGATTTTTATCATTCATGACAACTATCAAAACTAATACCAAAACTAATACCAAAGCTAATATCAAAGCAATAATAACGACCGTTAGTTTAAGATGGCTAGCTTAACTAAAGTGTTAAATTCACGGTTGATCTGGATCAGAATAGTAACGATGCTGTAATTAAATAACTAAAAAGTCAGACTATAAATGTGATCGCGGGGATGAAAAAGAGGGCTTAATTGCGTGAAATGGTCAAATATCGTACGCCTAAGTTAAAATTTAAGCGTTTACTTATTGCCACTGTTATAAATTAACGGAAATGATCAAGATTAGATCTGAATAGGATCTTATTTTTTTATCTTCCATCATCAAGATGAGTAGGGCGCTTTTATGCAGAGTGTTTAGACGTTCGAAGTGTTGTGCTAAACCTATGACGTTAATACTTATTTTATTGCCATAGGTTATGAGGTTTACAGCTGCGCTTGTATCTCTTCTAATATTTGCAAACACCATTGGTCAATACGCTCATCACTGAGTTCGTATTGTGTGTCTTCATCAATAGCGAGACCTAAGAAGTGTTTTTTGTCAGGCGTTAGCGCTTTTGAATCGGTGAATTGGTAACCTTCAATGGGCCATTGACCGATAAAACGAGGCGACTGTGGCTGTATTTCATCGTGCAACATACCAATGGCATCGACGAACCATTCGCCATAACCATCTTGGTCGCCTAAACCAAACAGGGCAACAATTTTACCTGTGACCGATAATTCAGCGACTTCATCCCAGAGCTTGCCCCAATCTTCCTGAAGCTCACCAAAATCCCAGGTAGAGATACCCAAAATAAGGATATCGTAATCGTTTACCTTACTTAGGCCTTCTTCTTTGATATTGAATAACTCGACAAGTTCTTCACCAATACAGGCTTGAATTTTTTCTGCCACAATCTCTGTGTAACAAGTACTTGAGCCATAAAATAAACCAATTTTCATAATAACTACTCAGTCGTTGCATTGAAGCTTATTTTTCGTTGAATAATGCTTATTTAAACGACTAAACTGCGATTTTTTGCCTCAAATTAAACATAAATAGCTTAGCCTGAGTCGTTGCGGTTATAGTGAGTTAAAACAGCTCTTATCTTGAAGAGCCTAACAATTATTTTGTCGAAAATAAGTCTTAATAAAAAATGAGTAGCAGTGTAATGGAAGCATTAACGATTGACCAATTTTTAGATTCATTATGGTTAGAGCGAGGGTTATCGCAAAACACGCTTTCCTCGTATCGCTTCGACCTTTGTTTAGTTGAAAAATTCTTAACGGAACGTAACACAGTGTTAGCGGAAGCCAGTTATCTTGATTTAAGCGACTATTTTAGTTTTCGTTTAAGCTGCGATATAGAGTATAAAAATAGCTCCACGGCACGCCTGATGAGTGCATTACGCCGTTATTACCAATTTTTGTGCCGTGAAAAACTGCGTGAAGATGACCCTAGTGCAAAATTGCAAAGCCCAAAAACCATCAAACCTTTACCTAAATCATTATCTGAATCAGAAGTGGATGCCTTGTTATCCAGCCCTGATATCACCGACCCCGTGCAATTTCGTGATAAAGCCATGTTAGAGCTGTTATATGCAACGGGTTTACGTGTTTCGGAGTTAACTGGCCTTTCGATAGAAGAAATAAACTTGCTGCAAGGTGTGGTGCGTGTGACCGGTAAAGGTAATAAAACACGACTCGTGCCAATGGGGGAGGAAGCAAACTATTGGGTGGATCGTTATATCAATGAAGTGCGTGCTGAATTACTCAAAGGGCAAAGCAGTGATGTGCTTTTCCCGAGCCGCCGTGGCACTGAAATGGTTAGACAAACCTTTTGGCATCGTATCAAATTTTATGCGCAGATCTGCGCGATCGATAAAGATCTTATCTCCCCACATGTTCTACGCCATGCTTTTGCAACACACCTACTTAACTACGGTGCAGACCTACGTGTCGTGCAGATGTTACTGGGGCACAGCGATCTTTCTACAACACAAATATACACCCATATCGCCCAAGACCGCTTAAAATCGTTACATGCGGAACATCACCCAAGATCATAAATACAGATCTTTTTTGAATGATCTTGAACGCTTAAATTAACCGCCATAAAACATAACGCCGGCTTTGTTATATTTTTGTTGCAAGTGATAATCATTTTCATTATCATTGTTGCGAATTTCAATATTCGTAGGTTTAGGTTATGGCTGGTTTACATTTTTTTAAAAAACATCCCGTTCAACTGTTATTAGTTGCGACTATTTCTGCTTGCAGTTTTCCCCTTTTTGCCGCCAGTGAAACCCCTGAAACGCTGGTGGTTACTGGCACAAAAACAGAGCGTCTGCTTGCCGATAGCCCTGTGCGTATTGAAGTGGTTACTGAGCAAGACATAGCAACGAGCCATGCACGCGATCTTGCCGAAGCTTTAAAAAATGTCCCGGGCATTGTACTCAAACCTATCCACGGTAAAAGTGGACAAGAGGTTTGGATGCAAGGGCTTGATGCCGATAGAGTATTGATTTTGGTGGATAGTAAACCTGTCTCTGCCTCTACAGGCTCAAGTGTTGATGTCACTCAAATTTCAGTTGCAGATGTTACCCATATTGAGATTGTAAAAGGCGCGACATCGGCTTTATACGGGAGTGAAGCCATGGGCGGGGTGATTAATGTGATTACCAAGCGCGCTAAACTCGGAACGACTTATAAGGTGACGTTAGATTCTGGTAGTTATGGTGAGCAGAACGTATCTGACGGACCCTTTAATGATAATCACGCCAATTTCTTTGTCAGCCACAATAGTGGCAGTTGGTTTGGCCAGTTAATGACTGATGTGCGTTATAAACAAGGCACTGACCTTGATGATACTACCTGGGATTTTGAAGGTGCCGCTGGCACTAAAACGAATGTTGCCGCTAAGCTTGGTTACCAGTTTTCAAATGGTGCAGAAGTGATGATTGCACCCAGCTATTATTATGAAGATATTAATAAAAACTTTAGATCTTTTTCGCCTGGTGTTGGTGAGGTTAAAAAAGAGAAACGTGAAGAAGTTAAACGCAAAAATATTAGCATTAGTTTTGACTCGCCAGTATTCGAAGATAGCGAGCTTTCTGCCTGGTATATGTTTGAGAGTTTTACCGATAATACCGAGCAAGATACCTTAAGCACTGACTATATTGATCAAAGCCGTCTAGGTGAAAGTACCTTTAATAAAGGTGAGGTGCAGTTGGACCATGCCCTTGGAGAGTATCAAATACTGACGGTGGGTATCGTTGCATTGAAAAGTACGTTAGCGCAAACAAAAGATGAATCAACACCTATTAACGTCGTACCTATTGATGAACTACAGGGTGAAAAACAGCGCACTAGCATTGAGCTTTATGCACAGGACGATATTTTTATTGGTGATCAGTTAGAAATATTACCAGGAATCCGCTACCAGAATGACAGTGACTTTGGCTCATACCTCGCCCCTAAAATAAACCTAATGTACGACCCCAATTGGTTAGATAAACAAGTTAAATTCCGAATTGGCGCAGGTAGTGGTTACCGTGCTCCGACCTTGAAAGAGCGTCATTATATTTTCGACCATAGCGCGTTAGGTTATATGGTGCTTGGTAATGAAGACCTCGTCCCTGAAACCTCGACTAGCCTGCAATTTGGTGCAGATTACAGCCCTGGTGGAAGCTTTCATGCTGATGTTAACTTCTACTATAACGACATTAAAAACTTAATTAGCACTGAGCTTAATCAGCAACAATCCGATGCCACGAACCTTAGCATTTACGAATATAGCAATATAGGTGAAGCACGTACTAAAGGGGTTGATATCACCTCTGCTTATGACTTTACTGAATTTTTATCATCCAATATCTCTTATACCTATTTAGATGCGATTAACCTAGAGCTTAATAAACAGTTAACGCAGCGCCCTAAACATCAAGCCAAAATTAACGTGAGTTATAAAGTCTTACCGCTAAAGAGCTTGTTTTCGCTATACGGAAGTTATCAAAGTGAACAGTTTGTTGATGATGAAAACCTCATCTCATCACCTGCTTATAGCACCTTTGATTTTAAGGTGAATACCGATGTTACCAATAACTTCACGCTCTTTATGGGTGTCGATAATTTCTTAGGCGTAACCCGTGATGTCCCGCTAACTGGCCATGATTTCCGACCTGAAAATGGACGCTTTATCTACCTTGGTGTGCGTTTCAGCGGTTAGTCTTCTCATTTTTAGAACAAGCACTTTTAAACTAAGAAATTATAAAGCAGTCACTTATAAAACAGACACTTATAAAAAAAGCACTTTTTAATTATTACAATATATGGAGAGACTATGAAACTTTTAACCTCAAAAAAATTACTGGCAGTGATCATTTCATCAACACTATTAAGTGCTTGTGGAGGATCATCGGGTAGTGATACTACACCTGATGTTCCTGCTACTGTCGCACCTAAATACAGCGTGGCGAGTCTTGATGCGACCGATGGTAGCCAAGCTGCGCGTTTAGATTTAGTGTCTGGTAGCACTGTAACAGATACTACTTGGCAAATTGCCTACCAAAAATTTGTTGGTTTTAAGTTAAATGGGGGTATTTCAGCAGATGGCAAAGTAAGTGGCTGTGCCGCACATGAATATGCAGACTTGTTTGATGCCGATGGCAACCCAGTTGTTGATAAGTTTAAAGCATTAACAGCAGACTCCACTGCCAGTGAATTTGATAAAGTTGATGCAAATGCTTGTACAGATTTTACATTCGATGCACTTAAAACGTCGATTGTAACAAAAGACTGGCTAACAGTGACAGCCGCTCCTCAAGCTGCGCCAGTATATAGTGTAAACGTCGATAATGGTTGGATTGTTCGTTCTGCAGATGGTGATGACTATTCACGGGTTAAAGTGAAAACGGTTGAAGTGGCACATGGCGCGACATCAATATATAAAGTTGTGTTAACAAGTGAGTTATGGACTGGCTCTGTGTTTACTGCTGCAGTTGATTCTCTTGAATTAGATTTTAGTAGTACGCGTGTTTTTTGGGATCTTGAAACGAATACATTAGTAACAGAGTCTGATGATTGGGATCTTAGTCTAATGGTTAACGGCAGAGACTTCCCAATGCAAGTTAATGGCGGGGCGTCAGCATCTGCTTCTAGTCCAGGTAAAGGTGGTGCGGGCGCTGTGATGGCTGCTGGTGGTGTGGATGCAGTGACAGATCCTACTGATACAACACAAGTTTATAAATACTTTGCAGATTCAGCATCGGGTGTATTAAGCGCGCCGGGTAACTACGGACCCCTTCAATATGCGGTCGATGGTGGACATGCTATGTGGCCAACGTTCACCACTTACCTGATTAAAGACGAAGCTGACAGTGGAACACGTTTATTTAAAGTTCAAGTCTTAAGTAATCAGGGTGAAAGTGGCGATCTCGCTAGTGCCAATTTAGTCTTCCGTTACCAAGAGCTCACAGAGTAGTTTACTAAAAGTGAATAGATACTAGTTAGTTACAATACAATTAGGTTTACAATGAACCGCGCAGATAACTTTTATCTGCGCGGTTTTTAGGTTTTAAGGGTTAAGCATGAAAAGTATAAATTGGGCTTGGTTAGTTAGCGAAGCTAAAAAAGACAAAAAACGATTAGTTCTCGCTAATATTATCGCCATTGCCGCTACATTGGTGAGCGTGCCAATTCCATTATTAATGCCATTAATGGTCGATGAAGTGCTTTTAAACCAGCCTGCAATGGGCATCGATTTTATGAATCAATGGTTGCCACTGGCTTGGCAACAACCCGCCTTTTATATTGTCACTATCTTTGCTTGTGTGGTGTTGATGCGTATCAGCTCACTATTTTTAAGTGTCTGGCAGAGCCGTCAATTTATTCTTATTTCTAAACGTATTACCTGCCAAATTCGCCATGTATTATTGGAAAAACTAGGCCGTATTAGCATTGCAGAATACGAGTTACGTGGCACAGGTGGCATTAACGCGCACATTATTACCGACGTTGAAACCATTGATAAATTTATTGGTGGCACCGTCAGTCGTTTCTTAGTCAGTCTATTAACCATTATTGGTACGGCGGTTATTTTACTGTGGATTGATTGGCGCTTAGGGTTGTTTATTCTACTATTAAATCCGGTTATTGCCATGCTTTCAAGAATGCTCGGTAGCCGTGTACAGCGCCTTAAAAAGAAAGAAAACCAAGCTTTTGAATCTTTTCAAAATCGTCTAATTGAAACGCTGGACATGATTTACCAGCTACGCGCAGGGCATCGAGAAAAAAGCTTTTTAGACAAACTTAAAAATGACTGTGATGATATTAAAGTCAGCGCGGATAAATACGCATGGCAATCAGAAGCTGCCAATCGACTTTCATTTTTACTGTTTTTAGTGGGCTTTGAGCTGTTTCGCGCGGTTGCTATGTTATTAGTTTTGTTTAGTGATTTAAGTATTGGACAAATGTTTGCCGTATTTGGTTACCTGTGGTTTATGTTATCACCGGTGCAAGAGCTACTGAGCATCCAGTTTTCTTGGTATAGCGCATCGGCGGCAATCAAACGTATTAATACTTTATTGGCGGTGGATGAAGAGCAAAAACATATCAGTAAAATTGACCCTTTTAAAGATAAAAGCACGATTTCGGTTGAGATTAAAAATGTAAACTTTGCTTATTCGGGTAAAGATCATGTCTTAAAAGATCTCTGTTTAACCCTGCCTGCGGGTAAAAAAGTCGCCTTAGTTGGCGCAAGTGGCGGTGGTAAATCGACATTAATACAGCTGTTATTGGGCTTATATCCTATTAGTAGTGGGGACATTTTATTTAATGGTGTGAGTCATAAAGAGATTGGATTAGATCTCATTCGAACCAATATTTCAGTGGTGCTACAACAACCTATTTTGTTTAACGGGAGCTTACGAGAAAACTTGTCATTGGGTGCCACTTACACTGATGAACTGTTATGGAATGCATTAGAGATTGCCCAGTTAGCGGATGTAAAAGTCCAGTTAAATGAAGGTTTAGACACACAATTAGGACGACATGGTGTACGCCTTTCTGGTGGACAACGACAACGTGTTGCTATCGCCCGTATGGTATTAAGCAATCCTAAATTGGTCATTTTAGATGAAGCAACTTCGGCGCTTGATACGAGCACTGAGCGCAAACTGCATACCGCGATGCAAACCTTCTTAGCGGGCAGAACCACTTTAATTGTGGCGCATCGTCTTTCAGCGGTAAAGCAAGCAGATATCATTTATGTATTAGAAGATGGTTGTTTAGCGCAATCGGGTAACCACAGTGATCTAGTCAAACAAGAGGGGTTATATCAAACCCTTTATGGTGGCTGATTAATTTGCCATCCATAGTGAAACAAAGAGGTCTGGATACAGATCTCTATAAAAAAGAGCAGTTGCTGGCCGACTTTGATCAATTAGTCACTGCCTTCAAAACTCAGCATCCAAAAACATTTACTAACCTTTGTGAGTTTGAACGTGTTTGTTTACTGCAACGAGATAAAGTGGCAGAGATGAGCGAATATGATTTCTTTAAAATCATTGCACCAGTGGTTGGAAAAATGCACTGTGGGCATACTTATATTCTCTATTCATCAGAGCAAGAGGCGAACTCTGCGCGCAATGGCAATGTGTTACCACTTAATGTCAAAGTTGTCGATCAGGCAGTCTATGTCATGAATAGTTTGCCTAGCTTAAATCTTCAAAAAGGATCCAGGATTCATTGCATTAATGGTCAAAAAATTACTGATATTATTGAACAAATAGTTAATACATCCACCAGTGACGGTACTAATAAAATTGCTAAGCAAGCGAAGTTAAATTCTGAATGTGGATCTTATTCATTACATTCAGGATCTTTTAAAATTGCTTATTATGTTTTTATTGCTTCCCCTGAAGAGTTTAATGTGACTTATTCAAACCCTTATAGCGAGCAGTTGTTTGAAACGGTTATCGCACCTGAGGCATATGTTCCTTTAGCCTTTAATCAACAACCACTCTCATTTAATTTTCAAAAGAATCATGCAATTTTAACTATTCCCAATTTTTATACTTATCAGCAAGCCCAATTTAAAGTGTTTAGTGACGAGCTTAGTTTCTTTTTTGATGAGTTAAAAAAGAAAGGTATCGAGAATCTTATCTTGGATGTTCGTGGTAATGGTGGAGGAGATCCTAATGCAGGAAAGCTATTATTAACCTATCTGCTTCTTTCTCCATTTCAGTATTTTAACCATGATGTAACCGGAACTTATTCGCCATTAACGCAGCAAAGTCAGATAAATAAAAATGCCTTTAATGGAAAATTAGTTATTTTGATTGATGGCTTAGGGTTTTCTACCACGGGGCATCTGTTATCGCATCTTGTTGATCAAAACCGTGGCACTTTAATCGGGCAAGAATCAGGAGGTGGTTATATCTGTAACGATCGCTCAAAAATAACTCGTTTAAGTAATACTGATATTGGTATTAATCTACCACGTTTTGGTTTTTCTACGCCAGTAAAAAGGCAAACTAAAGGGCGAGGCATTATTCCTGATATCTGTCTTAAATATAAAATTGAAGATTATTTACAGCATCGCGACCTAGAAATGCAAGCTGCGTTATACCAATTATAAAATATATGAATGTGAGTAAAAATAGAGGGTTTATAGCAAACCCTCTATGGTGGTTAATTATTTGTCGTTGGTAGGCGTTTTTTAATAAAAGCACTACGTTTAAATTACTTTAGCTGATCACTCTACAGGTAAAACATTCTCGCCTTGAGTTACTTTAATCACTGCGCCTGTTTTGTCGGCTGAAATGACTGCAATCGTATAACCAGATAACGCATCATATAAAGAATGACCTGGCATCAGTGGTGCATCATCGGTATTTCCTGGGCTATCTGGTGTCGCATCAACTAAGTAATTAGTAATTGTATTATTTGATGTTTTTGTCACCCTGACGATAACACCATTAATAAAAGGGCTATCCTCTGGCCAAGCATCAAACCCTTGTTGAGAACGTCTAAATTCAAGGGTTAGTTCAGAACCATCATGGCGTTTTATTCTATAACTCTGACTACCTGTTTCATCGTCTTTCCATAAAGGAGTTAGCTTGTAAGTCCCTATCTCTTTTATAAAGGGAACTTCCATAAAGTCAGACCAACCTGAAAATGTTTGGTAATTGATAGGGAATATTTTTTTACCTCCACCGCCCATTGTATCTGTCGGATCAGCGCCACCACCAATAGTACAAAAACCATTAAGTTGAACGATGTCATTCTTCATCAAGCAGTTAAGTACTGTTTTAGAGTGCTCGTAACCTAAGTTATGGCCAAATTCGTGAGACCACATCCAGACTTTATGACCCGATGCATTACTCAGTATCCAATTGCCTGGTTTTGATGCTAATCCGGCCCATGTACATGATTTGGTGTTTGATATATCAACAAATAGATAATCAAAGTCATTAGGCTCAACACCTGCTTTTCTGGCTGCATTACGCGCTTTAGTTCGCATTTCTTCTGACTGAGCTTTGCCACAAGAAGTGGGTTGAACGCCTAAATTAATGCCACTCAAAAAAGTACCAGTGATGCTTAATTTTCCTTTAGATGCAATTTTTAAGTAATGCTTTAAAGAAGCATAGTCGTCTCCATCTCCAAAAACTGCTTTCTTTATAGGCGCGGGGGATGCTGGGGTAAAACCATTGAAATGTGTTGCCATGAGTAATACGGTTTTATTGCCTAACACTGGAATTGATGTTTCAGGCAGTATGCCAGTGTAATGCCATTGCGCTTCATTATTAGCAGATTTAGACATATGAACACTATTGTTACCGGCATTAAAATTAAGCGTTTCATTATGTTTAAGATCGTTATTAAATTTATTTTGTAGCTCTAAGCTACCACCTGCTTTAGTCGCGACAAACCAAATTCGTTGCGAAGTAAATCCGCTACCACTGCAAGCACCATAATTAACCTTTCGACCGTTATCTGACTTCAGACATTTTGTTTTTTGGGATTGATTACGAATATAACCATTATTAGAAAAGTGCCAATTCTGTTTCGAATCTCCGTTACAGGGTAAAAAAGTGACATCAATTCCATTTGTTGAAAGGCTTAAGCAGGTGTTTTGTTCCGATGCTGAATTTGTTAATGTTTGGTAAAGTGGCTTTGATAATGACCATTTACTTTGTTGCGCTGTATTAGGGATAGACATAGTGACAGTCTGACTGGAAAGATCTGCACTTAATGTATTATTAGGTGCTAATTCGCTAGCGTATTTATTTTTTATGCTTATGCTGCCGTCAACGTTACGGTTAATAAACCAAGCCTGTTTGCTGTTAATCGCATTATCGTCGCATACACCATATTTTACAGTGCTTTCTGTATTCGTTGAATCCAGTGTTGTTAAGCACTTTGAAGTATCAGATAAGTTCCGAATAGTTCCATTTTCTGAAAAGTACCACTTTTGACTTTCAGAATCTGCACATCGTATAAAGGAGAGATCCTCGCCATTATTATTTACATTGAAGCAAAAATTGTTGCCCATTTTTTTGTTTCTAATCTTTACGATATTGAGGTCTATTTCTGATGTGGCCTGGCTAGCCGTATTATCATTAACAATCGCTTTTTCTGTAGACATTAGGTTACCAGAAAATGCTAAGCCACTGATGCTGAAGAGTACTCTCTGTACTGTTTTATTGATTGCTTTCATTATTTATCCTTAATAATGTTGTTAATTAATGGTGTTTATTTTTACTTTGTATGAGGTTGGTTATGATGCTATCAGTCACTTTTAATCTAAGATAAGCCGATATGCTGGATAATTTTATAACGCGTTTATGGCGGTTAATTACCCCTTCGTTGATAAACACGCAGGTTAAGGCTTAACAACATTAAAATCAGCAACCAACTAAAGCTACCTGCGCTGCTATTCTCATCGCGTTGAATGCCACCGAGGTTATTACCTGTGATTGCGATAGAGAGGGATACTCTGCCATTGATAATTTGATCAATGTCTGAGATACCTCCATCACTCATAGTAATAACAATGCTCTTGTTATCAATGCGTTGCCATGTTTCCGCTGCCAGTAAATGGTAACTGCCATTTTCACTGTCTGGTTGAATGCTATACAAGAGTAATTTATCTGGTAAAGGCGTCGAAAAGTTAAGTGTAATTGTTGTGTTTGTTGCTCTGTTGTCCGATTCAATCTGATAGCTAGTGAAGCTAATATTACCATAGTTATAATCAAGACCTGGGTCGCCAAGCGTTGAGTCAGTATTAACGATATCGTTAATGTTTTCTAGATTATCAACTTTATGCTGCATGCTACCTGCCATAATGGCAGTTAGTGCCCAAGTTGATGAACTTGTTAGGTTAACATAGTCGCCGGAAATAAGTGTTAATGCTTTTCCTACTTGTGCATTAAACGCATATTCAGAGAATTCAAGTGCATCAATAATGCCATCGTTATCACTGTCTAGAGGCGTGTTAACATCAGCACCAATTTCACTTATATTATCCAGCCCATCTTGGTCGCTATCATTATTGCTCGGATCAAGGCCTAAGGTGAGTGCTATCTGGTCGGTCAATCCATCATTATTTGAATCGACTAATGCTTGCACTGCAACGCCTTGTAAATCAGGTTCAATGGTTAACGGAAAAACATTGGTTATTTTTGTGCCAATAATGCCATCAAGCTCGGGTTCTTCTGCATCAATGGTATTTATTTGCAGCTGATTATTGGCCGTGGTTATTCTAAAAGTCGTTGATGTGCTCGCCATTGGGTTGCCTAAACCGGGGTGATAGATTTGCAGGGAATAATAAAGACGATAGGTACCATCGCCGTTATTATCAAAGTAGAGAATATCATTATCGATGCTGGCATCTTCAACATCATGTAATGCGTAATTGAAACCCACTGACAAGGTATTACCTGCGATAGTGGCTGAATTGTTATCAAAATCCCAACGCCATTTCGCACGTTGCACACTTTTTCCCAAAATGGCACCAGTTGGTGCTGCACGCATAATAAGCTGGTAATCCCCGACATAGACCCCCGTTAGGTTGGCGGGATCGAGTGTCTGTGCTACCAGGTGAGATTGACCTGTAAATAGGTTTAATAATGCGACTAAGCAACAAAGGCTTGGTTTTTTAAACATATAAATTTCCATATAAATGAACTACCAATTAACTGAGATACCGGCAGAGAAGTTAAACCCTGCACCGGGAATAAAGGTCGGTAATTCAGGGGCACTTTGGCCTCGAATAACATAGGCGCTTTGGTAGGTTTCATTGGTGATGTTATTAAGTTCAACAAATAACTTAAATCGCTTTTGATATTGGTAACTACTTTTTAGGCCTAATAAGAAATACGCATCTTGCTTTACTGAATCACTATTAAGATGGTCAACCCAAGTATCTTTTGGTTGCCAGCGTAGGTTGGTACTAACAGACCAGCTTTCAAAAGGCAGATAACTTAACTCTGTTTGAATAAGGTGATCTGGAATACCTGCTATCTGATTACCTGCGTAGTCTCCCTCTTCAAAACGGAAGTTACTGTAGTTATAGATAAACTTGCTAATGAGTTGATCTTGTCCAGTAAATAATGATTGATAGCGGCTGTTGGCTGCAAACTCAATACCTTGATGGCTGGTATCACCTTGATAGTTAATGGTTTTACCATTCACGGCAAAATCACCCACCACAGAGATAAGCTCATCTTCAACAATTGAGTAGTAGTAGGCTAATTCCCAGTTAATATTTTGATAGGTTTGTTGTGTACCAATTTCCCAGGTTGTTGCTGTTTGCATCTTTAAATCGTTAACATATACATAACTGTTAAGTGGGTCATTCGGGTTGGATGACACCGTGCTCAGTTGCCAAAAATTAGGCGCTTCAGAACTACCACTCAAGTTAGTAAAATAGCGTTGCTGTTGTTCGGCTTGATAGATTAATCCAACTTTAGGGTTAATCACGGTATATAAAAAACTGCTATCTAATACACCACTGTTTTTAAGATCTTTAATCTCGCGACGATTATTAACCCATTGCAATGAGGCGACCGTAGTCATGTTATCGCTCAGCGGATAATTGACTTGTCCTCCCAGGGTGACATTACTGGCATTTTGCTCAATATTGGCAAACTCTTGCATTAGTTCGCCGTTAATAGGGTTAATAGCATGAAAAGAGCGGGGCATCTCACCGGCATTAGCTGAAGCAAATAATAGATAATCAGTGGCTTGATCTTGTTGATTATATTGCTGGTGGTTAAAGGCGTAATCTAAACCAATATTTTTATTCTCAGTGATCACATGAGTTAAAGGGTTACGAAAAACATCATCAACCTGTTCTGCGTATAAACCTAAACTGTGCTGACTGTTTTCATTAAAATAGCGACTTTTATTAGCAAGTCGTAACTGTTTACTTTCTCGTAGAGGCTCACGAATATTGATGTCTAATAATTTATCCATCGGTGTATTACCTTCGCCCATCACCGATTCAGGATTGTTGATGGCTTGCTCTTTGGTGAGCAGGAAAGGAATATTAAATTGGTTATCTGTATAGTTAAAATAACTTCTATTTTCAAAGTTATTCTCTGTAAAGCCGATATTTAAAGCAACATTATTACGTTCACCTTCACTGTGCGAACGAAAACCCTGTTGCTGATAATGCGCTGCATTGAGGTAATAATCCCACTTTTCATGTTTATTGCCTAATGCGATGGCACCTTTAAATAAACCAAAAGATCCCGTTTCAAGTTTTAGTGATTGCTGGCTATTAGTGGCATTACGAGAGTGCAAATTAATAGCACCACCTAGTGTCGTTGCCCCATAACGCATGGCATTTGAGCCTCTATATACGGAGATATATTTTGCTTGTTCAGGATCTAATAAGCCAATAATAAAGGAGCCATCGGCTTGATTAAGCGCTAAGCCATCATAAAGTAACTGAATACCACGATTGACCGGATTATCTTGGATGCCAGAACCACGAATATTAATACGTGGTTGATCATTACCGCCAAAAAATTCCTGAACCACAATGCCTGGTTGATAGTTTAAAACTTTAGCCAGCGAGCTTTGGCTACCATGAAAAGCATCAAGGTTGATTAAGTTGGTCGCCCCCGCAACTTGTTGTAAATCGATCTCAATTTCCTGTTTTTGATAAGTAGATGAATGACCAATAATCTCAATGTTTTCTGTACGTTGAATATCGTCAGTTTCGGCGTAACAAGAAAAACTACTGGCAGCTAAAAAAGCAGTCAGTAGTTTGCAATTTAAAAGACGTAACATTAAAGACTAACCTTACCTTTGGTTAATTTTTTACGACCCAAGGCAACGAACCCTAAGCAGATAATAAATAACCAATTCATGCTACCGCCGCTTTTTGAGCCAGTACTTGTATCAACCACAGGGCTATTTACCATAATCACTTCAGGAGTCACTGGCACTTCGACAACAGGTATTTCAGCAACGGGTACTTCTGCAACAGGTTTAGATAAACGGTTCTTTTCACTGTGAACTAACATCAGGCCAGTGATCGTGCCGGAGTTATTCGTTGTATCAAACTCACCTTCAGCAGGTATTCTTGTTGGATTAGGCTGTCTAATATCTAAGTTAAATGAAACCTCACTTTCATTAACCTGAGTCCACTGTAACTCTGTTGCTTCTATTGCCATGGCGATGATAGTAACAACAGCTGGCTCACCTTCTGTTTCCGTATAACTGAATTGAAATAGTTGTAAATCTTTTGGAATTGGCTGCGCAAAACGCAATGTTGTACTGCTATCTCCTTGAAAATTAGTCATATTAAAAGAGATAAAACCCATGGATTTATTTAACGTTGATGCAGGTGCGGCTGTACCTTCTGCAAAAGTGATCTTTTCTGGAATAGGTTGTGCATGCGTAAATGAAAAATGTTCTCCTGTATTAATTTTAAGCTCAACTTTCTCTCCGGAAAGTAAAGGAAGTTGACTAACAATATTTGCTTGTAAGGCACTATCTCCCGGCTCATAAACATCTGCTAGACCATCGTTATCACTGTCTGTTGGGCGTACAAAGATACCTAACTCTTCAAGATCTGAAAAGTTATCTGCATCACTGTTAGTACTATTAATATCAAGCATCAGAGTGGTTGCAATCGCATCAGTAATACCATCGTTATTACTGTCTTGTTGATCATCAAAAAGCATTTTCACAGAGTCAAACTGTGGCTGAACAGGCATTGGGAATACACCTAGAATAATGGTCCCTGGTATACCGTCTGGACCATTTATCTCTCTATCTAATGTTTTAATGACTAATTCACCCATCTCCGATTTCGTTGCTTGAAAAGTTATATTAGCGGCACCAATTGGTTTGTCTGCAATCGGATTCGTTGGATCCCCTAGCACTAGATGAATTTTATGTGCGTAATCAACACTATAAGTACCATCACCATTATCGATAAAAGGAATTGAAATTTCGCTAACATCTTCTATTTGTGCATAAATTTCATCTGTTTTTTGTTGGTTATTTAGCATTGCCGAAGTATAAGGCTGAAAAGATGGGTATGGGCCCAACATAGTGCTGTGACGACTACCACCCCAAATAATTAAGTTGTTATCAAAATCCCATTGCCAGTAACCATTCTGTACGGTTGCCCCTAGTTGGACTCCACGATCTGGCATGCCGTCATCGCCAGGAAATAGCACATTCATTGATAACTGATAAGTACCAAAATAACTACCTGTTATGTCATTACTTGCATATAAAGAGGATGATAAAAAAGACAGCGCTGACAATAATAGTATCGCTTTCTTCGCTTTAAATAGGTTTGTTAATTGCATCATTTTTCCTTAAATAATGAGGGTTACTTCCACAGTTCTGCTGGGGTGAGAGTCTGCCAATGACTACTTAATGATTGTGCTGCGCCATGCCAATTTAGTTGAATTATTTCTGGGAACTCATCCTGCATTCTGGTGCCTGGGCTACCATCTTGTGTGCCATCTAATTCGATGTCGACAGAACTGATCGTCAAAGATCCTGATTGTTCAACAATCTTGAAGGTGGTTGAAGCTTGTGCTTTAGGGTTGTAATAAAATGGGTAATTAACTCGGAACTGGTAATTGGCTGTATAGGTGCCGTCGCCATTATCAATGAATGGAATAGCTGTTGTTGTGAAGTAATTAAATCGTAACCATTTGAAAGGGTTTTTATAAATTTTACCTGCGTCGATAGCGATGGTTTTATTATCAAAGTCCCAGGACCAGCTATACGAGTTTAAACTCTTTGCTTTTACTTGTTGTGAGCTGTTAATAACATCTAATTGGTAGTCTCCAACATATGCGCCAGTCAACCCCGCAGTGCCTTCATTAACTGCAAAGGAAGCGCTACTCGCACAAGTTAACATCAGACCTAGCGTCAGTGATTTTTGTAATTTCATATTGTTCTCCTTGAAAGTTTTTTAAGTGTTTATTGGTTTTGATTGATAATCATTATCGACAACTATACGGATGATTTCTTATTTCGCACATGACATTTGTCAATTACAAAAAATAACGGTTAAAAGTAAAGATTATTTTTATTAAGTGTCTGAGAGGTTAAGTATCACCAGCTAATAAAAAACATGCCTTTAGCGAGTAGGATGATAAGTAACATATGGAAGAACACGCTGAGGTGGGTGTATTTGAAACGTTTACTGGTCATGTCACCACAAATTGAGTGCTTCATTGCCAGAATAAAATGAACTAATACACTAATAGCTAAGATGATTTTGACCATTAATAAAGTGCCAAAACTACTATTTAACGGCCAACCAATATTGCTGTAATGGATAGTTGCCATAGTAATACCACTGATAAATAGGGTTACCACTACCCAGGGCATTATTTTTCTGCCACGCAGATGAATTCCCTGTTCCACTAATGACATTGTTTTTGCGGGTAAATGTGGGCGTATACCTTCTAAAATTAATACTTCAAAGGCAACGATACCGATGAATAATGTGGCGCATAAAAGGTGCACTGTGACTAATAACGAATAGCTCATTTGGTATTTCCTTCCTGAAAAAGTGATTTGTGTAATTCATCTACTTTGGGTTATATTGGTAATGATTATCAATATATATTGGTTGTTGTTAATTATTCATGACATTTATCAATTAGGAAAAGTTGATGTTATCCATCACCCAAATAAATTTACAAAAATCCTTATTATTTAAAAATTTCTCAATGGCGGAGTTTTATGAAATAGGACGTAATGCAAAATTAAAAAGCGTAAAGCAAGGCCAACACTTATTTCGTGAGGGTGATAGCGGGCACTACTTTTACTTTATAAAATCAGGAGAAATCAGCTTGTATCGTTACTCTCCAGAAGGTGACGAGAAGGTTTTCCAAATATTAAGCGAGGGTGATACTTTGGCTGAAGCGGTTATGTTTATGCAACCAGCGCTGTATCCGGTTAATGCTAAGGCACAAACTGATTGCGAAGTGGTGGTTTTTCCGCAGCAAGCTTTGGTGAATTATTGCCATAACAACCCCAATTTTATGATGCAAATAATGGCCGCTATGTCGGATAAATTATATCAAGCGATAAACCGTGTTGATCAGCTTACTCTTAAAAATGCTGGGCAACGTTTAGTCTCTTACCTGCTTGAGTTAAGTGGTGCACAGAAAAGCGAATGGCTAACTTTACCTGTTAGTTACAGCGTTTTAGCGGGGCAACTCAATATCACCCCAGAAACATTGTCGCGTTTGTTTAAGCGTTTTCGCCAAGCGGGAGTGATCAGTGGTAAGCGTGAAATAGTCGTGCTACTTGATGTAGAAGCGATGTGTAAACTGACCAACTTACCTTATATCGTCGCTAACAAAGACTTAACTGCAAATAATGAAGCGTTAGAAGGATGCTGTAATTTATCGTTGAAATGGTTTTAATCAGCAATGACGATATACGTTCATATCGCCACTAACTAGTGTGTATTGATAGGTGCTAGTTGAGTTTATCTTTATCGATAGCCTGATGACCTTGGTCTAGATGTACAAAGTCTATCTGATCGTCTGAACCGACTTGAAACGCTTTACCAAACCCTTTCACAAACAACCCATTTTCTGGCTGAAGATGGAAAAGAATAAAATCCGCCATATTACTGAGGTTATCAATAATCTCACCAAATCGACCTTGCATCGCATCAATACCTATTTGCCACTGCGCGCTTTCACGGTCAATCGCAATAGCCTGTGCTTCATAGGTTAAACGTTTACGCGCATGCACCATTTTTAGGTTCTCTTCATCTTCAATCATCATGAAGGATACCTGTGGGTTTTCTAGTAAGTTACGAGCATGACGTGCGATTTTAGAGATAAGAATATAATAACTGCCATCGACTAAAACAAAAGGCGTGTAACTGACATTAGGTTTCCCTTGTGCACAGATTGTTGCTAGTTGTAAGGTACGACGAGATTCGCGAAACTCCTTAATCTCAGGCCCTAAACGGCTCTGTAAGCGCTCTTTTTTCACTTCAATGTTCATAGTGTTTGTCCATATTTTGTTTTTAATTGGCTAAAGCTTTGCACTTGCTCTGCGAGTAATTGACGTTTTTTGTCACGGCCTAAATAAATTTTAAACACGCTATTTCCCTGTTTGGTAAAAAATCCAAAATAGTGGCTTTCATTACCACGAAAAGGTTTGCTGACTAAGGCAATATCGGTAATGAGGTCAATACGTAGATGGCCATGTATTTCTCCCGCTTTACCCATTAAGTTGTAATAGCCATGTGCGACCTTACCTTTGGGAAAGGGGGCTTTCACTTCAAAAATAGAGCCTTCGCTGTGCATTATTGTTGTGACGTTACCCCATGAGTTTAACTCTCCGAGCAACGCTTCTGTTTGCTTGCCGTCAACACGTGTCACCATCTGGCCATTAAAAGAAAAAACGACCTGTGCTTCGCTTACCTGTAATTGTTGCGCTATTTCACTGGGTAGCAAGCCGGGTTGTTGCTCAAGCATTGACTGAACTTGCTCAGTAAGTTGTTCTGTTAACATTCTATTAGTTGCCTTTTATCGATGAGACAAGGGGCTGAAGTAACGTGCTGGTGGTAATAAGAGGAACTTCAGTACATTTATAACGCAATCATTTAAATTATTTTCAAATGATAATCATTATTACTATTAAACACAAATGATAATTGATAACATCGCATTGTGACTAATATGAATAAAGGAAAAGCGTGTTGATGAATAAACGAGTTGCCCTATTCGCCTCTATGGTGATGTTTTTTTATAGCAGTGTAAGCCAAGCTGAATCAGTACCACCGCGCATTATTAGCGCAGGTAATGCGGTCACTGAACTTATATATGCATTAGGTGCAGAGCAGCAATTAGTCGCGGTTGATGTCACCAGTCACTTACCTGCTGAGTCAACCTTGCCAAAAGTCGGTTATCACCGCCAATTATCAGCAGAAGGCTTAATTGCACTTAACCCGACACATGTTGTGGGCTCTGATGAAATGGGGCCAGACTCAACATTAGACTTATTAAAACAGGTCGGTATTACTGTCGATGTGGTTAATACCGAAGCAACGATTGAGGGATTACTTAAGCGGGTTGATCAACTTGCTGAAATTACTCAAAGCCAACAAAACAGTGGTGCACTAAAAAACACCATTAATAAAACAGTCGACGCATTAGAAAGTAATCAGCCACCTTTATCGACACAAAAAAAGGTGCTGTTTTTAATGATTCATGAAGGCCGTCCGGCGAATGTTGCAGGTAAAGAAACCAGTGCGAATGAAATTATTCGTTTAGCAGGCGCGATTAATCCGGCAGCGGAGAAAATTACCTCTTATAAACCGTTAGCCATGGAATCGCTGGTGGAGATGCAACCTGACCTTATTTTAGTCAGCCAACGTAGTATGAAAAAAATGGGCGGAATCGATGCGATTTTAGCTGCATTACCTACGTTAGCTGCAACACCAGCGGGTAAAAATAGAGCCATTGAAGTGATTGATGGTGCTGCTTTGTTAGGTGGCTTGGGGCTAAAAAGTTTAGCCGAAGCGAAACGCCTAAACAGCCTGTTATATTAACGAGACTACGATGTTATTACGTCAGATCCCTTTCTCATTATTAATGATCTTTGTTATTACACTGATGGTATTGGTTGCGACTTTTTCAATTGTTGTTGGGCCCATGACAATCTCAATATTTGATAGCTTTAAAGGTTTATCGCCTTGGGCTAACGAGTTACCTGCGCATATTCAATTAGTGATTCATCAAATTCGATTACCACGCACCTTATTGTGTTTAGTGGTTGGCGCTATTCTGGCGATAAGTGGCACTGTGATGCAGGGGTTATTTCGTAACCCCCTCGCTGAACCGGGCATTATTGGCGTATCAGCCGGTGCTGGACTCGGTGCAGCCATTGCCATTGTGGCCTTTTCTTCGATTGCGATGCAATATCCGTTATTAATGAATATTGCTGCTGTGCCACTGTTTGCCTTTTTAGGTGGCGCGTTAACCACTCTTTTAGTTTATTCATTAGGCACCAGTAAACACGGCACGTCTGTTGCGGTGATGTTATTAGCGGGTGTGGCGATTGGCGCACTTTCTGGTGCTGGTATTGGTTATTTGAATTTTATCGCGACGGATCAAATGTTACGTGACCTTTCATTATGGTCGATGGGATCGTTAGCGGGCGCAACGTGGTCAAGTATTACCTTAGCGAGCGTGTGTTTAGCCCTGTTATTAACCCTTTTTATGCGTAATGCCAAAGGCTTAAATGCACTGTTATTAGGTGAAGCAGAAGCGGGGCATTTAGGCGTGAATACCCAAAAATTAAAACGTCGTTTGATTTTACTTACTGCAGCTGGCGTGGGTATTACGGTCAGTATCGCTGGCATGATAGGGTTTATTGGTTTAATCGTGCCTCATCTAGGGCGTATGTTAACCGGGCCTGATCATAAAGTGTTATTGCCATTATCTGCGCTAATGGGCGCTTTGTTATTAACGATTGCGGATATGATTGCGCGTGTTGCTGTCACACCTGCAGAGCTGCCTGTTGGCATTGTGACGGCGATTATTGGCGCCCCTTTCTTCTTATATTTGTTGTTTAAACAACGCGGGAGAATGTAAAAATGGGTTTGAAAAGTGCAATTAGCTGCAAACATATTCATCTAACGTTAGCGGGAAAAGTGATTTTAAACGATATTAGTTTGAATATACGCCAAGGTGAAGTGACTACATTATTAGGGCCTAATGGCGCCGGTAAAAGTAGCTTATTAAAAATACTCGCCGATGAAATAAAAGCCACGGTAAATAAAGACAGTGAGATTCATTATTTCAATGAAAGCAAAGCGAATTGGAATCGTGGGCAACTGGCCAAGCATGTAGGTATTTTACCGCAACAAAGCAGCCTGACCTTTGCTTTTACGGTACGTGAAGTGGTTGAGTTGGGTTTGTTACCGCTTTCTTTGTCACGCAAGCAAGCTGATTGTGTGATTAACGATATGTTAGAAAAAGTCGATACGTTACACCTTGAAACTCGTTTATACCCACTGTTATCCGGCGGCGAAAAACAACGTGTGCATCTTGCACGTGTATTAACCCAGCTCAGTGAGTCAGGCAATAAAACCGTGTTGATGCTCGACGAACCTACCTCTGCTTTAGATATTTCTCACCAACATAATACCCTTTCAATCGCCCGTAATATGGCAGACAAAGGCGCTGCTGTGATCATCGTATTACATGATTTAAATCTGGCCGCTCAATATTCTGATCGGGTGCTGATTTTAAATGAAGGAAAAATTCAAGCCGATGGCACGCCATGGCAAGCCTTGACGGCTGAGAAAATAGAACAAGTTTATCAACACCCAGTAGAGGTTTTAAAACACCCAAGTGCAGACTATCCGGTGGTCTATGCAATTTAAATAATATCGCTAAAAAGCGAATAACAATCTACATCACCCCATTTAAATTTTATATTGGAAGTAACTATTGTGTCTTTATTGAAAAAAATAATACCTGCCGTGCTGATGCTCAGCCTGCCTCTGTTTAGTCATGCGACTAGCATTGAAAAACTACAAAACAGTAGCGCCACTGATCAACAGAAAAGTAAACAAGCTCAAGTTAATATTAACCAGTTAGATGCGCAGAAAATTGCCCTTGTTGAGCAGGTTAAAAGTGTACAAGCAGAAGCGCAAAGCTTGACGATTTATAACCAGTATTTAAGTCGTTTATTGGCTGATCAAGGCACTGAAAAAACGTCTTTAGAAACACAAATAAGCAGTGTGACTGAAACGCGTCAGGGCATCGTGCCGTTAATGATGACTATGTTAGAAGACTTAGAAACCTTTATTAACTTGGACTCACCATTTTTAATGACTGAGCGCCATGAACGGTTAATACAATTAAAAAATATGATGAACAAGTCCGATGTCAGCGATGCAGAAAAGTATCGTCGCATATTAACGGCTTATCATATTGAAGCTGAATACGGCAGCAAAATGGGACAATACCAAGCAGGTCTGAGTCTTGATGGTGTTGAGCGTACGGTTAATTATTTTTATTTAGGACGCATTGTTTTTGTCGCAGTCGCGCTGGATAGCAAGAGTGTATGGATGTGGGATAGAAGCAAGGCGCAATGGTTAAGCATTGATGCAAGTTACGCACGTGACATTAACAAAGCCATTCGTATTGCCCAAAAAACAGATATTCCTGCGCTATTAAAACTTCCCCTGCTAAGTAAGGCAAACCAATGAAAAAGTTATTGTTATTAACATTCACGCTGATGTTCAGTTTTCCTGCTTTGGCAGCACAAGATTCATTAGATATTTTGTTATTAAAAGTAAAATCACAACAGTCAGAAAACCGTGCGCTAGAAGCACAACGTGATAGCGAGTTTTCAGCAGATGTCAGTGTGTGGCAAGAAAAATTAAAAACGGCACAAACACGTTTAGCAAATGAAAAAGTATTAGCTGTGCAACAAGGTGACAAATTTGATAATAATGAAAAATTACTCGCTTCGCTGAGTGATACGCTCGCCATGAGTAAAGAAAATTTAGGAGAATTATTTGGTGTGGTACGCCAAGTATCGGGAGACTTCTCTGGTCAATTGCAGGGTTCAATTATCTCTGCTCAATATCCATTACGTAATTCATTTGTTGAGGGTTTAGCGCAAAGCAAAACATTACCCTCACTGACTGAGCTAGAGAAATTATGGTTTGTGATGTTACAAGACATGACAGAGTCGAGCAAAGTGACAAAATTCTCAACCAAGATACTTGATGCACAAGGGGTTGCCACGACAAAAGAGGTGACGCGTTTTGGTGCCTTTAATTTGATTGATGAATCACAGTATCTGGTCATTGATAACCAGTCTGAATTACCACAACCCCTTTCTCGTCCTGTTGCAAGTGATGTGCAATCTACATTAGATGAATGGTCGAAAAGTACTGATAACGTACAGCCCTTCTATTTTGATCCCGCTAAAGGCGAGTTGTTAACGGTTTTGTCACGCACGCCAACATGGGCTGAGCGTACACAACAAGGTGGCATTATCGGTTACATCATTTTATCTATTTTGTTATTTGGTCTGTTAGTGGCGATTGCCCGTTTCACTTTGCTAAGTAAAGAATCAGCCAAAATTAAGCAACAACTAAAACAAAAAGAGGCCAATGAGAATAATGCATTAGGGCGCATTATTGCGATTTATCAAAATAATAAAACGCAATCAGCACAGTTATTAGAGCTTAAATTAGAAGAAGCGGTATTACGTGAAGTGCCAAGGCTTGAGCGTGGCTCAAGTGTTTTAAAAGTATTAGCTGCCATTGCACCTATGATGGGTTTATTAGGTACCGTGACCGGCATGATTGGCACTTTCCAATCGATTACTTTATTTGGTACGGGCGATCCAAAATTGATGGCGGGTGGTATTTCAATGGCATTGATTACTACGGTTATGGGCTTGATTGCAGCTTTGCCATTATTGCTGATTCATAGTTTGTTACATAGCCGTGCGAATGTATTGATTAATATTATTGAGCAACAAAGTGCAGGGCTGATTGCGACACAAGCAGAGCAAGATGAAAAACCCACGGATCCAGTTAATAAAAAACCTCAGAGTAAGGACGCTACACATAGGGAGCAGCAACAACCGATGAGCCAATGCGCATGAGTTGGATCTACGAACAATGGTATTTGATTGATACGTTTATAAAGAGTGGCGGGCCAGTCTTGCTGGCCATTGCATTACTGTTATTACTACTTTGGGGGCTGATGATTGAGCGCGTTTATTACCTGTTGGTATTGTTTCCTGTCTACCAACAAAAAGTGGTCAATAAATGGTGTTGTCGTGATGACAAAAAATCCTGGTTTGCATTACAAATACGCCAAGGAAAATTAGCCAGAGCGTCTTTATTATTAAAGCAAAATATGAGTTTCTTAAACGCGCTGATCAAGATGTTTCCATTATTGGGTTTACTGGGCACTGTGAGTGGCATGATTCAAGTATTTGACGTGGTTGCCGTACACGGAACAGGTAATCCACGGTTATTAGCCTCGGGTATTTCATTAGCCACCATTCCTACTATGGCTGGCCTAGTCTGCGCGTTATCGGGATTGTTTATCTATTCCCGTTTAGATAGCCATGCAAAAAAATTACACGCGGGATTAGCCCTGCAGTTAGTTAGTCATCAAGATGAGAAATTAAAATGAGAAGAAGAAAAAATCGTGCTGAAGATGATAGCCAAATCGATATGACACCTATGTTAGACGTGGTATTTATCATGCTTATTTTCTTTATTGTTACCACTTCATTTGTACGTGAATCCGGTCTTGAGGTAAATCGTCCGAGTGCCAGCACGGCGACAGAGCAAACTAAAGCGGGCATTTTTGTGGCGATTAAAGATACCGGTGAAATTTATATCGATAGAAAACAGGTTGATTTACAACGTGTACGCGCCAGTTTAGAGCGTCTTGTAGCATCGCAGGGCGAAGTGGGTTTGGTTATTCAAGCCGACGAAGAAACACGTCATGGTGTAGTGGTTAAAGTGATGGATGCAGCGCGAGAGGCGGGTATTGAGCAGATCTCCGTTGCTGCACAGGCTGATCAATAATGCGTTTTTTAGTGGCCTTTTTAGGCGCTCCGATTATCACCTGTGCGTTATTGCTGTTTATGGCTGGCTTGATTAATCAGAAGGTGAATCAATTCCAGACGCAACATGAGAACCCTTATTTTGATTTAGTATTATCAAATCAAGATGAGTCTTTTGAATCTCGTACACGTAAAAAACCAACACCGCCAGAGCCACAGACACAAGAAAATGTACAAGTGACACAAGTACAACAAACCCGTGTGAGCAGTCCTGACATGAGCATGACACTTGAATTACCCAGCTTAGACCTTTCAAGTAATGTATCTGCAATGGCTATTTCGATGCCGGGCATTGAGAGCATGCAACAACCGAACAGCGCGTTGACTGGGGAAACGATGGCAATGCCGTTATATCGTGTTGAACCTAAGTACCCACGGAAAGCGTTACGCCTGGGTAAGCAGGGGCATGTGCTTTTATCTTTTGATGTGAATGAATCGGGCAGAGTGGTGAACATTAACGTCTTAGAAGCGCAACCTCCACGCCTGTTTGAACGTGCAGCAAAACGAGCCCTTAAAAAATGGAAATATAAACCAATGTTAGTTAATGGAAAAGCCGTTAGCCAACGTGGGCAAAAAATCCGCCTTGATTTTAAAATGGAGCCTTAACATGACGTTATCTTTTAAATCTACTTGCTTATTATTAGCGACTTTATTGTTCTCATTACCAAGTTATGGCGCTAATAAGTTCACGCTAAGCGCAAAAGTAGGGCAACAAGTGAGTGCTGTTTTTGAGCTGTATGAGCTAGGGAAATCGACACAAGCCTTAGAAAGATTAAATGATATTCGTCCACGTAGTGCTTTTGATAAAGCCTATATTAATCGCTTTAAAGGTAATCTTTATTGGGAAGCGGGAGATGAGAAAAAAGCATTAGACGCGCTGCAATTAGCGGTGAATGAAAACGCATTAGCAGAAAAAGAACAGCGACAAAGCCAACGTATGCTGGCGGATCTTTATTTAAATCAAAAGCAGGCTGAGAAGGCGATTAAATTATATAAAACCTTGATTAAAGAGCAGGCGAGTGAAGATCTGTATAAACATTTAGCGATTGCTTACTATCAGCAGAAGTCTTGGAATAAGCTAGTTGATGCCACAAAGAATGCGATTAAGTTAAGTGTGGAGTTTAATCAAAGTGTGCATATTTTACAGCTCAGCGCGCTTTATGAATTAAAAGACTACAAAAGAGCGAGTATTACTTTGCTCAAGCTAACAAAAATGGATGCCAGCAATAAACGCTGGTGGATGCAGCTCGCTTCAAACTATCGTCTATTAAATCAAGATAAAAAAGCATTAGCGACCTACGAGTTAGCCTATCAACATGGTTTCTTAACCAGTAGTGCGGAAATAAAACAATTGGCGTATTTCCGCTCTGTGCTCGGAGCGCCTTATCAAGCGGCATTATTGCTTCAGTCGGCGATTAACAATGAACAGGTTGCGATTTCTGCTAAAAACTATAAAACCCTGGCGATATTTTGGCAGGCAGCCCGAGAACACGATAAAGCACAGCAATATTGGGGAAAAAGTGCTGATTTAAGTGGTGATGCTTTGCATTATTTAACGCAGGCACAATTGCTTCAGTTACTTGGCCGTTACGAAAATATGTTAACCGTATTAGCGTCAATAAAGTCTGATAATACTCAGTTACAAGGTAAGGTAGCGCTTACAAAGATACAGGCGCTGTTTGCCTTGAAGAAGTATCAACAAGCGCAAAATGTGGCTCAAGATTTAGTTGAAAACCCAACAAGTAAAAAACGTGCATTACAGTGGGTTAAACTATTAGAAAATCGTCGTCATCAGGCACAACAATTTGCATTGTAGTATTTGAATACAGAACATTTATTATTTCAGCCAATTTTTACAGTGCTTTCTTTGTGCTTGGCGTTTTAAGGATTTATTCGCTGTCATAACAAGATAATGAGTATTAAGCATGATTAACTGATAACAGTCTAAAATTAGTAAACCCGAATGTGTTAGCAGTGCGTGTAATAAAAGAAGGTTACTCGCACTGATGTTTTTTTCTAAAACGATTGGTTTTATCTGTTGAGTGTTATCCATTATTCTCTCCTATTTTATTGAGTCGCCACTTATTATCATTTAACAATTCCTTTAAATGATAATAGGAATCATTTAAAGTGCAAGTACTTTTTATAAGGATAATTATGAAACTCGTTAAATTAATCTCGATTGTGAGCCTTACCGCTTTTACGAGCGCTTGCGCAACACACCAAGCAAAAGTAAATTTTGATAAAAATAGTAAAATAGATACCAGCGAATACAAAACCTTTGTATGGCTAAATGAAGCAAAAGTATTAGCACCACCGATAGATATTAATCCGGTGATGAAAGTGCGTGTTGATGATGCTATTGAAGCGGCCTTTATTAACAAAGGTTATGTTTTAATTGAAGATCCTAAAAAAGCTGATTTTGCTATTTCTTATACTGTGGGTAATCGCGATAAAGTCCAAGTACATAGCTACCCTGTGGCTTATAGCAGTCGTTTTAGTTGGGGCAGAGGTTACCACCGTGGGCATTATAACGATGTGTTAATGGTCAACGATACTCAAATCGTACAGTACACTGAAGGCAAGCTGGCGATTGATGTTTATGATATTCAATCACACCAACCCGCTTGGCACGGGTGGGCGACAAAACGCCTGACATCAAAGGATCAAGAGTCACCTTCAGCGTCCATAAAAGCGATTGTTACACAGGTGGTTGCGCAGTTTTAAGCATTAAGTTCTGCATTATTTAATTCTCTACAGCAGTCATTATTCAATGATCAATGACTGCTTATAAAACCTTCTCGATTCATATCTACCCCTTTATTTATTCCGATTGGCATTACACCTCACGATCTCATTGATAACCTTTAAATAAACCTTGAACTCTTATTTGTTAATGATTATCATTTGTATTGTTATTTTATTTTATATTAAAGGGAATTCAATGAAAAATGACCAAGAGAATCAACCTATCTTGCAAGTGAAAGATCTGGTGGTTGAATACATTACCGATGAAGGTGCCTTTCGCGCCGTTGATGAGGTGAGTTTTGATATTGCACCGGGCGAAGTCTTTGGTTTAGCGGGGGAATCTGGCTGTGGAAAAAGCACGATTGCCTTTGCAATAACACGTTTACAGAAACCGCCTGCCATCATCCCTAGTGGGGAAATTCTTTATAAAGGGGTTAATTTAATTAATCTTTCTGATAGTGAATTACAAGCCTATCGCTGGACTAAAGTGGCGATGGTTTTTCAAAGTGCAATGAATTCATTAAACCCGGTTATTACTGTAGAAGAGCAGTTTTGTGATGTGATTTTAACGCACACTAACATGACACGTAGTGAAGCCATTGAGCGTGCTAAACAGCTCATGGACGTGGTTAAAATTCCACGTGAACGTATCAAAGATTACCCGCATCAGTTCTCAGGCGGTATGCGCCAGCGTTTGGTGATCGCAATTTGCTTAGTGCTGAATGCGCAATTAATTGTGATGGATGAACCAACAACAGCCTTGGATGTTGTTGTGCAACGCGAAATATTACAGCAAATCTACCAACTTAAAGATGAGTTTGGTTTCTCTATCCTGTTTATTACGCATGATTTAAGCCTGATGGCACAGTTCTGCGACCGCATTGGCATTATGTATAAAGGCAAGCTTGTTGAGGTAAATGACGCCCAGGAGATACGTAATTATCCTCGTCATCCTTATACCAAGAAACTGTGGTCTGCATTTCCCTCTATTCATGAAGGGCGTAAACACTACAAACCTAATCTTGATTTTGTCCCACAAATTGTTAACGCTTAACAGAGGTTTTTATGTCTGATTCAAATACTCCGATTCTTGAAATGAACGCTATCGTTAAAGATTTCCAAAGTACAGGTTTTGCTAAAAGTGATATTTTTCGTGCTTTAAATGGCATTAATTTCAAAATATATAAAGGCCGAGCATTAGCGCTTGTTGGCGAGTCTGGTTGTGGTAAAAGTACCTGCGCGCGTTTAATTACCAAAATAGAAACACCAACCGAAGGTAATATCCTTTTTCATGGGCAAGATATTAAAGAGATAACTAGCCGGAAAGATCTTTTAAATTATCGAAAAAATGTACAGATGATCTTTCAAGACCCATTCAGCTCACTGAACCCAACCCATACCATTTATCACCATTTAAGCCGTGCATTATTGATTCATGATCGCTGTGCTAATAACGGCAAAAAATTACGCGCGCGTATTGATGAGTTATTAACCCTGGTTGAATTACCCACATTAACCGCTGATAAATTCCCACATGAACTCAGTGGCGGTCAACGTCAACGTGTCAATATGGCAAAAACATTAGCTGTTGGTGCTGAGTTAGTACTCGCTGACGAGCCAACCTCGATGTTAGATGTATCGATTCGATTAGGTGTGTTAGATACCATGAAACGCATGAAATCCGAACACGATATGGCCTTTTTATACATTACCCATGATTTAGCGACCGCGCATTATATCGCTGAAGAAACTGCGGTGATGTACAAAGGACAAATTGTCGAATGGGGTGATACCCATGAAGTGATTAATAATCCTCAGCATCCTTACACTAAGTTGTTGATTTCAGCAGTGCCAGATCCTGAAATTAAATTCAGAGAAGTGATTGAGCAAGATCTTGATTTTTCATCACATGCTGAAAAAGTACGTGCGTTAAGTGGCCATAAAGTAAACCAAGCAAAACAGGTTAATCATAACCATTTTGTGCGTTTATTAGCGGGTTAAAAATCGCCTGGTTTATGCCAATACAGAGACTTACTGACACATCATTAAGTAAGTCTCTGATGAATATTTTTGAATAACAATGGGTACATTATGCAATCTTTTTCAATTGGGCAGTTTTCGCTTGAGCATTGGAAATCGTTAACGGATGAAGCACAAACGAATTTACGTCTTGGTGAGTTTACCGAGGCTGTCATGGGTTACGGTCAAGCATTAATGGAAGCGCAAAAGTTGATTGATGATCTCAGCTTAAGCGCTTTTTATGAGCACAGCGCGCGTTTATATAAAACCGCCTGTTATAACCTTGCACAAGCTTGCCTGTATCAAGGTGAGCCCGATGCAGCTTTCCATTATCATCAATTGGCACATGTTCAAATACAGCAATTTGCAGATAAGCAGGCACTCACTGAAAGAACACGTTTTTGTGCTTTACAGGTATTAGATAGCACCATAGTGACCTTGTTGGAGCATTATCAGAACTCACCATTAAGCAATCAGAAAAAGTACGCCGATGCGCTTATTTCTGAGCATGTTTTTTATATGCAAAAACATGAGAATAAAAATCTACCTGAAGATTTACAGGAAGCACCCTGTGGTCAGTGTGCAGATTGCCAGATGAATGCGAGCCATAACTCCACTTTGCATTAATAAAGCGCATAAATACTCTTGATGATTGGCACTCAAAGAGGTGAGCGCCTTGATTCATAAGCAGTATTAAATTTTGTGTCTGTGACAATTTAAGGCATAATCGAAATATTCTACTTTGCGCAAATAGGTTTATATTATGCAACTCACTTTTCTTAAAAAACAATTTATTGGTGCACTTGCACTGGTGGCTTTTAGCTCTTTTTCTATTGCAGCGACTGCGGATAAAGCAACCGTTGAAAACATCACTAAAAAACTAAATACCTTAGAAATATCAGTTAATTCAATTAATCCTGCAGTCGTTGATGGGTTGTATGAAGTATTAACCAATCGTGGTGTTTATTATGTGAGTAAAAATGCACAGTTTTTAGTGCATGGTAATGTTTATGATTTAGATAATAAGATGGAAAATGTCACTGAAAAAAGCTTAACGGTATTACGCCAAAATAAGCTAAAAGCATTTGAAAAAGACATGATTGTTTATAAAGCAGAAAATGAGAAACATGTCATCACAGTGTTCACGGATACAAGTTGTGGTTACTGCCAAAAACTTCATGCAGAAATGGCTGATTACAATAACCTCGGTATTACCGTGCGTTACCTAGCGTTCCCTCGTGGTGGTTTAAACTCGAATACTTATAATACGATGGTGTCTATTTGGTGTGCTGAGGATCCAAAATTAGCAATGGACCAAGCTAAGTCACGTAAACAGATTGATTCTACAAGCTGTAAAAATACAGTTAAAGCACAATATGAATTGGGTCAGTTCTTTGGTGTGACCGGTACGCCTGCTTTAGTCTTAGAAGATGGTTCATTACAGCCTGGTTACTTACCAGCAGACCGTTTAATCAAGTTATTAGAACAAAAGAAAGGATAGAAAAGGGTCGTTGCTAAGCCCTTGAGACTTAAATCATTGTTATTTAAGTCTCTTAATCCATTGAAAGGCTTTTCAATGGAGCTTATTTTTCCCTAAATTAAGCTTAACTGGTTTAATTTAGGCGTTTTTATTTCCCCTCTCTGTGTTTTTATACAAAGTATCTCAAATTATAATGAGTATTGAGTTGTTCCGAGAAATTAGAACGCTTTTCCTATAAACTGTGTGCACATTCCTAATAAATTAGTGCAGTTTTTATGTCTTCCATTCAAGTTAAAAATAGAACACATGTTGACGCAAGTTTTCTAACGCTTTCCTGCTCGCCTCTTTTAAAGCAGCTTTACGCAAATCGTGGTATCAATTGCGAAAGTGAACTAGATAACAGCACTAAAACATTGCTTCATGCGAAACAATTAAAAGGCATTGATGATGCCTGTGAACTGCTTTATAACGCCTTGTTATCTTCAACTAAAATAGTGGTCGTCGGTGATTTTGATGCCGATGGCGCAACCAGTACCGCATTAAGTATGCTTGCTTTTCGTGCCCTTGGTTTTACCAATATTGATTACCTTGTACCTAATCGTTTTGATTACGGTTATGGTTTAACGCCTGAAACGGTTGATTTAGCCATTGCGAAAGGCGCAAAATTAATTATGACCGTTGATAACGGCATCTCAAGTATTGCCGGTGTGGCGCATGCAAAATCGTTAGGTGTACAAGTACTGGTCACGGACCATCATCTTCCTGCCGAAGAGTTACCTGATGCCGATGCGATTGTGAATCCTAATCAAGTAGGTTGTACTTTTCCGAGTAAAAATTTAGCCGGCGTTGGTGTTGCGTTTTATCTGATGCTCGCACTGCGTAGTTACCTTTCTGAAAAAAATTACTTCATTCAACAAGCACCTAACCTTGCAGGGTTGTTAGATATTGTTGCATTAGGCACGGTTGCTGATGTGGTGCAACTAGATGCGAATAACAGAACCTTAGTGCAACAAGGCTTAGCGCGTATTCGTGCGGGCATTTGTCGCCCAGGTATTAGCGCGCTAATTAGCGTTGCTAAGCGTAACCAAGCGCAATTAGTGGCGAGTGATTTAGGCTTCTCATTAGGCCCTCGATTAAATGCTGCAGGGCGTTTGGATGAAATGAGTTACGGTGTTGAGTTATTACTTTGTGATGACCCTATGCAAGCGAATATCATGGCTAATGAACTTGATGGGCTTAATCAGTCTCGCCGTGAAATAGAACAGGGCATGCAGGCAGAGGCACTTAAAACCTTAGAGAGCCTGAAGTTTGACGAAGATAATATGCCTCACGCGATTTGTTTGTTTGATGCGCAGTGGCACCAAGGTGTTATTGGTTTAGTCGCTTCACGTATTAAAGAGGCTTATTATCGCCCAACGTTTGTATTTGCCCAGGGTAATCAAGGTGAGATAAAAGCCTCTGCGCGTTCTATTCCTGGCATCCATATTCGCGATATTTTAGACCTCGTTGATAAAAAGATTCCCGGTGTGATCTTGAAGTTTGGTGGCCATGCAATGGCAGCGGGTTTGTCTATTAAAGAGATAGATTTCAAGCTTTTCCGTGATACCTTGATTATCGTGCTTGCAGAACAAGTCGATGAGGCTATCCTAACTAATGTATTACTTTCCGATGGTCAGTTAAATGCGGATCAGCTTTGTCTTGAACAAGCCCATGAACTACGCGAAGCGGGTCCATGGGGGCAAGCATTCCCAGCACCCTTATTTGACGGTGAATTTTACATATTGCAACAGCGCTTAGTCGGTGAAAAACACCTTAAAATGGTATTAGAAGTCGAAGGGAAATCTATTGATGCTATTGCGTTTAATGTTGATCTAAAAACATGGCCTAACCCCAACATCAAACAAGTCCTTTGTGCTTACCGTTTAGATGTAAATGAGTTTCGTGGTAATCGAACCGTTCAGTTATTAATTGAGTTATTACAAGTAAAATAAAAGGGATTTTAATGCGTTATTTTTTAATCGCTATAGTGAGTGCATTGTCATTCACTGTGCCGATGTTGTTTGCTAACCAAAGTGATATTTTGTTAGAAACTAATATTGCTAACACCGAGAACTCTGCATTGGTATTTACCGAGCAAGAGAAAGCATGGATGCAGGAAAATAAATCGATTAGTGTGATTGGCGATACCGCGTGGTTCCCCTTTGAAGGTTTTGATATCAATGGCAACTATACCGGTATTGTTGCGGAAGTATTAACCCTCATTAGCGAGAAATCAGGGCTGATTTTTAATGTCAGTGAGACGGTTTCTTGGAGTGATACTCTGAAGTATTCGATGGATCAGCAGGTTGATGTTATCTCTGGCAGCGCCTCTAACCCATTACTTGAAAAAAATTACCGCTCAACCTATTCCACTATTAAAAACCCGATTGTGATCGTGGGCCCTAGCTCGATGGAATATATTCCTGACCTCACTGCGATTAAAGATTTACGTATTGCTTTGGTTAATCGCTCTGGTTATAGCAATACCATTGCGACGTCATACCCACATTTATCCTTTATTGGTGTTGATCATATTTCCGATGCTTTATTAGGGATTGCTGATGAAGAGTATGATGTAGCAATTACCAGTATGGCATTAGCAAGTTATCAAATTTCTGAATTAGGGTTATACGAACTACGTATTGTTGGCGTGACTGACTTAGATATGGAATTGACCCTGTTTGTTAATCGTAATAAACCGATATTGTGGGATATTATCAATAAGGTAAAATTACATGAAACACCATTAGAGCGTCATGAGATCCTGTCTAAATGGATAAAACAGAAATATATTGATCGTTACCCACCGGAAAGAATGCGTGCATTAGTGTTGCTTATTGTGCTGCTTATAGGTTTTGCTTTTTATCGTAACCGTCTATTAAAAAAACAAGGAAAGGAATTATTACAGCTTTCACAGACTGACAAACTTACTAATATTCATAACCGTCTTTACCTTGATAAAGTCTTATTACAGTCCGCATCGCAAAGTAAACGCTATAAAACGACCTTTAGCTTGATCGTCATTGATATTGATTTGTTTAAGCAGGTGAATGATAAGTTTGGCCATCTTATTGGTGACAAGTTATTAAAACAATTCTCTTTTTTACTCAGTGACAACATTCGTAGCAGTGATGTAGTGGGTCGCTGGGGAGGAGAAGAATTTCTTATTATTTGTCCTAAAACAAATCTACAGGAAGCGCTTATTTTAGCTGAAAAATTAAGAGATATAATTTACCAAGCGATCTTTATTAATGTGGGTAGAAAAACAGCAAGTTTTGGTGTGGCTGAATTTCGATCAGATGATAGCGCTGATGACTGTTTAGGGCGTGCAGATAAAGCTCTTTATAGCGCAAAAAATACCGGTCGTAATCAAGTGAAAGCAGAAAGCGAATAAACGGGTAAGGTTTGAATAGAGGAAGGTTTGATTGCCGGAAACGCGATGTTTCCTGCAATCGTTAACTCATTATTTATACTGCGCCATTATAATCAAGCTGACGCCATGCTTCATAAACAAAAACAGACACTGCGTTAGAAAGGTTCATCGAACGACTTTCCGCTTGCATAGGAATACGTAGTTTTTGTTCTAATGGTAACGCTTCTAAAATCTCACTAGGTAAACCACGTGTTTCTGGGCCAAATAATAAAACATCATTACTGTCAAAACTGGCATTACTGTGAAAAGTGGTTGTTTTAGTGGTACAGGCAAGAATACGTTTGCCTTTTACAGCCTCTAAAAATGCTTCGTAGTTTTTGTGATGTTGAATATTCGCTATTTCGTGATAATCCAAACCCGCACGGCGTACTCTCTTCTCATTAAAATCAAAGCCTAATGGTTCAATCAAATGTAAAGCACAGCCAGTATTGGCACATAGGCGGATAATGGCGCCAGTGTTTTGCGGGATCTCAGGTTCAAACAATGCAATTTCAATCATGTTGTCTCAGTTTCTAATAATATAAATCGGATTAAAATCGCGTCACCTGTTTTTAACGGTTCTCAGGAAAACAGTGCAATTTCAATCATGTTGTCTCAGCTTATCAATTAATTAAATCTGGGGAATTGTAAATGCATCGATACATGATTGCCAAGGTTATCTGCCCAAATTTTACCCCCATGTTTTAACATGGCGTTTTCAGCAATACTTAAGCCTAATCCGGCCCCGCCAGTTTCCCGTTCACGAGATTCATTTAAACGATAAAAAGGGCGGAATATATTCAAAAGTTCACTATCAGGAATAAGCGGTCCATCATTATTAATGCTTAATGTGATGGTGTGTTTATCGATTTTGATATCAACTTGAATTTTATGCTGAGCATATTTAATCGCATTACGAATAATGTTCTCAATCGCACGGTACGCCAGCTCTGGGTAAATATTAATAGAGGTGTCACTCAGAGTCGGGTATGTAAATAACTTCTGGTGTTCGTTTGCTTCAAACTCTGCATCTAAAAAAAGATCTTCTAAAAAATCATCAAGCGCGAGTTCTTCTTTTTTCGCCTGATGTAATTGAATTCTAGAAACGCTTAACATCTCCGCAATCATTTCTTCAATACGCTCTGCTTCTAATTCGATGCGCTGTAATTCTTTTGTTTCGCCACTGTGCCTTTTAGTAATGGCTAGTGCCAGGCTTAAACGCGTTAATGGTGAGCGTAATTCATGGGAGATATCACTTAATAGACGTTGCTGATTATTAAGCATATTTTTTAATGAAATGACCATTAATTGAATGGATTTAGCTAATAAGGTGAATTCATCACTATTTTTTATACTTGGGAAAGGTGCATCAAGATCACCCTGCGCAACTTTGGTTGAAATATCACGTAGCTGACGCAGTGGGTAAGTTAAATGCCAGGCAAAATAAGCACAAATCGGCGCGCTAATAATAATCACGGTCAATAAGAGTAATAAGGGGTTATCGAGTAACCACTCGACTAATTCCAATGATTTTTTCTGATTAGGGACTGAGACATAAATGAGTATGCCTTGTTTCTCGTGTGTTATCGCGATAGGACCAAAATAGGTTTTATAGGTGTTTATTTTTTTCAGAGGGGCATCTGGTGCTTGGCTATCTAAAATGAATTGACGCATTTTACGTGGCGCGCGTGCATTGATCAGTCGCCCTGATAAGTCGGTTAAATAAATTTCTTTATCGGTACCATTAGACAGTAAATATAATAAAGATTGGTGACTAAGTGTGGGATTTTTTTTAATTAATTCGCTAAGTGAGGTATGTTGCTGAGTAAGGTCTTCATGATCGCTATCTGAGAGGGGTTGTAATTGGCGTCCATCAAGTAATGGTAGAAAAATAAGTGCGGTAATGATCAGTGCGATGAGTAACCAAAATACACTAAATATCTTAGTAAACAGTGAATTAAGCGAATTCCATTTCATATTTACGACCCTTATAAAAAAGCACTACTGTTGTAGTGCTTTTATTTATCGCATATTAACTGGCTGCAGACAAGTTTAAATCACCTTCTAGCCACATATAGCCACGACCTCTGAAGTTTTTAACACGTGTTTGGCCATCTGCTCTTGTTGGCAGTTTGCGACGTATATTACTTAGGTGCATGTCAATGCTGCGGTCAAAGGGTTGTAACTTCTTACCTAAAACTTCTTCACTTAGTTCTGCTTTGGAAAATAATTCACCCGGGTGAGCAAGAAACTTTTCTAATAACAATAATTCTGTACCCGTCAATTCAATAGTGAAATCTTGGCAGATAGCTTGGTGTTGAGTGGGAAATAATTCGATATCTAAATGGGTTATTTTACTTGGTGTATCAGAGTTTTTATATTGTGTACGGCGAAGAATAGCGCGGATTCGAGCCAATAATTCACGTTCACTAAATGGTTTTGCAAGGTAATCATCAGCACCCATCTCAAGGCCTAATACTTTGTCTATCTCATCGCCTTTAGCGGTAAGTATTAACACTGGGGTATCACTCTTTTGACGTAGAAGTTTTAACATCTCGAAGCCATTCATACGTGGCATCATGACATCTAATAAAATAAGGTCGTATTCAGTTGCTAATGCTTTTTGTAAGCCACTTTCACCGTCTGGTGCGGTATCGATATTGAAGTTTTCAAGAGATAAAAATTCAGCAAGCAAGGAAACAAGTTCTTTGTCATCATCAATTAATAAAAGATTTTTCATAGTGTGGCCTTTTTGTTATGCCTCGACATAAGTATAAGTCACTTATGTCAGGTTATAATAAAATTAAGTTCATCTCTACTTCAAATCCATTCGTAGTTAAAGAGTTGTGATGTTTCTTTGATGCGACTATTAAGCACCTTTTCTATTGATAATGTAACCTCATTTACACTTCTTTACACTTCTTTACGCATCATAAATTACATTTTACTTTATTTTCCTTAATTTTGAATATAATACAGTGACTTTTAAGTGAATGCATCATTAAATGCGGATGTTATCATGGGTAGTGTTTTTATGTCTTATGTTTCAGTGTCTTATGGTTTTATTTTTTTCAATAAAGACGTAAGTCGTTATTTAAAGTAGGTGTTTTTTATTTTTAGACACACTAAATAGGTAAGGTGTGAAAGTTTTTCAATAAACCGACTTCATTTGAGAGTGATGTAATACTGACAATGTCGTTTATAACAAGGTTGTTTTTACGATGCAAAATACAGGTTAAATTGATGCTGAAAATCCGAGTGATTGATTTTTGAAATGTAAAAGACTGCAAATAGCCTCTTAGTTAAGGTGCTGTGTTTTGCATCTGTAATAAGAAGGAGGGTATAATAACATCCTCATAACATAAGACTTTTAAGGTGTTATTTTGCAAAAAAACATATCTAAAGAAGAGTACGCACGGTTAGTTAATATTGCGGGGCGTGTCGCTATTGCGGTTGCTTCTCTGTTGATAGTCGTAAAGTTACTTGCCTGGTTTATGACCGGATCATCCAGTGTATTAGCCGCCTTAACCGACTCGTTAATGGATGTGACAACGTCAATTATTAACCTTTTTGCAATCAAAATTGCACTACAACCAGCAGATGATGAACATCGCTTCGGGCACGGTAAGGCAGAAAGCCTTGCGGGTCTTGCACAAGCCGCCTTTATTTCTGGGTCTTCTGTATTGCTGCTGTTAAATGGTATATCTTCACTTTTAAATGGTAATCAAATCCACGCTTCTAACATTGGTATTGCGGTGATGGTGTTTTCTGTTTTAGCGACTATCGCACTGGTTAGTTTCCAAAGTTATATTGTCAAAAAGACCGATAGTGTGGCTATTAAAGCGGACTCGATGCATTATCGTACAGATATCTTTATGAATGGTGCGGTATTACTTGCGCTTATTCTTGCGAGTATTGGTTTGCATTGGGCGGATGGTTTGTTTGCGATTGCAGTGAGTTTTTATATATTGCACGGCGCGTGGGAAATTGGATCACAGTCGATTGATGCGTTGATGGATAAACAATTACCTAAGTCCGATGAAGAGCTGATTTTAAAAACGGCATATAAAATTGAAGGAATACTTGGTGTTCACGACCTGCGTACGCGTCAGTCAGGTAATACTAAGTTCATTCAATTACATTTAGAGTTAGATGACGATCAAAGTCTCTTTGAGGCACACGAAAAGGCGGATAAGTTAGAGGTTGAATTAGAAGCGCATTTTCCAAATGCCGATATTTTAATTCACTTAGATCCACTTTCTGTTGTTCCTAAAGAGAAAAAAGGATTTAATGCTGAAAGCAAGGCAGATACTAGCGTAAAGGATAACGATTAATGGAAGTTGAACAACAACAATTATGGAATAAAATACGTGAAGAGGCGTGGGCAAGCTCAGCTAATGAGCCTATCTTAGCCAGCTTTTTTCATTCAACAATTCTCAATCACAGTAATTTTAAATCAGCGCTGAGTTACCAACTGGCAAATCGTTTAGATAGCCATACTATGCCGGCTATTTTAGTCCGTGAAGTGATTGAAGAAGCATTTCTTAAATCACCTAAAATATTGAATGCGGCCATGGCAGATATTATTGCCGTACAACAACGTGACCCTGCAGTTGAAGACTTTTCAATTCCCCTTTTATATTTAAAAGGCTTTCATGCTATTCAGATTTATAGAGTGGCGCACTGGTTGTGGAATGAAAATAGAGTGCCTCTTGCACTTTATTTACAAAACCGCAGTTCAGAGTTGTTTGGTGTAGATGTACATCCCGCTGCGCGAATTGGCAAAGGTATTATGTTTGACCATGCAACAGGTGTTGTTATTGGTGAAACGGCCGTTATTGAAGATAACGTCTCATTATTGCAAGGTGTAACACTCGGAGGCACGGGTAAAGATAGTGGCGATCGTCATCCTAAAATCCGTCAAGGCGTGATGATTGGTGCGGGTGCTAAGGTATTAGGTAACATTGAAATTGGTACTGGTGCTAAAGTCGGTGCGGGTAGTGTGGTATTGGAAACGGTACCTGCGCATACAACGGTTGCTGGCGTACCTGCCAAAATAGTTGGAAGGCCCTCTTGTGAGATGCCTTCAATGTCGATGGAACAAAATATTTAGTATCACGTTTCCTACTACCCATTTTTCTATCCTTAAGAGAAATGGGTGCCGCTATTACCTTATTTACTAATATTTCCTATTTCCGTCCCCATACCCATACCAATATAACTAATTAATGACTCAATTTTATTTTTCTACGTAAATTCAGATAATTAACTTAGTAGAGTGATATAACATGGATCATGTGATATTTGTAGTAGTCCACTCCGAATGGTAACAATCTAAAGAATAATTTACACATTGGCTTCTATTTTTACTTCAAATCCATTTTTTAATAAATATTCGAAATCGAATTAAATGATAATTAGTAAAGGTACGTTAAATCTGGTACTTTTTTATAATAGATTGTCATATAACTATCTTAACATTGTCATTTATTTCAAATGGATTGAATTTATAAAATGAAAAGTATTATAACTAAGAAACGATGCCTCGTATTACCTTTAGCTTTATCTCTTGTTGCTTGTGGTGGTGGCGGAAGTAGCAGCAGTAGCAGTAATTCAAATGAAGCTGTTGAGGTTGCTTCTCCTTCTCTACTTACAGCTGATGCAAAGTCTTATTATGTAGGTAATCAAGATGCAACTTTCTTTACTGACTTAAATAGCGCAAA
>NZ_PJBZ01000222.1 GCF_002835995.1 Psychromonas sp. Urea-02u-13 | reverse complement strand
TGCTTAAGCGGACTAAAATTGTGGGTTATAATGTGGAGCGAAGCGAAACCTAACCCACTGTTTTAGTTCCGTTTAAAGCTCTTGTTAGGCTTTTAAAATACATTTATTGTATTATATAATGTTCCAACGAGACAGGATTTCTCGTTTTACTAACGTAGGCAAAAAGTAAAGAATAAAATAAAACATATAAAAAATTGAAAGTGTTCCTGTAATGAGAGACATGTAGCCAGCAAGCATATTTCGATCTAAGTCATAAAATAATTGCGATATTTTTGATGTTGGTTGCTGCTGCGATAATCGAATGCTTATTAACTTATTAGCAGGCAAATGAAAGTAATAATCCCCTTCCCTTAAGTTCATTTTGAAAAAAGTACTATTTTTATTTTTGCTATGCGTTGAAATATTTCTCTTTAAAAATGCTATTTTTTCCCTTTCGAGAATTTTAAATACTTCAATTGAGACTTTTTTTTGTCCATACTCCTCCACATCAACAGCTAGACCGTATTCTGTCTCGGTTTCTATTGTAAAAAAGCACCCCTCTTTATTGTTATCTTTTTCACAAGGTATTGAAAAGAAGGATGGCATAAGTCCCCCTCCATATAAATTTGCAAATAGGTGAGTTGCAAAAATAATGCTAATAAAGAAAAATACAAAGCGGATAAAACAACCAAATTTGTATAAAGTACTATTCAAAATTGTTCCCATTTGTTCATAACCTTTATATAAGGTAACAACTGCTATTGGACAGAAGC
>NZ_PJBZ01000221.1 GCF_002835995.1 Psychromonas sp. Urea-02u-13 | reverse complement strand
TTGGCCTTTAAATTTACTTGGTTCGGTTTGTTTAAATCGGTGAGTAATTAATACGTTTTGAGTTGTGAAATATCGAAATACGTAGCTTTGAATGTTTATCCAGTTAGCGCATTCAGCCAAAGTAAGGTGTTTCCGCTAATAGAGTTTTAACTTTTATAAAAGCCAAAGCATAAAACTCATTAGCTTAGGTTTTTAGTAATCAGAGGCTTCATTTAGTTTTCAGTTTTTGCAACGTATCGTGAGAGTTGTTTTACTAAATATGGCGAATAGTTTCCGTTAGGTATTTGGCTTTTCAATTACCAAATGGAATTTTTAATTAACGGTTGTTGCTAGTTACTTTAACGGCATCAACTAACAAGTCATTTAAATGGAAAATTAACAGTTGGCCATCGCTGCGCGATTATAGCCAACCATTAATTTCCACTTAATGAGGCGTTAGATGTCGCTACTTTTTAGGTTGTGTTTTAGTTTTTCATATACGCTTTGGTTACTGTTTTACCATGCTGTCTTCCGAGATTCCCTAAAATAGAAAAGCTGAATTGTAGCCTTGATTGTGCCGATATTTTCATTGGCTAACTTGTATTTCGTCAATCTGAAAATCGCGGTATTTTGGTCGCCTGATTTGGTTTTGTTTTCAATTCATCAACTAGTTTTTGGTTTGAGTATTTGAAGTCCAAAAGGGTGGTTTTAAATGTTCGTAAACTGTTTAATTATTAGTTTTGTCTGAATCTCGTAATGTGTTTTCTACGGAGTTCAAAGTTAATAAATAAGTGGCTTTAAATCGTGGTG
>NZ_PJBZ01000220.1 GCF_002835995.1 Psychromonas sp. Urea-02u-13 | reverse complement strand
GGTTCTGTCGCAAACTAAAAGAATGTTACTCTAAATTAGAGGCGTACTTTTCATCAGATACAATTATGCTGCTAGCGAATAAAATTGCTCCCAAAGTGTCATTCCTTCTGAGTTAATCATCTGTCCTTTTTTAATCATATCGCACACTTCAACACCAGCCAAAGTTGATTCAGCACCAACCCAAGATTTCCACCCTAAGCATTGATGCATTTTACCTTTCACTTTTCGATGGCTTTGCTCGACAATATTATTGAGATATTTAACCGCTAATACTTCGACCATACACAGCATATACCCGCCCAACCAAAGGTGAATATTGAGTGTATCTAGCGCAGCTGCATTCGCGCCACTTTTATCGATAACCACTTTCCTTGGCAATCCACTACTCTTTATCGCTTTATCAAAGAACGCCCGTGCATCCTGCTCATTACGGGTTTCACTTAAGTAAAAATCAATAATGGCGCCAACTTTATCGACAGCTCTATAGTAGTAGACCCACTTACCTTTCACCTTTATGTAGGTTTCATCCATTCGCCATGAGTCAGCGACTTTACATTTTCTTTTTCTAAAAACGGCTTCAAGCAGTGGGGCATATTTGATCACCCAACGGTTTAACGTTGAGTGATCAAAATGAATATGTCGCTCAGCGAATATCTCTTCTATTTCGCGGTAACTTAGTTTATAAGCAAAGTAATAACGCAGTGCCATCATGATGATATCTGATGGGTAATGTCGTCCTGAAAAGTTGATTGTCATGTTATTGATACTCCGAAAAATATCGAAATAGTATTAACACTTTGATTTACTTCGTCAACTTTGCGACAGAACC
>NZ_PJBZ01000219.1 GCF_002835995.1 Psychromonas sp. Urea-02u-13 | reverse complement strand
GAACGCACCTTTTTATTACACTAATGGTGACAATAATGCTCAATAGTCGTTAATAATAAATACCAATGAGCGCGAAACGCACGGTTCAGTCTATTAACTTCTTTATGGCAGATGAATCGACGAGACTCATTCAGCAAAAATAATGACTTTTCTCTCTCATATAAAAAAGCCTAGCGTTCAAGCTAGGCCTTTGGGGTGGGGTCGTCTCCCTCTGGATGAACTTATTTATCATGTGTTATCCCTCACGCGGGCCCTTACTCTCCGTAATATCATCTTTTTGATTTTCCACCTCCAAAACAGTATTGCCAGTGTGATAACGATTTCCTTGTCGGGGGAACTGTCTGGTAGAGATAAACGTCACTACCGAATATTTATATTCTCGTTATTCCTTCGTTAGCGAATCAATATGACACTTTAAATATAGTACTCTCTGACAATAAACACAGGTTTTAGTCCGTCAGGTGTTTTTAACGGTTTAATTTAGTGCGCTAAAGTGTTTGTTATTCGTAAAAATGACGGTTAGTGACATATAGAACATGATTAAAAGGTTAAATGGGTATGGATTTGGTTCATTTGCATGTTGTTTGTGGCGTGATAATGAATTGGAAAAGTAATTATCTTGAATCTGATTATTCACTTGATACGCTGGCGATGGGAGAATATTGTTCGTAACACATCGCTATCGCGATACTCACCCTACTATCACACATAAGGAAATGCCTTCGGCATGCTTTTATTCTCCCATGTTCGAGCAAGTCATCGCAGTCAAAGCGCTTAATAACGAAAAAACCCCAACCTTCTTTCGAAGATTGGGGTTTATCTGGATTTGG
>NZ_PJBZ01000218.1 GCF_002835995.1 Psychromonas sp. Urea-02u-13 | reverse complement strand
ATCGGCTGCGCGACACCTATTCTTGTTTGTTATGCCCCCTTTCGATTACTCTTCGGTTTCACCTAAAACAACATCACCTTCTAGATAGGACTCTTTAGGTAGATCCATCGGTGAGTGGGTGTCTAAATCGACAAATTTAATATGTGTTTCAGAGAGTTGTTGATAATGAAGTACGTAATATGAAGTTAGATACCCATACTCTGACTTTTCATAACACGGTATCCCGACGTGATAATGGCCAAGTTTATACTTTTGTGCATATTCAACTTTATTTAACCATCGGGGATCGTTTTTGGGAACATTGTCTGATGAAGTATTTTTCCCTTTTAAGGTTCCATCCCAACCATCAGATAAGTACTCTGAAATTATAGTTGCGACTTTTATTGCATCAGGTTGCTCATCTGGATATTTGTGTGGAGGTTTAGTTGCTTCTAAATTCTGGAATATTGTTATAAAGTTAAAACTAGCGCTAACTTGATAATCCTTTGGTTTTGACATTCATTAATACCTTCATTACATCATTAGCAGACATTTTACCTTTTAAGGTGATTGCCGTTTTAGACCCAATACCCTCAACAGAATTTTTCATTCTATCTAAGTTGAAAGCTGTTGAGTTAAACTCTTTTGTTTTAGCTAACATAGTCAGCTCCTTATTTAATAACTTTACATAGGAAGTATAATATAACTTTATAAAGATAACCACTAACTTGAATGGTCGTGAATCACAAAGGTCCATAATTATTAAAGCAAAGCTCACAACAGGGGTATAACGCCTAATTAAGCGGACAAAAATAGTGGGTTAAAATGTGTAGCGAAGCGAAACGTAACCCACTATTTTT
>NZ_PJBZ01000217.1 GCF_002835995.1 Psychromonas sp. Urea-02u-13 | reverse complement strand
CGTTATTTGGCCATTGTGTAGCTGTACGTTTGCTTTTGTTTTTATTGATAGGTATTATCATTATCATTAATCATGGGTGGTGAGGAATATTTCATCCTGTGTTAATGACTCAATATAAATACTCTTTAAATTAAGGATAAATTATTAATGAAAATCAATATAATTATGGTGGCACTTATTGCTGTTTCAGGCTCTGCTTCTGCTCAATGGATTGAATTGGATACTCATTATACTAAGTTGGCGATGGTGCAACAGGCTTGTCAGGAAAAGGGAAATAATTATGAAGTTCCTACCATACAATACCTAAAGGATATTAAGGAGCTTAACCGTAATGACCGTGGACTTCTGATTGGTAAAGTGGCTGAAGCTTTCGGAGGAGAAAGCAGATTCGGACATTATACATCACCCTATTTTTTGGCTGATGATAACGGTCTAGCAAAAGAAGCCCAAGTGAATGCTTATAGAACAGGACTAAGGATTAATAATATCGAGATAAGAGACAGAAACTTTGAAGCATATGTTTTTGATGTTGAAGAGCCATCTGAATCTAGAGCTACAGATACACCTGAAAATCTTTTGCACAACGCAGTCAATGATTATATATCTTCTCTTCACTCTGCTCAGCAGTTAGTTATTACACCGCCTGTACCATTAAGCAATGTGTGTGTGCAATCAGGGGTATAGTCTGACTGATCCCCACAGGATTACGCATATTTCGTCTCTTCAATAAGTTCGATAAATGCACATATCAGCGATTCCTCATTAAGCTGATATAGTGCTTTCTGCATTATCCGACAGACAAGGTAAGTATTTGATAAGTCACGTTTATCTTTAACGGTGTTAGCTTGAAAATAAAAGTGATAACCTTTCATTTCTGCGGACTTGC
>NZ_PJBZ01000216.1 GCF_002835995.1 Psychromonas sp. Urea-02u-13 | reverse complement strand
ATACCTTGGTAAATGCTTTGCATTAATCGAGTGATAAGTTCCTGTTATTGAGTTTTTCACATTACCGATCATAGTGTTAACCCAAATAAACTGTTCCTTGGTAACACTTTCGGGACCTCCTCCTGTAACGGTACTAAAATGTTCACATTTTGCTTCGGTAACAGCTGTAAAACAAGCAAGACCATCTGATACAACAACACTCCCTTCTGCTAAATGTTTCTTAGCCCAGCGTGCAACCTCTGATAAGCGAAAACCTTTAACTACATTGAAGTTCATATACACCGGATGACCTTTTCCATTGGTGGATACCGCGGCAATAAAGGGCGTTTTATTTTCTGAACCTCTGCCTCGTTTACCACCATGTAACTCACCGCCATAATAAACATCATCAATTTGAACAATACCCGATAGCTGACGTTTATCATCTCGTTCTTTCATAACCTGCATGATCTTTTGCTTTATACGCCAAGCAGTATTATATGAGACACCAACCTGCCGTTTAAGAGATAAGGCAGAGACGCCAATTTTAGATTGAGTTATCAAATGAACACTTAAAAACCAAATGGTTAACGGTAATTTTGAGTTTTCAAATATAGTATTAGTCGTAACAGAGGTTTGATGGTGACAATGGTTGCATTGATATAGTTTTCTTGATTTCAATGAACAATAACTTGTTGATGAGCAAGCAGGGCAAACAAAACCACTTGGCCACTTCCATTTAAAAAGAGCATTTATACACTGAGTTTCCGTACCGTAATTATTGAATAAATCAGGCAAACTGTATCCATGCTGGTGTTGAACTTTATTTTTGCTCATGATCACACCTCATATTTGAGTATGTTATGAGTATAGTTTACTTTTTATCCAATAGTGGCTGAGTAATGTGGGTAATCAGG
>NZ_PJBZ01000215.1 GCF_002835995.1 Psychromonas sp. Urea-02u-13 | reverse complement strand
AAACCATGCGCATACTTAGTTTTACATCACTTTTCGGTGATTTCTAATAGGAGTATAAGCGATGAATGCCTCGGAACAACAACACTTTAACCTTTTATATCAACAACATTTGACCAACCTAGCATTACAAGGCATGAGACCTGCCACTGTCGATGCTTATTCGCGTGCGGTGCGTAGGATAACCACTTTTTTCGACCGAACACCTGACACATTAACCAAAGCAGATTTAAAGTGCTACTTTGCTCAACTCATTCAAACTCACTCATGGAGTACCATAAAACTAGACCGGAATGGTTTGCAGTTTTTCTATAAACATACGCTTGAGCGTCAATGGGAATGGTTGAATATTGTCAAACCACCGCAAGTAAAACGTATTCCAGATATCATCACCAACAAGCAGATTGGACAATTAATTAGTGCGACACGTTCTTTACGCTATCAGGTGTTTTTTCTTGTCTTGTACAGCATGGGTTTGCGTTTAGGTGAAGCGCTTCATTTAACCGTCAACGACATTGATAGTGAAACCATGCAAGTGCATATCCGTGAGGGTAAAGGTGGTAAAGACCGTTTAGTCCCTCTTCCCAAACGAACCTTACTGGCATTGCGTTGTTATTGGAAAACCCATCACCATCCAGTGTTGTTGTTCCCGCGTTTTGGCCAAGATAAATACATCCCCCTTCATTGCCCCCCAATGGACAAAGGCAGTGTTCAAAAAGCCTTGAAGAAAGTCATCACTGAATTGGGCATTAAGAAAAACATCAGTCCACATTCATTGCGACACTGTTTTGCAACACACTTGTTAGAGCAAGGCATTGACCTGCGATCTCTGCAAATATTGTTAGGTCATCACAGCCTCAATACCACGGCGAAATACACCCAACTCACCACGCTCAAACGTAAAAACAATGTGAAAGCACTTAATCAGTTAACCA
>NZ_PJBZ01000214.1 GCF_002835995.1 Psychromonas sp. Urea-02u-13 | reverse complement strand
TTTAGTCCGCTTAATGTGGGCGTTAAATTACAACTCGATTTTGGTACTAGGAATTTATAATAATGAATATTGAGAAAGACATTTTACCTGATAATCCAGCTGCACGTTTGCTATCAATTCTTGAGCGTTGCACAAGTGCGCAATTTAACCCAACTGAGAAAGTTGGTGTTGTTTTATCTAGAGTTTTTGAGGTGAAGAATGAACCAGAATATATTTTCCCTTGTTACTCTAAACTATTTGTGTTGATACAAGATTCTTATTTAAAAGTAACTGAATATTATCCCAAACAGGCTAAGACACATAATCAATGGAAAACTCAATTAAGTAATAGTTTTAAAAGCCACTCTCCATATCATCATAATTGGGACGCTCTTATAAAATCTTTGAAGCAAGGTAATCATTTAGATATGGTGCAAATCGCTTCAGATAATCTTGCGCATTTTGTTCCCGCAACACAGATCGATAATTTAAACTACGAATCTTTAATGGAGCAAGTATCGAAGTTAATGGAGGAGATAGATGCCTCAGACAATCTCTCATCGTATTTAAAAGAATACTTAAAACAAGAGTTAAAAATTCTAGCGGATTACATTAAAAACTTTGATTTATATGGTTCTGAACCAATTAAAAAGTCAATGTACAACATAATTTCAAACATTGAAGTGTCCAATAACTTGAATAAAAAGGTTATCAAAGGTGTTGGCACATTCTTGATATGTGTTGCTACTGCAATTGGTGCTGTAAACGATGTAAATAATTTACCTAAAAGTATTGAAAACCTACAAAGTGAATTTACAATACAACAAAACAAAAACACGTTAGAAGCTCCAAGTGTGATCCTAAGTGAAGTAATTTAACAAGGCGTTTAAACGGAACAAAAACAGTGGGTTACGTTTCGCTTCGCTACACATTATAACCCACGATTTTTGTCCGC
>NZ_PJBZ01000213.1 GCF_002835995.1 Psychromonas sp. Urea-02u-13 | reverse complement strand
GACTGAAAAGCTAAATACACATCCAAAATATCACGTTAATAATAAGTTAAGTGTAAGTAAATGTGGTTTTAACTTAGTTGTGGTGGGCTATTTGGGTCATTAAATCAGAGTATATTGAGCCATTTTTAGATATCAAACAGCTCTAGCACTAGCTTCCACACTGGATACTCTAGTACTAAACAGCCGTAAAGTTTCATCATAAAACAATATGCTAGCAACAATCAGCGCCATTAAAGTCTATTTTTAATGACGTGATTATTAGCGACAAATGACAACACGCTTTGAATGCCCCTCTTTTAAATCACGATGAACAACTAAGATGAGAGACGCCACCTACCTTAAAGAACTCAAGCGGTTTCAATCGATAGTATTTATCTTCCACTTCCTGCGACTGCTCTGAATAAGGCTGTGTCATGACTTCTTGTAGTTCTCGAATTAACGTGTAATTTCCCTACGTGGCTTGCTGATAAGCTGGCATAACAAACCACTCTCGCAAAATGTATTTTGGATTAACCAACTTCATCTGCTTAGAGACGTCTTCAAGCGTTCGCGGCGTAATAGCATTCGCATCACAGTCGCGGTTGAGCAGTGTTTTCCATTTTGTAAACCACTCAATCCAACGCGTGTCCATCTGATGAGTGTCTAACTCATGCGCCCTGTTTTTGCTTAGTGTGTTGCCTAAGCTACTGTAAAAGCTTTTTTTCAATGGGCGAATGTCGTCAGGTATCGACGAGAGCTCTCGAAAGAAAATAGTATAATCGACAGGCGTTTGTATCATCAGTGTTTCGTGAGCTTACGGCAACATAGCGTGACATTGCTAAAAGGCTAATTATTGTCGAGATAATTCCATGGGAGATATTTTTCAGGGTGTTTTTTAGCTGCTTCGGTATCTCGCTGTAATCGCGTAAAATAATCGAATACATTGATACCAGCCTCACTCCCTGTGGCTATCATTGAGGTGATAACATCG
>NZ_PJBZ01000054.1 GCF_002835995.1 Psychromonas sp. Urea-02u-13 | reverse complement strand
CGTAATACCATCTTTTTCAATATCAAAAGCATTTGCAACCATACACTCTTTATATGCTATTTTTGACTGAGGAGATTGTTGAATATAATAATCTAATAATTGAGAAGCAGGTAAAGTAAGTAAATATTTTAAACAATATTCAAATTCACTTGTTTCACTATCACTAAAATATTTTTCATACTCCACATCTCCACATAAATCAGGATCATTTATAAAATTGTACACACAATCTGTGAACATCTTTTTAAATTCAAACGCAAATAAAGCAGGACTAGCATCTGCAATTACATCAGATTCTAATTTTTCAATTATCTCAGGAAAGATGATTGGTATTGGGCCAGTATTTTGATTCAAATGTTCATGTCTATTAATTATATGCTCATCAACATTCCCAAGTAATGAACTAAATATTCGAGTTCTAATATCTTCCGAATTTGGTAAGCCTTTATGATTAAGATAGTTAGAAATTTCATGTAGAACTAACAAGTTAACATTTTCTAAATCGCAGAAATCATCGCCTGACCTATATTTATAAATAGAAAAATTACTTATGGGTTGGGCCTGAGCATTAGAGATAAAAACGCCTAAATCAGCGGCAATCTGTGCACCATTAAACCCCGCATAGCACAACCGAAGAATTGCTGATATTTTAGGGATTTTACCAGAAAGAAGAGAAGCATTAACCGCTTTTGCTATCTTACTATCTTCTTGTGTTTCACAATTATCCCATTCTTCTTTTAGTGCAAGGACTTCATTTAATATAAAGTTTTCAATTGTATTATCACCTGAAAAAACAATCTTTTTCCATGTATGTAAGAAGCCTTGAGTATGAAGGAGCTGTTTAGTATGTAATTCCAGAACGGTCGTTAACACTGCATTTTTATACCGAGCTAACCCGCCAGAATTATATGCTTTCACTTGATGTATGGATTCAAGAACATTATCTTTTTTAATGTCAAAGTCTTCATGATTTTCAAAGATTAATTCATGTAAATCAAAAGTTGAAGCTGCATTAGCGCTTAAATCATCATTCATAAGCCTCAAAGCGTAAAACAAACCAACTTTCCCTTGATAATTAAACCCACTCCATGTAGCAGATGCATCATGTGCCATTGCTTATAATTACCTTTAAATAAATTAGAGTAAAATAGATGAAATATATTAATATTCTCGATACATTCCATTACATAATGTAACTGTAATAAGGATAGCTACTACACCTTATTACTTTGAATAAAACGGCCTTGAAAAAACTTAAGAGGCAGAGTAAAGGGCTAAACTAAACTAATTTAAGCTAAAAACCAGAGGGTTATAATCTTGGTCAAACGAAGCCTAATCCAAAGTTTTAGTTCCGTTTAAATAACTTATTAGAGTTTTTCAATTGCAGACTTTTCTTTGGTTTTTTGAGTTTGTTCAGGGAAAAGTTGTGCGATCAACGAATGTGACATTTTGTCAGACTCATGATTACTTGATAATGTTTCAAACCACATATTACAAGTAGTTGCTGCCCCATGAAGATCAGGGTAAATAGTAGAACCAACAATATTCATTAGCTGAAGATCATTAATTGCCTCTAATCTATAATCGTTTTCTATATTCATCTTTATTAGATATTTGTCCAATTTATGGTTAATTAACCAATCTTCTAAGCTAATCCCAATTGGCGTTTTTGTAAATAAACCAGCTTGAGAAACTATACGGCTGTTATCATCTTGCATTGGCTCAATAAACTCAAAGCCGTTACTACTTATAAATTGGGGGTCTGACATTAAATCCAATTTATTAAGAGCATAAATACTTCTTTTGCCACTAGAGCAAGAATTTGATTGCTCAAATGCAAAATATGCAGCTATGTAAGGAGAGAAAGTCCAATCTAACAGTGGAGTTGATAAACCATAATGTTGGCCCAAAGACCAAAGCTCTAAATCATCAATTGGGGAAGGGTTACGGCCCCTCAAACCTCGAATCCTCATTCTAAAATTTTCTAGTTGCTTTTTTTCAATAAAATCTGAAGTCATATCACTGGAAATATTATTTGCTAAACGTGTTAATGTACTTGCTAACTCCCACTCTTGATCGCCATGGCCACGAAAAACATATTCAACTTTTCCTCCATAATTATCAGCAAAGTACTCTTTAAAATGATCCCAATCTCTTAGTTCTATTTCTTTCACGAACACTCTCTCTATAACTTAGTAAAAGTTTATGCGAGCACTTGTAACAACATGAGCTCTAAAATCTATATTAAATAGATTAATTTCGTCTTACGACGTAGAAATACCAAACCACCTGTAATATTCGCGGGATAATATACAAAACAATAGCAACTGACTATTACACACTATTACACCTAAATAGGTAGATATCGGATATATAAAAGATTGATGTGAAATAAAACGCATATGAATGAAAGGTGTTTAGATTAAAAGCTCTCACTATGTAAACCATTTAAAACAGCTCTTTTCCCATTAATTCCCAATACAATTCATAAGCAATCAACTGCTCATCAAGCCAGTCGTGCTTATTATAAATAGCCATTATTCCACCCAATTCATGACCTAACATTTTTTCGGTAACATGAGGCATTATTTGGTTTTCACTTAAGCGAGTCACTATGGTGCGCCTGAAATCGTGAGGAACAAAGTGCTCTAACTTCATGCGATCGTTTAGTCGTTGCACAAATCGATTTTGTACATGGCTGGTTAACGGTTTTTTGATTGATTGATTGACCGGGGATCAAAAACTCGCGTTCACGGCCATAAGGTAAGTCGAGCGATTTAACTAATTCGATTACTTTGGAAGATAAAGCACGTCTGATTGCTTTTTTTGTTTTGGAACGCTCTGCAGGTAATATTCAAATGCCTCGCTCTAAATCAAACTCACCTATTCGTGCCTCTCGAATCTCACTGTTTCGAGCCCCTGTTAATATAAGTAACTGGGTACAAACACGACAACTTAACCCCGCTCTGCTCATTTCTATCTCACGCCATAGCTTTGCAACTTCACGCCAATCGGGGCCCCCAATCTTTTATCTTAATCCAACATAGATTCCCGATAAAACAACTCGGGAATGACGAGATGGCACACCACAAAGTGGCTGCCAGAAGCCTAATCGGGGACATATTTTTTATCTTAACCCAACAGAGATTCCCGATAAAACAACTCGGGAATGACGAGATGGCACTCCACAAAGTGGCTGCCAGAAGCCTAATCGGGGACATACCTTTTATCTTAACCCAACATAGATTCCCGATAAAACAATTCGGGAATGACGAGATGGCACACCACAAAGTGGCTGCCATTAGTCTAATCGGGGACATATCTTTTATCTTAACCCAACATAGATTCCCGATAAAACAACTCGGGAATGACGAGATGGCACCTGCTTAATTACTGCAATCAACAATACAATTCTCGCTTTTTAAAGGAAAATTACCCACAATACGCAATACGATTGTTTTACAAGGCTTTAACTCCATGACGCAAGCACCAATTACCCTTTACTGGCACGATTACGAAACCTTCGGATTAAATCCAGGTGTTGATCGCCCCTCTCAATTTGCAGGTATCAGGACCGATCTTGAGTTAACTGCCTGTGCGCCTGCTGATGAATGGTATTGCCGTATTCCGAGTGATTACCTGCCTGATCCCGTTGCCTGCTTACTCACTGGCATCACGCCACAGCAAACATTGCAACATGGCATTGCTGAGAATGAGTTCATTGCTAATATTAACGATCAATTTAGCCAGGCTAATACCTGTGTGGTGGGTTATAACAATATTCGTTTTGATGATGAAGTCACCCGTTTTACTTTATATCGTAATTTTTTAGATGCTTATCAACGTGAATGGAAAAATGGGTGCTCTCGCTGGGATATCATCGACTTAGTACGCGCTTGTTATGCATTACGCCCAGAAGGCATTAATTGGCCGATTGACGACAATGATGTGCCCTCTTTCAGATTAGAGCTGTTAACACTAGAGAACAAATTGGCGCATGATCAAGCCCACGATGCTATGTCGGATGTGTATGCAACCATCGCGATTGCCAAACTGATTAAACAGAAACAACCTAAATTATATGATTACTGTTTTAATCTACGTAAAAAGGCCAATGTACTTAGCGCCTTAAAAATGGGCTCTTTTTTACCTATTATTCATGTCTCAGGCATGTTTCCTGCACTGCAAGGTTGTATCTCTTATGTATTGCCCATTGCAGAGCACCCAACCAACAAAAATGCAGTGATTGTTGTTGATCTGAATAAAGATCTCAGCGCTCTTGCGACCTTAAGCGCTGAAGAGATTCGCCATTATCTTTATACGTCAACGGCTGATCTTCCCGAGGGAGTAACACGCCCAGCCATTAAACTAATCCACATTAACAAATGCCCTATTGTGGCTCCCGCTAAAACATTATCGGAGCAACGTGCTGATGAGTTAGGCATAGACAGAGCGCAATGCAGACAATCTTTAGATTTCATAAAAACACAACCGACACTGGCCAAAAAACTTCAGGAAGTCTTTTTTCAGGAACGAGAGTTTGATGAAAAGCAGACAGCCGAAGAGATGTTGTACAGTGGAGGATTCTTTTCAAATAACGATAAAAAGCTTATTGATCAAGTCGCTAACACTGAGATTTCTAAACTTGTAAATAGCGATTTTGAATTTGAAGACCCGCGCTTAGAAAAACTGTTATGGCATTATCGAGCCCGTAACGGTGAACAGTTTCTGGATATTGATGACTTGGAAAAATGGCAAAGAGAATGTCAATTGTATTTGCTAGAACACCAGCAAACTTACATTGAAAAGATTGATGCATTAGCACTAGAGCATCAACATAGCCCAGAGAAAATAGAATTATTACAAAAACTTCACCTTTATTTACACTTTTTAAGCTGTAAATAAGAGCGATGTGGCATATAATATTGACCATTATTTAAATATCATCAATGGGAGGGACATATGAAATTAGTAACTACATTTAAAACATGCATTATTACTGCACTGCTTCCCTCTTCTTTTTGTTTTGCAGCAGAAGTACCGAGCAATAGTTTACAAGTTGAATATAAGAAAAAAGGACAACAGCAAATAACGGATATTAGCTTGCTTAGCTTAGATGCGGTTTATCAAATTCCTGCAAAAACTTATTCTTATCTCGACGATGTTTTTACCTCTTTCTATCATACCATCACCTTCAATACAGCTATCGCAGATAGTACTTTTGAAACGAGTTCACATTATGAATTAGTGTCAATTCCGTTGATTGCAGAAAATAGTCAAGGTTTAAAAATAGAATTATTTGGTAATTTTTCAGATCCATCAACACGTCTTTTAAGTAATTTATCAGAAGACCAAGCGCTATCAGGGCATTATTCTAATACGCAATTCCTCAATGTTTACTCTAGTGAGTTTTCACTTGGCGCGGGAATCAGTTTTAGTACTGGTGACAATAGTAAGATAAAAGTCATTATCTCTGATAGTGACATGCCAGGTTACGGTAACAGTAATGCACTGCTCGGCTTTGAAACTAGCTTTTAACCCTCGGTCTCACGTTATCACAAATTTCCATATCCTATAACCAAATTATATTTCCTCCTTTTCCTGACTTCCGCTATGCTGTTTTTATCATTAATTAATAGCAAATAAAGGGAAGTATATAATGTCTAAGATTTTTACAGATAACTCGCAAACGATTGGTCATACTCCACTTGTACGTTTAAATAACGTTACTACCGGTAACGTCTTCGCTAAAATTGAAAGTCGTAATCCAAGCTTTAGTGTTAAATGTCGTATTGGCGCAAACATGATTTGGGAAGCTGAGAAAAACGGCACGTTAACTAAAGATGTAGAATTAGTAGAAGCGACCAGTGGTAACACGGGTATTGCATTAGCATTTGTTGCTTCTGCACGTGGCTATAAAATCACACTAACCATGCCTAATACAATGAGTATTGAACGTCGTAAACTACTAAAAGCATTAGGTGCAAACTTAGTATTAACTGATGGCGCATTAGGCATGAAAGGCGCAATCAACAAAGCAGAAGAAATCGCAGCCGAAGCGCCTGGTAAATACTTAGTATTACGTCAATTCGAAAACCCAGCAAACCCAGCCATTCATGAAACAACAACAGGCCCAGAGATCTGGAATGATACAGACGGTGAAATCGATGTATTCGTTGCGGGTGTTGGTACTGGTGGTACGATTTCAGGCGTTAGCCGTTACATTAAAGAAACACAGGGCAAAGCTATCATTAGTGTTGCTGTTGAGCCGACAGACTCTCCTGTTATCTCTCAAACATTAGCAGGCGAAGACGTTAAACCAGGACCACATAAGATCCAAGGTATTGGCGCTGGATTTATCCCGAAAAACTTAGATATTTCATTAATTGATCGTGCTGAACAAGTCAGTAACGATGACGCAATTGAAATGGCGCGTCGCTTAATGGAAGAAGAAGGTATTTTAGCCGGCATTTCTTCGGGTGCAGCGGTTGTTGCAGCGGCTCGTTTAGCCGCTTTACCAGAATTTAAAGACAAAAACATTGTTGTTATTTTACCAAGTTCTGGCGAGCGTTACCTTTCAACTGCACTTTTTGCGGGTGTATTTGAAGGCGAAACTTTCGCTTGAATTGTATAAAAAAACGACGTTAAAATAACATGATATTTAGAAGACACTTGAGGTGTCTTTTTTTATTTATAAAATACCATCTAAAAGTGCTCACAAAGCACGCAGGCAGAGTGTTTTTCAGCTTTTTTTTACTGAATTTTCGCAAAAATCAGTTGACCCGCTCGCTCTATTTAAGGATTATCTAACTACAATATGGATGTTGTAATATATGACTATGGAATTAAATGAATATTTAATGACATAAAAGTGTGACTTGTAGCAGAAAACTTGACCTAGATTAAATTCATCATTGTCTTTATTGGTTACTTTACTACAACAGTTTTATTCCTTGTTATCACTTCGACTAGATGAAGAAGTTGTAATGACGATATTTTTTTTCATAAAAATTAAGGTGTTTCCATGTATCAAAAAACAGTAACAATCACAGCTCCAAACGGTCTTCATACTCGTCCAGCTGCTCAGTTTGTAAAAGAAGCTAAATCATTTGCATCTGATATCTCTGTAGAAGTTGGTGGTAAATCTGCAAGTGCAAAAAGCTTATTCAAGCTTCAAACTTTAGGTTTAACACAAGGTACATCGGTAAATATTAAAGCTGAAGGTGCTGACGAACAAAAAGCAGTTGATACTTTAGTTGCTCTAATGGCAACACTTGTATAATTAACACTTTTTTTAGTTCGAAATTTAAGGATAGTTTATGATATCTGGCATTCTAGCCTCACCTGGTATTACCTTTGCGAAAGCACTGTTATTACAGGAAGACGAAATCTCTCTCAACATGGATAAAGTTGAAGATATAAATTTAGAAGTTACACGTTTCCTGGAAGGGCGCGCGAAAGCTTCGGCTCAGCTTGAAATAGTGAAACAAAAAGCACTGGAAACATTTGGTGAAGAGAAAGAAGCAATCTTCGAGGGGCACATTATGTTGCTTGAAGATGAAGAGCTAGAAGAAGATATCGTAGCTTACATCAAGAAACATAATTGCTCAGCTGACTTTGCAATTCACAACATTGTTGAAGAAAACGCGGCGATGTTGCAAGAACTTGAAGACCCTTATCTTCGTGAACGTGCTTCTGATTTCCGTGATATCGGAAGCCGCTTGTTGAAAAATGTATTAGGTATCGACATTGTTAACCTAAGCAATATCAACGAAGAAGTTGTTTTAATCGCAAACGATTTAACGCCTTCTGAAACAGCTCAAATCAATCTAGATAAAGTATTAGGTTTCATCACTGATATCGGTGGTCGTACTTCACATACTTCTATTATGGCTCGCTCTCTTGAAATCCCTGCGATTGTTGGTACTAATGATATTACTAAACGTGTAAAAAATGGTGACACTATCATTCTTGACGCGCTTAATAATAAAATTATTATTAACCCAAGCGAAGCTGAACTGGCTGAAGCAAAAGAAATTAAAGCAACTTTTCTTGCTGACAAAGAAGAACTGGCTAAATTAAAAGATTTACCTGCTATGACCCTTGATGGTCATCACGTTGAAGTTTGTTCAAACATTGGTACTGTAAAAGATACTGATGGAGCTAAACGCAACGGCGCAGAAGGTGTTGGTCTATACCGCACAGAATTCCTATTTATGGACCGCGATCAATTACCAACTGAAGATGAGCAATTTGTTGCTTATAAAGAAGTTGTTGAAGCAATGGAAGGGAAAGCCTGCATTATCCGCACAATGGATATTGGTGGTGACAAAGATTTACCTTACCTAGACCTGCCAAAAGAAATGAATCCATTCTTAGGCTGGCGTGCAATTCGTATCTGTTTTGACCGTCCTGAAATCATGAACCCACAATTACGTGCCCTATTACGTGCTTCTGCATTTGGTAAGATTCGTATTATGTTCCCAATGATTATTTCTGTTGAAGAAATTCGTAAACTAAAAGAAATTTTAGTGGTACTTAAAGCAGAATTAACTTCTGAAGGACATGCATTCGATAAAGCAGTTGAAATTGGTGTAATGATTGAAACACCAGCCGCTGCAGCGATTGCACACCACCTAATTAAAGAAGTTGAATTCTTTAGTATTGGTACTAACGATTTAACACAATATACTCTTGCTGTTGACCGTGGTAATGAGTTAATCTCTGACCTATACAACCCAATGACTCCTTCTGTACTGACTATCATCAAAACAGTAATTGATGCTTCTCACGCAGCGGGTAAATGGACTGGTATGTGTGGTGAACTTGCAGGTGATGAACGTGCAACACTACTATTATTAGGTATGGGCCTTGACGAGTTCTCAATGAGCGCAATGTCAATTCCAACGGTTAAGAAAATTATCCGTAACACTAATTTCTCTGATGTTAAAGCATTAGCAGATAAAGCATTATCAGTTGCAACTGCAGCTGAAATTGAAGCCCTGGTAACTGAGTTTAATAAGACCAAAGGCATTAACTAATTTAAGAAACGGATCTATACTATTTAAGTCTTTGATCCGTTTAGTAACTTATTCTATAAATTTAAAATTTGGAGTTAAACCATGGGTTTTTTCGATTCATTAAAGAAAGCAGTTTCAGGCAATACACAATCTGATAATACAATTGACATTATCGCACCTATCTCTGGCGAAATCGTTGCTATTGAAGATGTGCCAGATGTTGTATTTGCAGAAAAAATTGTTGGTGACGGTATCGCAATCCGCCCAACGGGTAACAAAATGGTCGCACCTTGTGACGGTGAAATCGGTAAGATTTTTGAAACTAACCACGCATTCTCTTTAGAGTCTGATACGGGTATTGAGCTATTTGTTCATTTCGGTATTGATACTGTTGAGCTAAAAGGCGAAGGTTTCACTCGTATCGCTCAAGAAGGCCAAAAAGTTAAAGCCGGTGATACTATCATCGAATTTGATCTAGAATTCCTAAAAGCAAATGCAAAATCAATCTTAACACCTGTTGTAATTTCAAACATGGATGAGATTAAAGAACTACAAAAAATGTCTGGTACTGTTGTTGTTGCTACAGACCCAGTATTAAAAATCATTAAATAAGTTAAATCTTAATAATGGTATTAAAGAGTCACTTAGGTGGCTCTTTTTGTTTCTGATCCCCTCTCTTCTTCTGTTATAATTGTTTTTATTTTCAATGGATAAACAGTTGTGACGACTCTCTACGGCATCCCGAACTGCGACACAGTTAAAAAAGCACAAAAATGGTTAATCACCAATAACATTACTTATACTTTTCACGATTATCGAAAAGAGGGTTTAGATGAAGCACTGCTTACCGTGTTTCTTAAAAACCTCGCGTGGACAGACTTACTTAATAAACGCAGCACGAGTTTTCGAGCACTTAGCGCAGAGCAAAAGGAATCACTCAGCGAAGCCACTGCCATCCCCCTGTTTATTGAATTTCCCACGTTAATCAAACGCCCTTTATTAATCAGTAACAACACCCCGATTTTGGGTTTTAAAGCTGAAACATACCAAGCATTTTTCGCCATTTAAGGAACACAAATGTCAGACTCTCCTGTATTAGCACTTTTAAAAGATTTAATAAGCCGTCCATCCCTCACGCCTAATGATGCGGGATGCCAACCACTACTAATTAAACGTTTAGAAAAAATCGGCTTTACCTGTGAAGTCATGGAGTTTGAAGATACGCTTAACCTTTGGGCACGTCGCGGCAGTGAAAAACCTTTATTATGTTTTGCAGGCCATACTGATGTTGTGCCGACCGGACCTGAGCACCTATGGAAGTGCCCTCCTTTTGAACCGACCGTCATTGATGGCTACCTTTATGGACGAGGTGCTGCTGATATGAAGAGTGGACTAGCTGCATTTATGGTTGGCCTTGAAAAATTCATTGAAAATAATCAAGATCATAATGGCTCTATCGCGATGCTCATCACCAGCGATGAAGAAGGCCCATTTATTAATGGCACAACACGTGTCATTGATACACTCGAAGCACGTAATGAAAAAATCGATTATTGCATTGTTGGTGAACCTTCAAGTACCGATCACGTGGGTGATACCATCAAAAATGGCCGCCGCGGCTCCCTGACAGCCGATTTAACCATTAATGGTGTACAAGGCCATGTTGCTTATCCTCATTTAGTGAAGAACCCGATTCATAATTGTATGTCAGCGATGACAGAGCTGACTGCGACGACCTGGGATAGTGGCAATGCATATTTTCCGCCGACTAGTTTCCAAATCACTAATTTCAATTCAGGTACTGGTGCAAGTAATGTGGTGCCTGCACAGGCACATATTCAATGTAACTTCCGTTATTCAACAGAATTAACGGCAGATCAAATCACCGCACGTGTTGAAGAAATACTAAAAAGTCATGATGTTGCTTTTGATGTAAAGTGGACTTATAACGGTTCTCCTTTTATCACCCAACCAGGTTCATTAACAGATGCAGCAAGCCAAGCGATTAAAACAGTGACTGGCTTAACCACTGAACTTTCAACAAGTGGTGGCACATCAGATGCACGTTTTATCGCCCCAACAGGTGCGCAGGTTGTAGAATTAGGTCCAAGTAATAAAACCATTCATAAAATCAATGAAAGCGTGAATATCGACGATTTAGAGTCTTTAGTTGATATCTATGCACTTACTTTAGAAAACCTATTAGCATGCAAATAACAGAGCTCACGGGTCAAATAGAAACACATTTGACTCAACTTGATGCGCGTACAGCGATTCACAGTGATGTGGTTGCTCCTTTTTTAGCACTGCAAGAAAGTGCTAAAAAAGCAGGTTTTAATTTACAAATTGCCAGTGGCTTTCGAAGTTTTGAACGACAACGATTAATTTGGAATAATAAGTACGCAGGAAAAGCCCCGCTGCTTAATAAAGATGAAACACCACTTGATACAGAGCAACTTTCTGAATTAGAAAAGCTCTTCGCTATTTTACACTGGTCAGCGTTACCGGGTGTAAGTCGTCATCATTGGGGCACCGATATTGATATCTATGACCCAAGCCTATTACCTCAAGGGAAAAAGCTTCAATTAGTGTGTTCTGAGTATCAGCAGTCAGGTTATTTCTTTGAATTAAACCAATGGTTATCAGAGAATATGGGCACCTTTGGTTTTTATCGCCCCTATCAAACTTACCAAGGTGGCGTTGCTGCCGAGCCGTGGCATATTAGTTATCGCCCTATTTCACAAGGCTGTTTAGAAAAATTAACTATTGATGTTATTTATGATCTCATTAACAAAAATAATGTCCTCGGTAAGTCGCTAATTTGCCAACAGTTACCTATGATATATAAGCAATATATTTGTAATATCAACTAAAATAGGAAATAAAAATGTCAGAAAGACGTCGATTTTCACGAGTTATTTTTTCTGGTGACTGTTCACTAAGTGAAGAGGTCGCAGGTGAAATAGAAATATCAAAAACTGAATTAGTAGATATTTCATTAAATGGAGCCTTAGTGCATCGTCCAGAAGCATGGCACGATGAACCGGATGCATTGGTTAATTTAAACCTAACACTGGCAGGATCTGATATCATTTTGGAAATTAATGGGATTATATGTCACCAGAAAGAAGACTTACTGGGCATTAAATTCTTAACACTGAGTTTAGAAAGCATTTCACATCTCAAACGCTTAATTCAATTAAACCTTGCAGATAGTGAATTAATGCACCGCGAAATGTCACAACTTATTAATTTAGATGAAGACTAGTACTAAAGTGCCTCAGAAATCGTTGGGGTAACCTTTTCTCTCGCACGACTTCCTAGTCTTTAATATGTAATCACTCAACAGTAAGCGACTGCGCAGATATGTTGAATATAATAATAGAAATAATTGGATGAAATATAGTTATTTATGGATTTAAAGGCCTATCAAACTCAAATAATTGAGCTCATCCCACTGCGTAATGAGCCCGATTTCAATGACCTTCTCAATAAGATATTATTTGGTGAAAGTGCAAGTGATAAGTTTCTCATCAAAATGGAACTCAGTCGCCTTGCGAAACCCTGCCAACGTATACTCGACATACGAGACAAGGTCACAGAGAAATGTGACCTTGTTGAACAGGACAAATTAAAGCACTATTTAACAAAGCCCACTACGGTTGTATTACAGAAAAATATAACGCTATACGGACTTTATACCGTCGGTGTATATGAAGCGGTACACGCCTATATCGCACTAGAAAAAATCAAGAAAAAATCCCAACAGCGCTCACCAGAAACCAAAGTCATAACACAAGAGCAATGTGAACTGATCACGCTTTCACAAAAGAATAAACGTGGCGCACCACGTATGTTTTTTGTTTCTGATATCACGATCACCCTTAGTGATGGAAAAGCGTTGAAGGCCCACACTTCTAATATTTCTCTTTCGGGTGTGAAATTGAAATTAAAAGAGCATATTCAATTTCAGCCTCAAACGTTAATGTCACTTACTTTTTCTGGGTTAGATCTTGAATATCATGAGAAAGTATTAAAAGAGCCGATAACTTATCAACTCGTAAAACAAGAAAGTGATGCTGATGATAGCCACTATTTGTATCTTAATTATGCAGATGACAAGCAGCGTTTTCTCACCTTCATGAGTGAATTTATTCGCCTTAATCAATACAAATACAAAATAGATGTACATTATTACTACCAATTAGCCAAAATAAGCGCTTTAAAGCAAAGTTATCTGGCCCAGATGAATACACTGCCAATTTGTCTTGATGCCCATGCTCCTTCGCCGTTTATTTTTGCATTAAAAAACAAAATCAATCAGCAGTTACTCAATGAATGGCACTGCGAAGGCGTTAACCAGCTCAACTTTTTGTTTAATGAATTACGCTTAATTAAACTGATTGCCAGTATGCAGACGTTAGATAGTACGACCATTTATACTTTTACTCATACGGTGAAAGGTAAACAATATTTTCTTTCTGCAAGCGAAGAAGAACTCATTGAGAAAGACCTCAAACACACTTTTATTAACTATGGCCGTAGTAAGTCAAATTGGCGGGTGTACCACTTAACATTATCAGATTACCAATATCAAACAGCCAAACGACAACAGGTCGCAGAGCCTGTTCCCGCGATATTTAAAAAAGTGACACATATGGCGACCTTACAACGATTAAGTAAGGCTTACCCTTTTGTCATCGATGAAGAACTGAGTAAGAGTGATGTAAACCAACTCAATCAGTTTGTACATCGTAATGAAAACACCATTGCGCCTACCCCTGTGTTTACCCTTTTTTCTACTGAGCAACGTAAAGAGGCACGCTACCTGTACTCAAGTAACCTTTCGGTTGCAGATAAAAAGAGTGCTTATAATGGCAAGATTATTGATTTTTCTTATACCGGTTTAAAAATAAAACTGAATCAAATTACGGCATTCTCAACTTCAACCAAATTAACGGTTAATTTAACTGAGTTACAAAAAATCTCTAAAAAGTTTGCCCTTTCAAATTTGCAGTACAAAGTGGTTAGAACAGGTGCTAACAATATATTACACCTACAGGTATGCGATAAAAAAACGCTCGATATATGCCAACAATTTTTTTCCGTTTTAGTGAAAAATAATGCCAAACATTTCACCTGTAGACCTTTAAAAGAAAAACAGCAGCCACCGGGAAAACATCTGATTGAAGTTGCCGAAGAATCGTTTACCAATACGGTCTTTTTTATCAGTAAAATCGGTGCTCGTCATAAAATCACCTTTGCAGCAATGGAAACCACAGACCACCCTTTGCATGCACTTTTTTCCATGTTTAGTGATAACAAGCATGAAGTAAATTACTCTCCACTAGCAAACAACCAGCTTTATGAGCGTCTGATTACACAACCTTTAAAAGCAAGTGAAGCAGGATCATTAAATAAAGAAGCGCTGATTTATATCAAAGTGGTCAAAGATGAAAAACAACAATTGAAAGTGAGTAGCTTTCTTGATGAAGATTTCAAATCAGACCAAGCAAAAGCAACGTTTATCCGTGAGAGTCAATTTAATGCCTCCTTCTACGCACTGCACTATCGTTTGACGCCACTGCCTAACGTAGATATAGACAGTATTAAAAATGAAGTACGTGCTATTTCACGCTTTGCGATTCATTTAACGAAGAAACTTGAAGAGGAATTACACGCAGTGGAAGCGATGATTGAGATAACAGACCGAACAGCAGATATTATCAGTACGGTTGAAAAAAAAGAGGTTAAATTAGCCAACTAGTTAGTTGTTAGCCTGAGAGCGCTCACGTCTAAAGAAACAAGCAGTAAGCATTGCGCTTATCGCTTGTTTCATCTAATCGCGATTAAGACCAATTAGTACTGCTATTTGCACTTAAAATAGCGAGAGCACCTTCTAAATCTAAACTGTTCAATGATATTGCAGCTTGTTCTTGTACGATAGGTTTTGCATGAATCGCAATGCCCATTGCTGAAGCGGCCATCATCACTAAATCATTCGCACCATCACCAATAGCAATGGTTTGTGTCATTGGAATATCGTATTGTTTCGCGAGCTCTATTAACGTACGCGCTTTTACATCTGCATTGACTATTTCGCCAACAACTTTTCCTGTTAAGGCGCCATCAGCCACTTCTAATGTATTAGCGATGGTAAAATCAAACCCATGATCTTGTTTTAGTCTGTCTGCAAAATAGTTAAACCCGCCTGACGCAATCGCGACTTTCCAGCCTGCCTTTTTGAGCCCTGCAATTAAGGTTTGTAAACCCGGCATTAATGGCATGTTGTCTGCGACTTCATCCATAATAGAAAGTGGCATATTCTCCAGCTTGCCGACACGTGTACGCAAGCTTTCATTAAAATCAAGCTTGCCTTGCATCGCAAGTGCTGTCACCGCTGAAACTTGCTCGCCTACACCATACAGTCGTGCAATCTCATCAATACATTCAATTTGTATTGTGGTTGAGTCCATATCCATTAACACAAGACCTGGCTGCGACCAATCTGGAAAGCTTTCCATTAACGCAAAATCAAGTGCACTGCTTTTACTAAATTCATCTAATCGTTTTTTTAATGACGTTGGAAATGCATTTAATAACAATCTGATAGTGCTAACACCTGCAATTTCCTCTGGTGAGCAAAGCATTATAGAGTCGATACCTTGCTCATTTAATAGGGTTAATAAAGCGCTTAGTTCTTCGCAAGAAAATGATTTCCCCATCACAATCAATTCAGATTTTTTTACAAAGGCAGGATCGTTAATCTGTGTTAATATGCCTTTTTGAAATAAAAGAGACTCAAGATTAGTAACATCTTGTTTTAAAGCATCTCTCCATTGAATTAATGACTGAGATGTTGAAGGGATGTGCATTTTTTGTATCGTTTTCACAGTAATATACCTATCATTTATAATGAGATGAGCCTCATCCACTGAAGCGCAATAACAATAGCGATTGCTTTTAACGATTACAAGCGATCCCAAGGAATAATCGATGAATAAAAAAATGTATTACTGCTTACGATTTTTTCAAATTAGCGGTTTATTAGTCGTTTCTATTATTATTATTTTTCAATTAAATGCATTACGCGTTATCTCCAATGAAGTGCGCTACCAACAAACTGAAAAATTCTCATACTCGCTAACTAATTTGGCTGCGGCGGAGGCTGCTCGTTACCTTGCTCAACAAAAAAACAAAGATTTACAGCTATTAATTAATGATTTAAGTAACGACCCTATGGTGCGTGATGCGACGATTTACGATAATTTAGGCAAGGTATTGTTCCAGTCAAATGAGCCGTTATTATTACCTATCCTGTTAAAAATAAACCCTTCATCAGGTAAAGAGATCAAAGGCATTATTCCTTATATCGCCGAATTATATAAAGAAGATGAGAAGATTGGCTACATTAGAATATCACTAAGACAAGATCATATTTTACGCATTATTTTTGATTCTCAAGAGCAAACATTAGAAACACTTATTTCGCTATTAATACTCTCTTTTCTAGCAGGAAGTATCATCATGGCACTCTTTTTTAAACGTCTTAAAGGCTGGTATTACCGCTTGAATCGACTAATACCGAACTTAATTACAGCGAACACTAAAACTTAAACGCATTAAAAAAGGCCAGTATCATAAAATGATATTGGCCTTTGCTGTCACTTAACGTTCATTTGTTAACGGCGAGCTAATTACTCACCTTTAGGAATGATCACGCCATTACCATCGGTTGCTTGCGTATTAAAATTATCTTCAACACACATTTCATAATCACCACTTGCCCAAGCGCTATAAGCGGTTTGGTAACCTGCGAGTTTACATTTGAAGCTATGGTTGGCAGGTGTATTTGCATCCCATCCCCAATCTTTATCCCAGTTGATCATTAATGCGCCTGCACCATCAGTATTGAATGCTTTCATATCAGCACAATCTAATTTCTCAGCAGAAATATCAAGATTTAAGTAGTTTGAAAACTCTTTGTAATAAGCAATACGACTTTTCGCTTGATTAGACGTAGTGCCTTTATTACATTCAAATGCACCATTGATGATTTGAATAGTTGCACCAAAACCATGCTCAATGCCAGCTGCTTTATCCGCTGCATTTGGCTGCCACGTTCCATCTATAACATGTAACATGCTTGGTTTAGGCGGCTGCGGGTAAACATAAAAGAACACGGCAGAAGCAAGATTTAACCAAGTATCAGCGACCAAATCTGGATTTTCTAACAAGACATCTTTATCGCCAAACATCGCCTCAGAAAATGGACCGTAGTTATAATTCCAACTTAACTGTTTTGCACCACGACCAAAGTAGCTTTTATCTTTTGCACAAGGCCAACGCTCACCTTGCCATCCTGAACACGCATTATAAGGTCCTGTTGTATCCGATTCTGATTTATACATCTCACGGAGATAATAGAGACCTTGACGCCATTCGGGATTACCCTTCGCACCTTCCCAGCCAGGAGCATGCGCACCCGTTTCTTGTGTAAAGTGTGCAAACATTGTTGCCATTGAACGTTTACAGATAGCGTCTGAATCACGACCATCTTCATAGGTACGACAGAACGCAGGGAACTTAGCAATTGCCTGTAAAAAACGACGGTAAGTATAAGCCTCATTACGTATTGGGAATAAGAACTCCCATAGTGCGCTATCAATTATTGATTCAGCACGTAACACGTTATCAGGGTTCGCCAGACGCATTGGTAATACGGCTTCAACAGCAATATTATCGAGTGTTACCGCGTCAGCACGAATTAAATCAAATAACTCGCCACTCGTTAGCTCTGTTTCAATTGCTGATAATTGTGCACGTGGAATTAAGAAACCACCGTTACCATCTTCCGTTACACTTAGTTCGCCTGTAAATGGCGGTATAGGTGTTGGCGTAATCACAACCGGCGTGGGTGTAATCACAATAGGTGTTGGCGTAATTACAACCGGTGTTGGCGTAATGAAAACTGGCGTTGGTGTAATAACAACTGGCGTGGGTGTAATGACAACACTGTCACAACCCGCCAGCTCCCAGAACCATGAAGCAACACTTGGTGTCTCCCATGTACCGGGATTATTTTTAGCAACAAAACATTCGCCTTTATAACTAACAATATCGCCATTCTTTGCTTTTGTTTTACCTGCAATAAATGGTGTCGCGACAACAACAGGTGTTGGGGTGCTAATGGGGGTTGGTATAATAACAGGTGTCGGTATTCCCGTTGGTGTCACGATGTTATTGCACGAGCTAACATCCCAAAACCATGAAGCAGCACTTGGTGTTTCCCATGTGCCAGGGTTATGTTTTGCACTAAAACATTCGCCTTTATAAGAAACAACATCACCATTAGATACTTTTGTTTTACCTGGTACAAAAGCGCTGATAGCACCCTCAGCAGCAAACGCACTATGACTTGCGAGAAGTGTCAGTGATGAAGAAAGTAACGCAATAGAAACGGCTTTTTTCGCTGGACTAAATTTAAACATTTAACTCATCCTTGTTAAATTAATGAACGATTTAACTAAGCAATGAGGAGAAGAGTAAAAAGTAAGATATAACCGGAGGCCCCTTTACGTTTCAACAAAAAAGGCTAACTTATAGCAATATTAGGGTTAATAATCCTTATACCAAGTGTATTAAATATGTGATCTTGTATTGCGCAGGAAAAATGAGGGCTATCAAGGCATGAGTTGCAGGAAGTAGTTATTCTCCTTTCAATATTCATAACGCAGATAGCGTTCATTTTAACCAGCAAGGCTGATCAAAAATTAAATTCAGTTGGTATTATCACACATTGCCGTTTATCCCTGACTAATTAAGCATTTCCGTATGCTTAGCCAAATACATGACCATATCGACATTGAAGCCGATATAATTAAAGAGTACGCTTTGTGTTTTTTTAAATCAACAACAACTCTGTAAAATATTAGTTAAATCAATGACTAAATTGTCATCTATTTTCACGTTGAGACGCTAAATTAGCTAATTGTTCAAAGACAGACTCACTGTACTCCAATAAATTATCTGATTCTTTGTCATCCGGTGCTAACCACTGAAGTAATTCAGTAAGATGTTCTTCAATAGCAAAAGGCTTTGCTTGCTCGTATGCTTGCGTTAACTCATCATTAATAGGCCTGAAATTCTGCGCAAGCTCTTTTCCTGGCATCACTTTTTGGTATTCTTTAATAGAGGCGACCGTTTCGCTCCGATTAAGATCCATCGAAAACGCGGCTAAATGTGTTGGGTCCATCGAGATAGTTTGCGCTTCATCAAAAGCGTCTTCCAGGTCGCCATTAAAGAATAGATCACTGACATTTTGTAAACTACCAAGCAATTTATTGATGGTCTGCTGTTCATCTTCATTTAGCTCGCCATTTACCTCAAAGGAAAAGGCAGTCTGAGAGCTTGTTTTTTGGGAAGAGGCGTGATTTAAACCATTTTCAGTCAAATTGGAAACGGATACGTTCTGCTGCAGGTACTCAGAGTTAAAGGTAATATTAACTTGATCACCCTCTTTAGTAATGAATTTAAAAGAGGCGTCTTTGGTTAAATTATAATGGCTGGCTTCTTTATAGCTAGTTAACCCCATTGGCGGGGAGTCAGTATTAGCCAAAATTTCATCAGCAAAGGTATTTAAACCGCTTGTAAGTTGCTTCGCAGTTTCATCAATACCTTGTTTAATATTACTCGTTAATAATCCAAGTTCAGCAAGCTCTTTTGAAGCACCATTAAGGCCTTCTTTCATGCCTTTTTGCGCATCGGAAAGCATCTTATTTAACTCGCCTTCCGTTGCACCATTATTTTTAGCGTTGTTGATTGCACCGGTAACAACGTTAAGAATATTCTTAGTCACCGTCTCAAAGTCAAAAACAGTCACGTCTTTGTTTGCCCCTTGTGCAGGCAACCCCAGCGCTTCATTTAATCGATTATTAACAACATTGGCAGCAACATTATTTTTATCAATATGGTTATCGTTAAGAGCCTTTGCATCTGAAGCAATTTTCACATTACCTTGTGTCAATTGATTAAACATCGCTAAAGGCTGAAAATTTTGCATATCTACTTTCATGCTACTCTCCAATACGCTCGAAAAAATTATCACCTTTGATAGTTATCGACATTTACAAAGAAATCCTTAACTTATTTTATAGAAAAGTTAAGGATTATAAAATAAGTGTTTATTACTGACCGTAATATGCATCTGAAAGAGGCGCAACAGAACTATCAATAATGAATTCATAACCTGCTAACCATTGCTCAAATGCGCTACGGTCTTCGTCTGTTGCACTTAGGTAACGGCCGTAGCTGCTGATGAAGATAGTAAAACTTTGCGTACCACCGGCACCGCCCATAATAAGATTACGCGAATCAACAAATGTCACTATATCAGCAAAAAAACGATCAAAAGCTTGCTCATCAAGATCGGCAAATTTAAATGAAACATCAAAGCCTAATACAGCGTACTTACCAACATAAAGTTTTTTATCAAGACGGTTACTTCTTTTTACTTGTGTAATTGTTTTCATAACATTTCCTAATTATTTTAATGAATTAATCTTATTACATAATACTGCTAATAATTAATAGGTATATAGTAAAGATTGCTTTATTTACATTCGCTTAGCCTTTAAAGCACTTAAATACAAAACACACCTCACAGTTTATACTTAAATGTATTTTTAAAAAACCAAAAAAATGTTACTGGATTTTTTGCGAATCGAACGTATGCTTTTTAAATGAATAAATTTTTAAGTGCGATCCTATTGTTACTCTTTTCACTGCAATTATGTGCAGAGAGGCTGAGTGAAAATCGCGTTATTGATTTCAAAAATAGTAATACACACACCCTTCAGTACAAACATATGCTGACTAATACCGGTATTTTAGTTGATGATAATAATATCCATAAAAAAACCCTGTTAGCAGATCGTATTCTTTCTATATTTTATAACAACACCAAAAACCGCAATGTCTGTGAAGATGTCCCTTTTATCAAGCAAATCGCAATTGGCACCTGCAGCGGTGTCTTACTTAAACCAAATCTTGTGGCGACAGCGGGCCATTGCGTTGATAAGAATATATTTTCTAAAACATGGTTTTTTAATTACCAAAATGGTGACAACCTAGCATTAAAGAAAGGTTACAAAGTACAACGAGTCATTTTTAAAAATTTTGAATTAATCCGAAGCGGCTATTCCTTTGAACGTAATACCATTAATCGTCAGCGCCAAAAAATTGGAGTGGGTCCCCTACCTCCTGATATGCACGATTATTCAAATTATCGAGATATTGCATTGCTTGAACTGGAGGCTGAGGTCGAGGGTTACATTGCTTTTAATATTAACTTCACCCCGTTCTTCTCTGGACGAAAGGCGATATCCGTCGGTTATCCACTGGGTTTATCTTTAAAGCAAAATACTAACGGCACGCTAAAAGAGATGGCCAGCCCTTATTATATGACCACCAATATTGAAACATTACAGGGAAATTCTGGTGGTCCATTATTTGATGTTGAAACAGGCGACCTTATCGCGATAACGGTGAATCAAGGCTTTAATTCAACTTTTGGTTTACGTAAGAATGAGCGTTGTTACGGCTTTAAACCCCATTTAATGGTAGACAAAGATGTCGCTCACTCAAGCGGGCATATGACACTTGCTCAAGTGAAGCAGTATATTTTTGACTCCCCATAACGAATGATCAATGTTTTATTGATCATTCGCTTTCGCTCTCAGGTAACATTATTAAATAATTTTTTATATAAAAAACCCTGCACATAATCCGCACCAATCTGTTTTGCAAAAGTGAGATCTTCTAGTGTTTCCACCCCTTCTAAAATGATTTTTTTCCCTGTTTCGTGCGCATAAGAGATCATCGCGTTGACTAAGGGCATAAAATTTTTACTGTGGCGTTTTTTAATGACGTATTTATCAAGCTTAATATAATCCACCATCTGAACAACGGACGTTGACAGCATTGATTGTGGATTAAATAAATCATCAATAGCAGTGCTAATGTTATTTTTTGATAAGTTATCAATCATCGACAAACTCATTACAGCATCACTTAATTCCGAGTTTTCAATAAGTTCTACGATAACATTCGCTTTATTATAATTTTTAAACAACGCCACAAAAGGATTATTACTGTCTAACAATCCGGATGCCGAGTAAGAGTCCTGATCCAGGTTCACAAATATATTGGCGCTGTGTGGCGCATAGGAAAGTTGTAATTTTTTTTGTTCGTACTCTACTTGAAAAAGGCTCAAAGGGTTGTCATGTAATGAAGCGTAAACTAAATCTGGGGGGATAGTCTGACCATCCGCTTTATAAAAACGAGAAAGACATTCATAAGCAAAAATTCGCCCATCCACTGTTGATACAATCGGCTGATATTCAGCCCCGTAACGTTTTGTTTCCATTAATTCGAGTAGTTGACGTGCATTAAGGTGTTTAAAGTGACTCATTAGCATTCCATTGTTTATCAGGTTACAATACAATGTAATTGATAATCACTACCAAGTAAATGGGGTAACTTAAAGTTTGACTAAAGATTTAGCTTTGAAGGAATGAATTAAAAATGATTAGGTTATCTCGCCAATAATACTGACCGCTTTAATATAACTATAAACAGATTGCCCTACTTTCAACTGTAACTGTTGCAACGACTTAGCTGTTATTTTGGCTAATAATTTTTGCTTTCCAAGATTCAGCGTTAACAATATATGACTGGCTGATATCTGTTCTATTTGTTCCACCTCGCTAGTAAAACAGTTTTGTAATGAACTATGCGGGAATTGTTGCGTTGCAATGATAACGTCTTTGCTTTCTACCTTTATCTGTAAAATTTCTTGCTCAACAGGTTTATCCATGGCGAGATATATAGCCTGACCATCAACTTTACCCTGCAACATCGCATGTGTTTCATCCCACGATAAACACGTTACATTAAGCAACAAACCAGAATGAGCGTGCTTTACTAAGCTTAACCTAGGGTCAATAAATAATTTTTGAGGGTCCCCTACCGCTTCTATTTTCCCGTCATTAATCAATAACATATTATTGGCCAAATAAAAGAGCTCTTGCATCGAATGGGTAATATATAAAATAGGAATCTGCTTGGCTAAGCGCTTGATAAACGGTAACAGTAACGCACGGCTATGCGCATCAAGTGATGAAAGTGGCTCATCCATGATTAACAATTGGGGCGCGGTTAAAATAGCACGTGCAATCGCGATACGCTGCTTTTGACCTCCTGAGAGGGCAATCGTTTTTTTATCAAGTAGGTTTTCAAAATCCAGTAACTTAGCCAGTGTCTCTATCGTATATAGACTGCGTTTATTGTGCGCTAACGTTAGGTTTCCTAAGGCATCTAAATGGGGAAACAAACGAGGTTCCTGAAATACCATACCAATTTGACGATGCTCTGTTTTGACAAAATGTTTGTCATCTTGCCAAACGTTATTATTAAAATTAACTGAGCCAATAAATTGTTCATCTAATCCAATTAGGGCACGTACTAGTGAGGTTTTACCCGCGCCAGAGTCGCCAAAAACGCCACAAACGCCCGCTAAATTAATCTCAGCAGCAAAATTAAATAACCCTGCTTTGCAGAGCGTAAATTTAAGCATATTATTAGGCATCGTTTAATCGCTTCTGGCGTTTTTGAAGCACACCGTAAATTAAGATGAGTAAAGACATTGAGAAAATGAGCAGTGATATAGACAGTAAATGCGCTTGTTCGTACTGTAATGTTTCAACATGATCAAACAGCGTAATCGACAATACCTGTGTCTCACCAGGGATATTTCCCCCAATCATCAATACCACGCCAAATTCACCAATGGTATGTGCAAACCCTAATGCGCCAGCAATAATAAAACTGGGCAAGGTCATCGGGAAAACGACTTTATAAAAGGTTTTAATAGGACTAAAACCTAAGGTTGACGCCACTTCTAAATAGTTTTTATCTAGGTTTACAAAAGCACTTTGCAGAGGCTGTACAACAAAAGGTAATGAATAGATAACAGAGGCGATTAACAGTCCGGCAAAAGAAAAGGCTAAACCACTGCCGGTTAATTGTATCCAAAAAGCCCCAAAATAACTGTCAGGAGAAAATGAAAGTAGAAGGTAAAATCCTAATACAGTAGGCGGTAATACTAAGGGTAATGCCACCAGCGATTCGATAAAGGGTCTAAAAAACAATTTACTACGCGCGAGCCACCAGGCAAGCGGAGGCGAAATTATTAATAAGGTCAGCGTTGTTAAACTCGCAAGTTTTAACGTTAAATAGATGGCGCTTAGATCAAGTTCACTGAGCATATTTATAAATCATCGTGAGAAGCCATAGTTAGCAGTCATGCTTAGAAATCATAGTTATAGTTATAAGTCATGGTTATAAGTACCCTTTTTGGCGTATCAAATCCTGAATAGCATCAGATTGTAAAAAGTCGACAAAGTCTTGTAGCGCTTGTTTATTTTTACTGCCTGATAACATCACACCTTGTTGTAAAATTGGCAGATAGCTATCAATGGGTAACAGATAATATTGGCTTTCATTATTTTGTAATAATAATGTCTGTGCGACAAAACCTGCACCGATATTGCCGGTATCGATAAATTGATAGGCTTGAGCAATATTATTGCCTTTTATATAAGAAAACTTATTCCATAACTTAAACTTCTGCAATGCTTGTTGAGTGGCAAGGCCGTAGGGAGCAAGTTTAGGGTTAGCAATGGCAACATGTCCTTCAAAATCAATCAGACTTTGTTTGTTAACTTCTGTATCACTTTTCGGCACCCAAAAAGCCAACTTACCACGTGCGTAAGTAAAACGAGATCCCTTGATACCTAATTTGGATTGTTCAATCAATTGGGCTCTTTCTTTATCAGCAGATAAAAACAGGTCAAAGGGAGCGCCGTGTTTGATCTGATTATATAAAATGCCCGTAGAGCCACTTGAAATTAATACTTTTTGATCAGATTGTTGTGCATATAAATCAATAATTTCACTCAATGTGACTTTAAAATTACTCGCAACCGCTACCTTCAACGAAGCATGCGCTGGCAAGATAAAACAAAGCAATAAAAGAGCAACTAACTGTTTCACACAATATCCCATTTAGAGAGTGCCGTTTGATCACTTTCACGGGCATCAACCCAATAAGATTCACCAACACTGTTGGTTTCTTTTTTCCAAAATGGCGCCTGTGTTTTTAAGTAGTCCATTATAAATTCACAAGCAGCAAATGCATCACCACGATGAAGACTTGCCACACCCACAAAAACAATTTGATCCAATAACTGTAATTCACCCACACGATGAATAACCGTCGCATTGATGATGGACCAACGTAACTTCGCTTGTTCAACAATATCAGCTAAGGCTTTTTCAGTCATTGCAGGGTAATGCTCAAGCGTCAACGCACTTATCTTCTCACCTTGATTAATATCACGCACTAAACCAGTAAAGGTCACAACGGCGCCCGTATGGCTTGCTTGGCGCAATCGATCATATTGAACTTGTTGATTAAAATCTTCAGTTTGAACTTTTATCATCTAGCCACCCGTCACAGGGGGAAAGAAAGCAACTTCGTCACCACTCGACAAAGTAGCGGTTTTATTACTAATGGTTTGATTAACAGCTACCATTAATGTCGCTCTTGAAAGTAGTTTTTCCCACTGTTCATCTTTGTTTTTTAAATTGTTTAATAATACTTGTACGTTTGGATTTTCATCGCTGCTGACACTTAATTCAGACACACCGAGTTGGTCGCGCAATTGCGCAAAAAATAGAACTTTAATCATGCCTTACTTTCCATATTGCTTGCTGCTTTAAAATGGCCTGATTTACCACCGGTTTTCTCAAGTAATTTAACTTGTGAAATGATCATATCTTTTTGCACTGCTTTGCACATATCGTAAATCGTCAGCGCCGCCACAGAAGCGGCCGTTAATGCTTCCATCTCAACACCTGTTTTACCAGATAATTTACATAAGCTTTGAATACGCACACGATTCAGTTCTGGCTCAGCAGTTAATTCAACTTCTACTTTTGTCAGCGCTAATGGATGACATAACGGAATAAGATCCGATGTTTTTTTAGCCGCCATAATGCCAGCAATACGTGCTGTCGCGAACACATCACCTTTATGGTGATTGCCACCTATGATTAACGCCAATGTTTCAGGTGCCATCTCAATATAAGCTTCAGCAATCGCTTCGCGAACGGTAACACTTTTCTCTGTCACATCAACCATATTGGCTTTACCATCTTGATTGATATGAGTAAATTTATTTTCCATGATGAACCTTTGTTTTCGATGTAACGGAATATACTAACTAAATATGTTTGATGAATTCAGTCTAAGCTAGATTGTTAAATTCAAGGCGAAAGCGCGGAGCTTGGTTTACCAAGTGAGCACTTTCAACGCAGAAGTTAACAATATAGCGACGACTGAAACATTAAACACCGATGTGTGGCATAAAATTACACGGCTTATGGGTGCTATTCATCTGTTCTTTAATGATTTTTGTCCAAGCGGTTTTACATGCGCCCGTAGAGCCAGGCATGCAGAAGATAACCGTCTTATTAGCAAAACCAGCAATAGCACGACTTTGAATCGTTGACGAGCCAATCTCTTGGTAAGAAACGTGGCGGAACAATTCGCCAAATCCTTCAACATGTTTATCAAACAAAACAGATACCGCTTCAGGTGTTGTATCACGTGAGGTGAAACCAGTACCGCCAGTAATCAATATCGACTCGATATTATCATCCGCAATCCACTGCGATACGATTGCACGAATTTTATAAGGGCAATCAATGACAATCTGCTTATCCGCTAATTGATGTCCCGCTTCCACTAATGCGTCCGCTAAATACTTTCCCGACGTATCTGTTTCTTCGTTACGAGTATCTGATACTGTTAATACTGCCATTTTTGCAGGTTTGAATGCTTTAACACTAAGGTGACTCATTTGTATTCCTTTGTTTTTGTAACCATTCAGAGTCCATCATTTTGCTCTGAATAGGTATTGTTTGTTTTTATATAAAACACCCGTATTAAACGAATGCACTGTAAATATTATTTTGGTAACGCGTGATACGTTGCTAAGCAATCAGTCCACTCTTGTGGCGTATTACTATTTTGAAAACGATGACTGTTTTCGGCTTGCACATTAATAGGCTGTAGTTTAAGTATTTTTAACAAACGATAAAGTGAACGTTGCCTATTATGGGGTGAAGCGAGTGCTTCTGTTAAATATTCTTTTAGCTGCTTTGTTAAAGGCAGAATCATCGGGAAAGTTGCTTGCGCATAAAATACTCCTTGCGGATAAGTAGCAAAAGCATTTAATAAGAACTGACACTCTTCAAGCCCTAAAAGAGGCATATCAACAGGAATAACAAATAAAGCATCATACTCTGAAAACAATGTATTAACACAGGCATCTAAGCCACCAATAGGACCTAATAAAGGATTAACATCCTCTATGCATTGGAAGTCTTTATATTGACCACTTACAAAAACATCACTGAGTTTTAATGTCGATAAAAGTGCCACATTACGCGTTAACAATGTTTGTTCGGCTAATAAAAGTTGCGCTTTATCTCGCCCCATACGCGATGATAATCCACCCGCTAATACAATTCCTGCAACGTTCAAAAAAATTCCTTTCATCTTTTTTATAATAAAATTAAAAAAGGGGCTAGTAGCCCCTTTTTAGTTTACGTATGACTCAACAGTATTGAGATAATACAGCTATTTTACCAGCCTTCAATACCTTCCATATTTGGAAGTTGATGTGCAATACCTTTGTGGCAATCAACACAGGTCTTTTCACCCGAAGCAAGTGCGGTAGAGTGCTGTTTTACACTACGTGCGCCCTGCTCACTGAAGTCCATAAAGTCGAACTCATGACAATTACGACATTCCTGTGAATCATTCTCTTTCATACGATGCCACTCACGATTAGCAAGATAACCTCGACGTTCTTCAAATTTCTCTTGGGTGCTAATGGTACCCATTGCAAATGCCACTAACTCTTTAGACGCTTGTACTTTACGTACAATTTTATCTGTCCAGTTATGTGGTACATGGCAATCACTACAAATAGCACGTACACCCGATCGGTTTGAGTAATGAATCGTCTCTTTGATCTCTTTTACAATTGGCGCATGACAACCCGCACAGAACTCTTCTGAATTGGTCGCTTCCATGCCCATATTGAAACCACCCCAAAAGATGATACCACCGGTAAAACCGAGTATGAGGATAAACCCCATAGCAGCTGAAGAGGGAGACTTCATCACTAACCATAACCGTTTTAATAAATTCAGCATAATTTTTGCTCCTTTATCTCAACGAGTCGACTGGTTGGAAAGTATTTCCTACCAATGGTTTTGCATCGGCTTGCGTTACGTGACACTGCAAACAAAAGTAACGACGTGGCGATACATCAGATAACGTTGTACCATCGCGCGCTTCAAAATGCGTCACACTAATTTTTGTTGCGCCCATATCACCCGCATTTTTGAAGCTATGGCATGACAAACATTTATTAGCATTTAAGTTCACCTGATAACCACGTGTTGTGTGTGGTACTAATGGTGGTTGTTGCACATAGTTTCGATCGATAGGTTGTTGGTCTCTTGGCACACGCTTCATTGGCTCAGATTTATTAATATCCGAAATTTCAACCAAACCACGCAATGAACTAACACCCCCAGTATTCGAAACTAACTCATCTGAGCCATCGCTCCAAACAGGTGATGCGGTTAATGCAACGATTCCAGCTGCAATAATAGCTGTTAGCAATTTTTTCATTTTGTCTCTCCGACTTTTTTTATCTTATTTTAGGCTGTTTTTCTGCAACCTAAAATAATCATAACGATAACAATACACGCGTGAACACCTTAAATTACTCTGTATTTCACACTAGCTATAAGAGTGGCTAAGTAAAACTGCCTAGCCATTCTTATTATTGTTTTGGTTATACCAGTTCCATTAATTTAATGGTCTAATATTGCGCAGGAAAAATAAGCGAGTTCAAGGCGAAAGTTGCTGTAAATGGTTGTTCCCTTTACAAAACTTACAACGTGGAAATCGCTTCTTTTAACCAGCAAGATTGATCCGTTATTTAGTGAAATTGGTATTAATCCCCTTGATTATGCTTTTTTGGTTATCTTAACCGCACACTTTTTGTAATCCGTTTGTTTTGAAAGCGGATCCGTTGCATCGAGTGTGATTTTGTTAACTAACTGTTTAGCATCGAACCAAGGCATAAATACCAAGCCTCTTGGTGGACGGTTACGACCACGCGTTTCAACACGAGAGGTTAACTCGCCACGACGAGATGCTAATACAATCTCATCACCACGGCGTAAACCACGTGATTTAGCATCATCAGGGTGCATGAACACAACCGCGTCAGGGAAAGCACGATGTAATTCAGGTACGCGACGTGTCATTGAACCAGAATGCCAATGCTCAAGCACACGACCAGTACTTAACCACAGGTCATATTCTTCATCAGGTGATTCTGCAGGTGGCTCGTATGGTAGTGCAAAAATAACCGCTTTTTTATCTTTTTTACCATAGAACTGGTATTCAGAGCCTTTTTCAACATACGGATCGCTTCCTTCGCGGAAACGCCATAACGTTTCTTTGCCATCCACAACCGGCCAGCGTAAACCACGTTCTTTATGGTATCTGTCATATGGTGCTAAATCATGTCCATGACCACGACCAAACTGAGCATACTCTTCAAATAAGCCTTTTTGAATGTAGAAACCACAATCACGCGCTTCATCATTGAGACGGTCTGCAGGCACTTCATCTAAACTAAATGCATCAACATTACCGTTACGGTAAAGCACGTCATACATAGTTTTTCCACGTACTTCAGGCATTTTAGCGATTAACTCTTCTGTCCAAACTTCTTCAATTTTGAAGCGTTTAGCAAATTCCATTAATTGCCATAAATCAGATTTTGCACCCGTTGGCGCTTCAACTTGTTGGTACCAAGTTTGTGTACGACGTTCTGCATTACCGTAAGCGCCCTCTTTTTCAACCCACATTGCTGTTGGTAAAATAAGGTCAGCCATTTGCGCTGTTACCGTTGGGTATGGGTCTGAACAAACAATAAAGTTCTCTGGATTACGGTAACCCGGAATAATCTCTTCATTAATATTTGCACCGGCTTGTACGTTGTTGTTACACATTGTCCAATAAGCATTTAGCTTGCCGTCTTTAAGCATGCGGTTTTGCAATACAGCGTGATAACCCGGTTTTGCTGGGATAGTCCCTTCAGGTAACTTCCAAATTTTCTCAGCAATCGCACGATGCTTAGGATTTTTAACCACTAAATCAGCAGGTAAGCGATGTGAGAAGGTACCCACTTCACGTGCTGTACCACAAGCTGATGGTTGGCCTGTTAATGAGAATGGACCAGAACCCGGTTTAGAAATCTTACCGGTTAACAAATGAATGTTGTACATCAGGTTGTTCGCCCAAACACCACGTGTATGTTGGTTGAACCCCATTGTCCAATATGACGTTACTTTAATTTTTGGATTTGCGTAAACTTTTGCAAGCTCAATTAATTTCTTGGCAGGTACACCAGACATTCTCTCTGCATATTCAACATCAAATTCAGAAACATACTTAGCAAACTCATCAAAACTGATGGGTGTTGACGCACCTGAATCTGGGTTTTTAGCTTCTTGTTGTAATGGGTTTTCAGGACGAAGTCCATAACCAATATCAGTGGCACCTTTACGGAAGTTTGTATGCTTTTTAACGAAGTCTTTATCCACACCATCATTTTGAATAATGTAGTTAGCAATAAAGTTTAAGATGGCTAAATCAGACTGTGGCGTAAAGATCATACCGTTATCAGCAAGCTCAAATGAGCGATGCGTATAAGTAGATAAAACATGCACACTAACATCAGCATTGCTTAAACGTCTGTCAGTTAAACGCGACCAAAGAATCGGATGCATCTCTGCCATGTTCGATCCCCATAATACAAATGCATCTGCATTTTCAAGGTCGTCATAACAGCCCATTGGCTCATCAATACCGAAGGTACGCATGAACCCACCTACCGCAGATGCCATACAGTGACGTGCATTGGGGTCGATATTATTACTACGGAAACCGGCTTTCATCAATTTAGAGGCAGCGTAACCTTCCATTACTGTCCATTGACCAGAGCCAAACATACCCACCGCGGTAGGCCCTTTCTCTTTTAATGTTTTTTTGAATTTCTCAGCCATCACATCAAATGCAACATCCCAAGAAACCGGTGCAAAATCGCCTTCTTTATCGTACACACCATTAGTTTGGCGTAATAAAGGGGTTGTTAAGCGATCTTTCCCGTACATGATTTTTGACAGGAAATAACCTTTGATACAATTAAGGCCCTTATTCACAGGTGATTCTGGATCCCCCTGCGTCGCCACTACTTTCCCGTCTTGTGTTCCTACAAGTACACTACAACCGGTACCACAAAAACGACATGGGGCTTTATCCCATTTGATTTTACTTGCATCCTTGCTGGCAATTAAATTGCTAGCAGAAGCCGGTAATGTTATGCCTGCAACAACGGCTGCCGATGCGGCTGCCTGTGCTTTCATAAATTCACGTCTGGTAAATGTCATGTTTCTTCCTCACTGATTTTTTTGAACTGCGTTATATACCCATGTTATCTCAAGATACTTTGTCAGGCACTAGCTTGATAAGCAGAGCAAGGCGCAACAAGAGTTAATGGTCATTCCCTTTTCGATTGTTGCAACGTAGGGCTGTTTTTCAAGCTAGCGCCCCGTAGGGCAAGGCAACTTGCACCAATCTACGTCGTTATAAAATATCGACTTAGAATAACTAGGCTTCAATTTTATGCCTAGCATCTCGGCACAATTTTCCTTGCTGACTTTGCATTTTGAGGTAGCATGGGTATAAATGGTTAGGCTTCTGCTTTTTCAAACTCATGGTAGACAAGGCCGGTATTGATAACCCCATCTATTTCATTAATACTATCAATTACTTCCATAATAATGCGTTGATTTGGTGCTTCTAGCACCACGATCGCTTTCCCTTGCTCTGAAACAGTGATCACCTCAGCACCCTGTAATAAGTTAATTTTGGCACGGATCATATCCACTTTTAGGATATTCACATGCACGATCAAACTTGAGATATGTAGTTCTTCAGGTTTCATTTTAGTTCCTTTATTTCAATTGCTTTCGTTGGACAAGGCGCAACACAAGCACCGCAACCGATACATAAATCAGTATCAATTATTGGTATAGCACTGATACCAAGTTGAAACGTTAACGCTTGAGCCTCACAACTTTCAGCGCAACTGCGACAATAAATATTTTCATGGGCTAAACATGTTTGCTTAATGAGGGCTTTTTTCTGCCACGGAGATGCACTAGTAGCTGTAAATATAGGCTCTTTACAAACATCTGCACATTTCCCACAAAAAACACATTCGCCTAAATCAAAATCAATATTTGGAAAGCCGCCGTCCCCTTTGATAATAATATTTTCTGGACAAACAGAAATACAATCAGCACATTGTGTACATTTTTCTAAAAATTGCTGTGCATCGATAATCCAAGGTAATAAATTATCCGTGGTTATCTCTTTTTTTCGCTTAAATAGACTGCGTTTCGTATCATCAAAGTGCACAATATAACCCTACTTTAATTATTGTTATGTAAACGTTAATTATTGTTTTTACTTTGTAACAAATAATAACAAATATGCATTAGACAGGTATGCTAAAGAAGAGATCTATTGATGCACATCAATAACTTGGTCGAATAATGGGAGTTGACAAACAAAAAACAGGGGTAAATAATTTAATTTAGTAAGGTGGTTTACTCTCACGTTTACGGGGGTACTCAGTAAGGAGTAGTAACGTGAGAGTGTTTATACTATCCGCCGATAGAGGCTAAATGAGGCGTTGCACCAGTATTGCCCGATTGTAAGTAGTGGCTTTCTTTTTTGTCATTTAACGCCAATATAATACGATGCTTCAACGCTTCTTTTTGCGAAGCATCCACCAATAAATCACGTAGATCAACGCCCTGCTCACCAAATAAACAAAGGTGTAATTTGCCAGTTGAAGAAACACGTAAACGGTTACAGCTTTTACAAAAATCTTTGCTGTAGGGCATAATTAACCCAACTTCACCTTGAAACTCATCGTGGGTAAAAATTTGTGCAGGTCCATCATGACTTAAGGGGACTTTTTGTGTCCAACCCTCGGCTAATAATTTCTCTTTTATCCACAAACCTGAAAGATGGTGTTTATCGAAAAATTCAGCATTATCACCGGTTTGCATTAACTCAATAAAGCGCAGTTGAATGGGACGTGTTTTTATCCAATCGATATAAAGATCCAGATCTTTATCATTCAGGCCTTTCATTAATACACTGTTAATTTTGACCTGTTTATAACCCGCATCAACGCAAGCAGAAACGCCATCCATCACTTTTTGAAAGATGTTTTTGCCAGTGATTAAATGAAAGGTTCTAGCATCTAAGCTATCAATACTGACATTGATTGCATCGAGACCCGCATCAAACCACTGCTGTGCGTCTTTTTGCAGTCGAAATCCATTGGTAGTGGTCGCCACCTTTTGGATACCCGGCACACTCGCAACCGATTTAATGATATCAGGAAAGTCTTTACGTAAGCTCGGTTCACCACCAGTGATACGTACTTTTTTAGTGCCTAACTCAGAAAAAGCATTAACCAGATGGTTAATTTCTTGATGAGATAAAAACTCACCTTGGTGGCTACGTTTGTACCCATCAGGTAGACAATAATTACATTTAAAATTGCATTCGTCGGTTATCGACAGGCGCAGGTATTCGAACTTACGCTCGAAGTTATCTTTTAGCTGTTGCATGTTTTAGTTCCTTTCCAAACACGGGAGGCAAAACAATTTCTTGTTTTACCCTTCTTAACAAATGGTTAACGTTAAGCGGCTTAATTCACATATTCAAAAAACTTAGCGATATTAAGCTCGGAGCTGTAGGTATAAATGTGAACATTATGTTACATTTGCGTTCTGTTTTTTTATTCTCTATTAGTCATGAAAATTAATCTACTCTTTCATTCCCATTCTGTTGTAAAAGTGATTACAAACGCTTGTTTGTTGATTCTTATCATATCGGCAGTACATATTATAAGCGTATTTGCGACTTTCGACAGTCATATTGTTAATATGAAAATCATCGATAAGCTCACGACACTTAAAATTTCCACCAACGAACTCATTTATGCATCACACTATTATCCGCAAGATATGTCGCATATTATGCAGAAAATAGATAAACAATTACCCGTCCCAAAATTATTTGAAAGCTCGTGGTTTAATACCAAACAGATTAATCAAACCAACAAACACCTTGCCGTGCAATGGCAAGCGATACATAAAAGCATCAATGCTGGTAACTTTTCAGAGACGGATTTATTACTCCGCCCTTTTTCTGCTTCGCTTAATCAACTTGTAAAACAATATCAAATACTGGCCACTAAAAAAATGCACTTAGTGCACCTGGCTGAATTGATCAGTTTTTTCCTTATCATGCTCATCGGTATCACACTGTATTTGTATTCCCAAAAACAGATAGTTTTACCGATTAAACAATTAGTTAAAAATGTAAAGTTGATTAAAGAACGCCAATTTGATCTTGAATTTCCACAATCAAAAAATGAAATCGGCATTTTATCTCAGGGTATTGAAGACACCTCAAACGAACTTCACCACCTAATTAGCACCATGCAAACTCAAGTTTCAGAGCAAACCATCGCCCTCGAAAAAGCGCACCAAACGATTGAATTTTTATATTCTATTTCGCAGCAGTTAAGCACAGTAAAACTCACCTCGCCTATTCTGTATAACGCACTTAATGCATTAGCCAAACAAGCCAATTTAGAAAAATTGTGTATCGAGCTCAACAATGGCACCTTTATCAATAGTGAACTTGGCTGTGCTGGCATTGATGAAAATATGTTACGTATTGCGATTATCATCAATGGAAAACCTTACGGATTTTTAAACTATGTCTTAATTAAAGGCTCGCAGGAGCAACACGGTTTAATCGAAAGTTTCACCGGTTTAGTCGCACGTGCGCTTTATCAAGAAGAATACAGCTTACAAGAACAAAAAATATTGTTGATGGAAGAGCGCGGCATTATTGCCCGTGAGTTACACGACTCTATTGCGCAATCACTTTCATTTCTCAAGATTCAATGCACATTATTACATCGCCATGTGAACAACTCAGCGCAACAAGAGGCGCAACAAACCATTGGTAATATCGAAGAAGCCGTGTCCGATGCGTACATACAATTACGCTCGCTGTTATCGACTTTCCGTTTGAGTGTCACCGAATCAAACTTTAAAGAAGCCATGGTCACTATGATAAAAACATTGCAAAAACAAACCAATGCTCTGATCTGTATCAGACAATTTGAAACACATTTTTATACCGATGCCAGTCAACATATCCATCTGTTACAAATAGTGCGTGAAGCGATCATTAATGCGATTAAACATGCTCAGTGTGAACGTATTGAAGTGTCATGCATTATTACTGATCAGCATAAGGTATGGATTAGTGTTATTGATGATGGCTTAGGCATCATTGATAATAGTGAAAAGAATAACCACTACGGGCTATCCATAATGAAGCAGCGTGCCGATGAATTAGGTGCAACACTTTCATTTAACAGCTTAAGCAAAGGAACTGAAGTTAAGCTGATATTCCCTTATAAAGACTCAATACTTAATCAAGGAAGTGAAAATGTCTAATGTAACACGTATTATGATTGTCGATGATCACCCACTCATGCGCAAAGGAATACAGCAGCTGTTGTCTATCGAACCCAGTTTTCTTGTTGTTGCAGAGGCAACCAATGGCATTGAAGCGGTGAGTTACGCTAAAAAAGTTCATCCGGAACTCATTCTACTTGATTATAATATGCAGGGTATTTCTGGTTTAGAAACACTAAAAGCATTAAGAAAAGACAACTGTCCCGCTAAAATCATCATTCTGACTGTTAGTGATAACAAACAAGATGTGATTGCGATGATCAACCAAGGGGCAGATGGTTACTTATTAAAAGACTCAGAGCCAGAACTCTTATTAAGCAATATCATCAAAGTACTTTCGGGCAAATTAATTGTGACCGATAAACTGACTGCATTTTTAGATGAGCTTGACCAAGAAGATAATATCCGCGAGAAATTAGCTAATTTAACCAAGCGAGAACAGCAAATTATTGCTGAAGTTGCTAAAGGTTTAAGCAATAAAGAGATATCAGAAAGTTTACATATCTCTGAAGGTACGGTAAAAGTACATGTTAAAAGCTTATTGAAAAAGTTGGCCATAAAATCACGCGTTGAAGCAGCGGTATTATATCTGCAACAGCCTAAATAACGCCCTAACACAGTTCGGAATATATGCTCTCAGACACAGTTAAAAAACAGATCCGCAATGGATATGAGCGACTCACAGAAGCGTTACCTAATTTTGCAAAACGTAAAGCGCAAAACTATTTAGTTGCTGAAATAGCAAAGGTACTTGCTGGTGAGTATGACAAATCTCGACGGATTCTGGTGGCTGAAGCGGGTACCGGCATTGGTAAGTCGTTAGCATATATTCTGGCAGCCCTGCCTGTTGCACAAGCGAATAACAAAAAATTAGTTATCTCTACCGCGACTATTACGTTGCAAGAGCAGTTAATCAATAAAGATCTGCCTTTTTTCCTGCGTCACAGTGATTATCAATTCTCTTTTACGCTGGCCAAAGGCAGACAACGTTATTGCTGCGAACATAAATTACTCGCAACACAACAGACCGCTGCACAACCGGTCTTATTTGAAGAGAAACCTAAAGCGGGTGATAAAGCGTTATTAAAACGTTTAACTGATGCTTACCTTGCGGGGAAATGGCAAGGCGATCGCGATAGCTGGCCAACACCTATCCCAAATAGAATTTGGCAACATATCGTCTCCGATAAATTTAGCTGTAAACGCGCGCTTTCAAATCATCGACAATGTCCGTTTCATCGTGCACGTGACGATATAAATAAAGCTGACGTTATTGTTGTTAATCATGCCTTATTACTCGCAGATCTCGAATTGGGTGGCGGTATTATTCTGCCTGATCCTGATAACTGTTTTTATGTCTTAGATGAAGCCCATCACCTGCCAAAAATATCACGTGATTTTGCCAGTGCTTCAACCAATATCAAAAATTCACAGGAATGGTTAAAAAAACTTAAACCGCTGAATCAGCATATTTCTAAAAGTATTAAAAAACATACCACTATCACGCCCTGCTTAAATTTACTGGAAAGTGGCGTAGAACTAGAAGCGGAATTTAAAAAAGTAGATCACTTTTTCCGTGATAATCCACAGCTCTTAGGCGAAAAAAATCAATGCCGATTTGCACTGGGTGAATTACCCGATGCATTGCTCAATATCATGAATAATATTGCCATGGAAAGCAAAAAAGGACTCGCTGCATTAACCAAGCTGTCTTCGATTATTGATGAAGAGATAAAAGATGACAATATTAAGTTACGTGATGCTGAGCCTTTGTTAATAGAAACAGGTCTATTTTTACAGCGTTTTGAAACCATTAATAGCTTAAGTAAAATGCTCACTAAAGAACGCTCTGATAAATATGCACCGATTGCCGCTTGGGTCGATAATGAGAATAACGAACTAAGCGTGCATGCTTCTCCCATCGAAGTCGGTGGTTTATTAGAATATATGCTTTGGTCTCAGGCAGCAGGCGTTATCGTCACCTCGGCAACCCTCACCTCGATGAATAGTTTTGAATATTTTAAACGTCAAAGTGGGCTGCGTAGCGACGACGGAACACAATACCTACGTTTGAAATCTCCTTTTGATTACCCTGCGATCCCATTGATTGTCGCCGACATGATGCACGAACCTACTCATCCTGAATTTGATAATGAGCTGGTTGATAAAGTTGAACAGTTCATTGAAGATAAAGAAGCGAACTTAGTTTTGTTTGCCTCTTATTGGCAGATGAATTTAGTCGCAGACAAACTGGCTAAAAAATATGGACCGGCGCTGTTAATACAAGGTGTGCTTTCACGTAGTCAGTTAATCATTGATCATAAAGAACGCTGTGACAAAGGCCAAACCTCCATTTTATTTGGTACCGGTAGTTTATCCGAAGGATTAGATTTACCAGGGCATTATCTGACGAATTTAATGATCACTAAGTTGCCCTTTGCGGTGCCTAATTCTCCTGTTGAAGAAGCACATTCAGAATGGATAACCTCACAGGGAGGGAATCCATTCATGCAACTCGCTATCCCAGAAACCAGCAAAAAACTCATTCAATCTTGCGGACGACTTATTCGTAAAGAACAAGATACAGGTAAAATAATTATTTTGGATAAACGCGTAAAAACAAAACGTTATGGCAAAGGTTTGCTTGACGCATTACCTCCTTTTAATATTCAATACGAGCAAAAATCTTCATGACCGAACTGCTACTTGACCCAAGCTGCTTAGCTTTGTTAATGGGTGTTGGTTTATTGGCTGGCTTTATTGATGCGATTGTTGGAGGCGGTGGCATGTTAACCGTACCTGCGTTATTAAGCTTAGGTTTACCCCCACATTTAACATTAGGCACTAATAAACTGTCTGCCTGTTTTGCCTCTGGTACGGCGGCTTACACCTATTTTAAAAAACAACTATTTACACCCAAGTTTTGGAAAGAAAGCCTTTATAGCACCTTTATAGGCGCTTTATTCGGGACTATTTTTATAAACTTTGTCAGTACTTACTGGTTAGAAAAATTTCTCCCCCTTATTATTCTGGTAGCTGCCATATACAGCTTATTTAGCCGTTTAAAAGAGGTTGAAGGTGATGCACTACCCACACAAAATAAACAATTAGTATTCAAGCAACGCATCCAGGGTTTTTTATTGGGTTTTTACGATGGTTCATCAGGGCCTGGTACGGGCGCATTTTGGGTTATCTCAAACATGCGTTTATATAAACTGAATATTTTGTTGGCCAGTGGCGTCGCGAAATCGATGAACTTTACCAGTAACTTTACCTCGCTATTAGCCTTTATTTATTTTGGTCAGGTCAACTGGCTGATTGGTTTAACCATGGGTTGTTGTTTAATGTTAGGCGCTTATATCGGCGCGCATTCTGCGATTCGTTTTGGCAGTAAATTTATTCGACCTATCTTTATTGTTATTGTCATGATCATGGCACTCAAACTAGGGTATAACGCATGGCTCAGTTAGACAGTGGATCAATACAACAACTTCAGGCACAATTAAACGCACTTAAATTACGATGTATTAAAATTGATAGTGAGATAAAACAAACAGAAAATCGTTGTTTTGTTTTTGAAGCACATCAATTTCCAAAACGTAGTTTGACGCTGCTGGGTTATTTAACCCAAATTGAGAAAACACTGAATTCACTGGAAAGTTGTATCAGTAAAAAACGCAGTGAGCTATTGATTAAAATAGAGTGTGAGAAATTTGTTGTTCAATTTCAGTTGCTCTTACAATTGGTACAATCCGTCGACAAAGGCAAAGCGTCGTTGCTATATAAGTCTTATTCGTCACCGAAAGAGAAAATATTTCAACAACTTAAAAAGCAATCTGAATATGAACATAGATTGATTGCCATGATTTCTGAACAGGAAGAGTTATTGGCTGACGACAACGGCTGTGATCGCGCTTATACCAAAGAAAAAATCGAAGCATTAAAAGGTCGTTTTCAGAAATGTAATAGTTTTACCCAAAAATTAGAGTTTCAACTTGAGGAAATAGACGATGAGTGAAGAACAACATAAACTAGCCGATGCGCCACCAGCAGTACAAATTGCAGTGGATTTAATTCAGTTACTTGAAGAAAATAAAATAGATAATCAAACTGCCGTTGAAGCGCTTCAAATTGTATTAAATGATTTCCAAAAGAAAGCACAGACTAAATAAAGGCAAAAGGCTAGAACGCATAAATGCCTTCTAGCCTTTCAATATTAAACCTTCCAGTTCACTTTCTTAAATGGTAAAACGTTCAATACGTCGATCAACATCTTGCGATAACGATTTCACATTTAAACTTTCCAGTTTAGTTTGCTCACTGGCTTGCTCTGTCTCAACAGATATATCACTAATACTGACCATTGCACGTGCCACTTCCTCCGCAACCGCTGCCTGCTCTGTTGTTGCTGATGCAATTTGTCCGGTCATCTCATTGATTCGAGCAACATGTTGCACCACTAATTTTAGCTTCTCATCCGTACTCGCTGCAGCTTCAATGGTTTGATTAGCAGCCTCTTTACCGTCAGCCATACTTTGAGATGCGGTTTGTGACAATGATTGTAACTTCTCGATGATCTTGCGAATCTCAACCGTTGAGTCTTGCGTACTGTGTGCAAGGCTCCTTACTTCATCTGCTACAACGGCAAAACCACGACCCGCTTCACCCGCACGTGCGGCTTCAATGGCTGCATTTAACGCTAACAAGTTAGTTTGATCAGAAATACCCGTGATAACATTTAATACTTCAGCAATTTCAGATGATCCCTGTTTCAATTCATCAACAACCGCACCAGCATGATCAATCTTTTGCGCTGCATTATCAACAAGCCCCATCGTTTCAGCCACCATCAAGCTTGCATCATGAATCATGTCATTGGTTTCTTGTGTCGTATTAGAAGCCGTTACTGTATTACCTTCTACTTCTTTTACCGTCAGTGACATCTGCTCAATCGCACTGACTACCGTTTGAATCTCTTGCGTTTGCTTGTTCACACCACGGTTAGTCTGTTGTGCAATCACTGATAAGCTGTTCGAGGCATTGGTTAAATCATGTGAAGAACCCGATAGCTTTTTCAACAAATTATGAAATTCAGTTAACATAGAGTTAATTGATTGGCTCAATAACCCTAGCTCATCATTTTTGTTAACCGCCAAACGTAGGGTAATATCACCCGCTTCGACCTTAGCCATCACTTTTTGAATATTGCTAATCGGTGCGATAACCGCAGAGATAATTTTCCAAGCAATAAATGCAAGTCCCGCTAATACCAAGGAAACAATGATGGCCATCTCAATAATATTACTCACCACTTTTTCTGTTACATCGCTAATATAGATACCCGTACCTACGACGATATTCCACGGTTTAAAGTGTAATGAATAAGAAAGTTTATCTTCAGGTATGCCATTAGCAACACGCTGAAATTGATACTCTACATAACCTCGGCCACCGGTATAACGTGTCGCGTTGAGAATATCTTGATATACATAACGGCCATTGGCATCTTTAACAGTGGCAACGTTACCGCCTATTTTTTTACCTTTTAAACTCGCTTTTAATACCATATCGGTGGTGAAAGCAAAAAAGTAGCCATCTCCACTATATTGCATCTCTTGCAGTGTCGAGTAAAAAGCTGTTTGTGCCTCTTCTAGACTTAACTCATCGGATGCTGCTTTTTGTTGGTAGAATTTTAAAATACCTTCCACTGTTTCTATTTGTACTTTTAGCTGGGTTTTTCGATCTTCGTACATCTCCTCTTTTAATAAAGAGATACCGCTGTAACCTATGAACAAAATAGACAACAGTGAGAATGCGACGAAAAAATAAACTTTTTGTTTTATAGTAAATGACACTTAACAGTTCCTTTAAAGGTGATATAGATCAATATTATAGTCAATTTGGTATGATAAATAGATACCTAGAGGCATAAAAAGCCTTCTTTATGAATATATACTGTTTCAGTCACCTTAATGTCATCAACAATAGATGTTTTAGGACCCTTCTCTAGCCATTTCAGTAGTATGAGTAATTGTGGCTTTTCGCCATACATTTTTACCTCTACAGAGCCGTCGATTAAATTCTTAGCGTGGCCATAAATAGTTAATTTATTAGCCTCTTTTGCCGTGAAATATCGAAAACCAACCCCCTGAACACGACCAGTAACGATCACCTTATAACCTATTTTATCCATGTTATTTTTACTCATATCCACCTCTCTTTATGCTTTTATGAACTAAAAATCAAAACCAATATAACTAACACTTATATAGTAGGGCAGTTTTTAAATGATGTTTGCTTTTAATGCGCATTATTATCAATAAGAAGATTACTTTTATAATATTCACAAATATATCTTGTAGGGTTTATGAATATTATTGTTTTTGACTAAAATATGACGTTATATCTAACCAAGGCATTGATAACCATGTATCGGGCACCGGCCATTGTTCAGGAGGAAGCGTAAGTGGGTATGTGTTTTTAACAATAAGGGGCTCACCAGTAAACTGTCGTTTCACATAATGATCACAATGAGATGCTTTGCTTAAGATTAGCTTGTCTTGTATTAAAAATACATTATCGGGCTTAGTTTGGCTTTGATAATCGTAAAGTACAAAAATAGCTTGTTCAGAGACTTTCAATAAATAGATAAAACCGCCCATTTCAGGTTCCTGAAATCGACACACGGCTTGTATAGGGTAAGTTTCATCAACGACGGTTGCGTCTGTGATGTCTTGTAAAATGAGGGGGTAGGTATTCTCTGTTGTGGTTAACCATAGATAAGTGCTAAATAGTGCATACAATGCAGTACCTACAATCACTAATTTCTGTCCCCCTGAATAAGAGAGGATTTGGCTAAGTAACTCACTGTAATGCGCTAAAGAACTCGCAACACCACTGATTAACAATAAACCGAGTAACGCCCCACCCCACATTACCAGCGTGTTTAAAATCGCTTTTAGTAATCGTTTACGTGGGCTTAGGGTTTGTTGTAGTCGGTGTTTTAGGTACTCTATTTCCTCTGCAGTGCTCGCTCTTGTTGAACTAGCACTTGTTAAACTCGCACAGGGAATATTATTTTTTTGCATCTTTCTCTTCATCACGAACAAATTTTATATCTGAAAACCCCATAGCAGCAAATTCTGTTTGACGGTGGTTTTTTAAAATTCCCTGGCCACGGCAACTCATTGCTAGTTGTTTTTCCATCTCAAGAAAGTTTGTTAAATCAACGCCTTCAGCATCAGCAACCGCTTCGTAAATATCGTGAAAGATACCGTATGAAAATTGGATTGTTTTAAGCTTCTTTTTGAATTTATAAGTCACTTGACGTGCCATTTTATTGCCCTTTTAAGTTTAATTTTTTAAGAAGGGGGATATTACCGCAAGCACCGCAGTCAGCAAGACAAATAATGATAAAATTTCACTATTATACCAATCGAAATAAATAGCTGATCTATTTTACTGGCTAAAATAACTTACTTCTTCGTTGAAAATTTCGTAAAGGGAACAACCATTAATGAATTAAAGTCTTTAATTTAATTCACCGGTAGAGGGTTAACCAAGTTAACCGCTCGAAAGGCGTCAACTTCCGCCTTGAATTAAGCTATTTTATCTGCGTAAAACTTAGACCACATACTTACTCCAATTGGTATTGTTTCTAACGAAATATAACTTACCGTTTTTTAGGAAAAAAAATCCCAAATAATTTGGGATTTTAACTGGATGAATAACGCATCTTATTAGTAACTGGTTACTGGTTACTGGTTACTCGCGACTTCAACAATTGAGCCACCTGAAATGTCGATATCTTCGTAAGCAAAACGAATTTCGCAGGTTCTTCTTTCAATCGCCTGCGGAAAGTTTAATGAACGAGGCAGTAAACTAATCACTTGTTTTCTAAAACGGTAAACAAGAATATTAATATGGTTTTCACTTAACCCCAATATTTTACAAAGTTGGTCTTTATCCATCCAACCTTGCTCAGCATCACACACACCACTTTCACGATCTTCTAAACGTTTACGCGCTAACAGTAACATCAAATAATGGTGGTTTCGTTTACCTAAATCATAAACATGATCACCCATTTTAAATTTGAATGATACGTGCTCTTCATTTTGGCTAACATTAAAAAAGATGCCCACTTGTGGAGACGTAGGTAGCTCGTTTGACACTAAATAGGTCGTTTCTTCGCTTGCTCGGGCTTCAATAAAACGCCAAGTATGACCTTCACAACCGACCAAATCACCGGTTTTTAATACCGAAATACCCGACTTGCTTTCGCAGACCCAGTGGCCATTAGGTGATTGATACAACGTAACTTCTGCTAGTTCTTCGTTGGGTAAAATAGCGATATTATCTAATTCAATGGTTTTTAAACCCGCAGTCACTGGCACAAGCAAACTTTTAGGTGCAACCACTTCCAGTATTTCCCACGCGTCACCCGCTAAACTCGCAAAATGGATTTTATCCCCTTTGTTTAATTTTTGCATCGTGCCACGTAATACCGGGTTACCGTTTACAAAGGTACCGTTACTACTTGAGTCCTGCACTAACCAATCCTCACCATCCCAAAGAATAGTTGCATGCATGCGCGAGGCATCTGGATTTTGCAAAACCGTATGCGAAGTGCTTGGATGACGACCAAATATATGCTGAATCAATAACGTGATTTGCTCTTCGGTATTGTTATTAATCATTCTTGTCATTTTTATTTCTCCATGCAATTCAATGCACTAACATCATATTTATGCAGCAAATCTTACTGACCATTTGCCACTAAATCATAAAGCGGGTAATCCGCATAATTGATACCAGTTGCTATTTGTATGTTTTTTCTAATATTAAGTGATTGTTCAGTGCGTTCAACCAAACTGTTAAAATCATCGTGATCAGTGACATCAGCACGGCCAACAGAGCATGCAATGTCAAACTCTCTCATAATGACATTACTGTCTAATACTTTGCATATTTGTCTGACGAGGTCCGTCACTGAGGTATCTTCTGTGTGATTTAAAATCACAGTAAATTGGTCGCCGCCGTAGCGAAAAACTTGATCGGTAAAGTGAATACATTGCGATAATAGACTCGCAAAAGTGCTAATGACTAAATCACCCGATTTATGACCGTGTGCTTCGTTAATTGATTTGAGACCATCTAAATCGATTAAGAGTAGAGAGATGTTTCTTTTCTTTTGAATGCTCATTTTTACTGAATTTTCAAAAGCGATAACAAACTGTTTACGGTTTGCAAGTCCGGTTAAATTATCCTGCAACATTAATTGACCCATATTCTACTCCTAAATATCCTGAAACAAACGAAAATACGTCTGCATGCAGGAGCAATTAATTAAACTAGGTGTAGATTAGCGGCTTAATGCAAAGATAACCATTACAACTTATTACAGGAAATGAACCTTTCAATCTATTTTACTCGCAGTGAAGAAATTACTGAAAAAATGACAATTTACACACTAACATACTAATAATAATGATTATTTTAAACTTGTATCTATAAAGTCAGGCGACAGATAATAACCTGTAATAAATATTACACGTTATTACACCGGGCTTTTGTATCCCTATACATACAAAGCTTGTTGATTTATCGTTTGTTCACAATAGGCTTTATCTAACCAGCCCAGTTTAACCGGCGTTTGATAAAGGCGCTGATTATCAAATTGTGGCCAAATATGACATAACCCAGGTACAAACACTTTTGCGCTTTTTATTGGCAAAGGCGCGCGAGAATAATCAAGCGCCAAGGTTTCTAATCCTAATGACTGCAATTTATCCACCAGCATTTCAATATCCAATTTTATATCACCGCTACTTTCAATATCCTTCGGTACAGTTTTGATGCTATCCAATGGGAATAAATAAGCATCAGGTTGCACCGCATCAAAATCAAAAGGCGCGTCTTTTTGATTCCGTATTGGAATCAACTGACACAATTCCGTGAGTGCCCGTTGCGCAGCCAAGTCACTTTGCAGATGACAACCAAAACCAAAACTTAACCCACCATTTTGTTTATGTTGCCCAATCGCTATCATCACGGGTACCTCAATATCATGGGTTAAATCTAATACCCAATAATCATGATCAGCTAAGGTTTCATCAATGACCTTTAAATTGTCTTTATCAAGTCGCGTTAAATCAAACGCCGGACGTTCGATGCGGTTATACCACCAGATAGCCACGGCATCACGTTCAATCAATTCAAATAAAGCCTGTAAAATCGCTTCCTCTAAGGTATTACCGGCAGCACAGCCGTTAGAGTGCCAGCGAGCAAATTTATCATCATCGAAGGGAATATTGGCAAAACAATGTGTGAGAGGCAGGTGAACTTGTTCATGCTCAGTCAACGACCATGTTGGTAACCAATGTATCGCTTCACCTTGATAAGCGATAGCTGCTTGTTTTAATAATGAGTCTGGATGATTTTCATCATTAAACTGCTGATATTGCAAGACACTATAAGGGACTAACTGTTGGAAGTCATAATAACGTTTAGCTAAAACATCAGGTTTACTCAAATGTAGAGGCTCATCGCCTTGGAAATGCGCACTGAAACGTTCAATCGCTTCACACAACGCACTGGCTTGTGATTGGTTATGCGAAACACCTTTGCCCATGCACTGATGTACAAAACTGCCATTATCGATATTAGTCAGGCGATTTATTGCAGGTTTCTTGAAAAAGGCAGTGGTGTAGATTTTCACTGGTTTATCAAGGCTGTCAGGTAACGCCTGAATATGGGTAATAAGCCCCGTTATTGGGCTAATAAAGGGCGTGATGTTGTCTACGGTTTGCTGTGGACAGACCGTTCGTGAGCCACCATCTTTATTAAATTGAGCAGGACAAGTGGTTAACGTGATTTTTGATAATATTTGTGTTTTAAAATCGGCCTGATGTTCGTTTATCAAACTAATAGGGTGCTGTTCAACCGCCCCGCTCGCTCTATTAATTACAGTGAGTTGTGGTTTAACAGCTGTTAGTTGATTCGTTAGTTGTTGCTGTAAAATAGGTAATAGCATCGCTGTTAATGGCTGATTAGCGATATAAGCAGACATTAAATCAGCATCCGGAAAGCAGGTGGCAATCAAACCTAATGTGGGATTATTATGCGCTAAACGATGTTGTAACTTAGCAAAATATTGTGACGCATTAACCAGCCCGAGTAACGATACAATTTGTAGCTGCTCGCCGGTTATTTTAATAATGCACACAGCATCATGTTTTCCGACTTCAGCGAGTAACGCAGGGTTTAAGAGATCATCACAAACAATAAAAGTAACGTATTGGCAAGTCAGACATTCAAGTTGAGTAAAACATTCAAGCCATAAGCTAAGCGCAGGTGCTGTATTTTCAGTGAGGTTAACAACAGCATAATGTTGATTTTTATAAATGGGTTTACTCAAAGAACACCTTTGAGTAACAAAACACAGCTCATTAGCCTTTAAACCACCAGCTTCTCTCACATCCACCAATAACTGCTGTTGCTTAAACTGGCTCACTTGATACAGAAAAGTCGCGATATCTTGCTGGCGATCCAACAAGATTGCGATAATGTCATCAGTTGAGCGTTTGCCATCAATTAACGTTAACGCGCTAAACTGTTTTTTAGGTAATGCGAAACTACTCATTTCACTGAGTAATAACATGTCGCCACTTTCAAGGTTAAATGCTTTAAATTTTGGATGCCAATTGAGAAGTTCAGTCATTTTTTCCTGTCTATTTCATTGTTTTCTGAAAATTAGTTGCGAGTAACACGTCAGAATTCCATCTTATACGCGGCTTGTAATATCATCACACTGCATAAAAACATAAATACGGGATCTAACTGGGCTTGCTGTGCTATTGGTAATTGCAGTGCATGGTGATAGAGGTTAGATACTTTTTGTTTATCATAGAAATCGGGTAAGTGTGTCAAATCTAAGAAGTAGCTTTGGAACACTTCCGCCAACGGCCCCACGGTGTGCAAACTAGCAGGACTGCTGATAAACGGTTTTTTAGCAATGGCAGTGTATTGCTTAGGCATATATTTCGTGGCAACGTCTCGCAAAATACGCTTATCCACGCCGCCATCAAATTTATAACTCAGTGGTAAACCATGGATAAATGCCACTAATTGATTATCTAAAAAGGGTGGACGCCCTTCAATACCGTTCGCCATTTCGGTTCTATCCGCCAAGGCACCCAAATTATAGGTTTGAAACACGGATTGGTAATGCAACTGTTGAGATACCGTTATCTGTGAGGTAGTGATCGGTGACGCACTGGGCGCTATCAACAAGGTTGAAAAGTTATTCATGGTGCTTTCAAGCTGAAACTGAGGCGCACGTAAACTAGTTAATAACACGCCATTTGCTGTTGCATGCACCGCCTGTGCAGGTAAGCAACCGAGTTTGTTTTTTACAGCCTGTAAATGTGTATGCCATGTTGCCGGAAATTGCGACACGCTTGTATAAGGCGCGCTTAAATCTTGCCTGAAAAATCCATATCCGAGCAGTGATTCATCAGCGCCTTCACCGGTTAGTACGGTTTTCTTTCCTGCTAAGGCCAATTGTTTACTCAGGTATAATTTAGCCGCTACATTGATATTAGGAATAGCCATTTCAGATTGTAAGACTGCCGATTGCAAATGATCAGCGAGAATATAGTCATCAACGAGTACAGTATCATTAGTGATAGCTAGCTGTTTTGCAAACTGCTTGGCTTGCTGACTTTCATCAATCGCTTTATCGGGAAAGGCAATGGTGTAGGAATGCATTGAATCTGATAAACCAGACGCTATTGCAGTAATGATTGAGGAATCAATACCACTGCTCAAATAGGTGTTATTGGTCTGATCTTTTAATAGACGTTTATCAATCGCATCTACTAATAATGTTTCAAATTGAGTACAAGCTTCGCTATAACTCAATGTTGATACTGCGAATAGGCTTGGGTTTAAAGGTGAACGTTCAATATAAGGAATAACGGTTAACGTGGAACCTGATACCTGTACAACATGACCGGGTGGCACGCTATAAATACCCTCAACAAAGGTTTGTGAAGCATCCTGTAGAAAATATTCAGCCCCTGACAAGTAATCTTTATTCCACTTAGCCGGCACACCATAAGCGAGTAGCGCTTTAATTTCAGAAGCAGCAATGAGCTCTCCCTCAATAAAGGCATAAAACAGTGGTTTAATGCCATGGCGATCACGCCCTAATGTCACCTGATGACTTTTTTTATCAACAATGACAAATGCAAATTCGCCATCGAGCTCAGCTAATCCGCTAATACCTGATAAATGAAACTGATGTAATAAAAACTCACTGTCACTCGCAGTATTAAAACGAATGCCTTGTAATTCAAGTGGTGCGCGATCATTGTAAATTTCACCATTAACCGCAACCACTAGCGTGTTATCAACATCACCACACATCGGCTGCGATGCACTGTCGCCACCATTAATTTGTAGGCGAGTATGACCTAAAGCGACATTCTTTGTTTCAGAAAACCACAGCCCCTTATTATCTGGACCGCGGCTATTTAAGGTATTTAAGGCACGCACAAATTGGCTGTGGTTAACCTGTTTTGAAGATGACGAATAAAAAATAAGACCGCACATAACTCACTCTTTTACCTAATTTAGATCGTTTATATTAACAACGCCTGCTGGTTTAATTCACTTTCCAATTTTGGTTTTTCTAACCAGCCCATTTTAACCGGTACTTGATAAAGACGCTCGGCAGCAAAGTATGGAAATATGTGGCATGCGCCAGGCAAGATAACTTTAGCAGTATGCAATACCATATCTGGACGTGTGTAATTTAAGGCTAAAACATCTAATCCAGCATTCGTTGCTTGTTCGAAACAGAAATGTAAATCATCAACGATATCTACATTCTTAGGAGTCATAAAATCAGACAGTTCAGTGGTTGCTTTTGACGGGAATAAATAGTCTTTCTCTTTTATTTTATCAAATTCAAAAGGGGCAACATTACTATGGCGTATTTCAGTTATTTGACATAACTCTGTTAATGCACGCTGGCAGGCAATAATTGGATCGATGTGACAACCAAAGCCAAAACTAAATGTGTTATCTGTTTTGTGCTGGGCAATGGCAGCAACAACAGGGATATTTAAGTCATGCGTTAGGTCTAGCGTCCAATACTCCCATTCTTGCCCTAAAGTATATTGCATTTGCTCTATCAAAATAGGGCTTACAACATTCCATTGAATAGCTGGTTTTTGTAATTGGTTATACCACCAGATTGACACCGCATCTCGTTCTACTATTTCTAAAAATGCTTGTAACAGCGCTTCTTCTAATGTGTTACCCGCAGCACCACCATTATGGTAGAAACGACTAAATTTTTGCTCTGCATAAGGAGTATGCGCATAACAATAACTTAAGGGTAAATATTGCGTTTTATGTTGGCTTAATGACCATACAGGCGTCCAATGTATTGGCACATTTTTATCGTACTTAGCAACAGAATACAGTTGGTGCTCGACATTGTTTTCTTGCACACAAAAATCATGATATTGAGACTCACTATAAGGGGATAACTGATGAGGAGAAATGTAATCATCATTTATTAACGCAGATAAATGATGTGGCTCATCACCTTGAAATTGTGATGCTAATCGTTCAATTGCTTCACTTAAAGCACTGGCTTTTGATTGCTCTTCGCTAATACCTTTGCCCATGGTGGTATGCATAAAAGTTGAATTTGATAGTTTATAAGTGAGGAAATCAAGTGTCATCGGAGATTGATAAAAACCACTTCGATATATTTTACTGGTTTTATTTGTATCTTTTGACAACATTGATAAATGCGTTAAAAGACCAGATAAGGGGCTTATTAAACCAGTCAGTTTCGCGTTAGTTTTTTCTGGTGTAAGGCTACGAACGCCACCATCTTTATATTGCGTCTTGACTGATAAAGACAACCTAAGTGCTTTGCTTACTTGCTTCTCATAATATTTATCGTCTCCACATGACGGGCACTGAGGTCGATAAATAACAGGATGTAATCGCGGAATATCACTTAATACTGATAGCTCATATAAGCTGTCAGTATTCTTCTCTATTAACAAGCGCTTTATTAACGGTAAAGCATCAGTTAAATAGGTCTCTATGGTTTCTTTACAGTTAAGTCTGGCTACCGAAATTGGGGATGCTCTATTTTCCCCCTGATCATACTGAATCCATTTTAATACATCATTTGCTTTCATCCGATACTGTAAACACTGCCAGCACGCCCTTCCTGCCAGTCCTGAAAAAAAAGGACCAATTAACGCCCTTTCACCGGTGAGTTTAAGTAATAACCAAGATTCTTTCAGTGAATTAAAGTGTTGTTCTATCTCTTTTATACGCGGATCTAAATAGTCATCAACAATCACTATATTAGTTTTTTCGGTTATCTTCGTCGCAATCAACAGTGCTTTTATGCGATCTTCTTCAATGCATTGCGATAACATAACAAGACTATAACCATCAGATTCCGATTTAAGTTCGTAGGCTACCTTAAAATCAGGATGAAAATACGACTCCCCCTCCACATCCAATGGAGCCAGATAGTCAGAATCAACAAGAGATTGAATACAATGATGTAAATAGGCTGCGTACTGAGGGTTTACCCCCATCGAATAGTCTATAAGTGTTTTTCCACTACTAATAAAATCATTAACAGCGTTGTAGGTTTCAATTTCTAATAATGAAGATATAGACTCAGACACAAATTTCACGTGCAAATTTGAAACAGTAGCAACAGTAAATTTACGGTGCCAATCTAACCGTTGATCAAAAATATTCATATAGTTTATTCATTAGAAGTGCCCAGCGACTGAGGTCGCTGGGCATAGGTTAACAAGAGAATGGATAGCCAGAGTTATCAGTGTTGTAGCTCATTAAAGCGACTGGAGAAAGACTTGCTTGCTTTGGTGGAGCTGGAATAGCAAGTATTAACTCTTGCAAAGGAAGTTGAGGATTATTATATTTTTTCCCTGCTTTAAGTCCACGCTCACCTTGTTTATGTACCAAACTATTACAGGTCTCCTCATCATATAACCAAACCCATTTATCTTGGGCCTGGTCATAAACAATATTTTCATCTTCTTCTAATACGAGATCTAAATAAAATGGGTAGTTATAACCTAATAATTGCTCGATTAATTTAATCGTTTGGCCAGGTTTATGTGCATCTTTGTCTTTGGTTATAATAAGTTTCCAAACATCATTATCTGTCCACATTAATGCAACTAATTTTTGCATTGCGGCACCAAATGATAAATAAGTACCTGTATCATTATTCAAATCATAAGAGGGTTTAGGTTGAATAGGGGCAAGTGAATTGGCAATCAATTCAGTAGGATTATCATATAATAAAGGTTTACCGTATTCTTTTTCATAAAATATTGCGTAAGCTGGTGAAAAATAAACACTGTAACGTCCTACGTTTTTAATAAATAATTCAGGATCAGTATTAAAAAGCTCTTCCGTGAAATGCAAATCTCCTAATGTATTCGCTCCAGAGTTTTTATATTCAAACTCTTTTTGTTTTTGCGGGTCTTCATCAGTAAACAACCACGAAGAAATAGCGCTATAAGACGAAAGTGCATTAGCTAACTCATAACCACCGACTTCTGGCGCTTTAGGTAATTTTAGGACAATACTATTGTTGATATAAGGTTGAACTAAATACTCTCCATTCGTAGTGTTAAAGAATGGAACAACGCCTTCATACCAAAATAGATATGGGTTATCTTTACACGCTACTTTTAAAGGATTTTTAGGCCCTAATTCTTTCATAAAAGTTACCCAGTATTTATCTTTAAATTCTGAATAATCACTCGGGTCTTGAAATCTAAAATCAAGTTCTTCGCTATTACATGTTACTAAAAACTGTTCAATGCTTTCGCTCTCAGACCAAATTTTAGCACTTGATCTCAGGTGTAACTGACGTAAAGAAGTTAGTTTTTCTGGGATATTAAATTCTTTCATTTCACTTTCATTCCTTTAAGTTATTAAAAATATTTATGAATATCTTTTTCGATTTCATGAACAATATGAATCGCACCCATTTTCTTAGCGATATCTCTACCTTTCTTTAAGTCGTTGAGTGCAATTTCATTTTGTGCGGGGTAGTGATCTAGTCTGCATAGAGCACGACGTTGATATAATTGTGGTTCGTAATAATGTTCATTAACAGACTCACAAAGCGCAATGCATGACGTTAATCTTTCTAGTGCTTTTTTATACTCTTTCTGATTAATAAAAACATCTGAAAATAGAGATGAAAAGAATGCAACGGCATGCTTAGACTCTCCAATTTCTAAGCCATTTAGATATTTTTGCTCGTGCGTCGCATCATTAATTGCCCAGCTATAAATTGGGCCTCCATAGGCTTCGTAAATGGGCATACTGTTTTCTTTAGCGACATTTACTAATTCAAAAGCAGATTGCTCACAGGCGCTATGATCACCTTGGTATTGATGCACAATACTTAAGTACATTAATGAAATACATAATGAAGGCGGATGATTAATTAAGCGCGCTTTAGCAACACCTTTCTGAGCAAACTTCAAAGCATTATCTACTTGCCCTAAATCCCAATAGACACGTCCTAATAGTGCCCACGCAAATGATTGGTAATCCCAACCATAAATATTGATATGATCTGTTTCTTTAATGTCCACGTTATAAGTAGCTGAGCGTAAAGCATATTTCAAGGCAACTTGAACTGCTGGCAATTCATCTTCACTTATTTCATCATTATCGGTTATATATTTACCAACAAAACCACCGGTATAACGATAATAAGCTAATGCACCAAAAATATTCGCTTTGTCAGAAATAGGCGCCTCTTTTACAACACTTTCTAACTCTTTTTCTACATTTTCTAAATCGCTACGTTGTCCAGAAACCAAACCAGTAAACATTCTCCACCATAGCAGAGGGATAATTTCATTATTATTTTTAGATGGTTTTGCTTTTAATAATTCAATCGATATATCAGTACACTGTTTCACTTTCTCTGAAGCCCAGCCGTGAGTTTGCATATAGGTAGTGGTAAGCAAATTATTAATAGCAAGTTTCATCTCTATCTGTTGTGCTTTGTCTAGATGATCACTCCATAATAAAATTTGATCGGTTTGTAATACAACCTCTGCAGTGGCTAATTGTTCTAGGGCTTGATTGGCAGACTTAAGCCCAAATGAGACTGCTTTATTAAACATTTCAGCAGATGAAAAGTGTGTAGCAATAAGAAATAAACTACTTGATTGATGGTTTTCTAGTTGCGATTCTAAACTAAGAGCAACTGTTTTATGTTTTTTTTGTCTTGAATTTGAAGGCATTGACTCATAAGCAGCATCTCTCACCAAAGCATGTTTAAAGAGGTAGCTATCACCAGTAACACGACGCTTTTGTAAAATAATATCTGCGCAGACTAACTCATCTAAGTCTGTTTGTAATTGTGCTTCACTGCGGTTTGATGAAGCAACTAACAGGTCATAATCAAACTCTCGCCCGATAGTGGCAGCAAGCTGTGCGGTCTCTTTGCTGTACACCAAACTATCAAGTTTTTGTTGCAAGGAATCACGCAAGCTGGTTGGTAGCTGGGCGATTTTTTCACTATTGATAAAATCGGTAATACCATTGATATGTTGGACCAAGCCCTTTTGTTTGAGCATATCCACCAATTCTTCAATAAACAGCGGAATACCATCGGTACGGCTGAGCACTGCATTCATCACTTGGCTTGCGACATTTTGATTATCAAAAAGGTTGTTAATAAAGCTTTTACTGTCCTGCTCGGTTAGTTTGTTTAATGCAATGCTTTGATAAATTTCACTGTCAAATATTGCGGGTAACGGTTGGCGAGAGTTACTAATAAACACGTTATTGCTGTTTTTAAACGACTCAGATGTTGATAAATGATGAATGAATTCAAGACTGGTTGGGTCTGCCCAGTGCATATCTTCGAATACAAATAAGTTTGCTTGTTGGTTATCCTGCTTATTTAATAATGCGTTGAGCGTTTTAAATAACAACTGTTTTTGCAAATCTGGACTTAAACTACTCGGTGCCATGTCATCGAGTAGTTGGTAGCCTAACCAAGCGCATAATATCGGTAAAATATCGTCAAGGTTAATCTCATCAAACAATGAAATTTCTGTGCTTAATTTACTGATTGCATCACTGTCTGATAAGCTAGTTAACGCGTATTTGTATTTTAAAATATTCAGGATGGGATATAAGGCGTTATTGATATGCTCTGGTAAACACTGGCCCATAAAGTGGGTGTATTGACTGCTTTGATGTCTAAACTCAAAGGTTAAGCGTGATTTACCAATACCCGCTTCGCCAAATACGTGTGCCAGTTTCACTTCGCTATCTGATGTTTGCAGCGCACGTAATGCGCTTATCTCTTGTTCTCGCCCAATAAACAGGTGGTTATTGTGTGCGGCCCGTAAGAAACCGAAGGCCTCTACATGGCGCTCGGCCATTAAATTAAACAAGGGTGTAGTGGTTGAACTTACCCCTAACGGTTGATGGCTTACAGGGTTAAATTCAAGGTAACTTTGTAGTATTTTTTGACTGCTATCAGAGCATAATATTTGATCGTTGCCCGCCAATCTGACCAATTGTAATGCAATATTGGCAGTATCACCCTCTGGCGTTGCATCGGCATAACAGGTTAATAGCCCTGTATGAATACCAATTTTAATCTCTAATTGAATGCCTTGATTCACTTTTAATAATGCATTACGTTTCTTAAGATCGCTGATTAAATCCAGCGCTGTTCGTGCACAAAGCCTTGCATCGTTATCACTGGCAGCTGGATACCCGTAATAGAACAGTTGCGTATCCCCTAACGTGCCTACATGAAATGCCCCATAACGAATGGCGGTATCTAAACATTGATTTTTTTGATCACGATGCAAGGTATCAATTACCTCTTGATCGACCTCTTTTCCCTTGACAATATGTGCATTTAAACGCACCGCCATCACTGTAAATTGTTTGCGCTCTACATGGCCGGTATTAAAAATAGGATTATCGTTAATCAGTGTTACATCGTTGTCTAACACGACATTAACCAGGGTCGCCTTTGATTCATTGTCTGACTGTAATTCACCCACCAAATTAGCCACATTAATGTGCTGAATCTCATGATACAAATCAGGGGCGTTCACACTGCGTAGGTGCGCTTTTTTCTGTAATACTCGGCGTAATAAAGCAGCTAAAGGGTGACCCACAATGGCACTAGGCAACGCCACATTTTCTTGGCTAAGTTGTTTATGGAAAATAGAGGCTAAATTCGATCCCGACATGGCAGGTTGACCCGTTAAACACTCTATAAAGACCAAACCCCACACATAAAGGTCGGTTTTAACCGTTGCGGGCTCACCACGCAACTGCTCTGGTGAGCTGTAGGAAGGTGTACCTAAGGTTTCCTGGGTTAAGGTAATGCTTTTGTAGTCTTGAACACGTGCTTCATTCACTAACGTGCCGATACCAAAGTCTAATACTTTGATATGTAATTTGGCGGCACTTTCTGTGAGCATGATATTCGCGGGTTTAATGTCTCGATGTACCACGCCTTGTTGATGCGCATGTGCTAAGGCATCTAATACTTGCGTCATCACATCGGTGGCTTCAACGGCGGATAATGCGCCGGACTGCGTTAAACGTTGCTTAAGGGTTATCCCCTCAACGTATTCAAATACGGCAAATAACAGATCACCACTTTCGCCTTTATCTAATAGGCGCACAATATTAGGATGCTGTAAGCGGCTACCCAGCAAGGTTTCACGTTCAAAACGTTCGACATAACGTTGGCGTTTATTGTCATCAAAATCATTGCTAATCGATAAAAATTTAATCGCAACAGACTGGCCAGTATTTACTTGCTTTGCAAGGTACACATGTCCAAATCCACCTTCGCCTATTTTTTCTAATAATTGATAGGCAGATGAGTCGAACTGCTGGGAAATTTTATCGTTTAGAAGAGTCATAATAATAGATTCTTTTTGTTGATGGGCACCATTTATAGTTAAAAAGAATACGGTAGCTTTATCTATAGATCAATGTACTTACGTAACAATTACAGTCGAATACGGATATAACTCTCAATTTTTTGTAACCGTTTTAGTAAAAACAAAAAACACCAACAAAGAGTAAATAAATGAAATGTTTTTGAAGTATAAATGTGATTTGTTTATTAAAAAAGAGATATGTATTTTACACATCTAATAAAAAACAAAAAATAATGAAACCACGATTTACTTGAAAAACGAAAGAGTTAGATTAATAAAAATATCAATTTTGATTTAATAGGAGGCAGGTAATAAAGAAATAAGCATGGTTTGTAGAGGTAAAAAAAAGGACCAACTAAGTTGGTCCTTTCAATTTATAATTTAATAAAAACGTTTCGTTTTACAAAATTATAGGTAGATACGTCCACCGATCATCCAAACGTTGTCGTCTTTATGACCCGCTAAATCAGAGCCTAAATCAACTTGGTAACCAACATAACCTACTACGTTTGATAGGAAGTTATATTCAACTTGTAGTGCAGATTGGCTGTAAACTGTTTTGCTTGAAGACTTTTCAAGTAACTTAGCATCTACTGCTTCGTAGTTTAAGCTTACGTTAATGCTGTTTTCAAAAGCGTATGCAACGATAGCTTCCATATCTTGTGCTTCAGCGTACCTAGATTTAGATTTACCACGGAACACATTTTCATTGTCACCGTAAACAGCCGCTACATAAAGACCTTGGCCGTATGAACCGTATTTAGCTGAAACATTTGCAGCTGTTGACTCTTTTGTTTGGCCAGAAAAATCGATATCACCTGCATTGTATGCTGCACCAATCGAGAATTGAGCAATATCAAACGATAATGCAACTTGGTAACGCGCATCATATGCTGTAGTTGTTTCAACATCTTTACCATCTGCAGTATTACTATCAATACTAGTGATATCGTTAGCACCCTGCCAACCTAAACCTAGGTTTAACGCCATGTTGCTACCGAATTCAACACCATTGCGGTAACTAATCATGTCATCAGCACGACCCGTACCCATTGCGCTCATGTCACTTGGGTATAAGAAGTCATTTGCGAATGCGATTGGCATATCAGCATAACCTGTTACATCGTAAGTAGGTGCCCACTGTGTACCGATTGCAGCGCGACCGTAAGCTTCGTGTGTTAAACCAATGTAAGCTAAACGAGTGCTAAGTGCTTGCTCGCCACCTGAAGTATTGATGCTCCATTCAAGACGTGCGTCTGCAGCAAAACCATTACCTAAATCACGTGTTGCGCCGAAGTTAATACGTGGAGAAACTGAATTTACTTCAGTATCGTCTTCATCAGAACCAATTAATCCACCAGAAAGATGTCCGCCAACAGAAAATGTGTTTACTTCATCGTTGTATAATTCAGTAGCAGAAACGCTTGTCGCGATGAATAATGCAGGGATAACTGTAGCTAATATTGTTTTTTTCATTTCTTAATACCCTTTAATTTACTTAATTAATACTATAAGTCCTTGTGCAAAATCCTTTGCACATTTCGAATATTTCGAATATTTCGCATATTTCGCAAGCAACAATACCAAGAGTATTTTTTTTTGCAATTAAATTGAACTTTTTGAAAAAACCTAAAAACGGTCGGTTTTCAACCTAAAAACAACAACTCAATAACATCCACAAACATCCACAAACATTTAATCAAAAACAAACCAACAAAAGACACGAAACTTAAAAAACAATAACTTACAAAGTAAAACTTTCTTATTAAACGTCTAAACTTAAACTTGAAAACATTTTATTTTCATATCTTTCTGACGATTGAATGACACTAAAACCGTTACATACATCACATTAAGTGACATAAACTTATTTTTAAATAGTTCGATAACGAACTTAAAACGTGAAGGAAATCACCATTAACACAAATAATATAATGGGTAATAACGATATATTTACTGCTTAGCGAGTAATAAATAGGGTTAAGTACTCGTAAGATCTGCTATTAAAGGTTTACTTTCTTAACGTGACAATAGGGATATTCCTTTTTCTGGAGGGGATAAAACTATTCAGTGGTGTCTTGGTAAAAAGCGAGATCAAACAACTTTTCGCGCACTTTCCAAAAACGGCCGTCTTTGTGGGCAATAACAATTTCTGGGTGACGTAATCGATGCTGGTTTTTGATCACTTTTGTTGGCGCGCTGTCTGTAAACTCACGGTGTCGATCGATGAGATGTGGTTGGATAAATTGTTTTAAAAAATCACGTTTTTGCGCTTTGCTTGAAACTTGCCAAATCTGTTTGATTTCTGCATTATTTTCGCCCTGATACGTCACGGTTAATTGGGTTTTATCAAAGCGATTCTTACTGGCTTCAAGTTTCATATCAACACATTTTATGATCATGGCATCTTTCAAGTTCATTGCATCACGTAATTTTTTATCGGGGTCGACCAATACGTGCTCGCAACCATTGCATCGACGTGCCGCAATGTCATTCGCCTCACCACATAATTCACAGATTTTAGCGCGAAAACGGTAACCACAAATATCACGACTGCCATCTTCTAATAATTTATAACCTTGGCATTGGCGTCCATAATGCTCAATCACAAAACCTGCAGGGTCGACCTTTGCCCAAAAATTATTGTTAAACAAACAAGCAGGACAAGGAATGGTCACCATCTCACTTTCACTGTTCGGTTTAGGGTCGCCTAATTCGGGCTGATAAAGGTCATAACAGTTACCTGCAAACTCCATCACCAGGCAATCTTTCTTACCTTCAAATAAACGTAAACCACGACCGACAATTTGCTGATATAAACTCAACGATGCCGTTGGACGTAAAATAGCAATCAAATCAACGTGTGGTGCATCAAAACCGGTTGTCAGTACAGAGACATTGACTAAATATTTAATTTTCTGTTCTTTAAACGCATTAATAATACGGTCGCGCTCTTCAATAGGCGTATCGCCAACCACTAGCGCTGCATTCTCTGCCGCTAAATAGCCCATTATCTCTTGCGCATGATTGACGGTTGACGCAAATATCATGATACCTAAGCGATCTTTTGCCTGTTCGATGACTTGCTTGATGATTAAAGGTGTTGCGCGCTTCGATTGCTTTATCACCCCATCTAAATCAGCTTCTCGATAATTTCCAGATTTTGACGCGTTGATCGACGAAAAATCATAACCTAATACCGCCATATCCATCACTTTAGGCGTAGTTAAAAAGTTTTCATCTAATAGAAAACGAATCGGTAAATCAAAAATACAATCACGGAAAAAACGATCTTCTGCTGAGCGTACTTGCCCACGGGTATGGTATTGATATATCCAGCCGAGTCCTAACCGATAAGGTGTTGCGGTTAAGCCTAGTATTTTCAGTTTGCTATTATTTTTTTGCAGGTGTTTTATGACACGCTGATAAGCACTGTTTTCATCTAACGGGACACGATGGCATTCATCGATCACTAATAAACTGAACTGCTCACTAAACTGATCAAGGCTATTCACAATCGATTGTACCGAGGCGAATACAACTTGCTGGTCAGATTCTTTTCGCCCTAAACCCGCAGAAAATATAGAAGCTTTAAGATCGTAGCTTTCATACTTTTTATGGTTTTGCTCAACTAGCTCTTTAACATGCGCCAATATTAAAACACGGCCACGTGCAAGACGCGCAAGCTCTGCAATAATGAGACTTTTCCCCGCCCCTGTTGATAAAGCCAACACGGCAGGATCACTGCTTTTACGAAAGTAATGCAGTGTGGCATTGACGCTATCTTGTTGATACGGGCGAAGTGTGTACATTATTTTCCAACTTGGAGCGTTTAAAACGTAGCAGTGTAACGTAAAAATAGTGATAATGGATGTATATACCCAAACTACCTGAAGATGCAGATTCAGAGGCTCGCTCGAATGTCAGATTAAGACGCGACATGAAGATAAGGGTTATTCCCTTTTCGAATGTTGTAACGCAGAGCTGGCTTTCGAGCGAACCTCCCGTAGGGCCAGGTGAGAGGTAACCCTCTTCAGTGTTATGAAGCATTGATTTAGAATGACTAAACCTTCAACTTCATGCCTTGAATATGGCCACCTCTCAACTGGCTGATTCCTGCATCTTCAAGTAGCTTGGGTATCAAAACCGCATTAGCCGATGAACATATGGCTTTTACTGTAATAGATACCGACGGACAAAAAATGACAGATATTAGTAAAGCGCAATTGGTCGAACAGCTGCACCTTTGGGGCACTCAAAAAATTTCAAACGAGCAGTTACAAGATTGGATGGTGACACATTATGATCCACCTGAAATAGCCATTGGATTAGGTGAAACTGAATGGGTAAGTGAGGCGATGAATATTATTATGAACGAATATGAGTTGGCAAAACTTGATAAATTCAAAATCGAAGGTTATCAGTTTGCACTTAGCTTTTTAGACAGTGATGAAGCGACTTTTTACCAACGTAAACATAATTTTGTTCATGAAGGTTTCTCTGATTAATAGACGTTTTGAACGGATATTAATCAGTTAGTAATACCCTACTATCGGCGTGTCATGTTAGATTGAAAATGGCACGCCTAATTCCCCTTAACGCTTGTCTATTTCAACCGGCGGCATGATATAACCCTGGTAGCCTTCAGCCCTTAACGGCTTAATAGTATTCAAATGCTTTTCATCTTCAATACCAGTAATAATTGCCTTAATATTTAACCCTCTGGCAATATTAACCAATGCACGACAAAGCTCTAAATTCTGCTGATTTTCTTCGTTTTCTTCATTGTTATAACATGAAAGCGACATATCTAATTTAATGTAATATGGCTTTAACTGCTGTAAATAAGTGAGTGAACCCATTTGTCTGCCACAGTTATCTACGCCAAATTTTGCGCCACCTTGAGTGATAATGTCACAAAGCAGCAAACAGGTGGTTAAGTTTTGTGTAATACCCGCTTCTGGCATCTCAAAGTGTAACTTTTCAGGGTTTTTCACTTCCGAAAGATAGGAAGCAAGCCAGAGATGAAAATCAGGGTTAGTGATACTTTCTCGCGACAAGTTCACCGCAATCGGTTCACTATTTAGACTCAACAAGTTATTACTTTCTATCGACTCTAATAAGCATCTATCTAATTTATGACCCAATGAAAAACGTTCAATATAAGGCATGAATTGGCCCGCACGTATCACTTTACCAGCCACTTCTAAACGACAGTATATTTCACGATGGATCACTTTATCATCACGACATTGTTGAATATGCTGCCATTGGAAAAGAAATTTATTTTGGTCAATCGCTTCAACCAGCTCATCTCGCCAATCTTCACGACTAAACTCTTGATCTTCTTCGACAAAGAACCAATTACTTCTCTTATTCTCATTTAAGGATTTTTGCAGTGCATTATCGGCCTGTGATAATAATTCAGCACGAGAGACACCTTCGCTTCGCTCGCTAATACCAATCGCAAAACCCTGATTGGGTTCACTACCTGCGTTTAACATCTCTTGATTAATTAATCGAATCAGCCCTTGTAAATATTCGCTAACCTGTTGTTTATCCACTTCGCGAATCAAAAACGCAAATTCCGTATTTGATATACGTGCTACCAGTGTCTCAGAAGAAAATGGTAAGTCTTTACTCAGTTTTTGAGCTAATACTTTGATGGTTTCATCACGGACCTGGTACCCATATTTACTATGAATATCATCCAACCAGTTAAAATCGGCCAGTAATAATGCACCAAATCCGGGCGAATCTAACCAACTATTAAGCTGCCCTGTAAAATATAAACGATTGGGTAACTGTGAAACATGATCGCGTAAGGTATTGTTTTTAAGGTTGTCGACCTCATCATCTAATGCGCTAAATACTTGTTTTAGTTGTCCGGACATTGAGTTAATCGCCCCCACCACTTCTTTTAGCTCTTTGGTAGGAGGTAATGGCATATCAGGGTGGAATTTTCGTTGTGATACATCAGTGGCATGTTGGGCAACTTCATGTAACGGTTTTAAAATTCTTTTTAAACGTAAACGCAAAACCATAATAGAGATAAGAAATAATGCGGCTAAAATCATTAACGTATCATTCATAATACGCCACAACTCGCGGTATCCGATGGCAGGGTTAGATTCCACTTTTAGCGTCGCTAACTGCAACCACCCCGAGGTAATAGTGACCTCTTTACTCTGCGTTTCGAAGAGGTTTAAATTGATAAACCATTGCGGCACTTTTTTAATGGTAATGCTATTTTCCCAGACCTGCTGTTTCTGGTCCGCAAGCCAAGTTAGATGAACTTGTTTATAAAACCCACCTTCAAAAATCACATTTACCAAAGTATCAACTGTCGCTGCATCGCCGGTTTCTAAATGTGGTTTTAACATCAAACTTAATGATGTGACTGTATTATTCAGATCTGATTCCATTTGGTTAACCATGAAGGTTTTGGTTTCAGTAAACTGAAAATAGACCAAGCTGGACATCACTAATAAAAACAATGCAAATAACAGTGAATTTATCTGATTAAAAAGGGTCATTATTTTACTCCATTCTCAATTTTGGTTGTTTTAGGTTTGAGATCCCCATGCGCTGATTTAAATCTGTCCAACGTTTTAGTCGTTGCGATTTTCCTGCGAGTACACCTTGGCCTTTCTTTTTATTGAGCCAAAGTTGTTTACCGTTAAAGCTGTAAACGGGAATAAGATCTTTACGTTTTGTGGCAGGCTTGATTCTGCCGTCGATATTATCAAGAATAACAGGCACTGAACCGGGTGTTTCATAATAGGCAACTACCATATGGTACTGGTCTAGTGTTACTGCTTTTACCATAGTAATACGCATTTTTTTATCAGGGATGCCAAGCTCTAATAAGGTAAAATATTTAGCGATAGCAAAGTCTTCACAATCGCCCGCATTTACACCTAAAAATTCAATCGGTGTTGCCCAGTAATTACTGACACCCCAGAGTTTAATGTCATCGGTAAAACGTAATAAGTTAAAAAAATTATTAACACTTTTAAGTTTTTGAGCTTCATCTAATGCAGAGGATTTATTCATTAAACGAAACCACGCCTTACCTCTTTTTCCTGCTCGTTCACCATAATTACTGATAAGCGCAGCGACAATTTGTGGCTCGTTCAATTTGCTCGTCTTTTTTGCATACAATACCGATACCATAACCAGCAGTAACACACTGATTATCAATATTCGGTACACAGGTAGTGCAAGCAAGGTTTTCACTGTTTGTTACTCTAGTTCGTCATCAACGCTGTAGATGGTCCACTTCATATCAGTAAGACTTCTATCGCTACTAATTTCAGCAACAATACGACGATTTCGAGCATGAATATATTCATCATCTCCCTCAAGTAATAAATTTTCAAAACCATAACCGACAGCAGTAATACGCTCATCAGTAATATTGAATTTTTTAATTAAGATGTTTTTAATCGCCTGAGCTCGATTTTGTGATAATTTTTTATTGAGCGCAGCCTTACCGCGAATACTAGTATGACCTTCAATAGCGACCTCAGTTTGTGGATACTCAATCATAAAATCAGCGAGTTTTTCAACTTCAAAAAGGTACTCGCTTTTAACCGCATATGAGTTATTATCAAAATTGACTTCTAATTTACGATGCACTGTTTCAACCGTATTAGATCCACAACCATTATTACTCACTTGAGCACCCGTATTACTTTCAGGGCACTCGTCACGTGCGGAAATAATACCGTCACCTTCGCTATCGCTTAAGTCAAATTTTTGCACCGTTGGTTCTGCTGTCATATCGATCACTTGTACTGAGCAAGCAGATATAAAAAATATACCTAAAAATATTACAAATTTCATTGCCTTACTCCCCCATCAAACTGTTCTTCACCTAACCAACTTTCTGGGCGGGTTACGCGTAATGAGTCCACCAATAAACCTATAGAGTGCAAAATACGATATTGCGCTGAAATTTCTGTGAATTCAGCATCTAAGAAGTCACGGCGGGCTTGATATAATTCGTTCTCAGTATCTAATAAGTCTAGTAAACTACGTTGGCCAATTTTAAATTGCTCGGTGTAATCTGATTGTGTATCTTTAGAAGCAATAACATGCATTTTGATATATTTCTTTTGTAAGTTTAGTTGCTCAAAAGCATTCCATGAGAGAATAAATCCTTCCGTTACTTGTCGGTGCACATTACGGTTTAATTCTTTGGCTTCACTCATTTTATATGCTGTTTCTTTGGCATAAGCATCATCTCTACCTCCGGAGAAGATATTGTAAGAGACACGTATCATCGCAATCACTTCATTATTTTCTCCGCCAACGTCACTGCCGTTTGCTTTACCGTCTTCACCATCTAGATTGTCATTAAAATTAGCGTTAACATCGAAAGACACTTTCGGATAATAGCTAGATTTAGCCGTATCATGCTGCGCGCGCGCTGACTGAATATCATTAGTCGCAGACTTAATAACAGGATGATTGATAAGTGCTGACGCGAGGCCTTCTTCTTTCGTTTTTGGTAATAAGGCGCCATCAGGATACGGAATGACTAAATTGTCGGGACGCTGCTCAATCACCCGATAAAACGTAACTTTACTGTCTAAAAAGTTATTTTTAGCTGCAATTAAATTGGAATGCGCCTTAGCAAGACGTCCATTAATTTGCGAGAGATCAGCTGAGCTGCCAAATCCAGAGTCCGTACGGATTTTAATTTGTTCATATATCTCTTGATGCGCTTCAAGATTTTTCTCCGAAAGCGAGACTAATTTTTCAGCTTTAATCAGGTCGATATACACTTTACTCACTTCAAGCGCTAAATCTTCTGCAATGCTGTATAAACGCCACTGCTCTGCACTCGTTGCGTAACTCGTACGGTCAACTTCACTACTGGTATGAAAACCACTAAAGAGTTCCTGTTTTAAACTTAAACCGACTTCACGTCGAGGAAGCTCTTCGGTATCATCACCTCCAGCTAAACCCGTGCGTCGTGTACCTGGACTATCGGTATACTCATATCCAATACCTGCGGTAGCATCAATCGTTGGCCAATAGCCAGCTTCAGCTTGCTCAACCTGTTTTTCAGTTACTTTAAAACGTGTGTAAGCAGCACGTAACTCAGGGTGCGTATCAAAGGTAAACGCCACCGCTTGTTCGAGAGATTGACTGTTTACTGCAGTAGGTAAAAATATTGCACTACACAATAGCCCTAGTACCGTTTTTTTTATTAACTTGAAATAGGTTTTTTTCATAATATCTCCATCACTATGTTCCATTCTTAATACTCCCTGAGCGCGAGTTCTTTCGCCCTTAAAAGAGGATTCAAAATATATTCCAGCACTGTTCGTTTACTGATCATTACGTCAACACTGGTCATCATCCCAGGAATGATTGGCATCTCTCTATTGTCCCTACTGTGCATGCTTGATTCAGTTGTTCTCACTCTTATAATATAAAAACTGTTACCCTCTTCGTCTTGTGTAGTATCAGCACTAATGTGCTCAACAACACCTTCAAGTCCCCCGTATCGGGTAAAGTCATAGGCTGTAACTTTTACCACTGCAGGTAAACCGACGTATAGAAAGGCGATATCCTTAGGAATTATTTTTGCTTCTACTAACAATTTATCTTCCGATGGCACAATTTCTAATAATACTTCCCCCGGTTTGACGACTCCACCCAAGGTGGTTTTGTGCAGTATTTTAACCGTGCCAACAACCGGTGAAATAATCAGTGCTTTACTGACTTTATCTTGTGCGCCGACCTGTGCTTCATTAAGACGGGAAAGTTTAGATTGGAACTCATTGAGTTGAGCTCGTGCCTCTGTACGGAATTTAAAAACTGCTTCTCGACGTTTGAGTACCGCTTCTTCAAAAGATGATTGTACTTTTGGTTTTAACAAACGTAAGGCACTTAGTTCACCTTTAATATCATTAACGGTGCGCTGTAACTTTAACAACTCAACTTCAGGAACAATTCTTTTCTTGGCCAAAGGAATAGTTAATTTTAGTTCACGATTTGCCAATTTCAAACTGCCTTTAAGGGTCCAGATCTTAGAGGTGAGCTCTTTAACTTCTTGTTCACGCTGTTTAATTTGCTGGCCTTGAATAGCAACTTTATTTTCAAGATTGTTTAACCGAGTATTATATTCATCTTGGTTACGCGCAACCAGCTCTGGAGAGTTGTTATTTAAGTCATCCGGAAACTGTAATTGTGTTTTTTTTATTTTCACTTGTAGCTGCCATGCCGCCACATCAGCCACTAAGACATGACTTAATTCCGATCGCAAACGGATAATATTAGCACGTAGAGAATCTACTTCTTGTGTTTGCTGCGCCATATCAGAGCGAAAACGTGTATCGTCAATACGTGCAATAATTTGCCCTTTGGTTACCTGCATGCCCTCTTTCACGTAAAGCTCTTGTAAGATACCACCATCAAGACTTTGAATAATTTGTACCTGTGAAGAGGGGATTATTTTGCCTTCTCCACGTGTTACACGATCAAGCTCTGCGTAATAAGCCCAAACAATAAAACAGGTAAAAAGTGCAGCCATAGACCAAATAGTTAAACGGTGCACCGTTGGCGTTTGCGTTAAAATAGCACCGTAAACATCATCTGCCATTTCTAAATCTTGTTTACTTATTTTCATACCTGAGTCCTCTGTTTAGGAGCACTGTTTAATAGTCCATTTTTGAGTTTGTCTAATATTGCATCTTTATCACCATCTGCGACCAAATGCCCTTTATCAAGCACAATAATACGGTCCACTAACTGCAACAGATGCATTTTATGGGTGATTAAAAAGAGTGTACGGTGATGTGCAGTCTGCTTCATCGATTCGATAAACAGTTTTTCAGCACGTGCATCTAAACTGGCTGTGGGCTCATCTAATAGCAACATCTGTGGATCATTCAAAATAGCACGCGCTAATGCAACCGCTTGTCTTTGCCCTCTAGAAAGTGATTGCCCTCCTTCACCAACTTGTAACTCTAATCCTTGCGATTCCATATCAGTAAACAGACTCACACCGGATAGTTGAACCGCGCGGATTAACTGGTACTCGGTAACCTGTTTAGTACCAAATAGAATATTGTCTTTGATCGACCCGTGAAACAGCACGATATCCTGTGGTAAGTAACCAATATTACGGCGAAGATCACTCGGATGAATTTGTCCTTGATGCAAACCATCGTAACGAATGCTGCCTTGGTTTGGTTGAAACAACCCTAAGAGTAGCTTGGCAAGGGTTGTTTTACCTGAACCGTTACGACCGATAATCGCAATTTTTTCACCCGGTTTTACTTTAAGTGATAGCGGATATAACGCAGACTTTTCTATATCAGGGTAAGTAAAAGTAACATGCTCCATAACAATATTACCTTCAAGCTTAGTACGGCTTGCAAGGTGGCCTTTATTTTCAAATTCACCTTCTTGTTCCATGATGCCATCAAGCTGTCTCAATGATGTCACAGTTTGATTATAACGCATCATTAAAGAAGCAATTTTAGCCATTGGTCCAACAGCACGACTAGAGAGCATTACCGCGGCAATAATTCCGCCCATTGAAATAAGCCCATCGGAAACCCGATAAACGCCTAATACGATAACTGCGACAACCACCATCTGCACAATGAAACTAGAAACGTTTGCCACTGAGTTAGTAATGATTTTTGATTTAAGTTGCCAGTTCGAAGTGTGCCCTAACATCTGCTGCCATGCGTTTTGTACAACACCTTCAGCACCATTCGCTTTAATTGATTCAAGCGATGAAAGGCTTTCAACTAAATGCCCATGTCGCAGACCAGAGAACTTATTGCTCTCTTCAATTGCATGACGTAATCGCGATTGTACAAGTAATGCATAACCCAATATCAGTACGGTTGCGATGACCGAGAAAATCGCTAAATCCCCCGCTACAAGGTAGATAATAAATACAAATAAGAAAGCAAAGGGTAAATCAACTAATGCCGTCACCGTAGCGGATGATAAAAATTCTCGTACACTATCAAACTCACCAAGTTGCCTCGCCATACCACCAACACTCGGTGCACGTTTGGCTAATGAAATACCAATCACTTTGGCAAACAATTTTGAAGAGGTTTGGATATCTATTTTTTTACCGGCAACATCAATCAGGTATGAGCGGAGTTGCTTAAGAATAAAATCAAAGGTATAAGCAATAGAGGCGCCAACAGCAAGTACCCATAAGCTCTCGAAGGCTAAATTAGGTACAATTTTATCGTAAATATTCATTACTAATAACGGGGATACCAAGGCAAATATATTCACTAATATTGATGCGATAATCACATCACGATAGATAGGAGCAGATTCCCGAATGGTATCCCATAACCAATGTTTTTCATTCTTACCTATATGTACATCAAAATCACGATCGCCATGGTATTTCTGTTTAATTAAAAATAAGTAACCGACATAAACAGACTCTAGCTCTTCAATAGTTAACAGCTCTTCTCCGCCTGTTTCAGGTAGTGAGATAACCGCTTTATTTTCTTTAATATCTAAGGATTGTAAAACGCATGCTTTTTGATCTTTAAGCATCAAAATGCAAGGCAGTAACATCTGCGGAATATTATCGAGGCTTTTACGACTTAACTTCGCACTTAGGCCTGCACGCATGGCTGCTTGTGGTAATAATTCAGGAGAAAGCACACTACTGGTTAATGGCAGTCCGGCAGCTAATGCTTCAGCAGAGCAAGGATTACCAAAGTGCTCACTTAGTAAAACTAAGCAATCTAATAAAGGGTCTTCGCTGATACGCTGTGAAGCGTTAATAGTCCATTGTGCCTGTGCTGATGACATTTGAATACTCGAGTCAGTGTGATTTTTACAAGTATATAACTTATAAAGAGTTATATGCATTATGGAGGTTAATAAAAGATAAAATATACAATAAGTGAGAGATAGGGAGAAGTTACCTATTCTATAAAAACGATGAAAGCATATTGTTTTGCTTTCATCGTGACAGGCTATCGAAACGCTAGTCCCTACTTACTTTTACGCATGGTCCTCGGGAATAGTAATTAACAAGATATCAGTATCAACACTGGCGTTCTCTCCGATAAATAAAGCACCATGATGACCACCTGTTAGCAAATCATTTATGATAGTGACATCATTGCTGCCGAGGTCTATCCCATCCAATACAATCGTTTGTGTTATTTCAGCATTACCATCTGCATGTACACTTATTGTAGTGTCTTGACCATTACTTTCAAAGTCTAAGAAATCATTCAGGTTATCGCCATTACTGATATGCAAAAGATCACTGATATCAATCACATCGCCTTCATCAAGTGCAAAGTCTTTAATATGATCGACTCCAGTATCACCGTCTAACCAAACAAAGGTGTCAGCATCTAAACCACCAATTAAAGTATCTTGGCCTTTGCCACCAATAAGTATATCACTACCTTCTCCACCAATTAATGTATCAGCTTTTTTCCCTCCGTCGATTATATCAGCTTGCTCAGTACCAATTAATCGGTCAGGACCATTAGTGCCGGAAATCTCATTAAACAGTAGCTCTACTGGCTCAACAACAGGCTCTGCAGCCGGAGCCTCTAACGGTTCAACAACAGGCTCTGCCGCTAGAGCCTCTAACGGTTCAACAACAGGATATTGTAATGCAGTAAGCACTTCGGCCGCAGTCGAAGTAGAGACGTCTACAATCAGGCTATCCGTTAAGTTTTCAATGACTTTGGCTTGATCAACGCTACCATCTTTTTTAATACCATCTAACCTAATATCATCCAAAATAATTGTCTGGCTTAAATCAGATCCAAGCCCATTTACGTATATTGAGATAACAGTGCTGCTATTTTCATAAGAAAAGACTAAATAACTTCCTAAACTTGTCGTGCTAGGTAATAGTTGGCTGAAATCCAATTTATCTTCATCAACTTTAAAATCAGTGATGTGATCCGTTCCACCATCTACATCATCAGACTTCCAGATGAAAGTATCTGCATCTGACACATTCTTACCGTATTTTTCACCGCCACCGGTTAAGATATCGTTACCTAGTCCACCAATTAGACAGTCATTTCCAGCATCACCTCGCAATACGTCATTACCCGTTCCGCCATCTAACGTATCGTGACCTAAACCACCACGGAGACCATCATTGTGGCTACCGCCATCAATATAATCGTTTCCAGTATGGCCATATAATAAATCAGAGCCTGATTGACCGTATATAATATCATCACCACTTCCGGCATTTACTACATCAACTTTATTAGAACTCACGTCTTCAACTAGTAACTACTAATATGGTGTAACTATGGTATCTAAATCACTTGACATAGTACTTGTAGCCTTTAATGTCTCAACTGAGTTTTCTAAGTCATCGTCACTTTCATAACCTGAACTTCCTGTCTCTCCTGCGTAAATAATATCATTTCCAGCACCCGTTTCGACATGGTCATTTCCAGAGCCACTAGATATTATCTGGGCTGAGTTAGTAAATTCAATACTGCCTGTTTTAAAGTCAGAAACAAAAGTTCCATCCGGTTTTGTGAAAGAAATTGTCTGATTTCCACCAATGTCAACTTGAAGGTTATTCTGATTTGCCGACCAATATTCTCCAAATAAAACTCGGTAAGTATCATTTAACGTACCACCATTTAATATTGGTAAAGTATCTACACCATCACTTGCAGCTGCACCGTTAATCACGATAGTAATATCATGTGCCGAACCATCTTCCGATCGAACTGTATAAACCTCAGTCACCGTTTCATGTTTATCAAGATACTGTACTTCAATGTTATCTACTTGATAATTCCAAGTCCCATCGCTACTAATAACAAGCTGACCTAAAGCTGAATTATTATCAGATAAGTTATTGTTGAAAGTGACATTAGTAGTAAATATTGGAGAGTCATTATTGTTTATATCAGAAACAGTTAATTTTCCATTGTCCGAAAGGACATATGTACCATTGACAATTTCTATCTGAACGTTTTCCGTTACAGATCCATTATCATCACCTTCAATAATTGAGGGATCATTTAAACCACTCACAATTAGGTCAACCATCGCAGTATCTGACTCACCAGTGCCATCTATACGATCATTGACAGTGTATTGAAAACTGACTTCTTGGTTTTGACCAACGTTTAATGATTGCAATGAATCGACAGGTGTAAACAAAATCTTGCCATCAACCAATTTTGCATTACCGAGTAATACACCACCTGAATCAGACACACTAACAACCGAACCATTTGTAACACTCTGTCCCTGAATATGAGTTATTGTTAACAAATCGCCATCTGGATCACTGTCGTTATTTAAGGCATCAATTGTGATAGCTGTGTCTTCGTTTGTTACATATTTTGATGTTTGATTTATCGTAATAACTAAATCATTATAATCATCATCACCGCTCGGTGTATCTTCAATACCAATGGTAAAGCTAGTGCCAGTCCCATTATCAGTTTCATCAAAGTAATCTTCATTGCCCTCATTTAACGTATGGTCTTGGTAATAAACATGACTGCTTATAACAACACCATCTGCAGTTAACTTCCCATCCACATTAAAACCTAATTCTATATTTTCAAAGCCATTCCAGGTATCACCACCTTTTGCAACAAGAATAAACTGAACATCCTTTCCTTCAATAGTCATTATTGGGTTGCTATCACTAGCCGTTGCTGAATTAGTATTTGCAATAACAACCACTGGATCAGTTGCAACGCCATCGATCACTGAATATGCGATTAACGTATTGCTATAACCAGCATCTTCAGAGTTAAAAATATTTCTGTGCTTAGGCCATCATCTTTGGCGATAGGGGGTTCGTTTACAGTTTCATCAATATCACTTTCCGCTAAAGTCAGCGTAAATTCGGTTTCATTTAATGCCGTGTCTTTGGCAATAACCACATAGTCACCGCTGTTGCCATTATCATCCGCTTCAAAATCATTAACGTGGCGGTTGCACCTGCGTCGGTGATCGTAATCTTGCCCGCATTGTCGATGCTGTAAAAACCATCTTCTGAGGTTTGGCTATTGCTGTCTTTGAACACGTAACTTGCAACATCGGTATTCTCGGCTAATGAGCCCACTTCCGCGCCCGATACTTGATTTTCTGCGTAAGTGACCGTTTGAGCGACAACACTTGGCGCTATCTCATCAATATCACTTTCCGCTAAAGTCAGCGTAAATTCGGTTTCATTTAATGCCGTGTCTTTGGCAATAACCACATAGTCACCGCTGTTATCATTGTCATCTTGTTCAAAATTATTCACGTGGGCTGCAGCACCCACTGCCGTGATGGTGATTTGCCCGGCATTGTTAATCGTGTAATAACCATCCGCAGTGATTTTTCCACCATTTTCAAACGTGTAACTCGCGACATCCGCATTAGCTTTAAGTGTGCCAACAACCGCATCAACACTTTGATTCTCGGCGTAGCTAATGTCCTGATCAATCACCGTTGTGTCTGGTTGAGGCTGTGGCTCGATAATTTCAGTTGTAACAGCAAGTTGTAAGGCACTATTATCTGTTATTTCAACATTCTGCGAAGCAAAGTCAAAACCTTCCGTTTGAAAATCAGAACTTGCTTGTGTCTCAGCACCATCACGAGAGAAGTCTACCGCAGAAGAGCTCCCACCGTCACCAGTTTCACCGGCAGCGGTTTCAACATCTTCAATCGGTTCATCATTTTCTTCAATAGCAGCTTGAATCGCTTCAATTTCAGCAAGTTCTTGCGCATCAAGATCGATATA